>NZ_BAAJLR010000003.1:0-716702 GCF_057542855.1 Alteromonas sp. 4NS20-0143
TGCTGCAACCTCACCGTAAGCCGTTGCTTCTTGGTGACTCACTCCGTTTGAGTGAGGTGCGCATTATACGCTGGAAGTTTTTGCTGTCAACACTTTTTGAAATTTTATTTTCTGAAATGTTACTTCGAAACTCCCGCCTTTACTGGCCTTAGAGGTTAGTAGAGACTTGCTTCTCTTGCTAAGAGCTGGGTAAGTCGTTTTGCTTTTCCCCCGAAGCGGATGCGCATTTTACTTATCTCTAGCCCGCCGTCAATAGCCTTCTTAAAATACAAAGCAAAAAAGCGACCAAGTGGTCGCTTTTTAATCTTTTTGTCTATTTATTGTCAATAACGATAACCGTTCATCTGTGTTTAACACAAACCGTGTCGTTTTCACGGCTTTCACTGCGCCTAACACATCTCCCGTCTATGTAACCTTATCGTCATCGTTAGACTGAGTATTCGTATTGCTAGACTCATTTTTAAAGTCGGCATCTTCTTCATGGTCTCCAACAACATCATCCAAGGTAACTTTATCTACCGTTCTAAATGTATTGATTGGACCAGCGAGCGCATAAAGCGCAAACACTATAAAGAGAACCAACGCTGGCTCTGTTGCCACAACAACAAATATAAGCAGCACTAACAATAATGCAACGAAAGGTACTTTGCCGTGCCAATTCACTTCTTTGAACGAGTTATATTTAAAGTTACTCACCATTAATAACCCAGCCAGACCGGTAACGGCTGCAACAACAAGACCATAGTCTGTACCGACCACGTCGTATTCAACACCAACCCATACCAAGCCCGATACTACCGCAGCCGCTGCTGGACTTGCTAAGCCTTGGAAAAACCGTTTATCTGCAATACCCACCTGCGTATTAAATCGCGCTAGTCTTAAGGCAGCACCAGCGACATAGACAAATGCGGCAAGCCAACCTAGTTTTCCTAATTCAGTTAACCCCCAATTGTAAGCAACTAATGCTGGCGCCATACCGAATGACACCATATCAGCCATAGAGTCATATTCGGCTCCAAAATCGCTTTGCGTGTTTGTCATTCTTGCTACTCGGCCATCTAAACCGTCAAATATCATGGCAATAAAGATAGCGACCGCTGCAGCCTCGAATCGACCATTCATTGATGAAACAACCGCAAAGAAGCCCGAAAACAGACCCGCAGTAGTTAGTAAATTGGGAAGTAAGTATATCCCTTTACGCTTTTGTTCAGACATAGGTCCTCATAATTTAGCTTACTTATTTGTTAATTATTTCATATATATCACGCCGCGCATAGGAATAGAGAAATCGCAGGCGATTAAATTGCAGATAACAGAGTATGCGAACGCATACCGAACAATCATCTTGATACATCTACCATTACCGAACCATGTTGAAGTTCCTCGCGCAAAGCGCAGAGAGAACTTGTCCCTCTCAATTTATATAGGAAAATTGAAATGCGGTTAAGTTCGATAATAAAGATGTCTATCCTCACGACCGGCCTGCTGGCAATAAATGCTGCAATGGCAGGAAATCACAACAACAAAAACTATTCACATTGCAATATGACGTCAAAAGAGGCTTCAAGTGAATGTAATTCTCCTCTAGGTGAGAATGTTTACAATTTAGTGGATCACGGTATGGTTGAAAGTACTGATGCGTCCTCGTCTAAAATTTCCATTGGCGGAGTTAATATCGCTATTAGTGGATGGTCTGATACCTATGGATATAACGATGACATTGTTGTAGGTGCAGATAGCTATAAAATTTCTAATTACTATGGATATGGTGTAACGAATAGCGACTGGGAATCGTCAAGAAACTCTCCAGATCACGCAATCGACAATATCAATACGAAAAACGGAAATTGGCAAGATTTTGACTTTATTCTGTTTTCATTCGACGAAGCGGTATCACTTACGGGAGCAAGTTATTCTTGGGTGTACAATCAAAATGATTCACAAGTATCAGTTGCTGCTCTCGACAATATAGATACATTATCTTCTGGGTCGAACACTTGGGGCGATATTGTCAGCAACGCTGTTTCGTCATCGTATGACATTATAAAATATGATACTACCGACTCACATTTCAAATACACGTCAGAATTTGGGTTAAGTGCCTCCGCTAAGTATTGGCTAGTCGGTGCTTACAACACAGTGTTTGGAGATATTGGCGGTAACTCTTACGATGATGCGTTTAAGCTCACCGGCGTAGGCTTTTCTGTTAATGACTCCCCTTCCACTACTGAAACCACAGCCGTAAGTGAACCCAGTGCAGCGGGACTGCTCTTAGGATCAGGATTGCTTGTTATGTGGCGTAGAAAACGCAAGGCATCCCGCATTTAGACTTTAGGATGAAGCTGGCAGGTCCGACTTGTCAGTTTTTTTTACGCAATATTTCCTAAAATTAATTAAAGCTAATATATTCAGCAATATACGCCCTGGCACAGAATATGCTTATCAATGCATAGTAGTATAAAAATTTTGCTCCACCATCAGGGTAGTTTCATCAATGAATAAATTGAATTCAGTATTAATAGCAGGGATTCTGCTAAGCTCTCCAACACTTGTGTCAGCCACAGACTCACACATCGAAGAATATCGCTACGACATGATAGGTCAGGGTGTACACAGATCGATTGACGCGAACTCAAGTTCGATTCAAGTTAATGGCTCAGACATATTTGTCTCCTATTCAACCTGGGCAGATACCAATTGGTCTGATGATGATGGTGACGACAGAGTGATTCAGCAAAACGGGCTTGATTACTCAGGGGCGGACTTTGGTTACGCGATGAGGAACAAAGACCACGGTAATGGTTTGGACGACTGGCATACAATTGATAACAATCAAAGCGACATAAAGTTTGACTTTGATATGGTCCTTTTCTCTTTTAGTGAAAATGTGACTCTTACAGACACATCGTTCAAATACTTAACGGGTGCAGGAAACGAAAACCAACTTACTGTCGTCGGTTTCGATAGCGCAGATATCTTTAAAGGCACTAGTTCGAAACAGACAACTTGGACGGACATTGCGAGTTCAGATGCAATCACGTCTGTGTTCCATACTAAAATATCATCAAGTACAAATGGTAAAGGAAATTACTCGGTAACCTACCCTACTACGTTCACTGAAGCCAAATATTGGTTGGTGGGTGCGTATAACACTTTCTTTGACCCGACAACAAGCGAAACTGATATATCTGGTTCTGGGTTTAAATTATCTGCACTTGAATTTTCTGTAGATAACACTCCTACTACCACAACAGACGTTAGCGAACCAGGTGCTCTTGCATTAATGAGCTTAGGTCTTGGTTTAGTGCTTTACAGACGCAAACGTCGCGCTTAATTGTTTTAAAACAGTTAAAAAACACGTATCTTTAAAAGGTGGCTTAGGCCACCTTTTTTTATGCTATTTTTATGCTTGAGTAAGGCAAACCCAAAGGTAACTATGAACTTGTTTAATAATAAAAAGCGCTTTGTTAAACGCGCTCTCTTCTCTGTCATCGCCACCTCTTTTTTAACAGTGAACGGTTTTGCCACAACATCAGAAGATTACGAAAAGGCGTTAACTGCGTTCAATCAAAGTGAATATGACGAAGCCTATATACATCTTAAAAATAGCCTACAAAAAGACCCTGAAAATTTAGCCGCTAAAATTCTGATGGGAGAAATCCTACTTATTAATGGTTACCTTACCGCTGCAGAAATAGAGTTTGTTGAAGCATTAGAGATGGGGGCCGATATCAATTTAGTCGCTGAGCCCCTAGGAAATACCTGGCTGTTTTTGAACAAATACCAAGATATCGTCGATTTTAGCGAACTTGACAAGCTCTCTGGTGACTCTGAACAAGAATGGCTGCTTATTCGCGCCACGGCTTGCATTCGTTTAGAGGATGAAGCTTGTGCGCTTAAAGATTACAACGCATTGTTATCTCGCGTCCCCAACTTTGTGCCTGCGATAAACGGTTTAGCCTCCATTGCTCTACAAAACGAAGATTTAACGAAGGCGTCGACGCTTATCAACAGAGCGATGAATGCAGAGCCAGAGAATGCGATAACGTGGCGATTGAAAGGCCAACTCGCTTATCGTCAGGGCGACAAGGATGCGGCAACTGCACACTTACAGAAAGCATTAACCTTTAATCGAGACGATCCAATTGCTTTGCGTAATCTTGTAGATCTTTATTTAGAAGCTAAAGACTACGACACCGCTAAACTGTTTGTTGACGAGATTATCGAAGATACACCGAATGATCCTCTTGCTATTTTGCTCAATAGCTGGCTGCAAAGCAGAGACAATAAGCAAGCAATAGACAATGAAAAGCTAAAAGAGCTCAATGAGTTTATGGCGCAGTTAGACCCAGACCTTATTACCTCACAGCCAATGCTGCTGTATATCAGTGGGCTGACTAACTTTTTCAATAACAATATGGAAACCGCAGCTAAGGATTTCACCACTTACCTGCAAAAAGAACCTGACGATCTGCAAGCAGTGTTGATGCTAAGTCAGGTTTATATGGCCACGCAGCAGGATAAGCAAGCGCTACTACTTCTTGAACGCCATCAGGAAGCGCTTATGGAAGACCCCGATTCAGCGCTTATGCTTGGCAATCTATTTATTAGCCAAAACAAAGCGTTTAAAGCAGAACGTTTACTGCAAAACTTAGAATATAAATACCCTAACGAAGGCAAGTTACAGCTTTTCAAAATTAAGCTGATGGCCGCAAGGGGCAAACGAGAAGAAGCGCTTTCTATATTAGAAGACAATCTACCCGCGTACCGTGACAACGCGGGCTTCTTATTTACCTACTCACTAATGAACTTACAAGCCGAAAAATTCGAGAAAGCTCTTAGTGGCGCAGAACTCCTTGGTACCCTATTTCCGGATGAAGCGGAAGTGTATAACTTGAAGGCCGGCATTTTAATCCGTCAGGGACTTCTGGAAGAAGCAAAAACCAATATTGAAAAAGCGCTGGAACAAAACCCCACGTTATTCCCAGCGAAATTCAATTTAGCCGCCACGCAGAGTAGATTAGGCAATGTCGAGCAGTCTAATGAGCTTATCGAAGAGCTATTGACGCTATCCCCTCAGCACAATGAAACATTGATGCTAAAGGCATTTAACCTGTCAAAAGAAGGTGAGTTAGATAACGCTAAACAAATTTATCTCGATATTCTTACGCTATCACCATCAAACATGGCGGCAAGAGAACGAGTTTCATCTTTATATCAGCAACAAGGCGACACCAAAAGTGCGCTGTATCATTTAGATCTTCTGCTAAAAGACGACTTTGATAACGCTGACTACCTTCTTCGCAAGGCAGCCTTACAAATACAAACCAACGAGCGAGCTGATGCAGAGAAAACACTAAGTATTGTCCGCAACTTTATCAACGACGATGCCGGTAAGTTAATCACTTACATGGAGCAGGTTCGAGCCATAGGTAATAACGAGGCAGCAGAGGCTGCTATGGCAAGAGCCTATGAAATTGCCAATAGCAATACATTTGTGACCCTACGCTACGCCAGTTTATTGTTAGATTTGCAAAGCAATGATAAAGCAAAACGATTACTTGCCAATATTTCGAAGGAACAGCAACAGAGTCCGGTCTATCATTTCTTAACGGGTAGGCTTAATGCTAACCTGGGCAAAAGCGAGTCCGCAGTTAACGCCTATAAGCGCGCATTAGCAATTGATCCAAGTTTTGCCCAAGCGTTTATCGCTATTTATAACTATGCTCTTAACGAACAGTTTGTCGAAGTTTTTCTAAACACGGCCCGTAAAATGGTCGAAGAAAACACTAACAATCTACTAGCCAAAAATTTACTAGCGCAGTATCTGTTTTTTATTCGTGATTTTGAGGAGTCAACGGCTCTCTATGAAGAACTCGTCAAAGAGCCTAACCTTTTAAACCCAGCTGAAGCTTACAATCGATTAGCGATAATGAGTATAGAAGCGTCGCTGGTGACCGCGAGAAACTATGCGCAAAAAGCCTATGAACTACAACCAAACTCAGCAAGCATTTTAAATACCTACGGCCATATAAAAGCACTGCGGGGTGATTATGAACAAAGCTTACAAATGTTGCGAGACGCTTTTGCTAGAGACGCAAAGGATCCAAACATTCGCTATCACCTTGGGTTTACCCTTGCCAAGTTAGGTCGTATTGATGAAGCGAAAAAGGAGTTGGAATATGCGGTAAATGTAGAGCGCCCATTTTTCATGCGCCCTAAAGCCAAGGCACTGTTAGAGAGCTTATAATAGAACGCTGATTACGCGCTTTTCAGCTCTCGCTTTAGCGCTTTGGCTTGTCTTGGCTTGGCTTGGCTTGGCTTGGCTTGGCTTAACAAATTTCTATTAAGAGCTACCTGATTCAATACAAACATATAACAAACACTACCCGCAACATGCGCAGTTACGGGCGTGTTTTTCCATTTTGCCAATCCCCGGGTTAAACGTATTGGTGGGGTCTAATTCTTGATAAAAGCGTTGTAATGTAGCCTCTGCACCATATAGATGCCCTACATTATGCTCAGCTGGGTACTTTGCTCCGCGATTATCGAGCAGCGCTAGCATGTCAGCCTTAACCTGCTGAGCATCGGCCCCCTTTTTCAGTACATAGTCTTGGTGGAAGACATGGCAAAAAAAGTGACCGTAGTATAAGGCTTTATCGATATGCCGACTTATATGCTCAGGTAAGCTTTCTAGCCAGTTTTCATCGTTGCGCCTAAGTGCAATATCAAGGGCTAATACTTCTCCTACGTTATCTTCGTTAAGAGTTTGATAACGCATGGCTGCGCCTGCAGCAGCAAATCGCAACAAGAAAGCTTTCGACGCTTCCTCTTTATTGCAAATAATAAATGCGCCTTCTCTCTTCTCTGTATCGAAAAGATTACCTAAGTACCGCTTCGCTTCCTCTATTCCTTGATTACTCATTTTAAGAATAAGATGGTGTTCGTACTGGTCTCGAAATTGGGTTAAAGAATTAGGTAAAAACTGAGGAAAAAGACCACCCGCCAGCTGCATTGCTTTGTCGGTTAAAAGGTTAGGAAACACTGTTGAACGACGAAGCAACGCATCAATGCGGCCTTTAGCGGCAAATAATTTGGGAAGTGCTGCTGTACCTAAGTGATGAATACACAGGCAGGTGTCTTTTCCATACTTTTCTGCAATGTTGAACATGTCCCTATGCAAATACTCCCCCACTTCGGGAAGTTGCGAGAACTGAGCTAACATGTCCCGTCTGATTTGCGTTAACACCGACGGATCATTAGTGCCAATATAGAAGGTTTGCTCTTCTTGAGGTACTTCAAAAGTATCAACAACAACAGCGAAAATGGCTATTTTGCCAGCGCAGCCGCTGGCCTCGAATAAACGAGATGGGTCTGCGTTAAAGCGGCTAGGCGTATCGGCGTGAGTATTTCGTACTATCTCTTCATAATCACTGGCCGATGCTTTTTTATCAGTCCGTATTTTATCTTTCGCAAAATTGCCCGATGAAAGGTTTGCAATTATGTCTTCTGGCGTGTCACCCAATTCAATGCCCAGATGATTGACCAGCCCCAGTTTGCCATTGTTATCTACATGGGCGTAAAGCGATAGCTCAGTATACGCAGGACCGCGCTTAACCAGTGCACCGCCTGAATTATTGGCTATTCCCCCAACTATTGAGGCTCCTAAACATGAAGAGCCAATGACAGAGTGTGGCGCCCGCCCCAATGGTGCTAATTTCTTTTCAAGCTTGTGTAGAGTCGCACCAGGAAAGCTGATGGCTTGCTGACCATTATTAATGAGAACGATATCGTTCATCGCTAATGTGTTGATGACGACTACAGGTCTATCGTAATCACTGCCACTTGGCGTAGACCCTTCGGTAAGCCCCGTGTTTGCCGCTTGCATGATAATAATGCACTTTTCGGCTACGCAAATTGTAAGGGCTTCCCAATATTCCATAAGCGTTTTAGGGAAAAGAACAGCGATAGCATCACCGCCGCCTGAACGCCAGCCCGTCCTGTAGTGCTCGGTAACTTTACTGTTTACAGACACGCTGTCATCACCTAACGCACCTTGAAACTGTTCAATAATACTGTTTATTTTCACTGCCGCTCTTTTTTCACTTTCATTGTTTATGAATTCCTATACTACCGCCTCAGCACAAAGATGCCCATTAAATACAGACACAAAAAAGCGGGTGTTTAACCAACACCCGCTCGTTGTTTACCGCGCTAGCTTAGCTGTTTTTTTTAAAGCATTAACTCAATAAAAATTCGGCTACCTATTCATTCACAATAAACAATTTCTCATCGTTGGCATCTATCTTAACCGTAGACTCTGGCTCTAACTCTCCTGAAAGCAATTGCTGCGCTAACGGGTTTTCTATTTGAATTTGAATCGCCCGTTTAAGCGGCCTTGCCCCAAAGATAGGGTCGAAACCTGCTTCGGCTAGCTTGTCCATTGCGCGGCCAGTAAGGGTGAGCTTATACCCTTTCTCTGCAAGCCTCGCTCTTAATGATGCAAGCTGTATTTTTGCAATCGCCTTTATCTGCTCTTTGCCCAAGGGATGAAATACAACAATGTCATCAACACGGTTTATAAACTCAGGGCGGAAGTGCTGGCCCACCACATTCATCACCATCGACTTCATTTCATCGTACTGGCTTTCATCGTGCTTATCTTGAATGACGTCTGAACCAAGATTAGACGTCATGATCACTACGGTATTTTTAAAATCTACCGTGCGACCTTGGCCATCTGTTAGTCGACCATCATCAAGCACTTGAAGCAGAATATTAAATACATCAGGATGAGCTTTCTCCACCTCATCTAAAAGTATGACTGAATAAGGCTTACGGCGAACGGCTTCGGTTAAATAACCTCCTTCTTCATAGCCAACATAACCAGGAGGTGCACCGACTAAGCGTGAAACCGAGTGCTTTTCCATAAATTCAGACATATCTATTCTGATCATGGCGTCTTCGGTATCGAACATAAAACCGGCCAGCGTTTTACATAATTCAGTTTTACCTACGCCCGTAGGCCCTAGAAACAAAAAGGAACCAATTGGTCTATCGGGGTCTGCTAATCCTGCTCGAGAGCGACGAATCGCATTAGATACGGAGTGCACTGCTTCTTCTTGGCCTACCACTCGTTTGTGCAGTACATCTTCCATGCGCAATAACTTATCTCGCTCACCTTCTAACATTTTAGATACTGGGATGCCGGTCCATCGAGACAATACATCTGCAATTTCGTTGTCTGTTACCTTGTTCTTAACAAGCTTGGTTTCACGGGTTTCATTTTCAGCGGCGTGCTCTAATTTAGCTTCAAGCTCTGGAATTCGCCCATATTGAAGCTCAGACATACGATTGAGATCGGATGCTCGACGAGCTATCTCTAAATCTAATTTAGCTTGCTCGAGCTCAGACTTTATTGTCTGCGTGCCCTGCATGGCATCTTTTTCATCAAGCCATACTTTTTCGAAAGCCGCATATTTAGTTTCCGCCTGCTCACGTTCAAGCTCTATCATTTCTAAGCGCTTATGACTGGCATCGTCCGTCTCTTTTGCTAACGCTTGCTCTTCTAGCTTTAATTGAATTATACGACGCTCAAGCCTGTCCATATCTTCAGGCTTAGAATCTATTTGAAGTCGAATACTTGATGCGGCTTCGTCAATTAAATCGATGGCTTTATCAGGTAGCTGTCTGTCGCTTATATAACGATGAGACAAACTTGCAGCCGCTACGATAGCAGGGTCGGTAATATCAACAGAGTGATGGAGCTCGTAACGCTCTTTAAGGCCACGCAATATAGCAATCGTGTCTTCAACACTTGGCTCTTCCACTAATACCTTTTGGAATCTGCGCTCTAATGCTGCATCTTTTTCTATGTATTGACGATACTCATTGAGAGTGGTCGCTCCCACACAATGAAGTTCCCCGCGAGCGAGCGCTGGTTTAAGCATGTTACCTGCATCCATGGCGCCATCGCCTTTACCGGCTCCAACCATGGTGTGAAGCTCGTCAATAAAGAGAATGACTCGTCCTTCTTCCTTCGACAGTTCATTAAGAACCGCTTTTAAACGTTCTTCAAATTCACCGCGGTATTTAGCGCCAGCAATTAATGCTCCCATGTCTAAAGACAGAACTCGCTTATTCTTAAGCCCTTCGGGAACTTCGCCGTTAATTATTCGCTGTGCAAGGCCTTCGACAATTGCCGTTTTACCCACACCTGGCTCACCAATTAATACCGGATTATTCTTTGTACGACGCTGCAACACTTGAACAGTGCGGCGAATTTCATCGTCTCTGCCGATGACTGGGTCAAGTTTGCCCTGCTCCGCTCGTTCGGTAAGGTCGGTAGTAAATTTTTCTAATGCCTGGCGCACATCTTCAGCATTGGGGTCGGTAACTGTTTGACCGCCGCGCATATCATCAATTGCTGCCTCTACGATATCTTTGGTCACGTTAAGGCTTCTTAAAATTTCACCGAGTCGACCTTTATCGTCTATGGCGGCAACAACAAAAATCTCAGAAGTGATGTAGTCGTCTTTGCGCTGCTGTGCAATCTTGTCACACATATTCAGTAAGATAACGCTGTCTTTGCCTAACTGGACTTCACCGCCAATACCCTCAATGCGAGGAAGCCTTTCTATCGCCTGGCTTAACGCAGAACGCAGTGCGTTAACGTTAATTTTTGCTTGGTCAAGCAATGGTCGCACTGAACCGCCCTGCTGATTGAGCATGGCCGTCATTAGGTGGACAGGTTCGATATATTGATGGTCTCGACCCAATGCGAGTGATTGAGCATCGGATATAGCGAGCTGAAATTTACTGGTAAATCTGTCTAATCTCATAACCTCAACCTTAAAATGAATATTTCTTTATAGTCTATTTATGGGAGCTTATGAATGACGATTCAAGTAAGTAATGACAAAGATGATGAAAAACTTGATTGAGCGCAAAGTTAACGCAGGCCAATAACACTCACAATTCGACCTGTAGCCTGGTAATTGCTGTGCGTGGCTTTTCGATGGGAGTAAAACAAGTCGCTGCGGCAATAGGTACAATAATGACTTTGCTCAACGTGTTTAATACCAAGGTGTGTTAACTGCTGATTTGCTATGTGAGGTAGGTCTAACAGATACTTACCCGCTTGTTTTTTTGGCGTTACGCAGTTTTTGTAATAAGAAAATTTGTTGGCCAGCGTTTCGTTAACCTCGTAACACTGTCCACAAATGGCAGGGCCAATCCACGCTATGAGTTGCGACGGGTCAGTAGAAAAGTGCGTTACAGCATTAGCAATAATAGTGGCTTCCAGTCCCTTCCATCCGGCATGGATAGCTGCAACTTCCCTTCCTCTATTATCGCTTATCAATACCGGTACGCAGTCTGCTGTCATCACCGCACAAAATTGCGCCGAACGTGAAGAGAATGAGGCATCAGCTTCAACAGATAGCGTGGGCAAAGTGGCAACGGTGTTGCCATGTACTTGCTCTAACCATGTTATCTTATCGCTATGTGGCAAGCGCGCGCGATTCTCGCGAACGCTGATAATGTCATCGCCCACATGCGCCCCAACGTTGAGCCCCAGATAGTCACTTGTGCCCGAATTTTCTTGAGCAGTTTTAGCCTGAGCACTTTTACTCTGAGTAGCTTTACCTTGAGAAGATTTACCTTTACCTACTTGGGCGCTGCTATCTACTAGAGATTTATTGCTAACACCGCCACATCGAGTGGATGTATAGGCCACTACATTATCGGGAAAGCACTCTGGAATTATGAAACGCTCAGCGGATGACATGTGGCTAAATCATGTCTTCCGGATTGTCTTTTGTATCCTGTCTAACCGCTTCTAATAGCGACTGCATGTCGTTGGGCAACGGTGCTTTGAACGTCATCCATTCTTCACTTTCAGGGTGGAAAAACGAAAGTTGTGCCGCGTGAAGAGCCTGTCGCTGAAAACCTCTCAATGCATCGATAAAGCTTTCAGATGCGCCTTTAGGTAACCGAGGGCGTCCACCATAAGTTTGATCGCCTAGCAAAGGATGCTTCAAATGCGCCATATGTACACGAATTTGATGAGTTCTACCTGTTTCAAGCTTTAAGCGGATGTGCGTGTACGCTCGAAACTTTTCAATCACTCTAAAGTGAGTAATTGCGGGTTTACCATCTTCTCTTACGGCCATGTGCGTGCGCTTGGTTGCATGACGACCGATAGGTTCATCCACTACACCACCAGCAACCATGGTACCCATTGCAATTGCTTCGTATTCCCTACTCATCTCTCGACGCTGAAGCTGGTCGACTAAATGGGTTTGCGCTGGTACGGTCTTCGCAATAACCATCAGGCCCGTAGTGTCCTTATCAAGGCGATGAACAATACCTGCACGAGGAACGCGATCGATGTCGGGCACGTGGTTAAGCAGCGCGTTAAGCACGGTACCGCTTGGATTTCCGGCCCCCGGATGAACGACTAAGTCCGCAGGTTTATTTATCACCAAAATATGCTCATCTTCAAAAACGATGTTCAGAGCGATATCTTGAGCGACACTTGTTACCTGAACATCCATTTCTGCGCGAACGGTAATAACTTCGTCTATTTGCATTTTATGGCGTGGAACCGTGATAACCTCGCCATTTACTGCAACGTTGCCATCCTGAATCCAAGTTTTTAACTTTGAACGTGAATATTCAGGGAACAAATCGGCCAAAGCCTGATCTAAACGTAAACCAAAATGGGCGGCTTGTGTTGAAGCCTCTAATTGAATTGTGTTTGGCACTTGCGTCATGACACCTAACATTGCGTGTAAAAAGGGTATTATAACAAGTATTCACCCTGTACACTGCGTTGTTTGCGAATTTGTATGGTTTTTCTCATCGTTAGTACGTTAGAATGCGGGCAACGTGTTGTTGTTTAACACATGAGCGTAGACAGCGAAGTATTAAAACTGTTTAGCAGGAATATAGAATTATTATGAAATCATTTCGTCTTTTAGCGCCAGTTTTCCTAGGCGCTATGGTGACCTTAACGGGTTGCAGCTCTTCAGAATCTGAAGAGGAAAAAATTGTACTTGCAAACATGGGTGCACAACAACTTTACGACAGAGCTTCTGAAAGCATGGAAGTGGGCAATTTTAGCGCCGCTGCCCAAACGCTTAGCGCACTAGATTCTCGCTATCCTTTTGGCCCATTGTCTCACCAGGTTCAACTCGATCTTATCTACAGTTATTACAAGTCGGGTAAAATTGACGAAACATTGGCGACAGTTGACCGCTTTATTCGCCTTAACCCTAATCATTCAGATGTAGATTATGCGTACTATATGCGCGGGTTAACGAATATGGAATCAGACAGCAATCTTTTTCAAGAACTGCTGACAATTGACCGCTCGGATAGAGACCCATCAAAATCTCGTCAAGCATTTGAAGATTTCAGACGGCTAATTGAACAATACCCGAACAGCAAATACGCTCCTGATGCTAAAAAGCGCATGCTGCACATTAAAGACAGACTAGCCAGATATGAAATTGCTATTGCTCGTTTCTACATGCGCCGCCAGGCTTACGTAGCAGCAGCGAATCGCGGTAGGTATGTCATTGAACACTTTCCTGATACAACTCAGGTGAAGGACGCCCTTGAGATAATGGTGTCGAGTTACGAACAACTTGGATTGGATGACTTGCGTTTAAACGCTATGAAGACGTTGAAACTGAACTTCCCAGAAAGCGACTTTATCAGCTGATAAGGTTGCTGCTAACATCCACTAGCTCAAAGCAAAAAAAACGCACCATCGGTGCGTTTTTTATTTGTTGGAGCTTTTTCTAGCCTATCTGAAGAACAGATGACTGAACGGGTTGAGCAATCGAGCTAAACCTGACGTGAAGTGTAATGGCTGATCCACAATACTGAAAACCAAACACCCTTCCTTCGTATCCGACTTAGGGGTGTGGGTCTTATTACCATCCATAAAAATGAAATCGCCAGTATCGTAATTAGCTAAACCATCACTAAATTCACCGTCGATAACCAACGTATACTCAGTACCTCTGTGGGTATGCTCAGGAACACTTCCGCCACTGCCCATAAAGATAAAGTTCGCCACACCTTGATTACCTAAATCAACAGGTGCTTGCCAAAGCTTTCCGACCAAACTGGACCAATTGCCCGTTTTGTCGATATAGCGATGCAGTGTACGTGGTAATTTAAAGGTACGACCATCTAGCTCAATCGTTACCGACCTCTCTTTGAAGCTGCTCGTCTCTTTTGGTGTTCTAGCATCAGACTCTATTGACGACGGTGCCTGCGTTATTTGAGACAACATATCGCCGAACTGAGCGGACTCGTCAAAACTTTCTTCTATTTCTAACACCATGTCAGCCGCTAGGCTTTCAGTTTCGCTTTCAATTCGCATTTGACACTGCTCACACATGTCACAGTGTGCAGACACCAATAGCGATACAGCTGGCGTAAGACTGCCCTCAACGAATTCTGTAATCTGTTGAGGACTTGGGTGAAACTTAATCATTGTCGTTCAGCATACCTTTTAAACGTTGAAGTGCTAGTCGAGTTCTCGACTTCACTGTACCTAATGGAATAGATAGTTCATTTGCAACTTCTTGCTGAGATTTGCCATCTATATAGATAGCTTCAATTACTGCTTTTTGTTTAACCGGTAACGCTTCAAACATATACCCAATTTGCTCGAGCGTAACTTGCTCGTCAAGGGGAGCTTCGTTTAAATCTGCAGTTTGTTCACACAATACTGGCCACAAGTCATCAGAGCATACGTCTTCTTTTCTGTTTTGTAGCTTGCGCAGCATATCGAAACGTATGTTTCGTGCAATTGTGAATATCCATGTAGATGGCGACCCCTTTTCAGCATTAAAAAGGTGGGCTTTTTGCCACACATTAGACATTGTGTCTTGCACTAGCTCCATCGCTAAGGCCTCATTACCCATTTGTTTTAATGCGTAAGAGCGAAGGCGAGGTGCAAAATAATTAAAAACTCGAGAAAATGAGCGTTTACAGCGAGCGTCAGCAACCGCTACAAGGTATTCAGACATTTCGGTAGCACATTCTTTTGGTTTGATTGTGCTATTGCTTTGTTCCAATGGAATTCCAACTAACATAATATTCGTCCGCTTTTCCGTTTTGGTTGCATCATACTACGGCTTTTTGACTTAAAACGTTCGGAGAAATCGCACTTTTCGCGTTACGATTTTGTAATGAAGCTGTCATGTTGTTCAAATGACGCATTAACCTATTAATGTAGACAGATACTTTAGCAAGTTAGTGCATTCTCGTTGTTCGAGAAAATGCTGCTTTTGCGAACCGTCTACCGGTAATAGTTCTAGCCATCTATTTAATACCCAGTTCGGACTATCAAATTTCGGCTCATCGTATAACGATGCTAACTCTTCATAATTCCCGAATATTTCTTTAAGTCGCTCGTCCATAGGCGCTATTTGTTGAGTTGATAGGTCACAGTTCCATGAATCGATGGGATTACACACCCCCGTTCTCAATTCATCATGCTCGACAGCAATGTCTTCGACCTCAACTAGATGAGAACCAGCAACCTTTATGCCAAGCAAGCCATCGTCAAGCATATCAAAGTCGACCACCGTGGCGTACGTACCTATTTTATGTATATGTTCATTCGCCGACTTATCGCCGTTGGCATTTAACATACACATAACAAACCCTTTGTTTTCGGCGCATGCCTCTTTAACCATGCGCACATATCTGGGCTCAAAAATTCGTAACGCCATTCTACCCTCTGGTAACAGATGGGCAGACAATGGGAATAAGGGAAAACGATTATTACTCATACACCACACTTCCAAGAATACATAAAGAGTTACGGTAGTGGGTATGAATTGGATCCATATGAGAAATATTTTCACACTGTCTTTTTTACTCTTGATCTAATCTCTAGCAGAAGCGGTAATGTTGATAAGTTCATCGACTTTTACATTAGAAAGAGTTAATTAAATTCAAGAGCTTGTGTCATCTTTTGTAACGAGTCATTCTTTATAATAAGAAAACACACGAACACAGTAGCGCTGAACCTTGCGCACTAATAGCACACTAACACTGGTACACGGGCTGTATAAGATAAGTCATATATTGATTTATTTGATCAGAACCTATTACCTGAGAAGTAGACATGCCAAGGCGTGCAGAGGATTTAGTATGGAAGTCATTCAACGATTTTGTAAAATTTACACAGATATTTGTAAAATATCCACCGAGGATCTTAATGAGATTTATTCACAAAATATCGTATTCATTGATCCTATCACCACCCACCGAGGTCTTGATGCGGTGAAGTCATATTTCAGTAATCTTCTTGAGCAAGCCGAGACCTGTAAGTTCGATATCGCTAACATACTAGAATGTGCGCCCTCAAAGTGTAACGTTACACATATTGCAAATTGGACAATGACCTTAACCTTAAAAGGAAGCGATAAGGTTATTACTTTAGATGGAACCACTCAACTAGGAGTGAAAGACGACATCATTGTTTATCACAAGGATTATTACGATTTGGGCGAAATGGTCTATGAACACGTACCTTTATTAGGTTTCGTGATTAAGAAGATAAAAGGAAGGCTGGCCAAATGACAACATTGCTAATTACCGGAGCAACATCGGGGATCGGAAAAGCACTTGCTGAACATGCAGCTCAAAAGGGTTACGAAGTAATTGCGTGCGGCAGAAATGAAGAAGCGCTCAATGAGTTAGCACGCCATGAGAACATCACTTCATGTCAATTTGACGTGTCATCACTTGATGATACTAAAAATGCGCTAAAAGACATTCAGTTTGATATCGCAGTGTTAAATGCGGGTACCTGTGAGTATGTCGATATAGATCAATTTGAATCCGATATGTTTCGCAGAGTATTCGAACCTAATTTTTTCGGTGTAGTTAACTGCGTGGATGCCTTCATCCATAACCTGAAGGCAGGTAAGACCTTAGTGATTGTAGATAGTATGGCTAGATTGCTTCCCTTTACTCGTTCACAAGCCTATGGCGCGAGTAAAGCAGCATTGCACTATTTTACGAAAAGTCTTGAAGTAGACTTGCACGACAGGGGCGTCAAAGTACAAGCTGTGTCGCCTGGTTTTGTAGAAACGCCGTTAACAGAAAAGAATGATTTTGATATGCCAATGAAAATAACGGCTCAAGAAGCGGCCGAAAGTATGTTGAAAGGGATTGAAAGCGATAAACGTACGATCTTTTTTCCGAGAATGTTTGGCTATATATTAAGGTTCATGAATGTATTACCATCAGGTCTGCAAAAGCGATTGTCCCTATCCATGCGCAACGACAAATAAGTAGTTTAAGAGAAATATAATAATGACAAGAAAAGTAGCAATCGTGGGTACAGGTATCGCAGGTTTAACATGTGCTCACCTTTTAAATAAGAAAAACGACATCACTGTTTATGAAGCAAATGATTACATTGGCGGCCACACAGCAACAAAAGCTATTGTGGATGAAGGTGAAACCCACAACATCGATACCGGCTTTATTGTTTTCAATGATTGGACATACCCTAACTTTATTAAACTGATGACCACCCTTGGCGTAAAGTGTCAGCCAACTGAAATGAGCTTTTCTGTTACCAGCAAAAAAGCCAACCTTGAATATAATGGCAACACAATTAATAGTCTTTTCGCGCAGCGGAGAAATATTCTTCGCCCTAAATTCTGGCGCATCGTTCGCGATATTCTCAAGTTCAATAAAGCCTGTAAGTCAATGGTGGCCGAAAAGAGAGATACCTCTGCCCTTACGCTACAAGACATTATTGACGAGTTAGGGTTAAGCGATGATTTCGCTCGTTATTATATTTTGCCAATGTGCGCCGCTATTTGGTCGAGCAGCCTTGAGCAAACGCGCCGCTTTCCCCTTACCTTTTTCCTGCAGTTTTTTAATAACCACGGTCTCCTCAACATTACCGACAGACCACAGTGGTACACCATCGTTGGTGGTTCTAGTCAGTATATTGCGCCGTTAATCGCTCCTTTTGAATCGAAGATAAAGTTGTCTTGTGGTGTCAACAAAGTGACTAAAGACGGCGAGCTATGGTCCGTTACCGATGCAAAAGGTGGCGTGGCACATTTCGACGACGTGGTATTTGCCTGTCACAGCGACCAAGCATTAGCCATGCTGGATAATGCAACGGCCTCACACAAAGATATTTTGGGCAATATACCGTACGGCGAGAATGACGTGGTTATGCACAAAGATATTGGGCAATTGCCAAAGCGTAAATTAGCATGGGCTAGCTGGAATTATCGTCTTAAAGAAGACGCAACAGAAGAAATGCGCCCCGCGTCTGTCACTTATGACATGAATATTCTTCAGCGCCTAACTGCAAAAAACACCTATTCAGTCACGCTGAATAACACGAGTGAAATAGATAGAAGCAAAATTCTTGGCGAGTATCGATACTCTCATCCTCAATACAGCGCTGACATGGTTAATGCACAACAGCGCCGTTCTGAAATTTGTGGCGTTGATAATTTACATTTTTGTGGTGCATATTGGTACAACGGCTTTCATGAAGACGGTGTAGTGAGCGCCTTAGACGTATGTAAGCGTTTCGGTGAGACACTGTGACGGCAATGCATATAGAAAGTGCAATATACAAAGGCAGTGTTTATCACGAACGCTTTAAGCCAACGAAGCACAAATTTGTTTACGACATTTATTTATTTTGGTTGAAACTAGACGAGTCAGAACTCAACGCGTTATCAGAGAATTTAACACATTTTTCAATTCGCAAGTGGGCGAGAGCACGGTTTAAACGCAGTGATTACTTAAGCGATGATGGGAAACCTTTAAAAGACGCAGTGCTTGAAAAGATGACATCGTTAAACGGCGACATCGCGTTAGATGGCGACGTATTTATGTTGGGACAATTGCGCATGTGGGGGCTGTACTTTAGCCCTGTGAATTTTTACTATCTCAGGCAAAGTGACGGCTCGTTTAGCCACATGCTTGCGGAAGTCAGCAATACACCGTGGAATGAAAGGCACTATTACTTAGTCGATTTATCGACACAAGAAGATACGCCTAAAGCCTTCCATGTGTCTCCATTTAACCCAATGGACATGACGTATAAATGGCGCATAACGCAACCTTCAGATAAGCTATCATTGGTGATGGATTGCGTTAGAGCAGACAAAGAATTCTGTGCGGGAATAAATTTAAACAAATTTACTTTAGATAATGCGAATCTAACTAAAGTAATGAGACGTATACCTAGTATGACAATGAAAACTGTATTGGGAATATATTGGCAAGCACTTATGCTATTTATAAAAAAGACGCCTTTATATACACACCCAGAAAAGAGTCAGGAAAAATAAAAAATGTCTTTTGGTGAATCTGTATTACTCTCTACATCAGAGGTTTCGTTTGTAGACAAAACCTGTAGAACGCTGTTTCTTAAATGTTTGAAGCACCTCCCCCTTGGTAACCTTACTATTCAAGAAAATGGCGACACTATTGCAACGTTTGGCAACGAGCAGGATGAATTATCGGCCGTTGTTAATATTAAAGACGTAAAAGCTTATCGAAGCCTTTTGCTTGGTGGCAGTGTTGGTGCCGGCGAAGCCTACATGGATGGTCATTGGGACAGTAACGACGTGACCGCTGTGGTGCAGGTGTTCGCACGTAACCTGCCCACACTCGATGAGTGGGAGAATAAGTTTAAGTGGCTTACAATGCCCGTGATGAAGTTACAGCACTTTGCACGCCGCAACACCACTAGCCAAGCCAAAAAGAATATTGAAGCCCACTACGACCTGGGCAACAAACTCTATACCCGCTTTCTCGATGGTACAATGATGTACTCATCAGCAGTTTATCCAGACCCAAACGCCTCGTTAAACGAAGCACAGAATCATAAGCTTAAAACCATATGCGACAAGCTTAAGCTCAATGAAAATGACCATCTTTTAGAGATTGGCACAGGCTGGGGTGGATTGGCAGTATATGCAGCGAAGCATTATGGCTGTAAAGTCACCACGACCACAATATCTGAAGAGCAATATGCGTGGGCAGAAGACTGGATTGCGCGAGAACAACTGCAAGATAAAGTGACGCTTCTCAAAAAAGACTACCGATTATTAGAAGGTAAGTACGACAAACTTGTTTCGATTGAAATGATAGAAGCAGTGGGTCGTTCGTTTTTGGGTAATTTCTTCGAAAAGTGCTCGTCCCTGCTTAAAGAAAACGGTCTTATGCTTTTACAGTCAATTACCATTGATGATAGACGCTATGAGAGCTATTCAAAGAGCGTAGACTTCATTCAGAAATACATTTTCCCAGGTGGCTTTTTACCTTCTCAGTATCAACTTAATGCCCATCTTAAAAAGCATTCAGACATGATGATCAGAGACTTGCACGATATCGGTATCGATTATGCAAAAACACTAAATCACTGGTACGAAGCATTTATCGCTGCAAAAGATGACTTGCTTCAAGACGGATATGATGAACGTTTTGTTCGCATGTGGACCTACTATCTCAAGTATTGCGAAGGTGGCTTTTTGGAGAGAACTATTAGTACGGTACAGCTTGTTATTTCCAAGCCTCAATACAGAGACTTATTGGCCCGCGGAAATTAATTAGAATAAGAGTGAGGCCAAATTTACAGGCCTGGCAAACAAAAAACGACGCAATTGCGTCGTTTTTTTCTGTCTTTTTCTCAACGAATTTTTTTCTGACTTTTACCATCTGGCTTTTATCAACTGACCTTTATCAACTGGCGTTTATCGATTGAACAATCAAACGATGAGTGTCGGTTTTATTTGGCAGTCTTAATTGAAAGGCTTAAATGAAAGACTCAATTAAAAAGCTTATTTGAGAGCCTTATCTGACATCAGTCACCCTAATCATCGATGACGGAAATAGGTTTTGAAATCATAGGCTCGCCTTGGTTTATATTAATCTCAACCCGTCTATTTCTTGCCCTATCGGATGCTGATGTGGCATTTTCCACAATAGGATTGGTATCGGCCATCCCTACTACCGACATGCGGCTTTCGTCGAAGCCAGGTGCAGTTCGCATGGCCTCAGCAACAGCAACGGCTCGCTGAGCAGACAAGTCCCAGTTCGAGCGGTACAGCTCGTTTGCGATATGTTGCCCGTCACTGTGGCCGGATATGGCTATCTCACCTGGTACATCTGCCAGCAGTGTTCCGATTTTACGAATAACAGGCTGAAACTGTGGCTGTAAGAACGCAGAGCCCGCTGAAAACGAACCGTTTTCACGTATGCGAATGGTAAGCTGTTGACCTAACGACTCCATCTCAATTGAGCCATCGAGAATTTGTTTTTGAAGCTGCTGGGCCACTTTTTTCATTAACTCAGCCGTCTGAGACTCCTCTGAGCTTTGCGATGCGGAGGAGGACGAGTCTGTTGCAGTTTGCTGCGCTTGGCCGCCTCGTTGTTCGCCGCGTTGTTTCTGCCTGCCCCCAGCAGAGTCTTCATCACCTGCTTGAAACTCCAGCATCTGCTGCGTCATTTCAATGGTTTGCTGTTGAATGGTTTCAATTGGCGTAGGATCTGGCTTTCCCGGTCTAAACTCCATCGCAATAACGCTGGTGCCTTTTGGAATATCTTTCACTTCTATCTTGTTTTGCACACCAAACGCAAAACTCATAGAGCCTGCTATTTGCTTAAACTTAAGAACATCCATTTCTGAAAATGAAAGAAGCAGTACAAAGAAGCACATCAGCAACGACATTAAATCGGCAAATGTCCCCATCCACGCTGGGAGGCCTTCGGGTGGGCACTTAGGACATTCTTCTTCAGCCATTACTCTTCCTCACCTGTACTGCGCTTGCTCGCCGCTAGGTAATTTTTCAAGATGCCATCGATAACGCGAGGGTTTTGACCATCGGCTATACCTACAATTCCGTCTAGAATAAGGCTTTGATTCAGTTTTTCTTCAAGTGCCCGGTTAGATAATTTAACCGCGATAGGCAAGCATATAATGTTAGCAAAGAAGGCGCCGTAGAGAGTGGTAAGTAGTGCAACCGCCATGGCCGGGCCGATAGATTTAGGGTCGTCCATGTTAGAGAGCATGGCCACCAAGCCTATAAGCGTTCCTATCATTCCCATTGCTGGCGCAACGTCGCCCATACCTTTAAAGATAGTTGCCCCAAACTCATGTCGGTCGGTTGTCATCTTAATGTCTTTTGACAGCGTTTCTCTTACTACCTCAATGTCGTGACCGTCAACGAGCATGTCGACGCCTTTTTGCATAAATTCGTTACTTATTTCTGCTTCTTCTAGGGCTAAGAAACCACCTTTGCGGGCTGCATCAGCCATTTCTACAATTTTCTCGATAAGCTCTTCTGGCGTATCGATTTTAAACATAAAGGCTTTACCAGCCACTTTACCTGCACCAAAGAATTGGCCCAACGTGAACTGAGATAAAACAACAAACAAGCTTCCACCGAATACGATAAGAAGTGAAGGCACGTTGATAAACATACTCATGGTACCGCCCATCAACATCGCCATTACGATAAAGCCGATGGCTCCCAACATGCCTATTACGGTTGCTAAATCCACTCACTCTTCCTCTTAAATATGCAGCTAGTACTAGTGATATACTCTGATTCTATCGGCAAAGTATAGAAAATCTATAACAACATTGTTGAAAAATATCACAAATATCTCCTGTCTTTTACGCAATAGTAAATATTTAATGACTTTGTTGATAGCGATAACTATCTAGGTCGCTAATAGTATGTATAGCCTAACTTCATTATGTGTAATGTTTGTTGAGTAATCTTTTATATCACTACCATTTAGGGCGTATTAACCCTCCCTGTATATTTTCGCAACAAAGGTCAACACGTGCAAAGCCGCCCAAGCTTCGACAGGCTCAAGTGTTGACACTTCGAAGGCTGCTACACGAATGAATGACGCTGAGTAAAACTGGTCTTTACTAACTCAAAGAGACAAGGCCAAGCATTTGGTCAGACGCTCTGCCGGATGTTCGATATTGGGACAAACCATTTGACCCATCTGCTACCGTCCGTTAATGTGCGCCATATGGTGATTTTGCCCATTATCGAGCACTTTTATGACAAAAAAAACGGATACCGCAACGTTTGAAGAAACGCTTGCTGAATTGGAATCGATCGTCGATGAAATGGAAAACGGCGATTTGCCGCTAAATAAAGCATTGGAAAAATTTGAGCGCGGCATAGCGCTTTCTAGACAAGGCCAAAAGTCCCTTGAAACTGCTGAGCAGAAAGTACAAATCCTGCTTAATGAACAAGGCGAAGAAACACTTCAATCGCTCCCTGAGAGTGAGCAGCCCTAATCTGCTCACTTTTTAACTACAGGTAATTTAATGAATTTCTCTGCTCTGCATCAGCAAGTTAAGCAGCAAACTGATGCGTCTTTATTGAAACTAATCGAAGAACTTCCCGATTATGCACCGCAACTGAAGGCAGCCATGCGCCATGCCCTTCTGGCGGGCGGCAAGCGCATGCGACCACTACTGGTGCATGTTGTGGGCAACACTCTCGACGTACCAAAGAAAGATCAAATGGCCATTAGCATGGCTATTGAGTGTGTGCACGCCTATTCACTCGTGCACGATGATTTACCCGCTATGGACGATGACGACTTGCGACGCGGCATGCCTACTTGTCATATCGCCTTTGACGAAGCAACAGCAATTCTCGCAGGCGACGCACTTCAAACACTTGGGTTTAGTATACTCGCCGACGCTGAGCTTAGCGATTTTGGCGATACTAAACGCGCAAGGCTGCTTAGCATACTTGCAAAATGTGCGGGCTATCACGGTATGTGTGGCGGTCAAGCCATTGATTTAGCAAGCACTGGGCAAACCATAAACATTGATGCATTAAAAATGCTTCATAGGCTTAAAACCGGTGCACTGCTTCGCGCTTGTGTTGAGATGATTGCCACTGTTTGCGGCACTTTAGACAAGCAGTCAGAAGCTGACCTTTTGGTGTTCGCCAGCAACATTGGCCTCGCATTTCAAGTCCAAGACGATATTTTGGACGTAGAAGGTAGTAACGAGATTCTTGGGAAACCGGCAGGTTCTGATGAAGCCCAGGGAAAAAATACCTTCCCTGCAAAGCTTGGATTAGATGGTGCGAAAGAGGAACTGGCAGTGCTGCATCAAAAGGCACTACAACCCTTAGCCCGATTACCTTACAATACAGACAGTTTAATTGCGTTTAGCGAGCTTTTGGTAAAACGTGACCACTAGCCACGCGCCATGTTGAAAAAGATAATAAATAAATGAGTTTAGACCTCCAACATTACCCCACGCTTGCCCTTGCGCAGACGCCGGACAAATTAAGGCAGTTACCTCAAGAGAAGCTGCGCGAACTTGCCGATGAACTTCGCGAGTACCTTCTGACTTGTGTAAGTCAAAGTAGCGGACATTTTGCTTCTGGTTTAGGCACGGTGGAATTAACCGTGGCGCTTCATTATATCTATAACACGCCGTTCGACCGTCTTATATGGGATGTGGGCCACCAAGCTTACCCCCATAAAATAGTTACGGGGCGCGCAGATCGCATGTCAACCATTAGACAAAAAGACGGATTGCACCCTTTCCCTTGGCCTAGTGAGAGCGACTACGATACATTTGCAGTCGGTCACTCCTCTACGTCAATCAGTGCTGCTTTGGGTATGGCAGTTGCTGCAGAGAAAGAAGCAAAGGGCCGTAAGATTGTATCGGTCATTGGCGATGGTGCTATGACGGCGGGTATGGCTTTTGAAGCGCTCAATCATGCAGGTGATATCAAAAAAGACATGGTTGTTATCCTCAACGATAACGAGATGTCTATTTCTGAGAACGTAGGAGCCCTAAATAGCCATTTGGCGCGCCTGTTAACAGGTAACCTATTTAACTCTATACGCGACGGCGGAAAGAAGCTATTAAGCAATGTCCCACCCATTAAAGAGTTTGCTAGCAGAGCTGAAGAGCATCTTAAGGGAATGGTTGTTCCGGGTACTATCTTTGAAGAGCTTGGCTTTAACTACATTGGTCCTATAGATGGGCACGATGTAAACGCAGTGGTCGATACCTTACGCAACATGCGAAAATTTGAAGGCCCTCAACTTCTTCATGTTGTTACCAAAAAGGGGAAGGGCTATGCGGTTGCTGAAGAAGATCCAATTAAATTCCACGCGGTGCCTAAGTTTAACCCTGCCGATAACGCACTACCAAAATCAAAAGCAACCGCACCCACCTACTCCGCTATATTTGGCGAGTGGCTGTGTGATATGGCGGCCGAAGATCCCAAACTCATGGCGGTAACGCCAGCTATGCGTGAAGGCTCGGGCATGGTGGCATTTTCTCAGCAATATCCCGAGCAATACTTTGACGTTGCCATTGCAGAACAGCACGCCGTGACCTTTGGTGCAGGTTTAGCCAAAGAAGGCCTCAATGCAGTTGTAGCTATTTACTCTACGTTTCTTCAGCGAGCTTACGACCAGCTTATTCACGATGTAGCCATACAGAATTTACCCGTGCTTTTTGCTATAGACAGAGCCGGTATTGTGGGTGCTGACGGCCCTACTCATCAGGGCGCATTTGATATCGCGTTTTTACGCTGTATTCCAAATCTCATTGTAATGGCGCCCTCAGACGAAAACGAATGCCGCCAAATGCTATACACAGGCCATTTAGGTAACCAGCCAGCTGCCGTACGCTATCCTCGTGGCTCAGGCATGGGCGTAACGCCCGACAAAGTAATGACAGCACTAGAGATAGGAAAATCACGCACTTGTCGAGAAAGTAAGGCCAAGGAAAGCCAGCGCGTCGCCATTCTTAACTTTGGGTGCTTGCTCCCAAATGCACTTGAGGCGGCAGAGGCCGTCGACGCAACCGTTATTGATATGCGCTTTATCAAGCCCCTTGATGGCGATGCTGTTTTAAAGGCTGCACAAGAGCATGATGTACTTCTGACACTTGAAGACGGTTGTATCATGGGCGGTGCTGGTAGCGCGGTTATCGAACACCTTCAGCAACACGGTGTAATGAAGCGAGTTAAGATGCTTGGTCTTCCTGATAGTTTCATTTTGCAAGGCACGCAGCAAGAAATGTACGAAGAGCACGGATTGGATGCAAAAGGCATTGTAGCCAGCGCTTCTCAGTTTTTGGCATAGCTTTTAGCAACTGAGCTTTTAACAACTGGGCTTTCAGAGTTATAAACTCTAGCGCTAAAAAAAGAAATAGATACGAAAAAGCCCGCAATAATGCGGGCTTTTACTATAAGTCTCGTCAACTACCCTCTTGCACACCTTGATAAAACAGATGGCTTAAAAGCATATGCCTTTTTAAAACAGGGTAAGTACGGCAGGATACAGGGTTACACAAATATGCAAGCACGCGCATGCCATTGCACCTGCGAGTAGGTCATCAAGCATTATTCCCGTACCGCCATGTAACCGTTTATCGATAACGCCAATAGGCCAAGGCTTTAGAATATCGAATAGTCTAAATAACACAAACCCCAAAACGAGTGTTGATGCCGTTAGCGGTAAAAATAAAAACGTAACAAACATGCCTGCAATTTCGTCCCACACGATAGAACCATGATCGTGTACCTGCATATCATCAGCCGTTTTACCGCACAGATAAATGCCTACGACTGAAGCTATAAGCGTAACGGCAATGAAGGAAGGCGCAGATAGCCCCATACACAATAAAAGCAGTGGGATAGCGGCGAGAGAGCCAAAGGTTCCCGGCATAACGGGGACTAAGCCACTGCCAAACCCAAGTGCTAAGAAGTGCACTGGGTTCTTCATACTTACTCTAGCTCGAAACTCAGCCTGCATGTTAAATGTCCATATTAAAAGGTATGCTCGTAGCCTGTAGACTGCTTTGGCGTGTACTTTTCGTCATTTTTAAACAGTGAAAGCTTATCGTTGTGGCCAGTAAGCTGACCAATACACGTTGCCTTCACGTTTGTACTCGCGATAGAGGTTTCAAGGCTACCGCGCTGCTCTTCCGATACGGTAAAAATGAGTTCGTAATCGTCACCAGCAGAAAGCGCATATTCTATGGCTTGATCCTGTGATACCGCACTTGTTAGTGCTCTGGATAACGGCAGACGATCAACGTGAAGATTAGCACCACAGCCAGATGCACTTAAGATATGTTTTAAGTCGGAAATAACGCCATCAGATACGTCGATACAAGAAGATGCAATACGGCGCATTGCTGTTCCAACCGCAACGCGAGGTGTAGGGAAATAATGCCTATTTATCAGCACGTCTCTCGCCTCGCCGGCAACGTCTAGCTTACCTTGTAAGATATCTAAACCGGCACCTGCATCGCCCAGTGTACCAGTAACGTACACCCAATCACCGGGTTTGGCGCCACTGCGGGTCAGTTCTGAACCTGGAGGGATAAAACCTTGTGCAGTGATAGTCATGGCCATAGGACCTTTAACCGTATCACCACCAATTAGCTGTACAGAGTAGTATTGGGTAAGCTCGTAAAGACCGGTAACAAAGTCACTTAACCATGCTTCCTTAACCTCAGGTAGGGACAGGGACAGGCTGATCCAAGCTGGCTCTGCGCCCATAGCTGCCAAGTCACTAAGATTGGCTGCAACGGCCTTGTACGCCACTGACTTAGCGGGCGCATCTCTTAGAAAGTGGACATCTGCTACAAGCGTATCAGTAGTTACTGCGAGTTGCTGATTTTCAGGCACCATAGTAACGGCACAATCATCACCAATACCAATAACTACGTCTCGTCTTTTATGACCGCCAGCAGAAAAGTAGCGGCCGATAAGGTCGAATTCTTTCACGGTAATTTAGAAACCTTAAGTAACGTCCAGTGTCACTGAAATAGGTTAGTCGCGCTCGTCTTTTCGCAGCGTTTTCACTGCTTTGTCGAGTGCACCATTGATGAATTTGTGGCTGTCTTCAGCGCCGAATGATTTAGCTAGTTCAATAGCTTCATTAATGATGACGCGATATGGCACATCGATGCGCTCAGTCAGTTCCAGCGTAGCTATACGAAGAATCGCTTTTTCAATGGCGTCTAACTCTTCTGGCAATCGGCCAAGGTAAGGCTTAATCGTCGCATCCAAATTACTTGCGTTGTGTGCCACTCCTTTTAGGAGCGCTTGGAAATATGCCATATCAACCTTCTGCATATCATTACTGGTAGCTAACGCCAGTTCAATCTGCTGAATATCGTTATGACTCATTTGCCATGAATAAATGCCTTGCAAGGCTAATTCACGGGCTTTACGACGAGCTGAAACTTTCACTAAATAATTACCTTAAAGCTTTTCAACAGCATCGATAACGTTAACCATTTCTAGCGCGCCAAGTGCAGCTTCTGCACCTTTGTTGCCAGCTTTGGTTCCTGAACGCTCGATAGCCTGTTCAATTGAATCTGTTGTGATAACGCCAAATGACAAAGGTACGCCGTATTCTAACGAAACTTGCGCTAAACCTTTATTACACTCACCCGCTACGAAATCAAAGTGCGGTGTGCCGCCACGAATAACTGCGCCAAGTGCAATGATGCCGTCAAATGACTTTTTCTCGGCAAGTTTTTTAGCCACGATAGGTAGCTCATAGGCACCCGGAACACGTACTACTGTGATGTCGTCTCCACTTACTTCACCATGACGCTCTAGCGTATCCAGCGCGCCTTCTAGTAGGCTTTCAACAACAAAGCTGTTAAAGCGTGAAACTACAATAGCGAATTTTTTACCCGTAGCGCGGATGTTACCTTCAATTACTTGCATGTTTTCATTCCTCGAGAAAAAGCGGCGCGAAGTATACCACAACTGCACCTAAACTGAATCGATTGTTTTTTTATCCAACGACTTTGTTCGCCGCAGCCCAGAATCGTTTAAACTAGGTCGTTTAAACTAGGTCGTTGAAACCTGTGTAAATAGACAAAAAGTGCGCATCAGCACACTTTTTGTTTCTAATATAACGGTCATGTCACCAACGTGTTTTTGTGATAATTAAATTTAAAAACACGTTATTTCTACAATGACCTGTTAGTCGTGAACGTATTCTACAACTTCTAGACCATACCCTGATAGAGCATGGTACTTTATGGGTTTACTCAATAAACGCATCTTGTGTACGCCCATCGATGCCAATATTTGACTGCCCACACCAATAGTACGAGATGATCCCTGCCAGTCAGCACCGGCTGGCTGTTCGCCTCTGTCTTCAGCAGCGAAACGTCTCACTTGATTTTCTATTTGTTCATCTTTACCGAGTAGAACCAGCACGCCGCCTTCGTCTGCTATTTTTTGCATACCTTGAGAGAGCGTCATCGAGCGGTTGATACCCCGTGTAGAACCAAGCAGATCACTAAAAGTGTTGTGAAGGTGAACACGCACTAACGTTGGCGATGTTTCAGATACTTCGCCTTTTTTGAGGGCAAAATGAAGCTGATTGTCGATACTGTCTTTGAATGTATGCAGTTCAAAATCGCCGTATTCAGTAGGAATATTGCACTGGGCTACTTTCTCTATGGTCGTCTCATTCAAGTTTCGGTACTCGATGAGATCGGCAATGGTGCCAATTTTCAAATCGTGCTTCGCTGCAAACGTTTCTAGCTCTGGTCGACGCGCCATTGTGCCGTCTTCATTCAGAATTTCAACGATAACACCTGCGGGCTCAAGTCCAGCCAAACGAGGCAAGTCTACACCCGCCTCAGTGTGACCTGCACGATTTAACACACCACCCTCTTTAGCGATAAGCGGGAAAATATGACCTGGCTGAACAATATCCGTCGCCTTAGCATCTTTGCCAACAGCAGCCTTGATTGTTGTCGCCCGGTCTGCCGCTGAAATACCCGTAGTAACGCCAGTAGCTGCTTCTATAGAGACAGTGAAATTAGTAGAAAACTGAGCTTCGTTTTTGTCTACCATAAGAGAAAGGTTCAGTCGGCGACAGCGGTCCGGCGTCATAGGAAGACAAACAAGGCCCCTTGCATGCGTTACCATAAAATTTATGGCTTCTGGCGTCACATGTTCGGCCGCCATAATCAGATCGCCTTCATTTTCGCGGTCTTCATCATCCATCAAGATAACCATCTTACCCTGACGGATATCTTCTATTATTTCTTCTGATGTGTTAAATGCCATATTTTATACTTCTTGTAGGGTTATTTTTTTAAAAATCCGTTCTCGGCTAAAAACGCCATATCAATACCTTTTTCTGCAGGCTCAGCAGCTTTATCGCCAAGCATTAGGCGCTCTAGATATCGGGCAATGACATCAACTTCCAAATTGACTTCGGTGCCAACCTTATAGGTGCCTAGTACTGTTTCCTTTAACGTATGAGGGATGATCCACAGCATAAACTCTGCACCATTCACTTTGTTTACCGTTAAGCTGACACCGTCTACAGTGATACTGCCTTTGTGTGCAATATACTTAGCAATTGCCTCTGGAGCCTTGACCCAAATTTCAACGTAATCAGTGTGCTTAATAATTTGGCTTACTTCCCCCACACCATCTACGTGACCGGAAACAATGTGACCGCCGAAGCGATCCGTAGGACGCATTGCCTTTTCCAGGTTTACGGTAGAGCCTGCGCGATAATGCTTAAACCCGGTCAACTTTATGGTTTCAGTAGATACATCTGCGCAATAGTAGTCATCGCCAAAGTCAGTTACTGTTAAGCATACACCATTTGTGGCAATACTATCGCCAAGGGCTACATCAGACATATCAAGATGCTTGGATGATACCGTTAACCGGATATCTTTACCCCGGTTATCTAGCTTTTGAATTGTGCCTAATGCTTCAATAATACCAGTAAACATAGCTGTCCTCGTTGCCGCGTTTAATTACGCGGACTCATAGTGTCGGGGCGGTACGTAAGCTTAATATCGTTACCAACCTGACGATTTTCAATAAGAGAGAGCGAAATAGATTGTTCAATGGCCGTAAAACTAGGCAACGTGACCATGCTTCTTCCTTTATTGCCCAGCAAAATCGGCGCTTGATAACAAATCAATTCGTCCACCAGCCCGGCATCTAAAAGTGCGCCGGCAAGTCCAGGCCCAGCTTCAACCCACACTTCATTGTATTGCTTATCACCTAAAGCCTGCATAAGCGCGTGCAAATCAACGCGTCCCTGATTTTCCTTAATCAAAAGATAATGCTGTGCGTCCGTGTCCATATGCGCTTCGCATGTTGCTATAAGCGTGGTGTGCGCGTCGTTCAAGCATTGGTACTCACCATTAATCACGCCCTTGCTGTCAACAACAACACGAGCAGGCTGCCTAATTTCGTCCAGCGGATAGTCACTGAATTGCGCCTCAGATGGCCTAACCAGTAAACTGGGGTCATCGGCTAAGACGGTGCCAGAACCTGTGAGCACACAGCAGCTTTGTGCACGGTGACGCTGAACATCTCGTCTAGCCTGAGGCCCGGTAATCCACTGACTCACGCCGTTTTCTAACGCTATTTTTCCGTCTAAACTAATACCTAACTTCACCCTCACAAAAGGTGTTCCGGTAAGCATTCGCTTCACAAACCCCGGGTTGAGTGCAGCCGCTTCTGCAGCCATTACGTCACTCACCACTTCTATGCCAGCTTCTTGCAGCTTGCGGATACCATTGCCACTTACATTAGGATTGGGATCTGTCATCGCAATCACCACCCTTGCAACGTTTGCATTGATAAGCGCTTCAGCACAAGGGGGAGTACGACCGTAGTGGCTGCAAGGTTCAAGTGTGACGTAGGCAGTGGCGGCTTCTAAAGATTTTTCATGGGACTGTCGAGCTTGGTGTAGTGCATGAACTTCGGCATGGGGAGTGCCAGCTTTTACGTGATACCCTTGGCCAATACATTGGTTGTGTTCATCAACAATAACGCAACCGACTCTCGGGTTAGGCGACGTGGTGTAACGGCCCTTTTTTGCAAGTTGAATGGCTTTGGCCATCCAATAATAATCAGATTTAACGGTGTTTTGCTGCACGTGGTGTCCTGTGGTCAGTCTCCAAGCCTCGCAATTTCCTCACCAAATTCTCTTATATCTTCAAAGGATCGATAAACGGAAGCAAAGCGCACGTAGGCAACTTTGTCTAATTCCTTCAATGCTTTCATAATGAGAGTGCCAAGGAATTCGCTTTCAACCTCTCTTTCGCCGGTCGCACGAAGTTCGGATTTGAGGGATAATATACATTGTTCAACTTTTTCTGTGCTTACAGGACGCTTTTCTAGCGCTCGCTGCAGCCCAGCTCGTAGCTTATCTTCGTTGAACGGTTCGCGGGAGCCGTCTCGCTTGATCACACGAGGCATAACTAATTCAGCCCCCTCAAACGTAGTAAAACGTTCGTGGCACTGAGCACATTCTCTTCGTCTTCGTACCTGATACCCTTCTGCAACTAAGCGAGAATCAATAACTTTCGTTTCTTGCGCTGAACAAAAAGGGCAAAACATAGAATATCCTTTATAATTGCGTACTTAGGCTGATGCAAATTGCAGAGATGCAAGAGTGCATTAGTACCAAAGTACGCAATAAAAGACAAACCTATTTACTTACGAGTAAACAGGGAACTTTGAGCATAGTTCAACTACTTCACCTTGCACGCGCTTGATGACAGACTCATCGCCCATGTTATCAAGTACGTCACAAATCCAAGTAGCAACTTGCTGTGCTTGTTCTTCTTTAAAACCTCTGCGAGTGATTGCAGGACTGCCGATGCGAAGACCGCTCGTGACAAACGGTGAACGAGGATCGTTAGGCACGGAGTTCTTGTTCACTGTAATGTTTGCTGAGCCTAAAGCTGCGTCAGCGTCTTTACCAGTGATGTCTTTGTCGATCAAATCAAGAAGGAACAAGTGGTTATCTGTGCCACCAGAGACGATGTTGTAACCGCGCTCTTGCATCACTTTAACCATTGCTTTTGCATTTGCCACTACTTGCTGTTGGTATACTTTAAACTCAGGCTCTAGCGCTTCTTTAAAGGCAACTGCTTTTGCTGCAATAACGTGGCAAAGTGGGCCACCTTGGTTACCTGGGAATACTGAGCTATTGAATTTCTTGTATAGCGTTTCGTCGCCGCATGATGAAAGAATAAGACCACTGCGAGGACCGGCCAAAGTTTTGTGGGTAGTCGTCGTTACCACATGCGCATGTGGAAGTGGATTAGGGTAAACACCTGCCGCAACTAAACCTGCTACGTGAGCCATGTCCACAAGCAGATACGCGCCTACGCTGTCTGCAATTTCGCGGAACTTAGCCCAGTCAACAATGCCTGAGTATGCAGAGAAACCACCAATGATCATTTTTGGCTCGTGTTCTTTCGCTAGGGCTTCAACTTGCGCGTAATCAATTTCACCGGTTTCATTGTCAAGTCCGTACTGAACCGCATTGTAAGTTTTACCAGAGAAGTTTACATGTGAGCCGTGAGTAAGGTGGCCGCCTTCAGACAGGCTCATTCCCAATACCGTATCGCCTGCATCAAGCAACGCCATGAAAACAGCAGTATTTGCTTGTGAGCCAGCGTGAGGCTGGACGTTAGCGTATTCAGCACCAAACAGCTGCTTCGCTCTATCAATGGCAAGTTGTTCTACTACGTCAACATGCTCACAACCGCCGTAATAGCGCTTGCCCGGATAACCCTCAGCATATTTATTGGTTAATTGAGAACCCTGAGCTTCCATCACACGCGGACTACAGTAGTTTTCAGAGGCTATTAGCTCAATGTGATGTTCTTGACGCTGAACTTCATTGGCCATTGCTGTGGCTAATTCTGGATCAAAGTCAGCTATGTTCATTTCGCGAGAAAACATGGGGGCTCCTTAACTGCGATTATTTATGGCACGGTAAACAATGTTGCGCAAAAAGTGCAATCCTCAACTTGATGAGTCATGCTCAGACAGCGTAATTTTGGAGCCATATTCTAGTCATTTTCGATCACTTGTATACCGCTTTATGGCTAAATTAATTTAAATGGCCTAGGTTTAACGTAAATCCTCGGCTACAAGCACATCAGACCTGTTTTTCCAGTGCTTTCACTCGGTCAAATAGACTCCCAATTTTTTGTAGTCTTACCGTGTTTTTACGCCAGTCAAGATTGGTTTGAGCAGGCTGGCCTGATGAATAAACCCCAGGTGAAGTAATATCTTGCACCACCATTGTAAACCCTGTGATTTGCACATTATCACAGATGCTTATGTGCCCATTTACACCACAGCCACCCGCTATAATTACGTGTTTACCGATGTTGCAACTTCCTGCAATGCCTGTGGAGCCGCAGATGCAAGAGTGATCGCCAATGATGCAGTTATGGCCAATTTGCACCTGATTATCAATAATTACGTTATCGCCAATTATTGTGTCGTCTAAGGCACCGCGGTCAATACTGGTGCTTGCTCCAATTTGACTGTCATCGCCTATGCGTACCGAACCCAACTGAGGAATAGGTAACCACACGCCTTTATCATTGGCGTAGCCAAAGCCCGACGAGCCAACAACTGTTTGGCTGTGAATAGTCACTCGCTTGCCTATTACCACGTCGTGATAAATTGTCACGTTGGGGTAAAGCGTACTCCCTTGACCGATGTGAGTTCCCTTGCGTACCACGGAATTAGCGCCAATGCTCACGCCGTCTCCGAGTACTACATTATCTTCAATGATAACGTTCTCACCTAAAGAGACATCACTTCCAAGTCGAGCGGAAGACGCAATAATAGCGGTTTGAGCAATGTTTGATGCTACCGCAGGCGTGGTATCAAATAGCTGAGCGATACGCGCAAAGGCAACATGAGGGTTGTCTACAATGAGCGCTGCACACTGTACATCGCCTTTTACCTTATCGTGCACAATTACCGCACCAGCGTGTGTTTCTGCCAGCTGGGACTTGTATTTAGGGTTGGTCAGAAATGAAATCTGATGATGTTTAGCGCCTGCTAAAGTGGCAACTGAGGAAATAGGCGTAGTGCTGTCTCCTTGTACAACCCCACCAACATGGCTGGCAAGCTCGGCTAAACTATAGGTACCTTTATTAATGGCTGTCATACACTTAATTACCTGTTAACAATTTCATATTTAAATACACACGATAGAAGATGAGTGATCAGCACTTTTTCGATTCAAGCACCTTGCTCACGAATTTTTTGTATGCGCTTTTATCTGCTTTGAGCATATGTTTTGTATCACTATAGCCTTTTAAAAAAAGCGCTTGGGCTATAAACCCAAGTATCTAGCAAGCTCTCGCAAATTCGCAAATATGTTGCCAAGTTTATCCTAAATACTGGAGTGCTCCGATGCAATTTTCTGTACTTGCATGCTGAACGCACAAAAAACCATCAAGCACTTACTTCCATGGCGTTACAGACTAGCGCACGCTATAGTGTTGCGAGTACACTATGGTCAATTTTATCACCAAATCATAATCATCTGATTTTTCACCGCGTTTTAGCGAGGTTAGAGCATGGCTCAATACGTATACAGTATGCATCGCGTTGGCAAAATTGTGCCACCGAATAGACAAATTCTTAAAAATATCTCTCTCAGCTTTTTCCCAGGCGCCAAAATTGGCGTACTCGGTTTAAACGGTGCCGGTAAATCTACGCTTTTGCGTATCATGGCAGGTATCGACACCGATATTGAAGGTGAAGCACGCCCTCAGCCTGGACTTAAAGTAGGCTACTTATCCCAGGAGCCTCGTCTTGATGAAACAAAAGACGTTCGCGGCAATATTGAAGAAGCGGTAGCAGATGTTAAACATGCGCTCACACGCCTTGACGAAGTGTATGCAGCCTATGCCGACGCAGACGCCGACTTTGATGCCTTAGCTAAAGAGCAAGGTGAACTTGAAGCGATCATTCAAACCAAAGACGGGCACAACCTTGAAAACGTGCTTGAGCGTGCTGCCGATGCGTTAAGGCTTCCTGCGTGGGATGCTGATGTAACCAAGCTATCAGGGGGTGAACGTCGTCGGGTTGCACTGTGTCGCCTACTTCTTGAAAAACCTGAAATGCTGCTATTAGACGAACCCACTAACCACTTGGATGCAGAATCTGTAGCGTGGCTCGAGCGGTTCTTACACGACTACGAAGGCACCGTTGTGGCCATCACCCATGATAGATACTTCTTAGATAATGTAGCAGGATGGATTTTAGAACTTGACCGTGGTGAAGGCATTCCATGGGAAGGCAACTACTCATCGTGGCTTGAGCAAAAAGAGAGCAGACTAGAGCAAGAAGAGCGCATTGAGACTGCTCGTCAAAAGAGTATTAAACAAGAACTTGAATGGGTTCGCTCAAACCCGAAAGGTCGCCATGCCAAGAGCAAGGCCCGTATGGCGCGATTTGAAGAACTCTCGACGGGTGATTACCAAAAGAGAAATGAAACAAACGAGCTCTTCATTCCACCTGGTGAACGTTTAGGCGATAAGGTTATTGATGTATCGAACCTTAAAAAGTCCTATGGCGACCGCGTGCTTATTGACGATTTATCGTTCAGCGTTCCAAAGGGCGCTATCGTTGGGATTGTTGGTCCAAACGGTGCGGGTAAATCTACCCTGTTCAGAATGCTAACGGGTGCAGAGCAGCCTGATGCGGGAAGCATCGAGCTGGGCGATACTGTCAACATTGCCGCCGTTGAGCAGTTCCGTGACCACATGAATGAAAACAACACGGTATGGAAGGAAATCTCGGATGATCAAGACATCATTCGAATTGGTAACTTCGAAATTGCCAGTCGCGCCTACTGCAGCCGATTTAACTTCAAAGGTAACGACCAGCAGAAGTTTATCAAAGACTTGTCAGGTGGTGAGCGTAACCGAGTCCATTTAGCAAAGCTACTTAAAGCTGGCGGGAACGTGTTGCTACTGGATGAGCCCACGAATGACCTAGACGTAGAGACGTTACGTGCACTTGAAAATGCCTTATTGGAGTTCCCTGGTTGCGCGATGGTTATTTCGCACGATAGATGGTTCCTAGACAGAGTAGCGACTCACATTATGGATTACCGTGACGAAGGCAATATTAACTTCTTTGAGGGTAACTATGCCGACTATGAAACATGGCTCAAGCAAGAGTTTGGTAAAGATATTGTGGAACCTCACCGCTTGAAGTACAAGCGCATGTCTAAGTAGTTAATAACATCGTTGTGAACAACGCTGATAACCTTAATGATGCGTTAATAGCACGCTGACAACGCAGCTATTAACTCATTAGCATCAGTAAACAGCATTAAGTAACAATTTACAGTATTAAGTAACGATAAGGCCCTCTTCAAACAGAGGGCCTTTTTGTGTTACGACACGCCTACTAGCAGCCAAAATGAACAGCATCTCGCAAATTATTATTTCTTTACATTGATAACCCGCCGTTATTCGCTAATACTGTGGTTAATAGGACTTAAAGAGATAAGAGAGCATGACAGATAAGCGCCAATTTCAAAGGGTTGCATTAAATGTTCCGGGAAAGCTTGCCCACAACGATAGCGAAATAGATGTCATTGTTCATGATGTATCCCTACAAGGGATTAAGCTCCTCGCTACTGAGACTGAACTGGCGAAATTGCCTTTCGATAGTCATGACCCATACGTGGCTAACTTTAGGGCCAACGAGGATAGTCCTCTCATCACTCTGTATATAGAGCAGCTTTATCGACATTCAGATAGCCGCAAGTCGAAGGTATCTTTAGGATGTAAGGTGTCACAAATGGACATAAATTGCGTCAGTGCCCTGCGACGTTTAATTAGTTTAAATAGCCCAGATAACAGCATTGATGAAAAAGATCTCAATGCGTTGGTCAATGCTGTCTATGAACACGGTAATTAACACTTACTTGCAGATAGACCTTATCTTACTGTTCCAACGCATCTAGTGCTTCTGACAAACGGGCTACCGGTATTACCTTCATACCCTGCATGGCTTGCTTCGGCATATTAGCTTTTGGCACTATCGCACGTTTGAATCCGTGCTTTGCAGCTTCAATGATGCGTTCTGTGCCGTTGGGAACAGGCCTAATTTCACCAGCTAGCCCCACTTCGCCAAAGACAATAAGATCGTTAGGTAGCGAACGATTTCTAAAGCTTGAAATCATTGCTAATAGCAAAGCCAAGTCGGCACCGGTCTCTGTTACTCTTACCCCACCCACTACATTCACAAACACATCTTGATCGTTCATTTGAACGTTGCCGTGCCGATGAAGCACGGCAAGTAGCATCGACAGCCTATTTTGATCAAGGCCCACCGCAATCCGCCTTGGATTAGACATTTGTGAATAGTCTACCAGCGCTTGAATTTCTACAAGTAATGGACGGGTGCCTTCCCAGATAACCATAACGCTAGAGCCTGGGGTTTCATTTTCGTCACGACTTAAAAATATGGCAGACGGATTTTTTACCTCTTTTAAGCCTTTTTCAGTCATCGCAAAAACGCCCAGCTCATTGACCGCACCAAAACGGTTTTTATGGCTGCGCAAGGTGCGATAACGACCATCGCTTTCCCCTTCCAACATCATGGAGCTATCAATGCAATGCTCGAGCACTTTGGGCCCTGCAAGGTTGCCATCTTTTGTCACGTGGCCAACGATAAACATGGCGATATGATTTTGTTTGGCAAAACGGGTTAGATAGGCTGCTCCCTCTCGAACTTGAGACACGCTACCCGGTGCTGATTGAACGTCTGCAACGTGCATAACTTGAATCGAATCGATAACCATTATTTTGGGTTTTTCAGTCAGTGCTAGTTCACAAATTGTTTCGACGTTGGTTTCGGCTAGCATCATTAAGTTGTCATCGGGTAGGGACAAACGTTTAGCGCGCATGGCAACTTGCTGTAGCGATTCCTCACCGGTCACATACAGTGCCTTCTCAGTCTTCGCCATTTGGCACATTACCTGAAGTAAAAGCGTGCTTTTTCCTGCTCCGGGTGAGCCACCAATTAGCATTGCTGCTCCTGGAACAATGCCGCCGCCAAGAACCCGGTCTAGCTCTTTAAAGCCTGAAGAAAAACGAGGCAGCGCTTCGAGGTCAATGGCGTTCAATCTTTCAATCTTTGCCGCAGTTTGACCCGCGTACCCAGCGTTGACTTGACGCGTATTTTCTTTGGCGCTAGCCACTACAAACTCGCTGATGGTATTCCATTCTTTACACTCTGTGCATTGCCCCTGCCAACGAGGAAACTCCGCACCGCAGTCTGAACACACATAAGCAGTTTTACGTTTTGCCATTTTCCAGTTTTATCCACAACTTAAAAAGAGTATTCTATCATTAAACGGCTTTGGAATAAGTACAAGGCTTCTTGAATTTAAAGATGAAAAATGGACTTACCCGAGAAATTCAAAGGTTAAGGTCTTTTCTACCACGGCCGATAAAAACTAAAATGAAAAATGTAAACAACAAAGTTGCGCATAGATGAGTCAAGACTTAGCACAGTACGCTGACATAATCGAACAGTTAAAACCAATGGTGAACGAGCCTGAGTTCAACCAAGTTTTACTGCAAGTTGCCTCTGATATCCCAAAGGAAAAGCGCTTCCTGATTAAAATGGAAGTAAAGCGTCTTGCAAAACCTTGCATGCGCACGATTGACCTGCGTGGAAACGTAGACGGTAAATGTAAAAAATATCCCCATGAAGGTAGAAATCACTACATGGACGATATTGCCGTCGACAAGTTTGAAGAGCAGCTTCGAATATTTGGCCGCTATACGTATGGTGTTTATGAGGCTGTGCAAAGCACAGAAAATAACTTTCGCTTAATGCAGGAACGAGAGGTTGCACAAGAGCGGGTAGAAAAAGCACGTCCAGAGTTAAAGAAACGCTCGGCAGTATTAGAGCAATTCAAAGTACCTACCGTTAACTTACTAGACTACCGACAGCGCAATACCGAACGAATGAACTTCGCGGTAGCGGTAGAGATATTTAATAAATATAACGAATCAATGCGCGGCCTCAGTGTGGACATTTCTCTTGAGGGTCTGCAGGTCAAATTGTCGAAAGACACCATTTTCGAGAAAGGTGAACTACTTTTTATCTACTTCAGAGGACTCGAAAGTGAGTTCACGATGGATAAGAAAAACGGTATTGCTTATAAGCTGGTCAAAATCTTCACCAAGAACGACGTGAACTACCTCGCATTGCAGCGAGATTCAGACCATCCAAACAAAAGCTTTGATCAATTTTTAGAAAGTTTTATTCATGGCAACAAGCGTCGCTATAAAGTGAATATGAATAACACTATCGAAGCGATAACCAGTAAAACCTCTGAACAGTATTTTTCACCGCGCAGCCCAACATTACCGATTTATATCGATGTTGTGAATCAAACCTTGGTGCCCCGTTTTGCCATGATGAACGAGGTAAACCGGGAAACGTTACAATACTGGCAGGATGAAGAAGACAACTGCCGATTAAACTTTCTGCTGACTCAAGAGCGACTCAAACGCCTATTGCAGAAGTCTGAAGAAGTAAGAGAATGCTTTGTATACAGCTTTACCCATCTACAAAACAGTAAAGTGTATTTTTATTCGGCTTCTTTTGAAGAGTTAATGCAAAAAGACCTGCTTAAACAAGTGTTCTTGGGGTTCGGCTCTAAAAAAGCGAGCTGGAGGGTGTATAAGATAGCGCTTACCACTATGGTACCTGAACAGGCGCATATCCCCCTTTCCATCCCAGATTCTGTTGGGAGTAAAGTAAAGAAGCTCAATACTCCGCTTTCTGCCAGGCTTATGTCGAAGCTTAAAAATTTGCGCTACCTTGCCCATATCACCGATGTCACATCGATAACAGGGCAAGAAACTTACAACGATTTTACGTTTAATCGAGACAATCTTTCGCACTTGCGTAACTTTGGTCACCCCCGAAACCGTCCTACTGCTGACATTCAAGTTGTGCGATTCAAAAATGAAGAGTTAAGAATTGAGAGTCGCTATCGATTACGCACTCATATAGAGGCGCGTTTCAGTGGTGATGACACCGTTCATAAAGGTGTGAGCGAAGATATCTCAGTTCATGGTTTAGGCCTTCGAGTAGAGTTAACAAAAGAGTACGCCGGTAGCTTAGAGGGGCGGGTAGAAGTCGCATTCCCTCGCCTTCAAGCCATTACCACTTCGTTTGACGTCATGCAGTTACAGTACGAAATCATTTACCACAATGTAGATAAGAACATTCTGCATTTGAAAGCAGCACCGGGTGATGAAGGTAAAACAGCACGAAGCTTTTTTGAAGAGCTTATAAAGAAAAACAAAGCAAACCTGCATGCGGAGTCTGACGAAGAAGAGATCCCGGGTATGGGACAAGCGCTTCGCTGTATTAATGCTAGAAATGCTACCTCTCTTTCTTTTCTTATGAGCAAAGAAGGCGTTAGGTATACACCGCAAGCAGGCATCATTGGGAAACAAGATGAGCGAGTCACGCTTCTTACTACCCAGTACGCAGAGCGAGGCAAAGTCAATCTGGAATTTTTATTCCGAGATCGAAAGCAAGATTCCCCTTTTGTGCAAAGCGGCGTGAAAACCGTAAAGCTAGAAAACATGCCGTTGCGACAAGAACTGTTTGTATCTTTTGACAATAGCCAGAAAGACTCACGCATGGCTATTATTCCTCGCTACTCTCACAAATTTGAAAGCAACACACAGCGACAAAATTTCATTAAAGAGGCAATGAATCGAGGACAATTTATTGCCATACACGTGATGCTTACCACCACAGGCAAACCCGACCTATCAATGCTGCAGACAGAAATAAATTACGTCACTATGTATGCAATGCATAGGGCAAGAGAGCTTGAGAAAAAGATGTGGAGTATTGCAGCTTGTGCCCACCTTGTGGACGTAACCGATGAAGTATTAGTACGCTATGGTTTTACCCCAGCTGAAATTGCACAGAACCGAACGCTGGATGGGATGACTCAAACCCACAATCCGAAACGCACTTTAGCTGGCAGCGGGATTAACCTAGAAGGCGCTGGCAGTGAAAACAGCTCATCACCCCAAAAACCAGAAGCTCAAAACCCACAAAACGCCTAAAAGAGGGAGTCACTCCCTCTTTACTATTCGCTATAGGTTATTTATCTAAAAAGTAAAGCAAGCTGTGAAGGCTGCCTACACGTATGGCAACATCAGCCTTCTCGTTCACCACAGGCTTACCGTGACACGCTACACCAAGCGCCGATGTCGCCATCATGACAAGGTCGTTAGCACCATCGCCCATGGCCACAGTTTGGGTATCTGAAATATTCCATTTTGACGCCAGCTGTTTCACTGTTTCGGCTTTCACATCAGCGTTAACCACTTCGCCTTCTACTTTCCCAGTTAATAGACCATTTTCGATAACTAAGGTATTGGACGTGGCGTAATCAAGCTCTAATCTACGTTTTAAGTGATCAGCAAAATAAGTAAAACCACCCGATGCGATAGCTAGCTTCCAATTGTGCTTTTTCAATTCACTAAGTAACCCTTGAATGCCAGGCATAATAGGCAGGCTGTCTCTAATCTGACGCAGGTGCTCAACGGGCACACCCTTAAGACACGCAACACGGTGATGTAAACTTTCGTTAAACGCAATTTCTCCACGCATCGCCTTTTCTGTGACTTCGGCAACCTCCTGACCAACATCTGCCAACTTGGCAATTTCATCAATACACTCAATACCAATTACGGTGCTGTCCATATCCATGACTAACAAGCCCCCTTCAGAAAGAGAAGGCTGAGACTGCTGTACTCCAATATCAACGTTAAACGTTTCAGATAAGGCACCAAGTAGAGATTTTAAGATTGACGTGTCTTCGTCGAGCACATTTCCTTTTACCACCACCACATCATCACCAAATTGTTGATGTAAATGATGAAAAGTTAGACTTACTGTATCAAAGTGCGACTGGGTGTCAGTTAAAATATTGCCGACAATGTAGGGTGTAAGTGCCTGTCCTATAATAGTCATTGAGGCGTGAAAAGACGCATCACTTTGCTGCATGGCAATTATACCCGCTAGCGTTGAAGCGCAATGCATATCGTCTGCTGCGTTATCACCTAACAACTGTTTAAACGTGTCGAGCACTGGGAAATCCTTAAAAGTAGAAGTGGTTACATGCTACCGAATTGAGCAGAGTAATAAAATATCCGCTTTCAAATTAGTAAGATTTATCCTACTGTTACACTCATATTTACCCGTTAACGGAATTTCATGTTGGCAAAGGCTGAAACCAACTTATTGACCTCGTCAGCAAGTTATTCTCACTCGCTATATACCGTGGTTAAACGACTGGTGCATACAGTGCTGGCAAGCCTGGTAGTTGGCTTGCTTATTGCCCTGCTACTTATGCTTCAACGTTATCAAGAAGAGTGGCTACTTGCCCAAACCGAGTATGCCGGCAGTAGCGCTGCACGCCAATATGCAAAGCTTGTTTCCCCCATTATAGATACTACTGGTAATGCGAATTCCGACGCTAATTCTATTAACGATGCTACAAGAGCGCTGGCACTTAAAAGTACAGCCACTGTGTTAACCCAAGAGCCACATATTCTTGGCATTGCTATATTTGATGAAAAAGGACAGTACATTGCGCCTTTGCCAAAAACCGAAAGTGTCGTTGCTCTCAGCCAGTCTCAGGACGTGCGGCCTCTTACGTTTGTTGAGCCTATTGTAAATAGTAGCGACAACGTAATTGGTTACGTTCATATTCACATGAATACAAAAGTGATATTAGAAGACCCACTGGCCCTGCGAGCTCAGCTGCTGCTCATTGGGGTTATTGTTTTATTTTTAGCATTGGTGATAGGAATTTATTTAACCCGGGGCTTCTACAAGTTTAGACCTTGGGTAATCAACAAATTCGCCCAGTTGGGTAATGATTAATATTCATCACTATTTGCATCAAATAGTTTAAAAAAGAGATGGCTTAAAAAGGCGTGCATAGTTTGCAGATGTTATCGTATTAATCTCATTAGGCTCTATATCAGAGAGGCCTGAGAGGGCTGCAACCACATCTTTTAGGTAATGAGGCATATTCGGCTGACCTTGCCTACCTGACATTGGCATATCGGGCGCGTCGGTTTCAAGTAAAATACTCTCTGGATGATACCGAAGTAGATAAGCCACCGTATCTCTCGTTTTCTTAGCTCGCTCGTAAGTAATTGTGCCACCAATGCCTAAACAAAATCCTCTGTCTATATAGCGCTTGGCAACATCTGTACTGCCTGAAAATGCGTGGACAACACCCCTTCCCTCAAACGAAGATGCCTTCAAGGCTTCTAGCAGCAAGTGATGAGACTTTCGGTGGTGTAAAATAACGGGAAGCCCAAAAGAATCCGCTATATCTAAATGAGCATGTAACACCTGTTTTTGAACATTCATATCAACAGGAATATGACCGTCTAACCCTGTTTCTCCAATGGCTGAGAAACAGCCTTGAGCTGAGGATAAACAGCCTTGAGCTGAGGATAAACAGCCTTGAGCGGTGGATAAACTGCCCTGAGCGTTGAATAAACAGCCTTGAGCGTTGGATAAACAGCCTTGAGCGGCGGACAAACAGCCCTGAGCGCTGGATGAACTGCCTTGAGCTTCGGAAAGAAAACCTTGAGCGTTTTGTGAAGCCCCCTCAGCGACAGACAGACTTTCCTTAGCATTCACCGCCGCATCAGCAACGGCTTCTTCAAACTGTCTGAGTAAAGGAGGAATTTCATCGCGCTCTTTAGGCAGGAAGTAAGGGTGCAAACCAATGGCGGTATCGATGGGAAGCATATCGCAGTAGGGCTGACTGTTATAACTACTAAGCACTTTCCAAGACTCTGGCGTGATGCCTGGCACCATTATTCGCCTAACACCATTTTGCTTAGCCTGACGCAGCACTTCAGTAAGGTTACCCCCCAAGGGGGCCAAGTTAAGATGACAGTGACTGTCTATCATGTACCCCCTCCCCTGTACTCACTTCTTCGTGTAACAGTATTTATGATCTTAAAGTGCTGCTGATCATTGGACAAATGCTATGGCATTAGTCGCTGAGTGCTCCAGCTACCAGCTTCATCAACGTTGTATTCTATACGATCGTGAAGCCTATCTTCTCCGCCTTGCCAAAACTCAATTTGATGCGGGACAATTCTAAAGCCCCCCCAAAAGTCAGGCACAGGAAGCTCTTTGTTCGCAAATTTGTCTTTTAGCTGCTTAAATTGGGTAAGCAGGAGTGCTTTACTGCTAATTGGCTTACTTTGCTTTGAAGCATAAGCCGCTAACTGACTGTCTTTGGGACGGGAGAAAAAATAAGATGCATTTTCGCTGGTGGATAGCTTTTCTACCGTGCCACAAACACGCACCTGCCGCTCCATAAAAAACCAAGGAAAATGACACGATACTTTTGGGTTTAACGCAAGCTCTTTGGCTTTTCTACTTCCTAAGTTTGTAAAGAAAACAAAGCCGTCTTTATTTACATCTTTTAAGAGCACTATGCGCTGCGAGGGCTGACCGCTAGCATCCACTGTTGCCACTGTCATGGCTGTAGGATCTGGAATATTCGCATCAATGGCATCTTGCAGCCACTTATCGAATAGTTGAAAAGGTGTGTCGGTAACGTCTGACTCGCTCAAGGTTCCCTTTGAGTATTGTCTACGCATATCTGAAATAGCCATTAATTTCTCCTGCGCAATGCTCTAAAACAGTAAGAACGACTTTTTATAAAAAGTCATACTTTGACGGTAGACCATTGCGCATAAACAAATACCAATAAGACGTTAAAAACGAACAACCATCAGGAAGGGATCACACCAACTGCAACGACATGTAAATGGGTATTAAAAGTTGCTGTCGTCGCCGTATCCAAGAGAGCGCAACGCTCGCTCATCGTCAGCCCAACCCTGCTTTACTTTAACCCAAAGTTCTAAGAACACTTTATTGTCGAACAGGTTTTCCATGTCTTTACGGGCATGCTCGCCTATTGTTTTAAGGTGCTTACCGCCTTTGCCGATGATCATGCGCTTTTGCGTTTCACGTTCTACCAAAATAAGCCCGCTTATTCGGTACACGCCATTTTCGGCCATTTTAAACTGCTCAATTTCAACCGTCGTCGAGTATGGAAGCTCGTCACCGGTAAAGCGCATAAGCTTTTCGCGAATAATTTCTGCGGCCATAAAACGGCTAGAGCGATCAGTAATATAATCTTCAGGGAAAAAGAACTCGCTCGGCGGAAGAGACTTAGCAACTAACTCGCGAATATCATCCACCATTTTGCCCTGCTTAGCGCTAATTGGAATAATATGTTCGAAGGTATGCTTCTCGCCAAGCTGTCTAAGGTGGGATACAAAACCTTCTTTGTTCTCTACTTTATCCATTTTATTGACGATAAGGTAACAGGGTAGTTTTGATTGCTTTACCTTTGTCAGCACCATTTCGTCGTCTGCGTTCCAGCGATCACCTTCAATCACAAAAAGAATCAAGCCAACTTCTGCTAGCGAGCTAGAGGCGGCCCGGTTCATGTACCGGTTAATGGCACGCTTTTCATCTTGATGCAGCCCTGGCGTATCCACATATATAGCCTGATATTCACCGTCGGTATCAATACCTAGTATGCGATGTCGCGTCGTTTGCGGCTTTCTAGAGGTAATGCTGACTTTTTGCCCTAATAAACGGTTGAGCAAGGTAGATTTACCCACATTTGGGCGGCCAACGATAGCCACTAAACCACAGCGTGTCTGCGGTTGTGAATAATGTATTTCATTGTCATTGTTAGTCATCGAGCTTCTCCAGCGTTAGACGAGCTGCTTCTTGTTCAGCTTTGCGACGGCTGTTTCCTGACGCTTTAACAGGCTCAGGTAAATTTTCAACCGTGCAGCTAACTTGAAAGACCTGCGCATGATCTTTCCCAGAAATCGACAGCACCTCATAGGTAGGCAGAGGTAATTTTCGTCCCTGCAAAAACTCCTGTAGACGTGTTTTGTTGTCTTTAGGGTGAGCGTGGGGATCTAATTTATTAATACGCGTTTCCCACAGTCTGTCTATAACGTGGCGCACCTCGTCCATACCAGAGTCGAGATAAATTGCACCAAGCAACGCTTCTACCGCATCGGCTAAAATAGAGCTGCGACGATGACCGCCACTTTTAAGCTCGCCGGGACCTAAGTGAAGCAATTCACCCATACTCGCTTCACGAGCTAGTTCGGCTAACGTATCGCCTTTCACCAGCGTTGAACGCATACGGGTTAGTTTGCCTTCAGGCACGTCTGGAAAACGCTTGTATAGCGTCTCGCCAATAATCATTCCCAATATGGCATCACCTAAGAATTCTAGGCGTTCATTGTGCTGTTTTGCCGCACTTCTGTGCGTAAAAGCTTGATCGAGTAAAGCGATATTATTGAATGTATAGTCTATCGCCTTATAAAGACGACGATATTTATCTATTCCTTGCATTAACGAATGCCACCTGTACGCTCAAATCGAACGCCTGTTGGGATCCATGTTGGCAACATATCTTGTGGCTTACGTTCAAATTCAAACGAAACCCAAATTGCTACCGCTTTACCGACTAAGTTCTCATCGGGTACGAAACCCCAAAAACGGCTATCACGACTGTTATCGCGGTTATCACCTAACACGAAATAATTGTTCTCAGGCACAATCCATTCGTTGCGGCGCGTTCCCGGTTGCGTATAAAAATTCACTGGAGAAATATCGCGCAGCGGATGGCGTAAAATATCGTGCTCTATATCGCCAAGCGATTCGGTATAACGCATTAGCTGCGCCATATCTTGAACAAATTCACCACGCTCTTGGAAAGACAAAGGCACAGCCTCAAGTGCAGGACAGTTTTCGCTCTCGACACATTTAGGCTTTATGTACACCTGCTTATTTTGATAAACCACAGTATCGCCTGGCATGCCTATTACGCGCTTGATGTAATCGATGCCGGTATCCTCTGGATACTTAAACACCACCACATCGCCACGCTCTGGCGCTCCGGTCTCAATCAGCTTACTGCGAAATACAGGGTCTTTTACACCATACGCAAACTTTTCAACCAATATAAAGTCGCCAACAAGCAGTGTGGGCATCATTGAGCCAGACGGTATTTGAAATGGCTCATATAAAAATGAGCGCAACACCAGTACAAAGGCAATAACAGGGAATATTTGCTGCGATGTATCAACAAGATACGGTAACTGTGGATCTTCACCGTAATTGGCATTCTCGGCTACTGCTGACGCCTGTAAACGGGCTTTGCGCTTTGGCGCAAACACTACACTGTCAACCAGCCAAATAAGCCCTGTAATCAGCGTCAATGCAACCAAAATCAGGGAGAAGTAATTTGCCATTATTTACCTACCTTCAATACGGCAAGGAAGGCATCTTGCGGCAGCTCAACGTTACCAATCTGCTTCATGCGCTTTTTACCTTCTTTCTGCTTTTGAAGTAGCTTTTTCTTACGGCTAACGTCGCCGCCATAACATTTTGCAATAACGTTTTTGCGCAGCTGTTTAACCGTGCTACGAGCAACAATATGGTTACCAATAGCCGCTTGAATAGCAATATCAAACATTTGACGAGGTATAAGCTCGCGCAACTTCTCAACGAGTTCCCTACCGCGGCCTTGAGAGTTCTCTCTGTGGGTGATTACCGCTAGCGCATCAACGCGCTCAGCGTTAATCAAAATGTCCACTCTCACCATGTCTGAAGTTTGGAAGCGTTTGAAGTTGTAATCGAGTGACGCGAAACCTCTACTTGTTGACTTCAAGCGGTCGAAGAAATCAAGTACTACCTCTGCCATTGGCAGTTCGTAAGTCACAGCAACCTGCTTACCGTGATAAGTCATGTTGGTCTGCATACCGCGCTTCTCAACACACAAAGTAATAACGTTACCAAGGTATTCTTGAGGCACCAAAATATTAGCTTCAACAAGGGGCTCGCGAATTTCAGCAATGTCGTTTACTGGAGGTAATTTCGCCGGACTATCAACGGTGAGTATTTCGCCTTTAGTGGTCTCAACTTGGTAAATTACCGTTGGCGCTGTGGTAATCAGGCCAAGGTCATACTCTCGCTCGAGACGCTCTTGGATAATTTCCATGTGAAGCATGCCGAGAAAGCCGATTCTGAAACCAAAGCCTAGCGCTGCAGAGCTCTCTGGCTCGTAAAATAAAGACGCGTCGTTTAGGCTCAACTTTGCCAGCGCATCACGGAAGTCTTCATAATCGTCTGAACTGATGGGGAAGATACCCGCGTAAACCTGCGGCTTAATCTTTTTAAATCCAGGCAGCATTTCGGTGGCAGGTGCTTTTGCAAGCGTAATGGTATCGCCCACTGGCGCGCCCTGAATGTCTTTTATGCCGGCAATAATGAAACCAACTTCACCAGCGCGAAGAATACCGGTATCTAGCGCTTTAGGTGTAAACACCCCAATTTTATCCACTTGATGGCTTTGACCGTTAGACATAATTTGAATTTTGTCTTTCTTGTTGAGTTGCCCCTCAACAATACGTACCAATGAAACAACGCCTTGGTAATTATCAAACCATGAATCGATGATAAGCGCCTTTAGCGGCGCTTCTCTGTCGCCGCCTGGCGGTGGGATTTTATTGACGATAACTTCGAGTACGTCTTCAATACCAATGCCGGTTTTCGCTGAACAGCGAACTGCTTCTAGTGCATCAATACCGACAATGTCTTCAATCTCTTCTGCCACACGGTCTGGATCCGCTTGAGGTAAGTCGATTTTGTTTAGGATAGGCACAACTTCCATATCCATCTCAATGGCGGTGTAGCAGTTTGCCAAGGTCTGTGCTTCCACGCCCTGCCCCGCATCAACCACAAGTAGCGCGCCTTCACAGGCAGCTAGTGAGCGAGATACCTCATAGGTAAAGTCAACGTGCCCTGGAGTATCGATGAAATTAAGCTGATACGTTTCACCGTTTTGGGCGCTGTACTCTAGCGTTACGCTCTGCGCTTTTATTGTAATTCCACGCTCTTTTTCTAAATCCATGGAATCTAGAACTTGCTCAGCCATTTCGCGAGTTGAAAGCCCGCCACAATGCTGAATAAGACGGTCTGACAATGTCGATTTACCGTGGTCGATATGGGCGATAATACTGAAGTTACGAATGTGCGATTGTTGCATAATGCTGGAATTTACCTGCAGAAAAATTCATTAAACGAAAAAAATACTGCGCGCTATACGTTAAGACGTAAACGCGGCGCGTGCGGATTTTACCCATTTATGGGCGGAAAAGCGAATTAGCAGCGAGTATATTTTGCTAAACAGCACAAGCCATGAGACGAGACAGTAAAATTCAGCCTTAAAACGGCTTTTTACTCACGTTCTAGAGGTTCTGCTTTAAGCAGAACAGGTCGATACTTTGCAGACTCTACCCGCTGTAATTTCTTAGCCGTGTATCGATACGTGAACACCGTTACAATAATGCTTGGGAGTATTCCCCATAATTCATGATTTAAACCAATCATAGGCAAAAGGTAAGAGGCTAGCGAGAAGCAGCCAATAAACATAAATAAAGGAAGTAGATACAGCCATGCCGAGGCACTTAATACGCCGGCCTCGGGCACACCAATAGTGACACTCTGACCAACAGAAACCGTCATTGGTGTAGAGACCGTTAAGCGCTGCATTTTCGGGGCAAGCGCGCGAGATATAGCGCCCGTACCGCAATCGCTTTGTGCCTGACAACTGCTACACGTCGATTTGATTGCTGACTCTACAGTGACGCTATCACCGTCAATAGCCACCACCCTAGCGGACTCTTCAATCATTGCTGTTATTTACCGCGCTAATTGAGGTGGCAATCGCCTTTGCCGTTTGAAGTGGAATTTCGCCTAACACCGTTACCTGTGCTTTACCTGCTTTTAACGTAAGAAACGTACTCACCTCATTGCGCAAAGCGATATCGCCTCCCAGTGCATCCTCAATGGGTTGAACATACACAGACACATCTACCAAGCCATCACTGTACATTTTATACTCTACCACCTGACCGGTCAGTGCTAATCGTCGTGTGTCTCGTTTCACCTCTTTCATACCCACAGGAAGGTAGTTAACTTCCCACCCATGAGCGCGAGATTGACTGCTTGCCATCATAATTGGCTCCGGCAAAGACGACGGATTAATTCTGCCAAAATAGGGAGAAGGCGATGCCATTACAGAAAATGCGCTAATTTGTATTTGTTCTAGTAATGCGCCCTGTAAATCCAGCATATTAAGTTTTAATAGCATGCCCGACTCTTCATCAAGCCAAAGCTGGTAGCCAAACCGGGTGTTATCCCTGCTCACAATTCTAATTTGCTGTGCAGAACGTCCAGCGACTCTAGCCCGGCCAACTAATACAAATTCGTAACTTTCTAAGAGCTTCTGTGGGTTATGAAGAAGAATATTGGGAATGGGCCCATTGATAAAACGAGAGCGAATACTGTAAGGCTGTGTATCAGGCTCAAATACACTCACGATACCGTCAACGCGAATAAGCTCGCGGCCTGGTCCATTTTGTAAATTCAATTGCTCTACTTCAGTGCCATCATCAAGTACGCCGTGACGCCATAAATATGGCACCGTTTCTTTACCAACGGTGGTTTGAACAAACGATACCTGGTAATTGGCAGAAGATATGAGTGATTGAAGACGCTGTAACCACTGTACCGGTGTTTGCAGTGCGTTAGTTTCTCTCTCTACCACCTGCTCTGTTTGTTTTACTGTATCTGTTTTCGTCTCTCTTTCTGTTGCGCTTTCTGTTGCGCCTTTTGCTTGGTTATTTGACTCAAGGCTAGTTGGAAGAGACGAATCGCTTGATTGCGCATGAACACAGAGAGGCGTGAGAATTAATAAAGCCCCGGTGATGAGGAGAACAAATTGGTTACAGCGCATTTTCCTTGCCTTTAAAACAGACATACCAGCACGTGCAAGTGCTGGTATGCGAAGTTACTAATAATAAATACTAGTTGAAATAGTGGCGTTGCCGCAATCGCCTATGGGCGATTAGTATCGTCAGAGGCTTTTTCTTCCTCTTCGGCCTGCACCTGTTTCAATTTTATTTGTTGCTCATGGTCGGCAATAAGCGCGTTAATTTTACGCTTCTTCTCAAGCACTTCATTCATGTCGTTGCGTGGCAACGTCCGAGTTTGCTCAAGACTTACCGGCGCTAAACCACCTTGAGGACCCGCAGTGGGTGCCGTCATAAATGGCTCTGAAGGCGCTGGCTGGTTCAGGTGCTGAACACCTAGAATAACAGCCAAAGCTACCGACGCTGCAACGGCAAATTGACCAGATTGAGTTGCAAATGGAACCACATTCCCAATGATTGGGATTGAGCGCCAGCGAGACTCTTTTGGTGCAACAATCGCAGGCTCATCTGCCAAGGCCGCAGCAATGCTAGCCGTAATATCCATTTCTGGCGCTACGCTTGCTTCTTTGCGCATGGTACCACGGATGACATGGTATCGCTGCCATTTAGCTTGAAGCTCTGCATCATGCTTAATCGCGTCGATGATTTTATCGTCTTCTGCTTCACCATCCATGAATGCGGACAATTTTTCTTGCTGTTGCGTCATATATTCATATCCAGATCGTTTTGATCGTTAACTACCCTAACACAGCTGTTAGTCATCCCAAAAAAGAGAAAGTTCATCTTTTTTGAAGTTTATTTAAATTAATTTTCCAACAGCGGCTGAATAACCTTATCAATGGCTTCTCTCGCCCTGAATATACGCGAACGAACGGTACCTACAGGACAAGACATTACACTGGCAATTTCTTCGTAGCTTAGCCCTTCAATTTCACGCAGCGTTATCGCCATACGGAGATCATCAGGCAGTTTTTCCACCACTTTAAATAACGTCTCTTCTAGCTCATCCGAGAGCAAACTCCGTTCGGGAGTCGATTGCTCTTTTAGGGCGTCACTACCTTCATAGTAGTCGGCTTCTTCAGCATCCACATCGCTTGCGGGGGGCTTTCGACCTTGAGAAACGAGATAGTTTTTAGCGCTATTTACCGCAATGCGATAAAGCCAGGTGTAAAAGGCACTGTCTCCGCGAAAATTGGGGAGCGCTCTATATGCTTTTATAAAGGCTTCTTGTGTTACGTCAGCAACATCACCTGTATTTTTAACGTATCGAGACACTAGGTGCATAACTTTGTGCTGGTAACGGGTTACCAACAAGTTAAATGCGTTTTTATCACCACGTTGTACTCTTTCCACCAGTTGCTGGTCGGTTACTTGCTCGCTCATTCGAGCCATTACTCCCTACTTCATATCCACAATAGCTCTATTAAGCCTGCTTATAGACGTGTTCTATTTAAAAAAGTTCTGTTAAAGCATTAATTATTTTAAATAATACCATGTTCACGCCCTAAGAATTATTGTGTTTTGTCACTCATCCTTTAGACTTGCTGAACCTTTGCTCGTATATATTGATGTAAAAATACATGAAATCTGGATCGTCTTCACTAACTTCCACACCAAATGCCATAGAACATCGATGTGATGTGTTAATTATCGGGAGCGGCGCAGCTGGGCTAAGCCTAGCGTTGAGGCTCGCTGACCACTGCCAAGTTATTGTTTTGAGTAAAAGCGACCGAAATGAAGGCTCAACACGTTACGCCCAAGGTGGTATTGCTGCTGTATTCGATGAACAAGATTCAATCGATGCACACGTCAGCGACACGCTAATGGCCGGTGGCGGCCTTTGTGAGGAGCCAGCAGTTCGCTTTACCACCGAACGGGCAAAAGCGGCTTTGGAATGGCTAATTAGTTACGGAGTGCCGTTTGACAGAGAAAAAAGCGAATCTGGCGAAGAGAAGTTTCACCTAACCCGAGAGGGCGGTCATAGTCATCGCAGAATATTGCATGCCGCGGATGCCACCGGCGAAGCGCTGCAAATTACGCTTAACGATGCGGTATCTACCCACCCCAACATCCATTTCTTTGAGCGCTATAATGCCATTGACCTGATTCCATCGAAGACCGAGAAAAATCAGTGCGTGGGTGCGTATGTATGGAACCGTCAGCAAGAGCACGTTGAAGTTATCCGCGCGCCCTTTATTGCCTTAGCCACCGGCGGCGGCAGTAAAGTTTATCAATACACATCAAACCCAGATGTATCGAGCGGTGACGGCATTGCAATGGCCTGGCGCGCCGGATGTAGAGTGGCAAACATGGAATTTAACCAGTTCCACCCTACTTGTCTATTTCATCCTCAGGCGCGAAACTTTCTCATCACAGAAGCATTGCGCGGTGAAGGCGCTAATCTTTGTCACGCTGATGGCACTCGCTTTATGCAGAAGTTTGATGAGCGTGGCGATCTTGCGCCCCGTGATGTGGTTGCAAGAGCCATAGATTATGAAATGAAACGCTTGGGCGCAGATTGCATGTACTTAGACATCAGTCATAAACCTGCCGATTTTATTGTTAAACACTTCCCTAACATCTATCGCAAATGCCGCTCCTTGGGTATCGATATCACCCGTGAGCCAATTCCGGTGGTACCGGCAGCGCATTATAGCTGTGGTGGTGTGATCACCGACTTTAATGCAAAGACCGATTTAAACAATGTTTACGCTATTGGCGAAGTCGCCTATACCGGTTTACACGGCGCAAATAGAATGGCGTCAAACTCTTTACTGGAATGTGTGGTGTTTGCCAGTTCAGCAGCAGAGCACATTATTAGCTGCCTCCCCACTAAAGATAGTGACGAAACTATTGCCCCTTGGGATGAAAGCCAAGTATCAAACTCAGACGAAGAAGTTATTATTCAACACAACTGGCACGAGCTGAGACTGTTTATGTGGGATTATGTTGGTATTGTTCGAACCGATAAACGGTTAGAACGTGCTATGCGACGCATTAAGTTGTTAGAGCAGGAAATTACCGAATATTACTCCCACTTCCGAGTAAGTAACAACTTACTTGAGTTGAGAAACTTGGTCACAGTGGCAGAGCTCATTGTGCGATGCGCTATGGAAAGAAAAGAAAGTAGAGGCCTTCATTTTAATCTGGACCACCCAGAACAGCTAAGTGACACTAAGCCAACCGTGTTGGTACCTAATAACCAGCTGTCCGGAGAAAGCGTTGGGGCACTCATCACTGAAGGAAGCTTCAGCGATATGCGTTAAGCTTTAGACGTTAAGCGCCAACAAATAACTCGCTAGCTTTGCCCTGTGATTAATACCCTGTACTCGATGCTTTGTACTAGATGCTCTCTACTCAAGATAAGGTACACAGTGGTAATGTTAAACTCTAAAGGTGAGCGTTAAAGTAATCGGTAACGCCCACCTTTTTTAATAATGCAAAAACGCGTGTAAGTGAGTTATTGAGTCTTTCGCACTGGTCACTTCTAGCTCGGCACTATGTTTAACAAACGGGTTAGCACGCGACTTTGATGTTGCGCTTGCAGAACTAGTTGTTTTTTTACTGAACACCGTCAATTCATTTGGTAAATAAACGGGCTGTTTAAACTTACACGACACTTCTTTGATATAGCCGTTGCATAACGCTTTATCACCGACTGAGCCCTGCTCTTTTTCTGCGTTATCTGTGCTTTCGCCATTGGCTTCGACAGTGGCTTCGTCGGCAGTATTGTCAACAAATTGCGAGATTACACAGGCCAGTGTCCACATTCCGTGGGCAATAGCAGTTTTAAAGCCAAATGCCTTTGCAGAAACAGCCGATAGATGAATGGGGTTATAGTCTCCCGAAATAGCGGCATAGCGCCTTCCTGTGTCTGCACTTGCAGTGAGCGTTGATACTAACTCTCGCTGTATGGCCTCATCGCTCTTATCGGTTGAAACGTGCTCAGACTGCGCTGCTCTTGGAGCAACATGCACCGCTTTCACCTTAACTAAGTAACTACTTACAGCTTTATAAACGCACTTTCCGCCTTGCAATGCGTCAAGTAAAACATCCACTTCCCACCCTCTTGCATGAGGTCTAACATCACTAAACCTAACCCGACACTCAACAGGCTCAGAGAGATCGCAGTGCTCAAAAACCTCAACCTTGTTGGCGCAGTGAATTAATCCAAGTAAAGGAAACGGGCTTTGTTTGTCTAATAAACAGCGCATTTGCAAAGGAAGAGAAAGCATTTGCAGATATAAAGGATGAACGTGTTCACTCGCAGGCCAAGCCACTTCCTGACAAAATTTACCGTAGTGTTTATTGTCTATATTGAGGGTTTTGGTGTAAATGCGTTGCGGTAACCGTGGAGGTTTGAACTGCATTAACTGTCGCTTATCAACGCGCTTAAACAATGATTTTGTATATTCACGAAACATTCATTTTGTCCCTAAGTCCATATCCTTTTCTGACATAAATTACCGCTCTACATAATCTGCGATAATCACGTTCAGAACATTCGTTTTTCAGTACCCAGCAAAAGTGAGCGTGATCTTTATCGGACCATTTTTGTTTTACTCGAGCCATCTCCAGACAAATCCCCCAAGGGAAAAGCTGAGACGCACCGTGAAGCTGAAATATATCATTAGTCTGAGAGCTGGTAAGTCTTTTTCTTATCAGATTCATAAACTTGTCACAAGAGACGCCGTCTACAATATGCACGACACCCTCGTCCGACAACATCAAATCCAGTTGATTTAGAGAATTGGTCTGCATTGATTGACTTGGCTTTGATTGACAAAAAAGCGAACAGTGAATCCATATAAGAAGCAGGGGGAGCGTGAGAGCAATAAGAGTTGTCTCATCAATCCACGACAACAGACTTGATGGCAAACATTGCAATACGACTAACAGTAGAGCGGAGAGAGTGACGCGGTTGAACGTCACTCTATAAGGTGAGTACGATATGTGTATTCTATACTTTGACACGATTGACGACGGTTGAAATCATCGCCGCTAACTCAGGGTCGTCGCATTTTTGATGACCCATTATCCACGCGAACAAATCAGGATCGTCGCTTGTTAGTAAACGCTCGAAGGTGACTTTTTCTTCGTAGCTTAATTCGTCGAACGCTTGCTCTACAAAAGGCAGTAATAATACATCTAGTTCAAGCATGCCGCGGCGGCATGCCCACTTTAATCTCGCTAATCGTTTGGGTTCAAACATATATTCTTTAACCTCAATTGTTATCATTAAATAGTACCACGCGTGTCACCGAAGGATCACTGCTCTTTTGGTCTGATAAGCAATTAACGTAAAGAATTTACGACTGCCTGCCACCTCCCCCTTGATAAATCAGCTTTTTGCCATACCTTGAGATTATACGTTTCTAAAAAGAGCGCCATCATGTCACTAAAAACGCTAGATGCACTACCACAACATTATGCTGTAACACTTGGCAACACCATGATTATATCCCTCGAAGGTGAGCAAGTGGATAGCTATCTGCAGGGCCAACTAACTGTCAATATTAATAAGCTAGATGACAAGACGGTACGGCACTACGCCCATTGCGATAACAAAGGTAAAACATGGTCAACGGGGTACCTGGCGCGATTTGGCTCAAAAATACTGCTACTGACTAATGAAGACGCTGGTGCACGTACCCTGGCTGAGCTCAATAAGTACGGCGTATTTTCAAAAGTAGACATCGTTGATAGCAGCAGCGAATTCAGTGCTTTTTTTGTTTCAGGCGCTGAAGCGGTAGCCCTTTTAAGCAAACATTTCCCTGACGTGTCTCTAGACGAAACCGATAGCGACGGTTCTCTTATCAGTTATCAAAACGAGTATGGGCTTTGCTTTAAAACCGATACCGCGCAACAGGGGTACTTCGTAGTTCTGCACCAACAAGCTAGCGACGACGTTACAGCAAACATAGCCAAGAACGCACTTCCCTGTTATGCACAATCGGTGTTTGACGCCATAAAAATTGCTAATGCCCACGCGACAGTCAACGGAAGTACAGTGGGTGAATATGTACCGCAGATGCTAAACGTACACGCCCTTAATGCCATTGATTTTGATAAAGGCTGCTACATGGGCCAAGAAGTGGTGGCGAGAACCCGTTTTTTAGGGAAAAACAAACGTGCTGCATTCAGTTTTTGTATTGATGGAAATGTTGAGGTTTCTGCAGGAGACACTATTGAGAAGCAGCTTGGCGATAATTGGCGAAGAGCAGGCTTGGTAACAAGCGTTGCCCGTTTAGATAATGAAACTCACTTTATGGCGGTACTTTCTAACGATACCACCCCACAAGATTTACACAGGTTGGCTGATAATGAGGCTGTAACCTGTTACCCTTATGCTCTGCCGTACAGTATTGAGCAACAAGCCAGCAACATCATAAAGAAACGTCGCTGATTTTACGGCAAACGATTTACATTCATTACCCACATGGGAAAACTTAGGATTTTATATGACTATTACCTCTGATAGCGTTGTAACACTTCACTATACTGTTTCAACCGAAGATGGAACCACATTGGATTCTTCTGAAGGAAAAGAACCGCTAGTCGTGTTGCTTGGTCAACGCTTCCTTATTGAGGGACTAGAAGACGCATTAATTGGAAAAGACAAAGACGATAGCTTCAACGTTTCTATCGAGCCTGAAAAAGCATACGGAGAGCGTGTAGACGAGTTAGTTCAAACCGTTCCTCGTTCAATGTTTGAAGGTACAGAAGTTGAAGTAGGTATGTCTTTTCGTGCCACTACACCACAAGGCGAACAGTCTGTCATTATTATAGAGACCAATGATGAAGAAGTGGTTGTTGATGGTAACCATCCTTTGGCGGGTATTCCATTAACGTTTGACGTTAATGTGGTAGATATTCGAGAAGCGACTGAGCAAGAGCGCGAACATGGACATGTGCACGGACCTGAAGGTTGCGGACACGACCACTAAGCCACACGCTATAGCGAAAAAAAAGGGAGCAGCACGCTCCCTTTTTTGTGCGCTTTTACAGGGTTCGATTAGATAGCGTCTTCGTTCTGCTCACCGGTTCGGATTCGAACCGCACTTTCTACGTTATAAACGAATATTTTGCCGTCGCCAATTTTACCTGTTTTGGCAGCCGACTGAATAGCATCTAATGCTTGTTCCACGCGCTCGTCGTCGAGCACTAACTCAACCTTAATTTTAGGGAGGAAATCGACTTGGTATTCAGCGCCGCGGTAAAGTTCAGTATGCCCTTTCTGCCTGCCGAAACCTTTTACCTCAGTAACGGTCATCCCTGCAATACCGACTTCAGCTAATGCTTCCCTTACATCGTCCATTTTAAATGGCTTAATGATAGCTTCAATTTTTTTCATGACTACAACTCATCATAGATTGTTGGAATGGGTACACGCTTGTGCTGTGTACGTTCATAAATATAAAGCAATTTCTCTTCCACTTCAGCGGAAACTGGCTTACCTTCCAGAAAATCATCGATTTGATCGTAAGTCATTCCCAGCGCTTGCTCATCTGCTTTCTGTGGAGACAGGCTTTCCAAGTCTGCTGTAGGGGCTTTGGTGATCACGTTGTGAGGCGCACCTAAATGCGATGCCAGTGCTCTAACTTGACGTTTACTTAAACCAAAAAGCGGGGCTAGGTCGCAAGCACCGTCGCCGTATTTCGTATAGAACCCTGTAATATTTTCAGCCGAATGATCGGTACCTAGCACAAGCCCATCCACCATGCCGGCAATCTCATATTGCGTGACCATACGCGCTCTCGCTTTAACGTTGCCTTTCACAAAGTCTTGTTTGGCAGTACTGTCAGGAAGCAACCCCGTCTCTTTCAGTGCGTTTGTTGTAGAAGTATGTATGGCATCAACGCCTGGCTGAACATTGACGGTCACAGAATGTGAGGGTTGAATAAAGTCGATAGATTGCTGTGCATCATCTTCATCAGCTTGGGTGTCATAAGGAAGTCTGACTGCTATAAACTGGTAGTTTTCATGATTTTCTTTATTCAATTCATTGACGGCAAGCTGTGCTAATTTGCCCAAAGTACATGAATCTATCCCGCCGCTAATACCTAGCACTAAAGAGTTTAATCCTGAGGTGAGCAACTGTTTTTTTATAAATGACACTCTTCGCGCTACCTCAAATTCAACATCGATTTCAGGAAGCACTTGCATCTCTTCAATAACTGCTTGTTTTTGCATCATAATATCCACATGTTTTTTAAGCGTCTTAGTCAGTGAGTTTACGATATTATCCGTATAGATGTTAGTGGCAAGATTAAATGCCACCGTTAATCGTAGTACGTGTAGTAGGCTTATCATAAAGACGTATAGCGAACTATGCGCAATAGAAGTAAAACATACGCTATGCCCAACCACTTTAGTGTACGCTAAATGTTGGCGTTTTTGTTTATCAAATTCTGCATACGGGATTAAAAAAGTGTCAGATTTTGACCAAGAACTTTGAGTAATTATGATAAAAAGTCGAATGAAAAATAATAGACAGGTTACAGTAAACCAAGCAGGGCTAACCCTGCTAGAGCTGCTCATTGCCATAGCGATTGTTGCTATTATGCTGACGACGGTTGCCCCTGCTATACAAAGCATTCTGATAAAAAACAGGATCACTTCAGATCTTAACAGCTTAAGTGCAGTGGCCCAGCGTGCTCGATTTACAGCAGTAGATGAGCAATCAAACGTAGTTATGTGTCCAACCAAAAATTACACAAGCTGTGTGAGCAGCTGGAAAAACGCCACCATGATTTTTGTTGATGACAATGGTAACGGCTCCCGTGATACTTCTGAAACGCTTATCACCACCAGCGATCCACTCAATAGCGCAAATACAATTTACGGCATATCGGGCACTATCACCTTCAACGAGCAAGGCGGCATAAGTCAAGCAGCCACCATTACGCTCTGCCCAAAAGACAATAGCAGCGAATATGCGTCAGCACTGCTTCTCTCGCTGTACGGCCGAATTTCAGTGGCCATAGACAGTGATGGAGATGGCACGAAAGAAGACTTAACAGGCGCAGATTTGAGCTGTTCATAAGTAAAGTGAGCTTAATGAGCTAACCAACACTGCCTTGGCAATAAAGCCGTGTTGGTGACAACAAGCGTCCGGCAAGGGGCCTTGCTATCAAAATACGTGAGCACTGCCTTAAACTCGTAATGGCTATTACTGCTCGCTACTTCCTTAATTTTTACACCGCCAGTGTCTATGTTAGGTAACTTTGATAGCGGAACAAAGGCTCCGCTACTAAGCCAATACCGCGACTGAATGGCCTGAAGTTTTATCATGTGGCTTTTCGCCAAATAGCGAGACGTTACCCTTTTCCCTGATTCATAAGACTGCATTGTTAATGTGGTTAAAATACCCACAATACACAATACAATTAACAGCTCAACAAGGGTAAGCCCTCTCTTTTTAAAACAATTACCTTCCATAGTACAGATTACCTGCGTCTCAATTTCCCTATAGATTAACCATATCAATTCACCCTATATGGCATAACCGACCCCAAGCATGGTTTATAACAACGCCGTTAAGTACAAACAGCACATAGCTGGTTTAACATTACTAGAGCTAATGGTCACACTCTCCATCTTCATTATTACACTGCTTTTAGCTGCGCCTTCCTTTGCACAGTGGCACGAGGCGAACAAGTTTAAACAGGCTCTTCGTCATATCAGTAGCCTTGCAGAGACTGCAAAAGTAGTCGCCGTAGCCTCACAATCAAATGTGTCATTTGTGGTAGACGTTACTGGTGGACAATGTGCGGGAAGTAGCCGACTAGTATCCTGTGATTGCTCAGCCCCCAGTGCCTGTAGCATTGATGGAAAAGAGTATGCATTCTTAGCAACGCAATCAGGAATGACTCTGACAACCGCGAACAATAAGAATCGCATTGTTACCTTTAGCAAATTCGGCGCGGTAAACTTCTCAAACAATACGACAATCACGGTAAAAAGCCCGTCTCATTCTGGCAAGGTGGTGATAAGCGCCTTAGGACGAATTAAACACTGCTCCACATCCAGCCTAAGCGGTGTTGCCACATGTTGAAAAGTAAAGGGTTTAGCCTAGTTGAACTGCTTGTGGCCACTGGTATAGCAAGCACTTTACTGGTTTTGGCGTCCCGTCATACTGCATTCTTTTACAGTGCGCTGTTAAAAGTTCAACATACCGTTGCCATTGAAGCCGAAATTCAGTCACTGCAGCATGTTATTACTGCTCACTTAGAACAAGCAGGCTATATAGAGCAACCAATAGCGACACAGCTTGCCGTCTCTCATGCAAGCCTGCCGTCTATCGATGTTTCTCGTTTTAGCTCCGAAGCGCCAAATAGCTGTTTTACCTTCTCTTATGACAAAAACAGTGACGGCACTATTACGCTTACCCCAAATGAGTTTTTTGGTTTTAGATTACGAAATAAGGCTATTGAATATCGCGTTGGGAAACGAAGCTGTTCGCAAACTCACTGGCAAGACTTAACCGACACCAAAGATGTTAGCGTGAGTGAATTTTCGATTACCCGATTGCATGTAAGTGGATGGGGAGTTGCCTATGAAATATACATCAAAGCCTTTAGCAGTGTATTTTCTGGCGTTGAAGCCTCAACAACATTTATTGTGGAGGTGGCCAATGTTAAATAGCGCGTTGTTGAGTAGCTTATTATTCACTCGCTCTTTGTTAAAGAGCATCTCAGTTACAATGAAGACGCTGTGCACTTACCGACGAAAACAGCAAGGTCTTTTTATTATTTCGTCTGTGCTTGTACTTCTGAGCATTGCGGCATTCACCTTAACTAGCGTAACCGTTGCAGTTAGTGACTTTCAAGCAATTCAGGAAGCTTTAGGAGTTACCCAGGAACGCTACTTAGACACAAAAAAAGAAATGCGCAATATTAGCTCTCAGCTTCGTACTCAACCTCCCAACACAGTTGCACTAGGTAATACATCAATAGCACACACTATTGTATCTAGTAATTATCTTGGCGATGACGTTCAAACGGTGAAAGCCTTCGATATAGCGCTGCATCACGCTAAAACCGATACCAAAGTTAAACAACGTTTTTTACGATACCCATCGTTTATCAAAATACCTACAAAACTACAGGCCACCACACCAGATACACACCTCACCCAGTGGCTTTTTAACAGAAGCGCTTCTGCCCTAGTGCCAACCTATTTTCCGTTAAGTGTTGTTGCAAGTTCATGTACCGATTTAGATGAGGCAACCATGCATTGGATTAACGGAGATTGTGAACTTAACAACAACGACGTAGAGCATAGCAGCAGTACAAATCCGATGCTGCTTATCATTAAAAACGGTCATTTAACTGTGCTAGGCGGAACGTCTTTTTACGGCGTGATCATTTTATTATCAGACAATGGAATTGCTTACTCTGCGACAGTGGAGCACGGTGCTAGCATAAATGGAGCTCTCACCTCCTCACATACTATTACTTTGCAAAATGATGGTGCCGTCACATACTCGCCACATCTTTTGCGCACTCTTCAACGGGCACCCAAGCTGGCTAAAATTATTGCTGTTCCCGGTAGCTGGCATGCACAGTTTTAATGCAGCCATAAACACTATTTTGAGAGACAGAGAGATATGATGAAAACCATGAGCAGAATGTGTTGTGAAAACCGACATCATTTAAATAGAGAGCGCGCGCAACACGGAGGCGCATTGGTTGAAGTACTTATAGCGACTGCCCTATTTTTATCAGTCACAGTGGGTATGGTTGGAGCGTATACTCACACTGAATCGCTATGGATTGCCATTTATGACAAGAAGCTTTCTCGCAATACCGATATAAATACTGCGAGAGAGCAAATGATGATTGATAGCTATGAGCAAGCCTGGGCCGATGTTCAAGAATTGGGCCATTTAACACGTATACATTAACAATAATCCCTTAGCTTATCTTCTTGTAGTTTAAGCCTTAAGCGCTCCCAATAGTAACTTAGCAAGACCAACAGTACTCGCCAGTGTCTAGTGAGCCATTGTTGTTTCTATCCCAACCTTTTCGACCATCGCTGAAGTAAAATAAGGCGCCATCGTCTGCTTGCCCAGAGCCGCTCACAGGCGTGGCCTTGAGCTCATAGCTAGTGGCATTTGCGGCAACGATCGTTAAGTTATAGCGCTTGCTTGCCGCATTTTCAGATGATGGTGAATAGGTGGCAAATACAGCAGGCGCCCCCGTGTTGCTTCCACTACTGCCAGCGCCTTCATAACTAAACGAACCGCTTTGATGCCGCTCCATGGCAGCAGCAAAGGCGAGTAGGTCAGCTTGCCCTGTTCCTCTGTAGCCATCAGCTATAACCCCCTGATAAGAGGGATATGCAATACCTGCAATGATGCCAATAATAGTCACTACAATCATTAGCTCAATCAGTGAAAAGCCCTGTTGTTTTACCTTACTCACAATTATTGCTCTCGCTCTGTCTCTGAATGCCAACTTCCGCGCTGAATACGCTCGAATCGCCCGTAAATATTCTGCCCCAAACACTCAAAGGCAGAGGTACATGCTTCGTCGTTTCCGTCCTCATCTACTTCAATAACAGCAGAAACACACTCTGTACCTAAACACACAACCGGACTGGTAATGCTCTCAATCAGAATTTTGGTTTCTGGCGCAATCCCCGTCTGTTTGAGATCCGCAGCACGGTCACCGTCATCAAGAATACCGTTAATATTTAGGTCTGTAAGGGCATTACCGTTAAACAAATTAACCAAGTAAGCCCGACTGTTGCCAGTAGGCGGTGCACAGGCACTCGTGCTACTTGAAGATGGCACATACGTAGTAAAGAATACTTTATAGTCAATGATCAGCGGTGATGACAATACCTTCTCCCCCCCAGTGGAAAGATTGAGGTACCATCCAGCTTTATTGGCAAAGTCCTGAGCTGCAATCTCTCGCTCAGACTCAACCGAACTGGTTAATGCATGGCTGGTTGCGTTATACATATCGCTTTCAAACACCGTTGACATAAACTTATAGTCACCGTCTGTATCGCGGTTGAATACGCCGTCGTCTTTAAGCATGTAGAAGTTGTCTTCCACCGCAGTATCCAACGGTGATGCACGCCAGCCACTGCCTAATGCCACGCCGTAATACAATTCATCACCTAAAGCGACTTCGGACACATCAGGACCGTAATAGAAACGGCGATTTGACTCTGCAGTATCACCGCCAAAGTCGGCTAATCGAGCGCCCTTGATAAAGTCGGCCCCTGTTTCGCCATTATAGATATCAAGTCTAAATAGCTGCCCGCCAGTATCGGCCACGTACATATGATCGGCCAAACCATCGTTATCCCTGTCAATCACAGAAATTCGACCTGGAATACTGTATTGCATGCTCGTTAGGTTTAAATTGGCATCAGCATTACTGGCATGCCATAAAAGCGCACCGGTATCGGCATCGAACATAAAGACAGCATTACCAAAGTTATCGCCGCTCCTAGTTACTCTGTTATCTTGAGCATTGTCATATCCGCCGCCAACAATCATGACGTCTTTTACCACGCCCCCTATTTTGACTTTGGTAATTGTGGGTCGAGACCAAGTTTCGCCAAGCTTACTCAAACTACCAGTGCCACCTTCAATTTTGTACACTAATTTTGGCGATGTCTTTTGCGTCACATCAAAAACATAATAGTTGCGGCCACCTCTACGCATGCCAAGATAAAGATACATCTTGTTGCCAACAGTTCGCAGTACCATATCCCCATCAAGCCCATACTGATGATCATAAGAGGAGATATTTTCATAGAGATAATTAAGATTAGACAATAACTCTCTTGGCATTATGGCGAAGTTTTCATCGCCAGTCTTTGTATCTATGGAGTGCAACATACCGTGATTGGTTGCCACAAATATGGCTGAATCGTCTGTACTGTAATTCACAATTATAGGTTGTGAGTGTATTGGGTCGCCCATTCTAGAGACAAAGTCACTGGTACTGCCATCACCGTCCTCATCCTTAACGTCCACGCCGCGCGCCCATTTCAATAAAACATCTCGAAGCGCCTCGGAATCAGTTTCACTAACAATAGCTAAATCTGACTCAGTAATAGAGCTATTGTCTTCGTGCAGTTCATTGTTGCTGCTAATTATAGCGCCAGCCTCATCGAATACGTAGAGGTTGCGTTCAGACGTGAGTTTGCTTGCAGCACCGCCATTTCTTACATCGCTTCCGTCAGCAAACACAGACCAGAAACTATGCGAACTTTCAGAGAAAAAGCCGGTAACACTGTCTACCGCACTTGAATCGTTTTTATCCAAAACGTCTTCACCGCTCAATCGATAACGTTTCAAATTCCCAGGCCAAACAGCACCTTCACTGGGCTTAAATAAAGCGAAATAAAGCTCATCTCGATGGGTTAATCGGTTTAACTGGTTTACCGCCACACCTGGCGATACAAAGGTGGCATTAACGTCCTTAACAGAGCGCAATATGGTATTAAACGCTTCTAACAAATCTTCGCTGTTATCCGCTTGGTAGAATCCGCCCCCGCTTTGAATAGCAAGCTGATTTAAAAAGTTATTTGCAGTACTGTTAGCAGCAAAACCTATAGTGTGTGTTATCACCCGAGGGCCAATGGCTGAGGTTTCTGCTTTACTGATATTTTTGACTAAATTTAGCCCACATTTTTCATCACCGTTGCCTGTGCAGGTTTCCCCCAAAAGGGCTTGAATTTCATCAACGCTGTGATTATTGTTCGCCTCACCGTCTGATAGCAGCACAATATGATTATTCGTTTGACATTGAAGGTCTGAAACAGGAGAGATATAAGTAGCACCTACGGGAATTCTCTCGTTGATACAGTCACTATCGGACAGGTTTCCCTCGTTACAACCAGCAGGCCTTATAGGATCGCCACCAAGGTAAGATAACCGGTGGCTAACTCGGGTATTCCGCCTAACATCATCGCCAACTCCACTCTTACCTCTCTCTAGTCCATAATAAACTGAGTTTCCACCGAAGTAATTTGCTGCTTCATACAGGGTATCTACAATTGGGGTAAACCCACTTGTACTTAACTCGTCCACCTTACTGATTAAATGCTGTCTAACCGTAGAGGAAGACCCCGGAGTTGCTGCTCCCTTATATTTAACAATTAGACGTGGCGCCCCTGATGGTTGTCCATTGTATGAATATGCTCCCCGTCTACCGTTAAAATTGTTGAAGATAAATGCCATGTTGTTTCCAGGTTGCCATCCAGAGCGGTCAACAATTTCCTTTACTATGTTACTAATGTCAGGAGTACGATAGGCGCTATTTTTATAGAACTTTGGCATGTTCCATGTGAGCCCAGATGTTTTAGGAAGATTTTTTAAATTATTTTTATTATTTGAGCCGAATGTAGTAATGCTATCCCGTTCCACGCCGCGAATAAGCATACTGGCATTATTCGCCGTATTTGTTTCATAAGCTGTGAACTCTAGATAAGCTTCGTCAATCGTAGCTCCTTGGGGAAGATTGAGATTATTAAAGCGAACACCGACAAAGTTATTCCAGTCGTTTCTAAAGTTCAGATAACTCCCAGTGTTAGGTTTCCCCTTGGTATCTTCTTCCATATTGTCTGATTGACTAGCTACTTGGTAAACACTTTCTCCCTGTGTGCAACCAGTAGCAGTTGAATCATCGTAAGACACAACCAGTTGCGGGGCACCACTTACACCCTCGTCAATAGCTCTCACACGGCGGTCGCTTAATCCTGTAATACTACTGCCCTCAATAAGTACATTAAGGTCTTTACCACCGCACCAATCGTTAAGGTCGACGACTTCTTGTATAACACCGCTGATATCTGGCGTGGTAATAACCTCTCCTGTTGTGGGGAAGCTGTTAGCTGCCAACCACTCTACGTTTGTGGCCGTTTTAGGTCTTGAGGAGAGGTTGCTTGAAGATGAACTAAACGCTGTAGTGTCGGCCTGGCCCTCTGCAGAAATCACTAAGGAGGTGTCAGCAATATTAAACCCTTCTGACGTAAACCGAATATTAGCGCTCACAATCGTGGCGCCTTGGGGAATTTGCAGTGTTTCAAAACGAAACCCTGAGGTAACGGTATCGGTACCTTTACTGAGGATAACTTCATTTGAAGATGTTGTTACCGAGCCGTCTATCTCATGGGCATCGTTGTTACTTGAGCCGGTAGATACTACAATTTCAGGGCGAACCGCATTATCTATATCCTTGACAGGATATAGAATTGGGCCACCGTAATCAGAAAAACGCATAAGCCCAGCATTGATATTCGTCGCTGAACCGAGAGCATTTTTTAGTGCATTTTGTACGCGCAGCATACGGGACTTACCAGTACCATCTTTCCCACTCATACTTCCCGACGTATCCATGATAAAAATAACGTTAGGGTTGTAGGTTACTGCGCTATCCGCATTTCCAAGATAGATATCTAAATCGTCGCCAATGGCAGAAAATGCAATGCAGCTAAATAAAACCGTTGATGTGAAGTAACTAATTAACTTTTTCATATTACTACCTATTGAGATGCTGGGCCAAAGACCGACGCGGCGAGTGAATTTGCTACCACCGAAGGCTTACCGGAAACCTTCCCACATCCTCTAATAATAAAAACATGACAGTTAACATTGCTGCCACCAATAACGTTGCTCGAGCCTCGACAAGCCTGTTCTCGTATAAAAGCAGTTCGAGACCAACTCTTAGTCGACATAGACGACTGATAATTTCCTGAAGTAACGTGACGACTTCCCGTAGTTAAACCACCGGCAGTCATATGCCTGTCCGTCCAGTCTCCTTCATCAAAACAGCTCATTTCATCTGCATTAGGGTCGAAAATAGTCCCCTGCCTTGCCTCTGAAAGCGGATCGGTTAACGTATCGTCAGCAAGTAACACTTCATCCTCTGACTCAAAGAACACTCCGGCTATTGCTGATTCGGCCGCATCAAATGCTAGACCGCTTTGCTGCATCGACATGGCCATTTTCGATTGCGATAAGCTGCTAGTGACTGCGCTCACACCTAATACGGTGATAGAAAGCAGTACAAGTAGTGCAAACACCATGACTAAACCACGCTGTTTCATCGTGAACTCCTAACAAAATTTTTCATATTGCGAAGCGCAAGTGTCTTAGAAAAGACCTGATAGTAATGTGCTGTATCCATGGTTTTTGCGGCTTCGTTAAGTAATGCAAATTTTTGTGCGTTCGTTTGGCGCACTTCATTTTGATAACTCTTTAACATGAGCGCCCACCGAAGTGAGACAACCTGTTGATTCAATGTACGTAAGTTTCCAATCTGGTCAGATGTAACGTAAGTAACCGCCTGCCCCTGTGATGTCGTTACCGTATCTGACACGCCAAATTGAATTTGAAAACTTTCGATATTATCTAATAAGGTAACCGTTACTGGAGACACCGTTTGAGATTTAAGGCCGCGAAGTACCCTTCCATCAAAGCCAGTGCATTTAAGCTCACTGCCAACAACAAAGTAATGATTCACCACGTGAAATTCGGTGTCCACCGGGTAGCCATGTCTGCTGCCGGTACAATCATTAGCAGCCAAAAGATTCACCACTAGCTTGTCATTTCCACCGCTAGTGGTTTGAATACTGCCTAGCGTAGCGCTGTTAATGAAATCTCCGGGGATGGCAACAGGATTATTCTGAATGTAGGCTGATTCGGCTACAGTATCCACGGACGTATCCACGTTGGCAGTGATAAGGTCGTAACGACCCACTTCGTAAAACTCACTCGACAGTCGACTCATAATAAAACGACCCGATTCCTGTACTTGCGACACCGCCTGATTGAGTTTATTTGTTACGCTGCTGCTTACCAATACCTGAATGATGGCACCTGAGATAATAAGTCCAAGGGTGAGGGTTATCATTAACTCCACCAATGAAAAACCGCCTTGGTTAGCTCTAGGTGCGCTGCTTATGTAATTATTGTTCATATGATCAGTATTGAAAGAAACACTGCTTTTGGAAACACGCCTTTTAAAAGAGCGGCTCTTAAACAAAATAGCTAAGCACACATTTGAGCGCCTCATAACGTAATATCCTTAACAACACAGGCATTACTATCGCCGGTATCCGGATTACATCGGCTATTCTTGGTGTATTGTCGCGTGCTCGAAGACGCAACAGGCCATGTCAACATCACTTCAATGCGCGACCCAGTGCTGCAGGAATAAATATCTGCACTATTATTGTCATCGCAACTCACTGCAATCTCAGTTTGTGGGTTAGTTTGCACCGCCGAGCAGGATAACGCCCATCCATCGTACTCTGCCATCTGCAGTTCTGTGCAGTTATTACTTTCGCAGTTGGGAACACCGGCTGGGCGAGTTAGACAAAAGCACTGATAAGGTTGGCTAGAGCCGGTGCAGCTTAATGTGGAGAAGTTGTATGAATTGCTGGAGAAATAGGCATTATTTACTACCATACCATCACCAACAGTCGCAGGCCGTGCTGCTGCGCGCAAACGCTCAGCCACTTGTGCGGCAACTAATTCGGCTTGTGTTCTACTAATTGCATCTTTATTGGCAAATGACCCGGTAAATTGAAGCGCAGCAACACCTAACAACCCTACAGCAAGAATAAATAGGGTAATAAGGATCTCAATTAATCCTACGCCTCGTTGCGAGATAATGGGGTTATCCTTAACGTGCTTCATTGTTTCCTTATGCGTTGCCATAATTGTCTAACCAACTATTAGTCATTTACATTAATGCCAGTACAGCAGTTTAGACGGTAAGCGTACTAAAAAAAGTATCTTTGATGATTAAAACGTATAATTTAATAACATCATGCCTTTTAGTTTTTTCGCTCTTAATACCAAAGCTAAGCCAAATATATTTACCATCTCTCTCGAAATCTCTTGGCCTACGCAGGTAATCAGCAGGATTTTCATCGACAAACGTATTAGGCAGAAGCAATATTATCGGTATGATTATCCATTCTTTTCTGGTTTACGCCAGTAGCCTTTAGCATAAAAAAACCGCAGTAAAAACTGCGGTTTTTTTTAGCTTCACTGAGGTATTGTGATAGCGCCTTGATAGCTTTAGTCTTTGCTACCTTTGTTAAGCGAGTGCAACGTTATTGCGCTAAAACCTACTTGCTTGTACCCATTTGCTTACGCCCACCTACTTACACTACCTGCCTTACTCGAAGCTCTTTAGGCACCGCAAATTCAACGTTCTCTTCTCTACCCGAACGTTCGGAAGCAGAAACGGCTCCCCATGCTTTAAGTCGATCCACAACCCCTTGCACAAGTACTTCAGGAGCCGAAGCGCCAGCGGTAACGCCAACATGGTTAACATTTTCTAGCCAAGACTGTTGAATGCAGTTTGCATCGGCAATGAGATATGCTTTTGCGCCAATCTTCTCCGCAAGCTCACGCAGACGATTGGAGTTAGAGCTATTCTGCGCCCCTACTACCAACAACACATCACAATCTGTTGCCAAATCGCGTACCGCATCTTGTCGATTTTGCGTAGCGTAGCAAATATCGTCTTTACGAGGACCATTAATAGCGGGAAACTTCGCGCGTAGCGCGTCGATAACGTCAGCGGTATCATCTACCGACAGCGTAGTTTGACTGCAGTAATAGAGCCTTGACGGGTCTTTGACCGTTAGTTTTTCAACATCGCTTTCTGACTCGACAAGGTAGATGCCGCCATCTTCATTGCTATATTGCCCCATAGTGCCTTCAACTTCCGGGTGCCCTGCATGCCCAATTAAAATGCATTCAGTTCCAGATTTACTCGCACGGGTGACTTCCATATGCACCTTAGTCACTAATGGACAGGTAGCGTCAAATACTTTCAGGCCTCTCGAAGTCGCATTTTTGCGCACGGCCTGTGACACGCCATGCGCCGAAAAGATAACAATGCTGTCGTCTGGCACTTCATGAAGCTCATCCACAAACAGTGCGCCGCGCTCGCGAAGCCCATCAACAACAAACTTGTTGTGCACAACTTCATGGCGTACATAGATAGGCGGTTCAAACATCTCTAAAGCGCGCTCTACTATCGTGATTGCGCGGTCAACGCCGGCACAAAAGCCTCGTGGATTAGCTAAATGAATTTGCATAGTTATTTCTCGCCTTGAGCGCTAGCTCCAGATTTAACATCAACAATCTCGACATCGAAGACGACGGTTTGTCCTGCAAGCGGATGATTAAAGTCAACCGTTACAGAATCTCCCGCGACACTTCGGATTATGCCTGGAATTTCCGAACCATCTGGCTGAGCGAATGCCAAGATCATGCCTTCTTCGATGCTCAGATCTGAGCCGAAGCGGCTTCTGTCCATGTAGTGCATATTGTTTGGGTTAGGCTCGCCAAATGCATCGTTCGCTTCTAGCGTGAACGCTTTCTTATCGCCTTTTTTCAAACCTAAAAGACAGGCTTCAAAATTAGGAGTAAGGCTTCCATCACCCATTACCATTTTCGCCGGCTTATTATTAACCCGGGTACTGTCCGCCGCAGAGCCATCTTCTAACTTCAAGTCGAAGTGAAGGATAACTTCGCTGTCATTACCTATTACTAATGAGTCTGTCATATCTATTCCGATTACTGCTGTGAAGTTTTGCTGCTATCAGCCTGTGGTTTGTCTGTATGTTTATCACCGTTCTTAAACATATCTACAATCAATAAACCTGCTCCAATAAAAATTGCACTATCGGCAATATTGAACGCAGGCCAGTGCCAATTGTTTACGTAGAAATCAAGAAAATCGATGACATAACCATGCACTAAACGGTCGTAGACGTTACCAAGTGCACCACCAAGAATAAACGCAAAAGCCACTGGTAAAAGCTTTTGTGACCGTGGCGACTGTTTAAGCCACCACAAGATTACCGCACTGATACCGATGGCGATAGCGGTAAAGAACCAACGCTGCCATCCACCGGCATTGCTCAAAAAGCTAAATGCTGCGCCGTAGTTATGTACATAAGTCAGGTTAAAAAACGGAAGAACTTCTATCGATTGATACAAGTTCATCGAGTCTAACACCGCATACTTGCTCCATTGGTCAAGAACAAATGCCACCACGCTTATCCATAAAAAACGCAGACCAGTTTGACTAAAGAGCCTATTACCTGACACGTTGGAATTAGGCATATTGACGAACTTCCCCTTCGCCATCAATGTTGGTTACACAACGTCCACACAGCTCTTCGTGGTCAGCATGAGTACCAACATCTTCTAAGTGATGCCAACAGCGCACGCATTTTTCGCCTTTCGCTTTACTCACACTCAACCACAAACCATCAACATCGGTTTCTTGCGCGTCAGCAGGCTTACTGTCAACAAGGGTCAGTGACACACCTGAGGTAATCAGAACGAAACGAAGTTCATTGTCGAAGCTTGAAAGCGCATTGTATAAAGACTCTGTGGCATAAAGACTGATGCTTGCCTCTAACGAGCCTCCTAGCTGACCTTCTTTTCGGGCTTTTTCCATTGCTTGGTTAGCGGCGTCTTTCACGCTGATAACGCTATGCCAAAGGTCATCATTAAAGGTGTCGCTTTGTGTGAAGCCGTTAAAGCCTTCGTACCATGTTTCAGTAAATACGAATTCACTGCGTTTGCCAGGCAGTGCTTCCCAGATTTCTTGGGCTGTAAAGCTGGTGATGGGACCAATCCAGCGAACTAACGCTTCAATGATATGGTACATGGCAGTTTGGCAAGAGCGACGTGCTATACCGTCTGATTTAGCGGTGTACTGACGATCTTTAATAACATCAAGGTAGAACGAGCCAAGCTCAATCGAGCAGAAGTGGATGATTTTTTGCGTTACCACAAGCAAATCATACTTTTCATACGCTTCAAAAAGTTCGTCTTGCAATGCTTTTGCTCGTGCAACAATCCAGCGATCTAACGCAACCATTTCCTCTTCGGCTACCGCATCTTCCACATTAAATCCGTTGAGGTTTGCTAGTAGGAAACGAGCCGTGTTTCTAACCCGACGATAAGAATCTGCTGCGCGTTTTAAAATTTCATCAGAAACCGCAATCTCACCGCGATAGTCTGTCGACGCTACCCACAAACGCAGAATATCGGCGCCTAGCTTATTAGTCACTTCTTGTGGTGCAACCACATTACCCACAGACTTAGACATCTTCTTACCGTGGGCATCAACGGTAAATCCGTGAGTGAGTACTTCTTTGTACGGCGCATGACCGTGCATTGCAGTTGACGATATGAGTGACGACATGAACCAACCGCGATGCTGATCTGAACCTTCTAAATAAAGGTCAGCACTTGCAGGAAGGTCTTCTCTACGGTCAACCACAAAGTAATGGGTGACACCAGAGTCGAACCATACGTCTAGTGTGTCAGTCACTTTATCGTAGCTATCCGCATCGCTGCCTAAAAGCTGTGCATCGTCGATGTCCCACCAGGCTTGAATACCTTTCTTCTCTACTTCTAACGCGACTTTTTCCATGAGAGAGGAAGACTGAGGATGCACTTCACCAGTGAGTTTGTGAACGTAAAGTGGAATAGGAACACCCCACGTACGCTGACGAGAGATGCACCAGTCAGGACGCCCTTCCACCATTTTCTCAATGCGGTTTTGGCCCCACTCAGGGATCCATTTGGTTTGCTTAATTTGCTCTAACGACTCCCCGCGCAACCCTTTATTATCCATACTGATAAACCACTGCGGCGTTGCACGGAAAATAATTGGCGTTTTATGACGCCAACAATGTGGATAGCTGTGCTCGTATTTCACGTTCAAAACAAGGTTTCCCTTTTCTTGAACAGTGTCGATAATGGATTGGTTCGCTTTAAACACGAACTGACCTGCAAATAACGGCGTATTTTCAAGATACACACCGTTATTACCTACTGGGTTATACACCTCAATATCGTATTGCTTGCCTACATTGAAATCGTCAACACCATGAGCAGGCGCAGTATGTACACAACCCGTACCTGACTCAGTGGTCACGTGGTCGCCAAGAATAAGTGGTATTTTAATATCTAAAAACGGATGATTAACCTTAAGCTTATCTAGCGCTTCACCGGTACATGTTGCTACTTCGCGGAATTCGTCTACACCGTAGCGAGTCATGCAGCTTTCAAGCAAGTCTTGAGCTACCACATACCAATCGTTTGAAGGCTGAACTTCAACAATGGTATAGGTTAATTCTGGGTGTAAGCTTATCGCGCGGTTTGCAGGCAATGTCCACGGTGTGGTGGTCCAAATAACGACCCCAGTATTGTGAGCAAGCAGTTCGCTTTCTTCCACGCCAAATGCCGACGCGATGGCTGCTGAATCTGCAACCGGAAATTTCACGTCGATAGCTGGCGATACTTTATCTTGGTATTCAACTTCTGCTTCAGCTAAGGCCGAGCCACAGTCTGTACACCAGTGAACAGGTTTAAACCCTTTTTCAAGGTGCCCTGAATCTACAATTTTACTTAACGCTCGGATAATGTCGGCTTCAGAAGAAAAATCCATTGTTTTATAAGGATTATTCCATTCACCGAATACGCCCAAACGCTTGAAATCAGCCATTTGACCGTCTATTTGTTTTTGCGCATAGTCGCGACACTTTTGACGAAACTCGGCAGCGGTGACCTTTTTACCTGGCTTTCCTACTTTTTTCTCAACCATAAGCTCAATAGGTAAACCATGACAATCCCACCCCGGAACGTAAGGAGAGTCAAAGTCAGACAGGTTTTTTGACTTAACAATAATGTCTTTGAGAATTTTGTTAACCGCGTGTCCAATATGAATGTTGCCGTTCGCATAAGGAGGGCCGTCGTGAAGAATAAAAGGCTTTTTACCTTTTTTAGCTTCGCGGATCTTGGTATATACCCCTTTTTCCTGCCAGTCTTTAAGCATCTTTGGCTCGCGCTGAGCAAGGTTACCACGCATAGGAAACGCAGTTTCTGGAAGGTTCAATGTGGCTTTGTAATCACTCATAAAATTGTTTTATCCGGTTACCTTAAGTTTCATCCAATGTCGTTATGACACTGCGAAGGCGTTAAATGATGCCGCTGCACTTGCATTTAGTTGCATTTAAATGCGCGCTGCGACTTTATCACGATTAACTATGCTAACAACAGGCGCGCCTTGGCGGCGTCAGCCTGTATTTGATCTTTTAATGCTTCAAAGGAAGCAAACTTAATTTCATCTCGTATTTTTGCCATAGGCAGCACGGTGATAGGCTTACCGTATAAGTCTGCCGACAAATCGAAAATATGCACTTCTAACTGGTTTCTAACCCCATTCAATGTGGGTCTGGTACCAACGTTTGCAACCCCATTATAATGTTCACCGTCTATGTCCACCCTCACCGCAAACACGCCGTGAATAGGTGTTTTAAAACGCTTAAGCATGACATTAGCTGTAGGAAAGCCTATGGTCCGGCCTTTCTTTTCGCCGTGAACAACTCGCCCGTGAATAGCAAACGGACGACCTAGCATTTCTGTTGCTAGGCCAAAGTCGCTTTGCGCCAGTGCATCTCTCACGGCAGTAGAGCTTATGCGGTGGGCATGCATAGTGAAGCTTTGGGTACTAACCACATCAAAGCCGTAACGGCGCCCGGCAGCCTCTAGCATGGTGAAGTCGCCTTTGCGGCCAAAACCGAAGCGAAAATCATCACCTACAACAAGAAATTTAACGCCCAGATTATCAACCAACAAATCGTGGACAAAGGTATCTGCGCTTTGTTTTGCAAATTGAGCGTTAAAGCGCACGGCAAGCAGCCTGTCTACGCCCTGCTGGCTTAGCAATTCGTACTTTTCCCGAAGTGGGCTGATACGCGCGGGTGCCTTTTCTGGCGTGAAAACTTCCTCTGGCTGCGGTTCAAAAACCATCACAGTGGCGGGCAACGACAGCGAGCTCGCTTTCTCCATCACATTAGCGAGTACTGCCTGATGACCTCTATGTACGCCATCAAACTTGCCAATGGTGAGAATACACCCCTTATGGTGAGGTTTTACATTATTTAGCCCGCGGATAAATTCCACTGTTAACCACTACCTTTTTAACTGCTAGAAATTCAAAGCTCGCGATTATAGCTGACCCCGCCCGAATTACCAAGCGCCGTGCCAAGGAGACAAGCGTTCCAGCAATCAGGCAAATTCCCATACCGACGGGCTCAATTTTCACGATTCTTGCCCTTATACTCGCTATTTATTCGCCACCACTTCGAAAGTGCCGAGGTCTCATTCCCAAAAGCACCATGGTAGTAAGGAAGCCACCTACGGATAACAAAATGGTTAGCCCCACGTCTATCATTTGCTCAGAGAGTGCTAGATCGAAGAAAGCGAGTCCACGGTCGCGATAATAAATTAACGCTCCCATAACGGTGCTTGCTATCACGACACGGGCAATAAACAGTAGCGAAGTTCTACTTAACTCGAACACACCTTGCTTTCGCAATGTAATGTAAAGCAGCGCTGCATTTAGCGTGGCTGACATACTCGTTGCAATAGCTAATCCGACATACCCAAATGGAATGGCAAAAATGAGGTTAAACACCATATTGGCAATCATGCACCATATACCAAACCTAACGGGCGTTTTTGTATCTTGGCGGGAATAAAACCCCGGGGCCAGTACCTTCACCAACATAAAGCTTATTAAGCCAAAAGAGTAAGCGGTTAGTGAATAAGAGGCCATAATAGCGGTTTCTGCGGTAAATGCGCCCCGCTGAAAAATCACGGTCAGTATTGGACGTGCCATCGTGCCCAGGCCTACCGCCGCGGGTATGCCTAGCAAACACACCATTCGAAACGCCCAATCAATATTCGCAGCGAATGCTTTTGGGTTATTGGTGACGTGATTTCGAGATAGCGTGGGCAGAATGACAGTGGCAATAGCAATGCCGAATAAGCCCAGTGGGAACTCGAGTAACCTGTCGGAATAATATAACCAGCTGATGGAACCGGTCACTAAAAAGCTGGCGATAAATGTATCGAACAATAAATTAATTTGGCCGACCGAGACGCCGAATAATGCGGGGATCATCAGGGTGCGTACTTTAACCACGTTCTCATCGTGCCAGCCCCATTTGGGTTTTACCAATAGGCCCGCTCTGAATAAAAACGGCAGCTGAAAAAGAAATTGCACTATGCCACCAATAAATACACCCCACGCGAGAGCAAACGCGGGTTGTGACATACTGGGCGATAGGTATATAGCACAGGCGATAATACATACGTTGAGCAGTACGGGGGTAAACGCAGCAACGGCAAATTTATTTAATGTATTTAAAATGGCACCAGAAAGCCCCGTTAATGAAATGAAGGCGAGGTATGGGAAAGTAATTTTGAGCATGGTTGAAGCAAGTTCAAATTTATCCCCCGCTTCATCACCTTGTAGCCACGCAACAAACCAGCCGGTGCCAAATAATGCTGCAAGTACCGGCGATGCAATAATGCCCACAATAGAGACAATAAAAACAATTCCACCAAGGGTGCCGCTTATTTTAGCGACAAATTCTCGTAGTTCTTTCTTATCATCATTATTGTGAACTTCTGTGAGCACGGGGATGAACGCTTGAGCAAACGCACCCTCAGCAAAAAGCCGACGTAGAAAATTAGGAATTTTATTGGCAAAGAAAAATACATCGGCGGCAGCCCCATCACCCATTAGTTTAGCAACGACAACGTCTCGTACAAGACCTAAAACCCGTGAAACTAGGGTCATTACACTGACTATTAAGCCTGATTTGATTAACTTCCGTGACACGTGTGCTTTCCGATAGAGTAAACGAAGGGGAGTGAGCGGATCATGATAACCAAAGGCGCTAGCAGGTGAAATGATTTATTCAAAATAGTTGTGCATTTCTACGTATTTTATTGCTATAATCCGCGCCCGTTATGGGATGCAATGTTTAGGCATAGCTTTCGCGATGAATGCGCAACGTGTTGAGCACATTTACTGTTTTTTGCAGAGACTGTGTTTAATAGATTGTGCTTTCAAAATAGCCATCGATTTACATCGTTAAATCGTTTGACAATTTAGCGATTGGTAGGCACAATCCGCACCCTCGTTTTTGACATGAATTTATTTGGGAGTTACACCTTGGCTAACATTAAGTCTGCTAAGAAACGTGCAATCCAAGCCGAAAAGCGTCGTCAGCACAACGCTAGCCGTCGTTCAATGACTCGTACAAGCATCAAAAAAGTAGTTGCTGCTATCGCTAATGGCGATAAAGAAGGTGCACAAGCTGCATTATCTGCTGCTACTCCAGTACTTGACAGAATGGCTACTAAAGGCTTGATTCACAAAAATAAAGCTGCTCGTCACAAGAGTCGCCTAGCTGCGCAAATTAAAGCACTAGGTTAATCTTTACGATTAGCAATTAAAAAGCGCCCTAGGGCGCTTTTTTTATGTCTACATTTCTGTATACATGCTTTTTATATCCAAATGCTTCTTAAATCCAAATGCTTTGTAAAACCCAAATTCTTTGTAAAATCAGGTACATTGATAAAAAATGCATTGATAAACAAATGCATTCTCTTTATGAAGAATGCACTCGCTCCCTATCCCACTAACTCATTTTTCTTATTGTACTTGCAGGTGCAATGCGCATTACCCAGTGCAATAGTGCCCACGGCCAGCTAGGTACGAAAGCACTTGCCTTTTCTTTTTCTATTGCCTTGACCATTGCCCGACAACCCACATCGGTATCAACGATAAAAGGGACTTTCTCTACTTTTTCATTGATTTCACTGCGAATAAAGCCTGGATGAATACAGGTGACTTTAATCGGCGTGTTCATCACATCCATGCGTATTCCTTCAGACAGTGATGTAAGGCCGGCTTTAGTGGCCGCATACACGGTCATGGCACGCCTAAAGCCTCTCACCGCGCTGATTGAAGATATAGTTACTAGGTGGCCACTGTTCTGCGCTCTGAATATTGTCATCGCCGCTTCGCATTGTGCTAACGCTGACACAAAGTTGGTGGTAGCAGTTTGTTTATTCGCGTGAAAATAGCCCGTTCCTACAGATGCTCCCTTCCCCATACCGGCATTAACAATAACTCTATCAAGGCGTCCTAAATCTTGTTTAAATGCATCAAAAACCTCAAACACAGCGTCGTGATCATTAACGTCTAAAGACCGAATAAACACATTGATATCTGGGTTAAGTTCGAGTAACTCTGCTTTTAGCGTTTCAAGGTTTTCATAGCGCCTAGCACACAGTGCTAAGTTGCGACCTTGTTTAGCAAACTCAATGGCCATCCCTTTTCCAAGCCCAGAGCTTGCCCCAGTGATCAGAATATTTTCTCTTATAGTCATTATTTTTTTCCTGATGCTTTTATGGCCTTGTTGCAGCGCCACAGTAAGTAATGAATAAATACCCAAAAACGCTTAAACGCCGGGTTATTAGTTTGTCCGTGATGATAACGATAATAAATTTGCTGAGCGATCCCCGCTAAACGGAAAAGCCCATACACTTCGTAAAACGTGAAGTCTTCTACGTCAATATCCATCTTCTCGCAGTAGTAGGCGACAACTTGCTTGCGGGTAAACATACCCTCTAAATGTGTGGGCTGACGACGAGTAGATTGGGCTAAAAAGTCATCATCGGCATCAACCCAATAAGCTAGTGAATTTCCCAAATCCATAAGCGGATCTCCAAGGGTTGCTAGTTCCCAATCAAGCACCCCAATGATGTCAGTGTAATTATTTGGGTTAAGTACAACATTGTCGAAGCGAAAGTCGTTGTGGGTAATACATATACGTTCCTTGTCGGGCATGTGTCTTTCAAGCCAATGCATTACCTTTTTACCTGAGGGTACATTCCACGTTTTCGCTTTGCTGTAGCGCGCACTCCAGCCGCTAATTTGTCGCTCAATATAGCCCTTTCCTTTGCCTATGTGAGATAAACCGGCTTTCTCATGGTCTACCTTATGCAGCTCAATTAAGCTATCGAGCACATTGGTGCACAGCTGAGCCGTTTGTGCTTTTGTTGTGTTCAAATCTCGAGGTAGATTTTTGCGCGGTATAATGCCAGTGAACTTTTCCATCAGGTAAAAATCGGCACCAATAATCGATTCATCTTCACAATAGGCGTACATGGTTGGCACATAGCGATAAACCGGTTTTAGTGCTCGCTGAAGTTTATACTCTCGCTCCATATCGTGAGCACCTTTTGCTTTTGTGCCCGCCGGGCCTCGTCGCAAAATCATCGATGCATTGGGGTAATCTAAGCAGTAAGTCCAGTTGGATGCTCCACCTGCATACTGAGTTACTGCAGGCTCAGTTTCACAGCCATTACAACGGCCTTTCATGGTGTCATCGAGATTATCTTTAAGCCAATTATTTACCGCTTCTGCGCTTAGCTCTTCACCACTTCGCACTTGCTGTGCTTTATCTACAACGCCTTGGTTCATTCTTTCTCCGCTTTACACAGGTTAATGCTTTGCCGTTCTCGAGCTTTTGGATAAAGGACGTTAGCTGTCTCGCTTATCCATTACTTGCTTCATGGTTTTGGTCTGCGACAGCATCATTTTCAAATAGCGCGTCGATGACAACAGCTTTTTCAACAAAAAGGCGCGCTTACCTTCTTTGTGCGTCAAAATAAGAAACTGCTTAGCGTTTACTTGCTGGTAAATACTTAGTGCTACATCCTCTTTGCTCATGTCGGCTTTGGCGAAAAGTTTATTCAGCATTTTATGTGATGCAGGGTTGGCACTTCGCATCGACTCATCAAGATTAGTCTTGAAAAAACTGGGGCAAACCACACTCACCCCAATGTTATCTGGCGCAAGTTCCAATTTCATTGTTTCAGAGAAGGCCACCACCGCCGCTTTCATGGCGTTATAACTGCCCATATAAGGGATAGGCGTTATTCCGGCCTGCGAGGCAATATTTACGAAGTAACCGTGCCCCTGGGTTTGCATCAGTGGCAACAGCGCCCTACTCACTCGCACCATGCCTAACATATTGATATCGAATACCCATTGCCACTGCTCTGGCGTTTCATCAAGCAAGCTGCCGCCGGTGGCAACGCCTGCGTTGTTAAATACATAGTCGATACCCTGCCATTTAGCGCTTATCGTGCTGGCAAGTTCGTTAACATTCGTTTCCGATGTGATATCGCAGGTAACGTAGAAGGCGTCGGCTCCTATTAAGGTAAGTGCCTCGACGGTCTCATTGCCGCGAGCCTGATTGATGTCGGCAATACAAATTTTTATCCCTTTATGCTTTTCAGCCCACTTAATGGCAAGTGCCTTGCCCAGCCCGGTTGCTCCACCGGTGATGACGATACGCATAATAGTTCTACTCTTTGTTGTTACTGTTATCGAACATGGAAAACGGCATTGACCACGACGCTTTCGTATTGCTTTCTTTGCGTTGAACAAAAGCACTGGTTTGTAATTTCATGCTGACGCATTGATTTGTAACTTCATGGTGACGCATTAATTTATAACTTCGTGCTGAAGCACTGGGCGTAACAAGATACACACAATTTTTACATCTTGGAGTTTACCTTTTTTGCAGATGAATTCAAAAGTGTGATTACCAACAGATGCTGCGCAATCAGCCACATATTGTCTATCGGCTCTTTAATATTAGGTGCACATCTTCCTATGTATCCAGTTCAGAAATACGCACTGTAAAATAAGTGACAAAAAAGTATGTCAAAAACGTCACATTAGGTTGCTAGTGTTTGCAAAAAAACGAGAGAAGCTATGTTTACTGTCAACGACGTTTTAAACAAACATTATCCTCAGGTCGCGAACAATCCTCTTTTATTCAAATCGCTATCTTTCGCGCTAAGCCATCTTTTACACGAAAAAGAAATTCAGGCGTTTGGCGACACGTACCCGCACTACAATGATATTGATTTTGTTGAGCAAGTACTGGCGTATTTTAACGTCAGCTATTCCGCAAGAGACATCGAGAAAGAACGAATTCCTAGTGAAGGTCGTGTAGTGATAATTGCAAATCACCCTATTGGCTCTCTTGATGCACTTGCATTAATTAAACTCGTGAGTGAAGTTCGACACGATTTAAAAGTAGTCGCAAATGAAATGCTTATGGCCATTGAACCGCTGCACAGCATGTTGCTACCTGTGAACAATATGGAAGGCGGAACCCCAAAGCAGCATTTGTCAGCCATTCACCATCATCTATCACAGGAAGGTGCAGTATTAATTTTTCCCGCCGGAGAGGTCTCCAGACTTAGACCTCAAGGGGTTCGCGACACGCGCTGGCATTCAGGTTTTTTGCGCATTGCCCGTCACGCTAAAGCCCCTATTCTTCCCGTGTATATCGATGCTAAAAATAGCCCTATTTTTTATGGCGTGTCTATGATTTACAAGCCGTTGGCGACTGCGCTACTCGTGAAGGAAATGTTTAAGCAGCGGCGTAAACATTTGCCCATCCGCGTTGGGGAACTCATTGCATTTGAGTCTTATCAACAGCCAACTATAGCACTAAAAGAAAAAGTGAAGTTGTTTAAACGACATCTTTACCGCATAGGCAATAACAAAAAAGGCGTATTCGAAACCCAAGCAGCTATTGCAATGCCAGAGGACAGAAAAGAGCTCTCACGGGCTGTTCGCGCTTGTGAACATTTGGGGCAAACCGCCGATGGAAAGTCGATTTATCTTTATCAGCATACTCATTGCTCTCCCATTATGCGTGAGATAGGACGTCTTCGAGAAATAGCATTTAGAGCGGTTGGAGAAGGCACTAATAAGCGACGAGACATAGACCAGTACGACTCTCACTACTATCACCTAGTGCTTTGGGATGAGCGCGACCTAGAGATTGTAGGTGCCTATCGTTTTGGCGACGCCCAAGCGCTTAGCGAAGAAGGTCACCCTACGGGTTTGTACTCCGCTACGCTGTTTGATTACGATGAAAATAATGACGCCCTATTTGAGCATGGCCTAGAGTTAGGGCGAAGTTTTATACAACCTCGATATTGGGGAAAGCGAAGCCTCGACTATCTGTGGTTCGGCATTGGCGTTTTTCTTAGTCGCTATCCAAAGTACCGCTATTTGTTCGGGGCAGTGTCATTAAGCAATGCCTATCCTGATACTGCTAAGGATCTTTTAGTGCAGTTCTACTCAACATACTTTCCGGCTAAGTTCGGCAGTGTCACGTGTAAACAACCTTTTTGCCCCGCAAGAGAGCCCTTGCATGTGTTTACAGGTGACGATTATAAAGCCGAATTCACCATACTTAAGCACCTACTCGCTAATATGGGCGTAAATGTTCCCACGCTGTATAAGCAGTATTCAGAAATAGCGAAAGCCGATGGTGTCGCCTTTTTAGGGTTTAACGTTGATCCAGATTTTAACGACTGTATTGATGGTCTTGTGGTGGTTGATGCATTGGCAATTACTGAAAAAAAGCGCAAACGATACCTATGCCACGATGAGCTAAAGGCAACGGCTTGAAGACAGTTTAATAATGCGTCTTGAGCATTGAGAGACGGCAATAGGGCGTGTTGATATTAGCGGCTGATTTTTACTGTTAATTTTCACAGTCAATCTCTGCTACACATGTTCACAGCAAAGATTAACCCGCCCAAGTAGAGAATGAAATATCCGTTAGGTCGTTGGCATTTAATACCATACATTGATATAACAAGGCCTGAAATAACGTTTAGTCACTGTGAAGTGCGTAGCTTAGGGCCTTATATGATAAAAATAATTGTACTTATTCCACTTATTCTTTCGCTGCTGTGGTTCGGCTACTTGCAGGCAAACAAATATTCTTTAGAGCAAGGTAAGCAAGGCTTTCTCTATATTCTTGTGCTTAGTGGTGTTATCGCATTATTTTATACAGTGATGATATTTTTAACCCATTAACGGGCATTTTAAACACCTTTTCGCCATTTAAGCCTTATCTCATTGGGCTCAGTACTGCATGTCGGCCAACGGCGCTCTTTGGCTGCTTACAAACTAATAACTAGTGCGCCGCAACATTTTTTGGCTTTTGGCTTTTGGCTTATAGTTTCTAAGTTTCCCCCTCGCTTTATTTCTTTTTTATCTATTTCGCACCGCCGATAGTGGCGGTTTACTTCACCTCAGCGCTGATAATTTCGTTGTTGTGAACTTTGCAACCAGCATAGCGTAGTCATCTATATAAAAAATGTTTAATCAACACATTGCTCTTCATCTGTGTCATTCAAGCAGTTCAGCGAAGCGGTTCACTGAAACAGGGCTTAGAACGGCTGATAAAGAATCTATAGCTTGCTGTGATTACTGTGAAATATAATCACCTGTTAAGGCTTTCCTATGGGGCGCAATATAAAAGGAACTATTGAATGTCTGATAAAATGAAATGCCCCATCGCCGGTGGTTACGAGACCATCGAAAGTAAACGTATTGGCGGTGCGATAGGCACTCCTCCTATGAATGCGAATTGGTGGCCCGGTCAGCTGCCAATTGAACTTCTGCACAGCCAATCTCCATCAGCAAACCCGCTAGGTGAAGATTTTGATTATCCCGCTGCGTTCGCTTCTCTTGATTTAGACGCGGTAAAAAAAGATATTTTGGAACTGCTGACCACATCGCAAGATTTCTGGCCAGCAGATTACGGTAACTATGGCCCTCAGATGATTAGAATGGCGTGGCACTCTGCTGGTTCATACCGCGTATTCGATGGGCGTGGAGGCTCAGCGCAGGGGCTACAGCGTTTTGCACCTCTTTACTCTTGGGAAGACAACGGCAACATCGATAAGTCAATACGCCTATTACAGCCTATTAAGCTGAAGTACGGTGACAACATCTCGTGGGCAGATTTAATTATGCTAACGGGCAATCTTGCGCTAGAGCAGATGGGTTTCAAAACCTTTGGCTTTGGTGGCGGACGCATTGACTGCTGGGAGGCTGACGACGCCACCTATTGGGGCCCAGAAACTGAAATGGCCACTCAAGACAAGCGTTGGACAGGTGAGCCTGGTACAGAGGACTATGATCTAGAGAATCCGCTTGCCGCGTCTCGTCAGTCGCTTATTTATGTTCATCCAGAGGGCCCCTTTGGCAATATGGATCCCATTTCGTCAGCGCAAGAAATTCGTATTACCTTTGGAAGAATGGGTATGAATGACGAAGAGACCGTTGCGCTTATTGCAGGTGGTCACGCGTTTGGTAAAAGTCACGGCGGCTCGGATAAATCGCATCTAGGCCCAGAACCAAGCGGAGCACCTATTGAAAGCCAAGGCCTAGGCTGGTTAAACAGCAATGGCTCGGGCAATGCCCAGTACACCACCACAAATGGTATCGAGGGAGCATGGACATCAAACCCTACCCGCTGGGACCACGAATACCTAAAAAATCTATTTAAATTTGAGTGGGAACAAACAGAGAGTCCGGCTGGAGGTAAAGCATGGCGTCCTAAAAACGGGGAAGCTGCTGACCTTATACCTGACGCACATGTAGAAGGACTTCGCCATCCTCCTATGATGATGACCACCGACATTGCCCTTATCAAAGATCCTGCTTATTTGAAAATATGCGAAAAATTTGTTGAGCAGCCAGAACTCCTCGACGACGCATTTGCCAAGGCGTGGTATAAATTAATCCATAGAGATATGGGGCCTAAAAACCGCTTACTTGGCCCAGATGTGCCAGACGAAAGCTTAATTTGGCAAGATCCTATTCCAAAGTGCGACCATGAACTCATTGGTGAAGTTGACATTATTGCGCTTAAAGCCAGTATTCTTGCAACTGAACACAGTATCTCTGCGTTGGTAAAAACTGCATGGGGTTCTGCCTCAACGTTTAGAAAAACGGACCTGCGCGGCGGCGCCAATGGTGCACGAATTCAGCTTGAGCCAATGATCAACTGGGAAGTTAACAACCCTACCCAACTTAAAAGCGTACTCGAATCACTTAAAGAGATTCAAAAAACCTTTAACGATGCGCAAACAAGCAAACGAGTTTCTATTGCCGACCTTGTAGTATTAGCAGGTAGCGCAGCAATAGAAAAAGCAGCACAAGAAGCAGGCGTTGACGTTACCGTACCTTTTGAACCTGGGCGGATGGATGCTACGCAAGAGCAAACCGACGAGCACAATATCTCGGTTCTTGAGCCTCATGCCGATGGCTTTAGAAACTATGTAAAAGGTAAGTATGGTGCAGATACTGAACGCATGTTAATCGACAGAGCTCATCTGCTTGATTTATCGGCTCCTGAACTCACTGCACTAGTTGGCGGCCTTCGGGTTCTAGACACCAATTACGACGGCTCTCAACACGGGGTGTTTACGCAAACACCGGGGGTATTAACCAACGACTTTTTTGTCAACTTGCTAGATATCAATACTAAGTGGAAGCCAGTGACCGAAGACAATGAATTGTTCGAAGGGAGCGATGTGACCACGGGTGAGAAAAAGTGGTCTGCCACGCGGTGCGATCTTGTGTTCGGATCGAACTTACAACTAAGAGCAGTATGCGATGTATACGGTGCCTCAACAGGCCATGAAAAATTTGTTCATGCTTTCGTAAAAGCGTGGCACAAAGTCATGATGCTAGACCGTTTTGAACTGCAAAACGAACGGTATCGCAAATAAGCACTGCTTGTTCGCTAACGCTATCAAGCTAACAAAAAGCCCGGCCACATTATGCTGGGCTTTTTCTTTTACCCGCTCGGACACGCTTTTTCTAAACAAGGATGAAATATCACAAGGTTATGACAACATTTGATAATAACTACGTACAGGTACGGGGCTCTCGCGTTCACAATTTAAAAAGCCTCAATGTAGATATTCCAAGAAACAAAATTGTGGCATTTACTGGAATTTCTGGCTCGGGCAAGTCCTCTCTCGCCTTCGGCACGCTTTTCGCCGAAGCTCAACACCGCTACTTAGATTCGGTATCACCCTATGCACGACGGTTGATAGACCAAGTTGAAACTCCCGACGTAGACAGTATTGAAGGTCTTCCCCCAGCAGTGGGACTGCATCAGCAGCGAGGTGCTCCTTCAATCCGTTCATCAGTAGGCAGTATTACTACTATTTCTAATACCCTACGCATGCTGTATTCACGGGCAGGTGATTATCCGCAAGGGCAAACTATTATTTATGCTGATGCCTTTTCACCGAACACGGTAGAAGGTGCCTGTGAAACATGTCACGGGATAGGTAACGTATTTGATGTTACGCAAGAAAAGCTCGTGCCCGACCCTAGTTTAACAATTAGAGAAGGCGCTATTGCAGCGTGGCCTGGGGCATGGCAGGGCAAAAACTTAGTCAGAGTATTGCTATCACTTGATATTGACGTAGACGTTCCATGGACGGATTTGCCCGTAAAAACCCAAGAGTGGATTTTATTCACCGATGAAACGCCTCAAGTGCCAGTATATCGGCACTACAACTTAGCGCAGACACGTAACGCATTCGCAGAGGGTGAGCCTGCCAGCTACAAAGGAAAATTTGTTGGTGCTAGACGCTATGTGCTTGATACGTTTAAATCGACCCAGAAAGAAAAAATTAAACAGCGTATTGCAGAATATCTAGATGTGTCTATCTGCCCTAGTTGCGAGGGCAAAAAACTGAAAGCTTCGTCCCTTTCCGTAACAATTTGCAATCTGGATATCATCGAATTTTCTCGTTTATCCCTTAGCGATGTAGTGACTCATTTAACCACCTTAATGAACAATGTAGATAGTCAAAGTAACGAACGCGCCATGGTGATCCGTAATTTAGCCAGCGATATTATTGCCCGTATCACACCTATAATATCTCTTGGCCTTGGCTACCTCTCGTTAGAGCGCAGCACAACCACCGTCTCTGGTGGTGAATTACAGCGCTTGAGGTTGGCGACTCAAATTAAATCTAAATTATTTGGTGTGGTTTACATCATGGATGAGCCCTCCTCCGGATTGCACCCACATGATGTCAATGCGTTACTCAGTGCTTTTAGTGAATTGGTAGATGCTGGAAATACGGTTTTTGTTGTAGAACATAACTTGCGCGTTATACAGCATGCGGATTGGGTCGTGGATATTGGCCCACATGCGGGTGTAAGCGGCGGAGAGCTCATATTTAGCGCCCCAGCTGACAAGCTCAAAGACGCACCCGACTCTATAACCTCTCGTTTTTTATTTGACGATTCTCTCGCGCTGACTCACTTCAATAGAAAACCCACGGGATGGCTTTCGCTAGCACATATTAATAAAAACAACCTGAACGACTTCCACTGTGATTTTCCTCTTGGCACTATCACCACGGTAACCGGCGTGTCGGGCTCTGGAAAGTCGAGCCTAGTTAGCCATGCATTAGTCGAGCTGATTAAGCAAGCTATTGGCTCTGACAAATCGCAAAGTACGCCAGCAGGTAAAGACTTGAGTGAATCTGCATTGTTAAGAGGTAACGAGGAAACGCCTGTAGAAGGAACGATAACCAATGGTATAGAGCAGATTAAACGGTTAGTTGTTGTTAATCAGGCGCCAATAGGCAGAACGCCGCGTTCAAACCTAGCAACTTATACTGGCCTTTTTGACCACGTTAGAAAATTATTTGCAGCGACTGAGCTGGCGAAAAAGCGTCGATATGACGCGGGACGCTTTTCATTTAATACCACAAAGGGGCGTTGTGAAAATTGTGAGGGCGTAGGCTTTGTATCGGTAGAACTGCTGTTCATGCCCAGCGTCTATTCGCCTTGCCCAGTGTGCGATACCAAACGGTACAATGAAGACACCCTTGCCGTTACGTGGAATGATTTATCGATATCAGATGTATTGTCGCTTACTGTGTCTGAAGCCCATTGTATATTTGCTAACGAGCCGCCAGTTTACCGCGCTCTTGATGCACTTCAAAAAGTGGGGCTTGGCTATTTGCGCCTTGGTCAGCCTGCGACAGAGTTATCAGGCGGAGAAGCGCAAAGGATCAAACTTGCAACTGAACTAAAGCGCGCTGAAAAAAAGAATACGCTTTATGTGCTTGATGAACCTACCACGGGGCTTCACCCTGCGGATATCAGTTTATTGATGAAACACTTAAATGCATTAGTCGATGAAGGCAGTAGCGTGATAATGGTAGAACACAATATGAAGGTGGCATCAGCAAGTGACTACGTAATTGACATCGGCCCAGGAGCGGGCGATGAAGGCGGTTCAGTTGTGGCGCAAGGAACGCCTAGCGAAGTGGCTACAAGCGCGGTGAGCAAAACCGCACCGTTTTTAAAATAGAAGGTTGCAGGATAATAACCACATTTTATTTAAACGTAATAGCAGCATTTAAATACACTCGACATAAACGAGATTGATGTCGTCATAAAGAAGCCCTCTTTATGTCAACATATTTCAGGACAGGTCACAAACATAAAAAAGGGGCACTGTTTAGTGCCCCTTTGAAAGTAAACTTACTTTTAATACGCGTTAAACGCTTTCTGCAATAGTAACGTCTGCTTGAGAACGAAGCGCTTCAATGTACTGTTCGTACAAACGCTGTCCCTTCATCTGACCAAGACGTTCTTTAAGGCTATTGCCTAACTCGGCTTCAAGTACCGGCGCTGCATTAACCCCTTCTAGCTGAACTACCGCAACGTCACCATTCATGGTGGTTGCCACGTCAACACTTCCCTCACCTTCAGGTGCAAGAGCAAACAAGGTCTCAACAACCGCAGCAGCTAGTGTGCCACCGTTTCTAGGAACAGCCTTTGCCGTTTCCCACGTAGCAGACTTTTCAGATAAAAGCGCTGATACATCTTCACCGGCTCTTACTTTCACAGCAACATCTGAAGCCCAAGCCTGTGCAGCTTCTCTTGACTTCGTTGATTTTACTGAAGCGGTAATACTGTCGCGTACTTCATCCAGTGACTGTGTGCGCTGTGGCTCATGCTCAATGACACGAATCGCAACAATGTTTTCATCATCTAACTCGATGATGTCGCTGTTAAGACGCTCTTCGATAAGTTCTGGAGAAAAAGCGTCGTCTAATAGCGCCGGAAGATTTAACTCTTCTGGTGCCGTATTGCGACTGAATAACGCTGTTTCTTGCACTGGAAGATTAACCGCGTTAGCTGCATCTTCTAGTGTGTCAGGTACTTCAAACGCTATCTCGGCCAATGTATTTTGAAGCTCAAAATACTTTTCCATTGCTTGGTCGTAAAGCAACGACTCGCGAATATCACTGGCTACTTCTTCAAATGATTTAGTTTGCGCTTCATTGATATCAGTCAGTTTGATGATGTGGAAACCAAAATCCGTTTCAACAATATCAGATACGTCGCCTACGCTATCTAATGCAAATGCCGCCTCATCAAATTCAGCGTCCATCATTTCTGGCGTTATAAAGTCTAAGTCACCACCATTTTCAGCAGAAAAAGTATCGTCTGAATTTTCTGATGCCAGTGTGGCAAAGTCAGCACCGTTATCAAGCTGGGCTTTTAGTGCCTCTACTTCCGCTCTTGCAGCATCAACATCATCACCTGATTCGATCAAGATATGAGAAACGCGGCGTTCTTCTTCTTTACCGTAGCTAGGTAAATTCGCTTCGTAATAAGTACGAACTGCATCATCGTCTACAGACACTCTACCTTTAAGGTCTTCTACACTTAACTTCACATAAGCAAGCTTAACTTTTTCTTCGGTATCAAACGATGCAATGTTGTTGTTATAAAACGTTTCGATGTCGGCTTCAGACACTTCTACCGAATCGGCAAAGCTAGCAGCGCTTACCATTAGGTATTTTGCGTCGCGAGTTTGGCGTTGAAGCATGTTTGCCTCTTCCACTTCACTATCTAGTGCAAAAGCTGAGGTAGTCAGTGCAGCAGCCAACTGATTTTGTGTCATTTGAATGCGAAGGTAATTACGAAAATCTGCAGGTGAGAAACCGTTTTGACGAAGGATAGTTTGAAAACGTTCGTTATCAAATTGACCGCCAAATTGAAATTCTGGCATTTGCACTATGGTTTCGCGAATTTGTTCATCGCTTACACGCAAACCAATCTCTGATGCTTGTTGCTGAATTAGCTTTTCTGAAATTAAGCGATCCAACGCACTACGTCTAAAGTTTGCAAGGTACTCTTCACTGGAAAATAGTTGAGCTACGCTTTCGCCAAACTGTGATTCCATTTGCGCGCGCTGATTTTGATACGCACGGTCTAGTTCTTGGGCCGAGATCTCTTCGCCATTTACCGTAGCTACTGCAGACGTGCCTGGCGATGTAAGGTAACTTCCTACACCAGCAAATACGAAACTCAAAACGATTAGCGCAATGATTGCCATCGCCCATGGGCCTTGAGAACCTTCTCTGATTCTTTCTAGCATGATTATTCTTCAACTCCGTTGCTTACTACTGATACCTGACAATACTTTTTCGCAAAACGATGTAATAGCTGTCACTGGTAAAATAAGCGATGATTATAACCTAATGCCGATGAAGATAAACGACCTAAAACAAACTAATCTGTGTGTTTCTAAGACTTTCTTATTAGGCTTAGTGCAAGGTAAACGTTATTCGCGGCGGGGTTATTAATTATGTTGTGTACAAATAAAAAAGGCGATGGACTAGCCATCGCCTTTTTCTATATCTTTTGACTTAGTTACAAGCGTCTTTCAGAGCTTTACCGGCTTTGAAAGATGGAACTTTCGCAGCTGAAATCTGAATAGTCTCACCAGTTTGTGGATTACGGCCACTGCGAGCTGAACGTTCGCGAACTGAGAAAGTGCCAAAGCCCACTAGTGCTACTTGGTCGCCGTCTTTAAGCGCCGCAGTTACTGAGTCAGTGAATGCGTCAAGTGCGCGCCCAGCAGCTGCTTTAGAAATATCTGCACCAGCAGCAATTTGGTCGATAAGTTGAGACTTGTTCACTATTTTGATCCCCTTCAATTGTTATTATACTGTTTGTCCAAAAAATTGGTTTGGACGTTATAACAAGCTTGATTGTTAACATCAAGCATCTGTCACAATTAATTAACTTTTAAATTAACCGCTGCAATCCCTTTTGTGGCAAGGCTTTAAGCGATAACCATTTTAAGGTAACACAACTTTTCGGTCTTGAAAGCCCTAATTTTGAAAAAATCGGCAATTCTTTAATTTTACGTACATTTTTTAATCAAAAAGTACAAGAAAATGGCTACAACCCTTTAAAATTAAGCATTGTAGCCATTACTATTTACGATTTCTTTTCTACCTTAAAACTTTCCACGGGCTCCTGAAGTGCAATGTCGAGGACGTCATCAATCCATTTTACTGGGTGAATCGCCAAATCTTTTTTCACGTTATCAGGAATTTCTTCCAAATCACGTTCATTGTCTTTAGGAATAATGACCGTCTTAATACCGCCTCGGTGAGCTGCTAGCAGCTTTTCTTTTAGGCCACCGATGGCAAGTACTTCACCACGTAGCGTTATTTCACCCGTCATGGCAACTTCACACTTCACTGGGTTGCCAGTGAGTGACGACACCAACGCAGTGCACATGGCGATACCGGCACTTGGACCATCTTTAGGTGTAGCACCTTCTGGCACGTGCACGTGAATGTCTCGTTTTTCATAGAAGTCTTCGTTAATACGAAGCTTTTCTGCACGGCTTCTTACCACCGTCATGGCGGCCTTGATTGACTCTTGCATTACGTCGCCAAGAGAGCCTGTAGAGGTCATTTTACCCTTACCTGGCACCGATGTAGTCTCAATGGTAAGTAAATCGCCACCAACTTGAGTCCACGCCAAACCTGTCACTTGACCAATCTGGTTGTCTTTGTCGGCCTTACCATAGTCAAAGCGCTGAACGCCAAGATAATCTTTTAGATTGTCCTGAGTGACAGACACTTTGTCTTTGTTCTTTTTAAGAAGAACGTCTTTCACCGCTTTGCGGCACACCTTGGATATCTCACGCTCTAAACTACGTACACCCGCTTCTCGCGTGTAATAGCGAATCATGCCGATAACCGCGGAATCAGTGATTTCAAGCTCTTTGGCTTTAAGACCATTGCGCTCCATCTGCTTACCAATTAAATGGTTTTTCGCAATGTTCAGCTTTTCATCTTCGGTGTAACCAGATAGACGTATAACTTCCATGCGATCCAGTAACGGGCCCGGAATATTCATGCTATTTGATGTAGCAACAAACATTACATCAGAGAGATCGTAATCCACTTCTAAATAGTGATCGCTGAAGCTGTTGTTCTGCTCTGGGTCAAGCACTTCTAGCAGGGCTGATGCCGGGTCGCCGCGCATGTCAGATGAAATTTTGTCGATTTCATCAAGCAAAAATAGCGGGTTCTTCACCCCAACTTTCGCCATTTTTTGAACTAATTTACCAGGCAGTGAGCCTATGTAAGTACGACGATGGCCTCGAATTTCTGCCTCATCTCTCACGCCGCCTAGTGCCATACGCACATACTTTCTGCCAGTTGCTTTAGCTACAGACTGACCCAGTGATGTTTTACCTACACCAGGAGGACCCACCAAGCACAGGATTGGACCTTTCAGCTTTTTAACTCGTTGCTGAACGGCTAGATACTCTAGAATGCGTTCTTTGACCTTCTCAAGACCGTAATGATCTTCATTGAGCACTTCTTCAGCTTTTGCCAAATCTCTTTTCACAGGAGAACGTTTGTTCCATGGAACGTTCGTTAACCATTCAATGTAGCTGCGAAGCACTGTAGCCTCTGCAGACATTGGCGACATCATTTTCAGTTTTTGAAGTTCTGATTTGGCTTTGTCTTCTGCTTCTTTAGGCATTTTGGCGTCAGCAATCTTTTTCGCTAGCGCTTCAAATTCGTCAGGTGCATCGTCTAGCTCACCAAGCTCTTTTTGAATGGCTTTCATTTGCTCATTCAAATAATACTCGCGCTGGCTTTTCTCCATCTGTTTCTTAACGCGGGTACGAATTTTCTTTTCTACCTGCAACAGATCGATTTCGCCTTCCATAAGCGCCATTAAGTATTCAAGACGCTCGTTAACGCTTTGCATCTCTAATACTTTTTGCTTTTCCGTCAGCTTAAGCGGCATGTGAGCTGCCATCGTATCTGCTAAACGTGCAGCGTCCTCGATGCCGTTAAGTGAAGTGAGCACTTCAGGCGGTATCTTTTTATTCAGCTTTACATAGCCTTCAAACTGAGAGACTGCAGAGCGGATGAGAACTTCTTGTTCACTCTCTTCAATGCCTTCATCATCAATTTGGTCAACGGCAGCAACAAAATAAGGATCGGCTTGTTTATAGCTTTCGATTTGGCCACGTACACTACCCTCAACCAATACTTTCACGGTTCCATCAGGTAGTTTCAAAAGCTGTAAAATAGTCGCTATGGTACCTACCGTGTAGATATCATCAGATTCCGGTTCATCAACGCCGGCATCTTTTTGTGCTACTAAGAAAATTTGTTTGTCGTTTTCCATTGCCGCTTCTAGGCAGCGGATGGATTTTTCACGCCCTACAAAAAGGGGTATGACCATATGCGGGTATACGACCACGTCCCGCAGGGCAAGCACAGGAATTTCAATGCGATTTTCACGCTCAACTGTCATACTTGTTCTCAATTTATTTCCGATGTCGTTTTATATGGGGATGTAAGAGCAAAGTTCAATCAAAACTTATTAAAGTGCGTTAATTCCTTACCATCCCTCACCTTTTGCTTCAACACAAAGCAAATTAGATACGTGAATTAGATATTATCGATTACATTGCGTCGCGTTTATCATTAGCTCACACAAATACCATTATCGATTTTTGCGCTTAAGGCAATAGGCAGAGGGCAGATCTATATCAAAGGATGGACTTTATCGTGCTGTTAGCTCAAATAACAGACAGCTTAGCGGGCATAGCGCCGAAAATTGGACGCGGTGGGTAAGGCTCAAATATCAGTGCAAAATAATGTGCTAGAAACAAAAAAGGCCCAGAAGGGCCTTTTTTCAGCAAATTAATCGCTATTCAGATGCTGCTTTTTTCTCATTACTGTCGTAAATCAAAATAGGTTTAGACTCGCCGCGTATAACAGTTTCATCTATCACCACTTTACTCACATCGTCGGTCGACGGGAGATCGTACATTGTCTCGAGCAACACAGCCTCGACTATAGAACGAAGCCCACGGGCACCGGTTTTACGCTCCATTGCCTTCTTCGCAATAGCGTTTAACGCGTCTTCACGGAACTCAAGCTCAACGTCTTCCATTGAGAAAAGTGCACCGTATTGCTTGGTTATCGCGTTCTTCGGCTCGCGAAGAATTTGAATAAGTGCTTCTTCGTTTAGCTCTTCTAAGCTTGTTACTACAGGTAAACGACCGATAAATTCTGGAATTAATCCGTACTTCACCAAGTCTTCTGGCTCAACTTGCTTAAACAGTTCACTTATTTGCTGACCGTTTCCTTTCGACTTAACCGTCGCACCAAAACCTATACCTGTGTCTTTTTGTGCGCGTTGCTCAATCACTTTATCGAGACCTGCAAATGCACCACCACAAATGAATAAGATTTTGGACGTATCTACCTGCAAGAACTCTTGTTGAGGGTGCTTTCTTCCGCCTTGTGGGGGAACAGAAGCTACTGTGCCCTCAATAAGCTTCAACAGCGCTTGCTGTACACCTTCACCAGAAACATCTCGTGTAATTGACGGGTTGTCAGACTTACGAGAGATCTTGTCGATTTCATCAATATAGACAATACCGCGTTGGGCTTTTTCTACATCGTAGTCGCATTTTTGTAAAAGCTTCTGAATTATATTTTCAACGTCTTCACCCACGTAACCCGCTTCGGTTAGCGTAGTAGCATCGGCCATGGTAAATGGAACGTCTAACAATCTAGCTAGTGTTTCAGCAAGAAGTGTTTTACCGCTTCCCGTTGGACCAATAAGAAGAATATTACTTTTACCAAGCTCTACGCCATCGTGAACATCACCATTGCGCAAGCGTTTGTAATGGTTATAAACCGCTACAGAAAGTACTTTTTTAGCGTGGTCCTGCCCTATCACATAATCGTTAAGATGCTCGTGGATCTCGGCTGGTTTAGGTAAAGCATCCTGCTTTTGCTTAGGCGCAATTTCCTTGATTTCTTCGCGAATGATATCGTTACATAATTCAACACACTCGTCGCAAATGAATACCGACGGGCCTGCTATCAACTTTCTCACTTCGTGCTGGCTTTTGCCACAAAACGAGCAGTACAGTAGCTTGTTATCACCGTCACCGCTTTGCTTATCACTCATTACTTTTGCCTCTGCCTTGCCTGAGCCACACACTAAATCACACGATATTCTGGCTCAGATTTACTATAACTATACTACTTCGTTGCAGCAACGTCAGAACGGTTTGCCAACACTTGGTCAACTAATCCATATTCTTTTGCATCAGATGCATTTAAGAAGTTATCACGATCTGTGTCTTTTGCTACTTTTTCGTAGTCTTGACCGGTATGTTCGGCCATTAGGCGGTTTAGTTTTTCTTTGATATAAAGAATTTCTTTCGCGTGTATCTCAAAATCTGATGCTTGGCCTTGGAATCCGCCGAGAGGTTGATGAATCATCACTCGAGAATTAGGTAGACAGTAACGCTTGCCTTTGGCACCCGCTGAAAGCAAAAACGCTCCCATGCTAGCCGCTTGGCCCATACATACTGTGCTTACATCAGGCTTGATAAACTTCATGGTATCGTAAATTGCCATACCTGCTGAAACTGAACCGCCAGGAGAATTGATATAAAGGAAAATGTCTTTCTCTGGATTTTCCGCTTCTAAGAACAACATCTGCGCAACAATAAGGTTGGCCATGTGATCTTCAACTTGCCCCACTAAGAAAATGACATTTTCTTTTAATAGGCGAGAATAAATGTCGTAAGAGCGCTCACCTTTAGAGGTTTGCTCTACAACCATTGGAACAAGTGCATTCATAGGGTCAAACGGAGTGTTAGTCATAACTACCTTTATTATCTTGCGTTAAAAACAAAAATGCTCGGAAGGCTCCGAGCATTTAAGCAGTTGCTGACAAGTAATGTCAATCAGACAGTAAAAAATTACGCCTGTTTGTTCATTACCTCGTCAAAAGCTTTAGTTACTTCAGTAACTTTAGCTTGCTCAAGAACCCACTCGATAGCTTGCTCTTCTAGCGCAACGTTCTGCATTTGCTGCATTAGCTCTTGGTTGTTGTTGTAGTACTCTACAACTTCACTTGGATCTTCGTACGCTGATGCCGCTGTTTCGATCATCTCTTTTACGCGTTCTTCGTCAGCTTTAAGCTCGTTTTGCTTAATCACTTCACCTAGAAGTAAGCCAATTGAAACACGACGTTTCGCATTGTCTGTAAACAATTCAGCAGGCAGGTCTGGAAGATTTTGACCACCGCCCTGTTGGCTGAAACGCTGCTTCGCTTGTTCGCGAAGTGCATCGATTTCTTGATCGATAAGCGCCTGTGGAATGTCAATCTCGTTTGCATCTACTAGCTTAGAGATAACATCTTCTTTTACTTGTGCTTTAAGCGTTTGGTCTAACTCGCGCTGCATGTTCTTACGAACTTCTGCTTTAAGTGCGTCAACGCCGCCTTCTTCAACACCGAATAGTGTTGCGAATTCTTCGTCTACTTTAGGCAGTGCCTGACCTTCAACTTTCTTAATTGTCGCCTGGAATACTGCATCTTTACCTTTCAGGTTTTCTGCGTGGTAGTCCTCCGGGAAAGTCACTTCAATAGTCACTTCGTCACCCGCTTTCGCGCCAACAAGTGGTTTTTCAAAACCAGGGATCATACGGCCTTGACCAAGCTCTAATGAGAAGTCTTCCGCTTTTCCGCCTTCAAACTCTTCACCGTCGATAGTGCCAACGAAATCCATGACTACTTTGTCATCTTTCTTCGCTTTACGCTTAACTTCTTTCCAAGTCGCGTGCTGCTTCTGAAGCGTTTCCATCATGTTGTCTAAGTCTTCGTCAGTAATCTCTACCGCCGGCTTTTCAATCTCGATGTCGCTTACGCCCTTCACTTCAACTTCAGGGTAAACTTCAAAAGACGCTGTAAATTCTAAATCTTTACCATCTTCGTCTGTCGTTAAATCAAACTTCGGCATACCAGCAGGCTGAATTTTTTCTTGAATAACTGCTTGGTAGAAGTTTTGCTGCATGACTTCACCAGAAACTTCTTGGCGAACTGCTTGGCCGAAACGTTTTTTGATTACGCTTACTGGAACTTTGCCAGGACGGAAACCGTTGATGCGCTGTGTTTTCGCCAACTGTTGTAAACGTGACTTAACTGCTGAATCAACCGTGTCAGCTGGAACGGTGATAGTAAGACGGCGTTCTAAACCCTGGGTCGTCTCGACTGAAACTTGCATTATATTACCTCAACTATACGCCTTTTCAGGCGTTTTGTTTTCAATCCCCTCTCCCGTCATGCTTAATAAGCACATCACTCGGGGTAGAGGTCGTTAAAAATCGTTTATGGGTTCAAAATTGCACAATTCAAATAAGAATTTAAGTGTGTAAACACGCAACTTGAAATAAACGTATTGGTTAAAAAAAGACGCGGTAGTATACAGCCGCACACTTTGAGAGTCGAGAGGCAAAAACACGCTTTTAACATCGTTTTGCGCAATAAACGCGCAGAAAAGCAGAATTATTGAAAATTCGCGCAGAAAGCTATTAGAAATGATAAAAATAGGGAGATAAAGCAGTGGTCGGTGAGACAGGATTTGAACCTGCGACCCCTTGTACCCAAAACAAGTGCGCTACCAAGCTGCGCCACTCACCGACAATAGAAGTGCTGAAAAGCTTTTGAAAGAAGCTTGAACTTATGGTGCGGAAGGAGAGACTTGAACTCTCACGCCGTGAAGCACTGGAACCTAAATCCAGCGTGTCTACCAATTCCACCACTCCCGCGAAAAAGTGGGGTGGACGATGGGACTTGAACCCACGACAACCGGAATCACAATCCGGGGCTCTACCAACTGAGCTACGCCCACCACTGAGGTGTTATAGTTTACATGTGAATTGATAAACATGTAAACGTAAAGATTCTATCGATGTGGTCAGGACCTACCTGACCCGCATGGCGCGCCCGGCAGGATTCGAACCTGCGACCCACGGCTTAGAAGGCCGTTGCTCTATCCAGCTGAGCTACGGGCGCTCGACGAATCTTTTTTCTTTACAAACGTTCTTGTAAAGACCTCTGCAAACGTTGTTGCAAAGAATTGGTCGGTGAGACAGGATTTGAACCTGCGACCCCTTGTACCCAAAACAAGTGCGCTACCAAGCTGCGCCACTCACCGACAATGTAACTGCTTTCGAAGCGTTTTGCCTCTGTGCCGTTACGGGGTGCGAATATTACTGACTTGCCCCCACCTCGTCAAACACTTTTTGAAATAAAAAAATCAACCGCTCATAAAGCGTGCATTCTTGTGTTTTTTTATACAAACCGTATGCTTTTTGAACGTAAATTTGAGGTATTGGCCGTGGGTAAGCCGCGAAAACTTAAATACACAGATGACTGGAAAGCATAATTAAAAAGCACAAATGAAAAAAAGAATAGAAAATAAATTATTAAGCGCACTTGATATCTGCTCTTCTTAATTAGATATTTTAGAAAAGTGTCCTAAGTACTGCTTTTAAGAAGTCAAACTCTCTCCTTATCAGTCTTTAGTCAAAAGCTCAGATTTACCGAAATAATAAACTGGTTTCATATATTGGTTTTGTGAAACAATAAGCAACACTCATTAATTACTTTATGAATTTGTGTTTATGACTGCTCACCTAATTGATGGCAAACTAATTGCCAAGCAAGTTCGCCAGCATGTTGCTTCTTACGTCGACTCATTAATAAAAGCGAAAAAGCGTCAACCCGGCTTGGCCGTGGTTTTAGTTGGCAGTGACGCTACCTCTCAAGTCTATGTATCGAATAAACGAAAGGCGTGTGAAGAAGTAGGATTTATATCTCGTTCTTTTGACCTTCCATCAGACACCACAGAAGAAGCCCTTCTTTCATTGGTAGATGAGCTTAACGAAGACAAAGAAATAGACGGTATTCTTGTTCAATTACCGTTGCCAGCAGGACTGAACGCCGAGCGTGTCTTAGAGCGCATTCACCCGCACAAAGACGTAGATGGGTTTCATCCCTATAATATAGGCCGTTTAGCGCAACGGATACCGGCCCTTCGCCCTTGCACCCCTAAGGGCATAATGACAATGATTGAATCAACGAAACGCCCGGTAAAAGGTTTAGACGCGGTCATTGTTGGCGCATCAAACATTGTTGGTCGCCCAATGAGTCTTGAGCTGTTGCTGGCGGGATGTACAGTAACCACTTGTCATAAGTTTACGCAAGACTTAAAGAATCATGTTCAGCGCGCTGACTTGCTGGTCGTTGCCGTGGGTAAGCCCAATTTCATTCCTGGTAGCTGGATAAAACCTGGCGCCATTGTTATTGATGTGGGTATCAATCGTGTAAGCGACGGTTCATTAATTGGTGATATTGAATTTGAGCAGGCAAAAGAGCGTGCTGGATGGATAACGCCGGTGCCTGGCGGCGTAGGCCCGATGACGGTAGCAAGTCTTATTGAAAACACACTAGAGGCGTACGTAAAGTATCATTCTTAGTAGCGTTCTTAGTAACGTTATTGCCAAAGTTACAACGAGCATCACATACAACCTATGCGATGCTTTAAGTAACGCATTAACCTAGCGCTTCATAGAATGGCCTAGCTTATAGCTGGGCGTTTTCTTACAGCACACTCTTACAAACTTGATTGCTTCTTTACACTTGAGGCACATATTAGCGAACAGTGTTATTTGATGAAACCAGTTGAATCTTCAGGCGCTAAACAAGCGACACAGCACTCTAATGATGAGAGCTCTGGTAACGAGCAATCTAGCGACAGCCACGCACATTTCATAGAGGCGACTATGAAATGGGTTGATGACATTGTTATTCACCATAACTTTTGCCCCTTCGCGTCCTTCGTAAGAACGCCTAATCAAATTCATTGTTGTGTAATTGCAGGCAATACCGGTGATGTACTAGAAGCACTTTTTGAGGAATTAAAGCGCTTAGATAATGCTGACGATATTGCAACAACCCTTATAATTCTCTCAAATACGTCTTTCACAGACTTTAATGAATACTTAGATGTGCTGTCTATTGCAGAGGCCATGCTTCACGACTGGGGTTTTTCTGAGCGCTATCAGCTAGCCAGCTTTCACCCGAAGTATGTTTTTGAGGGCAACAGTATTGATGACTCTGAAAATTACACTAACCGCTCACCTTATCCGCTCTTACATATAATTCGAGAAAGCGACATTACTCGTTATATGAAAAATGAGGATGATGCACAAAAGATATATACCCATAATATCGCAAAAGCCAACGAGCTTGGCTGCCCTTATTTTGAAAAAACGTTGTCGTCTATCAAACAAGCAAAAAACAACAAAGATTCAACAAAATGACGATAAACGATGAATTTCGCATTAACGCAATTGCCACCATAGCAACACCATTCAAGCAAAAATTTGCGGTACCTCGGCAGGCTAACCTAAGCGCAGCAAAGGGAATTATTTCCTTTGCCACCGGTTTTGACGATATCAATATGCTAAAAGGTATCGAAAGTTACAGCCATCTCTGGCTTCTATTTGTATTTCACGAAACGATGGAACGAGGGTGGAAAAGTACTGTTAAAGCCCCTCGTTTAGGCGGCAATGCCACAATGGGAGTGCTAGCAACGCGAAGTACCCATAGACCCAATTCTATCGGTATGTCGGTAGTAAAGAATAATGGTATTCATACTATCGACGGCAAACCAAGATTAGTGGTTGAAGGCATAGATTTAGTAGACGGTACTCCCATCATCGATATTAAACCTTATCTGCATTACGCCGACAGTATTCAAAACGCCACAGATAGCCTTGATCAAATGCGTCCTATTCCTCAGCGACCGGTAGAGTTTTTAGATGAAATTTCACCACAGCTTCTAAAAGCCTGTGAGCAACACAGCGATTTCAAACTCCTAGTGCGTGAAATTTTAGCCCAAGACCCCCGCCCCGCCTATAAGCAAAACACAGAAAGTGATGACAAAACCTATAGGGTAACCCTCTACGATCGGGACATAGGATTTATGGTGAAGAACGGCATTGTTGTCGTCACACAGATAAATACAATATAAAACACACAGTATGTAGCGTAATGGCTCGTACTTAATTAGAATACATAAGATTAAATTTTATTTTACAGGAATACTGTTTTACATGCGCACTAGTCAATATTTGCTCGCCACGCAAAAAGAAACACCTGCAGATGCAGAGGTTATCAGCCACCAGCTAATGTTACGTGCTGGTATGATCAGAAAGTTAGCGTCGGGGTTATATAATTGGCTTCCTTCAGGCCTTCGCGTTCTCAATAAAGTGGCCAATATCGTTCGTGAAGAAATGAACAAAGCCGGCGCAATTGAAATATTAATGCCTGTTGTTCAACCTGCCGATCTCTGGGAAGAATCTGGTCGCTGGGAAGAGTACGGCCCAGAACTACTGCGTGTGAAAGACCGCCATCAGCGTGATTTCGTTTTAGGTCCCACTCACGAAGAAGTTATTACTGCTCTTGTACGCAATGAGGTGAGCAGTTATAAGCAGCTTCCGCTGAACCTGTATCAAATACAAACCAAATTTCGTGATGAAGTTCGCCCTCGCTTCGGCATTATGCGAAGCCGCGAGTTTACGATGAAAGACGCCTATAGTTTCCACTTAGAAGACTCGTGCTTAGAAACTACCTATCAAAAAATGTACGATGCCTACAGCAATATCTTCACCCGTTTGGGCCTAGATTTCCGTGCTGTTATTGCCGATTCTGGTTCAATTGGAGGTAATCATTCTCATGAGTTTCATGTATTGGCAGACTCTGGTGAAGACGCCATTGCGTTCTCTAATCAGAGTAACTATGCGGCAAATGTAGAGATGGCTTCTGCTACTGCACCTGAAAAAGCAATGGCCTCTGGCGCTTCGCGTGAGACTAAGCCTGTGAGTGGACACACTTTAGAAGAGGCTCTTAGCAGTATTAATATTGCAGCGAGCAACGCAGTAAACGTGTTCGTAGTGAAGGGTGCTGAAATCGATGAAGGCAACGCCGATGCTGCGCTAAACATTGATGAAAAATGGGTTGCACTTGTACTTCGCGCAGACCACACACTCAACGATGTCAAAGCAGAAAAAATTGATAGCGTTGCTACACCGCTAGTTCAGGCCTCTGCTGAAAAAGCAGCACAGGTACTAGGTGTTTCTCCTTTATTTGCCGATGCAACCACCTTAACTATTCCTACCTTTGTTGATTCAAGCGCAGCAGCGCTAGCCGATTTTACGTGCGGTGCTGGAGAGCAAAACAAATTAGCCATTAATTCAAATTGGTCTGAAGAGATTAATGCGGTTGATATTCGTAACGTCGTCGCCGGAGATGTATCTCCTGACGGTGAAGGAACACTCGACATAAAACGCGGCATTGAAGTGGGTCATATTTTTCAACTTGGTAGAAAGTACTCTGAAGCCATGAACTGCGGTGTATTAAGCGAAACGGGTAAGCACCAAACGCTTACCATGGGCTGCTATGGTATTGGAGTATCTCGTATTGTTGCCGCCGCTATAGAACAAAACCATGACAAGTTTGGTATTAAATGGCCTGACGCCATCGCACCTTTCAAGGTGGCGGTTATCCCGATGAACATGCACAAATCTCATCGCATAAAGGAAACGGCTGAAGCTCTTTATGAAGCGCTTCTAGCACTTGGTATAGACGTACTTTTCGACGACAGAAAAGAGCGTCCAGGTGTCATGTTTAATGACATGGAATTAATTGGTATACCTCATAGTATTGTTATTGGCGAAAGAAACTTGGATAATCAACAAGTTGAATACAAGAATAGAAGAACTGGCGATAAACAGTTATTAGATATCAGTGCCGCTAAAGACTTTATAGCCGCGCTCTAACTTCTGGCGTTGCCCAAATAAGTAGATGATGGGGCTTAGTATATGCGGTTAACATTTTATGGCGTTAGAGGTTCAATTCCGACTCCCGGTGCGGACTTCGTGCGCTATGGCGGAAATACTGCGTGTGTGCATATTGAACTTGAGGATGGTACCGATATCGTCCTCGATTCAGGCACAGGCATTCGCTTACTAAGCGCTCAACTTATTCAAAAGACGTCGCCAATTAATATTTTACTTAGCCACAACCACTGGGACCATATTCAGGGCTTTCCCTTTTTCACGCCGATTTATCAAAAAGACAGAGAAATAAATATTTTTCCAGGTCAGACTAATCTCGATGAACCAGATCAGATACTTCGGCAAATGGAAGGCTCTTTATTTCCCGTTCCACGAACTGCTTTACACGCAAAGATAGACATTGTGCAGCTACCAGCGGAGCAAGAAAGCTTTACTGTTGGCAGCGCACATATTAAGCGTGTACCAATGAATCATCCAGGTAAAGGAAGCGCCTACTGCATTGAAGCCGATGGATGCAAAATAGCGTACATTACTGACAACGAGCTCTATCCTCCTTACAAAAAAGAAACTGATTTTCAGACATTTGCTGCCTTTGCTTGCAATGCCGACCTGTTGATCCACGACGCCCAATATATGGGCTCAGATATGCCAGCTAAAAATGGCTGGGGCCATTCTGTTGCTGAAGAAGCGGTGAAACTTGCTATGGCAAGTAACGTTAAACAACTCGCTTTATATAGTCACGACCCAGAGCGCACTGACGACGACATTGATTTTGTGGTCGCGCACTGTAATGACTTTGTTGTTGCGGCTGAATCCCCGCTAACCATATTTGCTTCGGCTGAAGGTCAAACATTGAACTTCAACAAGCCTTAATTTAAACCTCAACTTAGAACCTTAAGATCATAACCCGGAGAGTAAAAGGTGAATTTAAAGCCTTTGTTTTTTTTAATTACATCTACGTACATTTTACTAGGTGCAAATACCCTTGCGCATGCGCAGGAGTCAGACTCAAGTGATGAACAAACAACATCTAGTGCTGCTAAGGAGGAAGACAAATCTGATTTATCTTTAGCTATTGAAGAAGGCATTGAAGTTATTGATATCATCAAACGAGATACCACAACAGAAAGTGCGCTGGATAATAGAATAGCAGGTGATAAAGAAGCCCTCGATAATGTGTTTGCTATTACTCAGCATCGTCAAAACTATCTACTTCCTTTTACGTATGTAAAAAACCCAAACTCCGCGGGTAATGAGGAGTTAACGGAGGAAAACGTAGACAGTAAAGAGGCAAAATTTCAGTTGAGCATGAAGCTGCCTTTATATCTTGAGGACACGGGTTTTGACGGACTGTATTTTGGTTTTACGCTTACCTCGTTTTGGCAACTCTATAATAGTGAAGTGTCTAAACCATTTCGTGAAACCAACTACGAACCAGAAATTTTTTGGCAGAAAACCGGTGACTACTCCGTATTAGGCTACAAATTTAATACCTTTCAATTAGGCTTCAATCATATGTCTAATGGCCAGAGCGGGCTTCGCTCTCGCAGTTGGAACCGCATATTTGCCTCAATTACATTTAGCGATAATGACGATATTTATTACTTAAAAACATGGTATCGCGTGCCAGAAGATGAAAAAGACGATCCATTAGATGCCAGTGGTGATGACAACCCAGATATCGAAGACTTTTACGGCCGCTTCGAGCTTGGCTATGGCAGAAAGATTGGCGCGTTTAAGATGCTCGCTCTTGTTCGAAATAACTTAGACTTTGATGAGAATAGAGGCAGCTTTCAACTGGATATGACCTACCCTATTTCAGACCGCTATGAGCTGTTAGTGCAATATTTCAACGGCTATGGCGACTCACTGATAGACTACAATCGCTCACAAGAGCGTATTGGCATAGGCTTCCAAGTAACGTTCCTTTAAGGTCTATTGGCAACTGCAAATAAGGTTTTACATTACTTGCAGTAAAGCTGGAAACCGCTATTCAACAACACCCGCGGCGCGATACAGTTGTATGTGCACATCAACAAGCGCCGCAATGTCCCGTTGATATCCCCCTCCGATTACCGCAGCAATTGGGAGCCCCTCCCTCTCTGCCAAGTCGAAAATAGTTTTATCTCTGTGATACACACCCTTTGTAGAAATATTTAATAGCCCCAAATCATCATTTACATGCACATCTACGCCAGCATCGTAAATGATGGCATCGGGCTGAAATTGGCGAAAAGCGAGTGTTATAGCCTGCTCCAACGTGGTGAGATATTCATCGTCCTCGGCCGCTTTAGGGAGGCCAATATCAATGTTGGATACCTGCTTTCTATGGGGAAAATTCTTTTCACCATGAAGAGAGAGTGTAAAAATGTCGTCATCGTTTTCGGCCAGCTTAGCGGTGCCGTCACCTTGGTGCACATCTAAATCGATAATAAGTACGTTATCAATGCCCTCGTGAGATTGCATCGCCTTGGCTGCCAAATACAAATCGTTGAATAGGCAAAAACCCGATCCGAAATCGGCAAAAGCGTGATGATAGCCGCCGGTCAAATTTAAGGCTTTGCCGGTCTCTATGGCAAGATTAGCAGTTTGGATTGTTCCGGCCACTGCGGTGCGCGTGCGCTCTATCAGTTGCTCAGACCAAGGGAAGCCTATTCTTCGCATCGCCTTTTTATCAAGGGTACCTGTGGTGAGTTGCTCCACATATTCAGGTGAATAGAAGCGTATTAACTCTTCGTTAGTCACTGGCGTTGGGGTGCTAAAACGTGATGGGCTCACTCCTCGAGCAATTAACTCATCTCTAATTCCCACGTATTTCTCGATTGGAAACCGATGCCGGTCTGGCAGAGAGAGTTGGCTATAGATGGGGTGAAATACTAGGGGTATCATGAAGTCGCAACAACCTTATAAACAGCATTAGTGGCAGAGGAAGCCAATGCCTCCTCAGTGAATACTGTCAAAGCAGGCTTAGCGGGTCAAACTGTTCACCACCTTTTCAACGTTGTATGACATATTTTTCATAGAGCGAGACATATCGTCACGCTGGGCGAGCTCGTGATAGCGCTCGGCAGAAGTCACCACACTACCAATAATGGATTCAACTTGCCCTAGCACCGCCTCTTGCTCATCAGCGGCTTCATTAAGCGCTACCACAACACTGGCTGTCTCCTGAATGTCTCTCACAACGGTATTTAGTCGTTCGAGGGCCGATTCCGCCTCAGCGGCGTTGGTATCGGATAGCTGTTTACCAGTATTCATGGCGGTTACCGCACTCATTGCCTCTGACTCGAAGCTGCTTAGAATATCGTTAATCTCTCTGGTGGACTGTTGCGTTTTCGCCGCTAACGCTCTTACTTCATCAGCAACCACAGCAAAACCTCTACCGTGCTCTCCGGCCCGCGCAGCTTCAATGGCAGCATTAAGTGCTAATAAATTAGTTTGGTCTGCTATTTCATTGATCACATTCACTACTTTTAAAATGTTAGTACTGCGAGATTGAAGCTCAGTCACAATGTCACTTGATGCTGTAACGGTTTGCGCAAGTTGCCTAAACCCAACGTTGGCTTTTTCGAATGTGGTGTAGCAACTTGCTACATTTTGTTCTGAATTGTTGGTGGCTACCGCTACCTGATCAGTGATTGCTACCAGATTTTGCACAATGCCCTTTAATTTATCCGTGCTAGTGTCCAATGAACGAGACGTGTCTCTTTGCTCATTGGCCCCTTGCATAATGAGGTCACTGACACTGGCAAGGGACGTAAATGCGCCGCTCATTTCCTTCTCGGCATCTTTTAATTGCCCTACCGATACGTTGAGTTTCTGTTGCAAGGCCCTTGCTGAATTCGCCAGTACACCCAATTCGTGGTCGCTGGTATATGTGAGGGCGTAGTCATAATCGCTGTTAGCCAGGTTAGAGATGCATTTAGCAACCTCTTTGGTAGGGTTGATCACCTGTGAACGTAGCCTTGCGATAACATAGCTTAACGACAATATTGACAGCACAATGGCGGCAAGAAGAATAAGCCACAGCATGTTACGCGTACTTTGCTTGAGTTCCTCTATCGCCGTGGCCGACTGTAGTGCTATGTCATCAGCAATACTGCCTAGAAGTTTGGCGGGTTCTCTATCGATTCCTCGTACATAACTATCACCGACTTTAGGATCGAAGCCTGAATTGACAAAAGCGTCGTACCCTTCGCGGTATTTGGTTGCCATAATGCCATGTGCTTTTTGAAACTGGCGAATCTCTGCTTTTGCTTCATTACTGATTACATCATTTTGCAGCATGGCACTAAACTTTGCTTGAATGTCACTTTCGCGCTGCTTAAACCGCTTCCAATACTTTTCTCTATCGGCTTTGTCATGGCCTCGAAGTAGCACATTCTTCCACTCTTGTACCTGAGTTTTAAAGGTACTTAGCACATCGTTAACGTCGCGCTCAGACTGAACCAGCGTATTTTCAAGTTCATCAAAAGCATTCAGTAGTGTGAATGACTTTAAAATTGACGCACCGTTGAGTAAAACAAGGAGAAAGAAACTGGCGAGGACGGGGGTAATAACCAAACGGCTTATACTTGTGTACTTGAACACGACATGACCTTTAACTTAAAGATTAACAGCACTATTAGATGATATTTTTATGACAGTTGCGTTACGCCAAAGGTATAGCAGGGTATACTTATTACTTGCACTTTATACCTATTACTTATTATGAAAGCGCATTGTCTTAAAAATAAGTACCTAAAAATCTAAAGCGAAAACCAGCACAGTCTATAAACTTTCGCTTGCGTAAATATAGTTGAGATTAAAAAGAATTGAGATTAAAAAGAAAGATGCGGTAGAAATAAAAAAGAGCCACGTGGGTAATGCCAGTCAGTTAAGCTGACTGGCATTTTTCTTTTTAGTAGGGTACTTGCTAGGTTTGGGTTTGACGCACCGAGGGTATAACCTGTCTTCTCGCCTTGTTGGAAGCTCGTAGTAAGTCAATTGGTTGATGAGGTTTTCATACAACACGGGCAGTTTTCCAGGGCTAGTGAGCACTGTCGTTAGTAGGAATGCCACGACCGCGCTTGAGCATCCGCTGAAGCTGAGCTGATTTGGCCAGATGCCTTTGCGCGTTGCGGCTTCGGTCATTGCCACTCTTATCAAGTTATAGGCAAGCAGTAATCCCCATAACTCTTGTTCAACCATGTCAGGACGCTTGCTCCTAAGCGTATATTCACTGTTCAGTAGCGTTTGTTTCATTTCGCGATACCCTAACTCAATCTCCCAGCGATGGGTGTATAAGTCTACAATGTCTTCACTGGGGTAGCGCATTACATCGGTAAGCGAGGTCAGAATTCGGCACTCTTTCCCTTTTATTTTCTTCGTCACCAGCCGCGCCTCAACTTCGTCTGGAAGCCCAGGGAACTTCTTTCTCGCTTGAGGTGTAGTTGTCAGTTTAACCCGTTTATCTACACGGCTATAACTTTCTAATACTTCAAACTGAAGCCCTTTTCTGGCGGGTATCATCCAGTGCCTTTCTTTTCCAGCGTTTTGCCACTGATGAAGTAAGCCTAAGGAATAAAAGCCACGGTCAAACATGGTCAGTGAATGATTAGGCGTATCGCTAATCAGCTGCTCTGCTAGCACCATCTCATTCGATTTGTATTTATCAAACGCACTGCTGATGAGTTGGTGGCTTGTCAGTTCCATTTGGCAGACCATGCGAATCTGAGGAAATGCAGTATCACCATGTTGAGTACTGCCAGAGCCATACTTATCGAGGTTTTCAGCGGTATCTGCCGTTCGCCAAACGACACCATCTACTCCGAGCAAATTCAGTCCGTTCCATGTTTCGAATTCATGTTGTTGATACCAATGTTTAGCCATCTTTTTAAAGGATTGTTCTACAGCCTCGGTTCCTAGGCGCTGTCGCGCCTGAACCATTGCGCTTGGCGCAATAAGGGGGGCTTTACCGGGGAGTGCGATATCCATCTTAGTGGCAATATTCCACACAGATTCCTGTCTAAAAAGGCTCATTCCCATGACACACCACATCACCGATTCAAGCGGTAAGCGACGCTTTCTGACCGTTGCCACACCTGCATCAACAAAAGCTTCATCAATGATAGTTGGGTCTAAGAAAGCTGAAAGCTTGTCAAATGAGTGAAACTGAGTACTGGCATTAAACGCGGTGTCTAAAGCTGTTTTAAAATTCATAAAAAAATCCGATGGCGAATGCTCATCGGATGGGTGATGATTACGTGTTCTCAGTTGATGGCGGTATGCTAACTCAACGGCAGATGTACTCGTGTTGGCGGGAGCTGATGTTGCTTATGGGATTGCCTGATTACAAAGATGACAACTTAACGTTTTACTCCCTTCGACATTTTGGAATTACTGAACGGGTTAGGTCTGGTGCCAAGTATCAAGACATAGCTCGAATTGCTGGTACATCGGTCATGCATATAGAGAACACTTATCTACATGCAGATGATGAAATGGATTTAGTTGTTGTGCTGAGTCGAAAATCAAAAAGGCTACTCATTTGAAGTGAGTAGCCTTTAAATAGCGAACAAACAACGTTTATTTAAGAACTCGTTTGCGGCGAACTGCCATACCTATCAAGCCTAGCCCAAGTAATGCAAACACTGAGGGCTCTGAAACATGTGTAGCTTCACCGACAGCAAAGGTATCAATAGTAAGAAAGATGCTATTTGCAGTAATAGGGTCATTTGGTATAACAAAATCGAATTCAGCAATGTAGTTTCCACTAATTGAACCACCGTTGGCAAGAATATCTTCGGCTGATAGAGAAAAAGTCCAAGCATCACCCAGTTGATCGATGCGAGCTTCTTCAGTCATATCAACTGTGCCGTTAATGCCTGTTCCACTGACTCGAGGATTATGAAGACCTGACAGCAAGTCGCCAGTCGTGAAATTAAATACATCGACTTGAATTCCTACAGCGCCATCAAAAATTGAGCCTGCGACACCGGAGAGTAATGCATTGATCGTGAATTCCACATTAAACGTGTACTTCCCATCTACGCCAGCTGTGTCTGAACCGTCATAGGCATAACCTCCAACTGCAGCATTGGCTAAACCACCGACGCTTGACCCAATGGGCGTTCCGGTGAGGTCGAGAAGAAGACTTGCGTTGGTGTTTGCACCACCCCACGCGGTACCATCAACACCACCACCTAGCGTAAATGTGAAAGGCGAACCAACAGAACTTACTGCTGAACCCTCACCCCAGGAAACGCCGGCACCATAGGTTTGACTGCCGGTAGTACCTCCACCGTAGCCGTTCGGATCGTCCTGCCCAAGGCTATTATTAACATCACCAAAACCACTTGCAGAAGGTGCAGCAGGCAGATTATTGCTTTGGCTATAGAATACCGAACCAGTGCCTTCAAGGGGGCGCACTAAATTAGCGCTGATTTCTGCGTCGAAAATCAGACCAGCAGTTGCGTTTGTACCGCTCAATATAGTTGTGAACATTATGGCAGACTTCAATACAAGTCCAAGTTTACCTTTCATTTAAAACTCCTGCTTACATTCATGAAACCGCTTTTCCAATAAAATCGCAAAAAACAAGCCAAAGCTTAAGCGATTGATATTTATTATATATATTAACGAAAAAATTAAATCTGTAAAAAAAACTGACACATCATGGCGAACAGGTGTTCTATTCCCCTAAAATTACTGATCTGACCATTCCTCGCTTACTCAACCCATCATAGTTGGGAGTATTTTTACTAAATTGAATGATTATAACGAAAAAGGCACAGCGTAAGCCAAGTTCAACATGCCGTTGCCGATGGTCTAGGTAAATCTGAACCATCTCAGAAACGGTGATACTGAATACTTTTTTACCAGCATTAACCATTGCTGTGATGTCAGCCCATTTGTTCTTGGCTCGGGCTATGGCAGTTCCCAAATGCTTTGTGCGCAATGACTCACGATAGTAGGCACCTTCACCACGAACACGCATACGAAATTGCCAGACGTCTTTGCTTTGTTTGGTGCGCAGCACTATAGCTTCACCATCTAAGACTTCGTGGCGTTCGGTGATATAAGTTGGATTGGACTTACGGCTTTTACTTTTTGAACTGGTTTTGGAATTGGGCATGGCTTTTATGGTCTGCAATAGCAACAATTGTTTGTAAAGATGCTAAGCATATAAAAGCCAGAAGCCTTGTTAATCAAGGCCTTGCATAGTTGTAAGGCCTTTTTATTGATATGAAATACCCATATTGATCAATGGGTTATGCGGGGTGTTTTTATTCCCACTCAATAGTAGCAGGTGGTTTACCTGAAATGTCGTATACCACACGAGAGATACCGTCTACTTCGTTGATAATACGGTTAGACACTTTACCTAGGAAGTCGTAAGGCAGGTGTGCCCAATGCGCCGTCATAAAGTCGATAGTCTCAACAGCGCGAAGGCTAACTACCCAGTCGTATTTACGCGCATCGCCCATAACGCCTACAGAGCGTACCGGTAAGAATACGGTGAATGCTTGGCTCACTTTTTGGTATAAGTCTGCGGCGTATAGCTCTTCAATAAAGATAGCATCGGCACGACGCAAGAGATCGCAGTACTCTTTCTTAATTTCACCAAGTACACGAACCCCTAAACCTGGCCCAGGGAAAGGATGACGATATAGCATGTCGTAAGGCAGGCCAAGCTCAAGACCAATTTTGCGCACTTCATCTTTAAATAATTCACGCAATGGCTCAACAAGCCCGAGCGCCATATCGTCTGGGAGACCGCCTACGTTGTGGTGAGACTTAATAACGTGGGCTTTGCCCGTGGCCGAGCCTGCAGATTCGATTACATCAGGATAGATAGTGCCCTGAGCTAACCATTTAGCATTAGCAAGCTTGCCGGCTTCTTCATCAAAAACGCGAACAAATTCGTTGCCAATGGCTTTGCGTTTAAGCTCTGGATCTTCAATACCTTCAAGGCGCGCTAAGAATCTTTCTTCAGCATCGATACGAATGATATTTAAACCAAAGTGGTCGCCAAACATCTCCATAACTTGGTCGGCTTCGTTTAATCGCAACAGCCCGTTGTCAACAAATACGCAGGTAAGGTTTTTGCCAATAGCGCGATGTAAAAGCATGGCCGTCACCGAGGAGTCTACGCCACCAGAAAGACCGAGTATGACCTCATCATCGCCGACTTTTTGCTTAATGCGCTCAATCGCATCTTCAATTATCGCACCCGCAGTCCATAGCTTTTCACACTTACACACGTCCATGACGAAATGCGTTAATAATCGCATGCCCTGGCGAGTGTGGGTAACTTCTGGGTGAAACTGTACACCGTAGAACTGTTTTTCTTCGTTATACATAGCCGCATGAGGGCAAGACGCAGTCTGGGCGATGGTCTCGAAACCAGCAGGAATAGCAGACACTTTGTCGCCGTGGCTCATCCATACATCAAGACGAGCTGCTCCGTTATCGCCGATAGCATCTTCAATCTTATCTAGTAATGGACTTGGTTTAATTACCTCTACTTGAGCATAACCAAACTCACGCTTGTCTGACCCAAGCACGCCGCCGCCAAGCTGGTGAGCCATGGTCTGCATACCGTAACAAATTCCGAAAACAGGAACACCGGCCTCAAACACATAATCAGGTGCTCGCGGTGACCCTTCTTCGGTTACCGACTCTGGACCGCCTGACAATATGATCCCTTGAGGATTAAATGCGCGAATTTGCTCTTCGGTTACATCCCAAGCCCATAGCTCGCAGTAAACGCCTATTTCACGCACTCGACGTGCTATTAGCTGTGTATATTGCGAACCAAAATCCAAAATAAGTATTCGTTGAGCGTGTATGTCTGAACTCATAAAAAGCCTTTTTTTCTTTTCAACCACTAAGCCACACTGTGACGTATTACGTCATATGGCGTCATATAGCGTGGGCAAAGTGTTTGTAAACAACCTGTCCGAGGCATGGATGCCGAGGCCAAGCTCCCATGGGTGGGTTTACAGCGTGGTTGTGTTAGACACTATACCCACGCTGAACGATAACTCGCCTTAACCTAAACGGTAGTTTGGCGCTTCTTTCGTAATACTCACATCGTGCACGTGGCTTTCACCCATACCCGCTGACGTTACGCGAACAAACTGTGCTTTGGTATTAAGCTCTTCGATAGTAGCGCACCCGGTCAAGCCCATTGCTGAGCGAAGGCCGCCCATTTGCTGATGAATAATATTGGCAATCGGTCCTTTATAAGCAACGCGACCCTCAATACCTTCTGGTACTAATTTTTCAGCATTATTGGATTCTTGGAAATAACGGTCTGATGAACCATGGCTTTGGTTCATGGCGCCTAACGACCCCATACCGCGGTAAGATTTGTAGTAACGGCCTTGGAAAAGCTCAACTTCACCCGGTGCTTCTTCGGTACCTGCAAGCATGCTGCCTACCATCACGCAGCTTGCACCTGCTGCTAATGCTTTGGCGATATCACCTGAGAAACGAATACCGCCATCAGCAATAACTGGAATACCAGTCCCTTCAAGCGCTTCTACCGCATCGGCAACGGCAGTAATCTGCGGCATACCACAACCGGTTACAATACGGGTTGTACAAATTGAACCCGGGCCTATACCTACTTTCACTGCGTCTACGCCCGCATCCGCTAGTGCTTTTGCACCTTCACGAGTGGCGACGTTACCAGCGATAATTTGTACATCAGGGTAATCTTGGCGTACTTTCTTCACGCGGTCGATAACGCCTTGGGAGTGACCATGTGAAGTATCAATTAATAGCACGTCAACACCCGCATCTACTAATAGTTTAATGCGTTCGTCAGTACCTGGGCCAACACTAACAGCCGCACCAACACGCAATCTACCTAGTGAGTCTTTACAGGCATTTGGTTTGTTTTCTGCTTTTTGGAAATCTTTTACCGTAATAAGGCCGGTAAGTTTGAATGCGTCGTCCACAACAAGAATTTTCTCGATGCGATGCTCATGCATCAAGTCAAGAACCACGTCAGAGCTAGCGCCTTCTTTCACCGTGACAAGGTCGTCTTTGCCCGTCATCACGTTACTAATAGGAAGCTCTAAGCGCTTTTCGAAGCGAAGGTCGCGGCCTGTCACAATACCAATGAGGTTATTTTCTTCATCGGTAACAGGGAAACCTGAGTAACCTTTGCTTTTCGATAAAGCAATAACGTCGCCAATGGTCGCGTCTTTAGTTACTGTAACAGGGTCGGATACTACACCGCTCTCATACTTTTTAACTTCAAGAACGTGTTTGGCTTGCTCTTCAGGCTTCATGTTTTTATGAATAAACCCGATTCCACCTTCTTGTGCCAATGCAATGGCTAAGGGAGCTTCAGAAACCGTATCCATGGCGGCTGACACCATAGGGATATTCATTGTCACATTGCGCGTAAGACGCGTTTGTAGACTTGCTGTGTGAGGGAGGACGGTTGAGTGGCCAGGAACTAGCAACACATCGTCAAAAGTAAGGGCTTCTTGGATGATACGTAGCATGCAACAACACCTATTCAGTTGAGGGTTAATTGCGGCGTGATTGTAGTGTTTTTTGGTTTTAAGGTAAACTCTATTTGTATTAAACCATGTGATTTTTTTTATGTTTACAAATTCGCCATCTACATCTCGACAAATTTTAACAGTAACAAAGCTAAATCGATTGGCTAGAACCGTGCTTGAAGGCGAAATTGGCCTGATTTGGCTGTCTGCTGAAATTTCCAATTTTGTCTGTGCAGCATCAGGACATTGGTACTTCACGTTAAAAGACAACAAAGCACAAGTACGTGCCGCCATGTTTAAGGGCTCAAACCGCTCGGTGCGTCAGCGCCCGAAAGAAGGCGATAAAATATTAGTGAGAGCGTCGGTGGGTCTTTATGAGGCTAGAGGCGACTATCAGCTAGTTGTTGAACACATGGAAAGTGACGGTGAAGGCGCTTTAAAACAGGCCTTTGAAGCGTTAAAGCTGAAACTCAACAATGAGGGGCTGTTCGACGCGTCAATAAAACGAAGCTTACCCACCTATATTACTCGTATTGGCGTGATCACCTCATCAAGTGGCGCCGCCCTTCACGACGTACTTAGCGTTTTAAAACGTCGAAGCCCGCAAACACAGGTTATTGTGTACCCCTCAATGGTACAGGGGGAAACTGCACCGGCTCAGCTTATTCAGGCTCTTAAGAAAGCCAATGAAAGAAATGAAGTTGACGTACTGCTTTTAACCCGTGGCGGTGGTTCGCTAGAAGACTTGTGGTGCTTTAATAATGAGGCATTAGCGCGAGAAGTGTCGGCCAGTCATTTACCTATTGTGAGTGCTGTTGGTCACGAAGTCGATTTTACTATTTCTGATTTTGTAGCCGATTTGCGTGCTCCAACCCCTTCTGCTGCCGCTGAGCTTTTAAGCCAAGATTCGAACGAAATTGTGCAAAAGCTGGTACAAAAACGCCAGCGTTTACACCGTGCAATTTCACAAAAGCTCGTGAACAACAAACAACAACTGACCATTCAACGTCAGCGATTACAAAACTTACACCCACAGAGTAAAATACAGCACCAATGGCAATCACTAGACCGGTTACAGCTGCAATTACTGCACAAAATGCAGCGAGATATAGCAGGCGCTGATAAACAACTGCAATCGCTAACTAGCCGGCTGAATAGACAAAACCCAGCACAACGCCTTGCGCAATCAAACAGTAACTTGGCCTACGTGAAAACGAGATTACTCAATAGCATGGCCGCGCTGCTTGGCACCAAAAAGCAACAGCTGGCCTCAAATGCATCATTACTTCAATCGGTAAGTCCACTGTCTACGCTGGCAAGAGGTTACAGTATTACTCTCGCTGAGAACGCTGCGATAACCAGTGTGGAGGCGGTGAATAATGGCGATACGATAACAACCCGAGTGACTGACGGTGAAATAACCAGTACAGTAACCAAAACGTTAAAGGAATAACTCAGCCAATTATGCCGACCTTTCGCAGCTTCGCTTTTCGAATAGCCTCCTTGTCTCTTGCTATGGTTTCAACTGGAGCACTCCTTTCTATTGGTACTTTTTCACCCATAGCACACGCCGTTGTGACCAACCCTGCTGTAAATAGTGTTTCTGCACCAGTCTCTGTGTTTTCCACTTACCCGTCGTCTGAGCTCGTGGCCTTGTGCAACGAGCCAGAGAGTCGCTGCGAAGAAGATAGTATTACTCCCGACGAATTTGTGTCTGCCCTAAAGGCAACCTCATATTTAACCTCGCTGCAGCCTTATGCAGAGAATAATGACTACGAACTGTTGATAGCCAATGTGGGGAAAGTATCCACTCAATTTGCTGAAATTACGCTGCAGTGGCGAGGAATGGAAATAAACTCCCATATTGTTAAGACAAGTGCACAGAAACAGGCTGAAAGTGGAAACCTTCAACATGCCGAAACGCTAATTAGGCAGTGGGAAGACAATGCAGTCAACGAAGGAATTTTTACAGCAGAATTCCTTTATCGCGCTCTTGAGGCAAGTAATTACCAGCATGACTTAGCAGTGCCTAATTCATTTGGGCAGTTTACTAAGCTAGACACCCAACTTTTTGCAGATCCATTTAGTGGCGCCATTACCCGATATACTCACCCTGCTTATGAAGATGCCCTCATTGATGTGATTGTTTACCCGTTTACACACAAAATAACTGAAGATGATCGCACGCTGTTAAACGAGCAACTCGATGTCGACCTAGCAAAAGCGAGTGCGGTAGCTAAAGCACAGCAACTTACTCTTACTCTCTCTAGCCCAGCAGCACCATATAAGGTAAAAGGAATTGCCGATGGGTGGCGACTTGGCATTACGGCTGAGTCTGAAAAAGCCCCCACACTTTATGCATCTACCTACGTATTTAGAAAGCACGACAAAATCATAAAAATAGCCACCACATTTCCTACCGATTTCTCAGATCCACTCGTGGATGAGCTAATACAGCGTGTTGATGTACCAAAAGAATCGTTGTTAATGAAGCGGGTTCGAAAGCTGTTATAAATAGCTATCCTAAAATACTGCTGTTCTGAAATGCTGCTGTAAAGAAATTGTTATTAAGCACGAGACAGGTATAAAACGGTAAAACTGAGCTTTAAAACAAAAAACCGACGAGTTACTCAAAAGTAATCGTCGGTTTTTTACTATTTTGCTCGTACTATTTGTCTTTATAGAAAGACATCATGCGACGGCGTTTACGCTGCTGCGCTAGCGTTAAGTTATTTTTCTTGCCTTCAAACGGGTTGGCCCCTTCTCTAAACTCAATCTTGATGGGCGTTCCCATGATCTCAAGTGCTTTTCTAAAGTAGTTCATTAAGAAGCGCTTGTATGAGTTAGGTAAGTCATCTACCTGGTTACCGTGTATAACAATAACAGGAGGATTATACCCTCCCGCATGGGCATACTTCATTTTAACCCTTCTGCCACGAACAAGCGGTGGCTGATGGTCATCTTGAGCCATTTCCATAATCTTAGTGAGTATTGATGTGTTAATGCGTTTAGTCGCGCTTGAGTACGCTTCCTGAACCGATCCAAATAGATTACCCACACCCGAACCGTGAAGGGCCGAAATAAAGTGGATGCGTGCAAAATCGACAAAGCCTAAGCGTCTATCCATTTCACGCTTAATATCGTCTTTCACATCGCTACTTAATCCATCCCACTTATTGACCGCTAGTACTAACGAGCGACCAGAGTTTAAAACGAAACCGAGCAAGCTCAAATCCTGATCGGTGATCCCCTCACGAGCATCAATAACCAACAGTACTACGTTCGCCTCTTCAATGGCTTGTAGGGTTTTAACAATGGAAAACTTCTCAACCGCTTCGTTGATCTTCTTACGCTTTCTTACACCAGCAGTATCGATAAGAACATATTCCCGTTCATCTCGTTCCATAGGAATGTAAATACTATCGCGGGTCGTACCCGGCTGATCAAAAACCACCACCCGCTCTTCGCCTAAAATGCGATTGGTTAGCGTAGACTTTCCAACGTTCGGTTTACCCACGATGGCAAGCTTGATAGGTAAGTCTTGAAGTCGTTGACGCTGTGCTTCCGCATCTTCTTCGCCTTCAGGCTCGATATCATCCACAATTTCCATGTCGGGAAAGTCGGCTTCAAGAGGCGCTAAACCGTCTTGTAGCAATTGACTCACACCTCGACCATGGGCGGCAGCAATTTGCTTAACCTCACCTAACCCAAGCTTGTAAAACTCAGCACTCTCACTGTCGCCGTCAATACCGTCTACTTTATTAGCAACGATAAAGACTTTTTTGTTGATGCGACGAAGATGGTCGGCTATGCCTTGATCTGCTGGCAGTAACCCTGCTCGTGCATCAACCAAAAACATCACAACATCAGCTTCTTCAATGGCTAGAAGAGACTGCTGGGCCATTTCAGCGTCGATACCTTCTTCATCACCCGTAATTCCCCCGGTATCCACTACGATGAATTGACGTCTTTCGAATTTGGCTTGGCCATATTTTCGATCTCGCGTGAGACCAGGGAAATCAGCAACAAGTGCATCGCGAGTGTTTGTAAGACGATTAAATAAGGTCGATTTTCCGACATTGGGACGGCCAACCAGAGCAACAACGGGTAACATTTATCAGATCCTAGAGGTCATGAAAGCTAAAAAGCATAAACCGCAAGCGTTTAATAACGAAGTAATCAATGCTTTAGATAATAGCATCAATGGCTCGTTGACAACTTGCGGTTTTGAATGTGCGCATTATACCCTTTAAGGGGGTTAATACCAATTCGGATTCATCACCTATGAGTGATGAAGAACTAATAACAAGGCTGGAAACGAAAAAGCGCCGTTATGACGGCGCTTTTTAGGTACTCTACTTGAGGAACCTCTCTAGGGAACCTTGACCGACGCCACTACACCGTTGCGAGTAATAGCAACTATCGCGCCTTCAACAACGATGGGCTCTACGTAAATAGAGTCATCTTCGTCATCGCCACCCACGTCTAGACGGGCAACAATTTCACCACTTTCCTTTTCAATCCAGTGCAGAAAGCCCCATTTATCACCCACAACCACATATTCACCCACAGGTGTTGCTGCCGTTAATGAGCGCTGCTTAAGCGTGCCTTGCGACCAAAGCTCCACACCATTTCGTCTGTCTAAGGCATAAACGTTAGACGCGTTATCGACAACAAAAATCTGATTACCATCAATATTTAGGTTGCGATATGAAGAGTACTCACGTTTCCAGATTACACGACCTGAACGCAGTTCAACTGCCGCCAACGTACCATTGTAAGACACAGTATAAATAGTTCCGCCATACAGCACAGGCGTGGTGTCAATATCAACAATACGCTCTAATTCGGTGGCACCTGAAGGCGTAGAAATAACGGTTTCCCATGCCAATACGCCAGTATCAATAAGGTTAACCTGAAGCTTGCCCGTTGGGGCACCCACAATCACACCGCCGTTTGATGCTATGGGCCCTGAAATACCACGTAATGTTAACGGAGGTGTATCGCCTTCATGACGCCACAGCTGCTCGCCGGTTCGTGTATTAAAACCGAATAAGCTGCCTGCGCCGGTGTTAACCACTAAAATACCGTCATCGGCTGCAGGAGCTGCTAATACTTCACCTGGCACGGTAGCATCCCACACTAGTTCGCCACTTTCGGCGTCTAGGGCAGCAACATAACCGTTTTCAGTGCCAACAAAAACATGTCTGTCAGCAACAAAAATACCACCAATACGGGCACTTTCACCACTGCTCCACAAATTGCTAACAGAGCTCAGCATGCCCTCAGTGCGAAACGTAGCAAAGTTCTTTTCCCATACTACGTTGCCTGTTTCGGGCTCCATGGCAACAACATTGCCGTGGCGGTCTGCAGCATAAAGTTTGTCGTACGCGTAAACCGGCTTAAGGCGTGAAAAGTAATGATTGACACCATCACCGATATCTCGCTCCCACTCTACCATTGGAGAAAACTTAGCTTCGATGGGCTTTAAGCGACGAATTTCAAGCTCTTCTTCATCAGCGAACCAGTCAGAAACGGTTGAACAGCCAGACAAAGTAATTGAAACCGCCAACGCCATTGAAATGGTGCGGGCAAATCGACCCTTACGGCCACAGGTGTTGTGAAACAAATTGCGTACCTCTTTAATTTTTATCAGCCTTTCGACCCAAGCTTACTGAGCTGCCGCAACAGCTAGATTATCAAGCTTCATTTGCAGCAGTGGGTTGTTGGCATTTTTTTCTAATGCACTAGAGTATGCTAAACGCGCGTCATCGAACTTATCTTGCTGCTGATATACATCGCCTTTAAGTTCGGATACTTCTGCAGAGAATGCGTCGTTTGATACATTGCCAAGCGTAGACAACGCAGCATCGAGCTGGTTCATTTCAATTTGCACACGGGCTAAACGAAGAGACGCTAATTCTTTCATTTGCGCATTTTCAGCAAATGTAATCACTTCGTTTAAATGAGAGGCCGCAGTGTCTAAATCACCTGAATCAGCTGCTTTTTTAGCGGCTAGTAAGTTAGCAATACTGGCATACCCGGTATCTTTATTTTCTTCGATAAACGATTTCAGACTGGCACTACTCCCCTCTTCTGCGAAGGTTTCTACTGCCGTTTGATAAGCAACAGAAGCAGCTTCTTTGCTTTCAATTTGCATATCTGAATATTGACGCCATCCGAAAAGACCACCAAGGCCTAAGGCAGCACCCACAATGATGGCAGTGCCATGCTCTTTCCAAAAACGCTTAATCGCTTCAACTTGTTGTTCTTCTGTTGCGAACTGTTCCATGATGTCCTCTTCTTATTTTTCGCTCAGCAGTTTTAAAACCGTATCTGAAAGGCTTTCAAAACTCACTGTAACTTGCTCTTGACCATCGCGAAGGGGCTTAACGCCTACTTTGCGTGATTGCATTTCGTCCGAACCTAAAAGTAGCGCTAGACGAGCACCGGTTTTATCCGCGCGCTTTAATTGTTTTTTAAAATTTCCGCCGCCACAATGCATCATGATACGCGTATCAGGCAATTGATTTCTCAAGTGCTCTGCGACTTCAATAGCATAAGACTGGGCATCATCACCCATAGCGGTCACATAGACATCAGCGAAACTGTCGTCTTGGCCTTCATCGGTCAGCGTTGTTAACAACAACACTAAACGTTCGATACCCATTGCAAAACCAACCGCCGGTGTCGCTTTACCACCAAGTTGCTCTACCAAACCATCATAGCGGCCGCCGGCGCATATTGTACCTTGTGCGCCTAAGCTATCTGTTACCCACTCAAACACCGTTCGATTGTAATAATCTAAGCCTCGAACTAATCGCGGATTCACTTCATAGGCAATGCCAACTTCGGTTAATCGTGCACAAAGAGTTTCAAAGTGCGCTTTCGATTCTTCGTCTAGGTGGTCGATAAGAGAAGGGGCATCGGCGATAGCAGCTTGAACGTCTGGATTTTTGCTATCGAGAACGCGCAGTGGATTAGTTTCCAATCTACGAAGTGAGTCTTCATCCAGCTGATCCGCTCTAGCCTTTAAGAATTCAACGAGCGTGTCGCGGTAAGCAGCACGAGCTTCATTAGAGCCTAGCGTATTGATTTGCAGCGTAACGTGCTTTTCGATCCCAAATGATTTCCAAAAACGAGCGCTGAGTAAAATAACTTCTAGATCAATATCTGGCCCATCTATTCCGTATGTTTCTACACCAAACTGATGAAACTGACGGTAACGACCTTTTTGTGGACGTTCATGGCGAAACATTGGACCCATGTACCACAAACGTTGCTGTTGGTTATATAACAGCCCATGTTCATTTCCGGCTCTTACGCAGCTGGCAGTTCCTTCAGGACGCAGCGTTAAGCTATCGCCATTTCTGTCCTCGAACGTGTACATCTCTTTTTCAACAATATCAGTGACTTCACCGATAGAGCGTTTAAAGAGGTCGGTACTCTCGACAATGGGCGTGCGTATCTCTTGGTAACCGTAATTCGCCACAACCTGTCGAAGTACAGATTCTACTTTTTGCCATGTACCGGAAATCTCCGGTAGGCAGTCATTCATGCCTCGTATTGCCTGAATAGTCTTAGCCACTTGAAATTCTCATACTGCTAAATAGTGAAAAGCCCCGCATTATAGGGGCTTTGGGAACAAACAACAACGTTGCAGGCTTAGTCTTTTACCGATACCTGAATTTTGTTTTCTTCGCTCATCCGCATTGCTTTCGCGCGAATTTTGGCTTCTAACTTATCAACGAGGTCGTCGTTAGCTAAACGCTCTTTTACGCGCTTGCCATCTTCGTACAAACCACTCATGTTGCGAGCGCCGGTAAGCCCTAAATCTGACACTTCAGCTTCTCCAGGACCGTTAACAACACAGCCGATAATAGATACGTCCATAGGCGTTAAGATATCTTCAAGACGCTCCTCTAGCGCATTCACTGTGCCTATCACATCAAACTCTTGACGAGAGCAGCTAGGACAAGCAATAAAGTTGATACCGCGAGAGCGAATACGTAAAGACTTAAGAATATCAAAGCCTACTTTTATCTCTTCTACAGGGTCGGCAGCAAGAGAGACGCGTATGGTGTCGCCAATGCCCTCGGCGAGCAACATTCCTAGCCCTACAGCGCTTTTAACCGCGCCTGCGCGCTGTCCGCCGGCTTCTGTAATACCGAGGTGCAATGGCTGATCAATTTTTTGCGCGAGCAGCCGATAGGCACCAACGGCCAAAAAGACATCTGATGCTTTCACGCTAATCTTAAATTGATCAAAATTGAGTTTGTCGAGAATGTCCACGTGACGCATGGCAGATTCAACCAGCGCTTCTGGCGTAGGCTCACCGTACTTCTCTTGTAAATCTTTTTCTAACGATCCGCCGTTAACCCCAATTCGAATAGGGATATTGTTGTCTTTAGCGCAATCTACTACAGAGCGTACGCGCTCCATGTTACCTATATTACCGGGATTAATACGCAGACAATCCACGCCATACTCGGCAACTTTTAAAGCAATGCGATAATCAAAATGAATATCTGCCACCAAGGGCACGCTTACTTGGCGCTTAATCTCTTTAAACGCTTCGGCTGCATCCATGGTTGGCACGGAGACACGCACAATGTCGCCGCCTACAGCTACAATTCTGTTAATCTGCGCAACAGTTGCAGCAACATCTGTAGTGAGCGTATTCGTCATCGATTGAACAGCAATGGGAGCGCCATCACCTATAGGAACATTTCCCACATTAATACGTGTGGACTTTCTGCGTTTAATAGGGCTTTCTGCAAACATCTAAATACCTATAAAGGAAGCGTGAAGCGAGCTATTTTTCCATTTTGAAACGATGAGATATCTGCTAGCTCGCCATTAACTGATATGCGCACATTATCAGGTGCGCCTAGTGTAACTGCAACAGGAGGAATACCTTGAATGTCCATAACCCGTCCCTGTTGCTTTACGCCAGTGGCGATAACCTCTCCGGTGGCATCCGCAATATTCACCCAACAATCTTCACTGAACGTAAAGGTCATGGATATAGGCGCAGCGGTCTCATTTAAACTTAAATCGGCGTCTTCCTCTTCTGTCATGCTGCTAACAAGCGCCGTGAGATTATTGCTGTCGTTAATTTCTGATGGCGGCGCTGAAATTGCACCGTTGTCTAGACCGTCGCGACTTGTAAGGTTAGAGGGAGAATTTGATAATGCTGACGAAGGAGCACTGCTAGTGTCTTGAGCATTTCGAGTTGAATTATCGCCAGACATTGATACAGCGCCTATAGAGGTTTCATCATCAGAGATTGAAGATTCAGGCTCTGGCGAACGTGCCTTCGCTATAGCTTCCTCTTTCACCGACTCGATTAACGATGAATCTGTCGCGGTGTCGTCTCCAGGCTGCTGGTACCACCACAACACCACGCCACCAATAATAATTAGCAGAATAATATAAGTCACCATCATCCAGCGGTCATCATGTGTCTGTTTTGCGACACGTTTTGAAAAGCTTTGAAGCTTATCGGATGACGGTACTTCAGATTGATTATGATAGTGCTCAAAGGCTTCAATAACCTCGTCTGAAGGCAACCCTAATTGCTTAGCGTAATTTCGAACGTATCCTTTTGTAAACGTAACCGATGACTTCTCATCAATAACATCATTTTCTAAATCATTGATTTGAAATGTTTTTAAGAAAAGCTTACTGGCAATTTCTTGTTGTGAGAGACCTAACGCTTCTCTGCGCTCTTTTAATAAGGCCCCAGGACTTGGCGTACTTTTTTCTTGTTGCGATGTGACTTCTTGACTCGCGTTTTCTTCTGACACCATTAACCTTTATTCCTCCTGCATACTCGGTGGTACTAACCAAAGCTTCTGACCAGCAATAATAGCGCCAGTATTGTCTAGGTTATTCCACTTTTGCAGCGTAGACATCCTAATATTGTATAGCAACGAAATACGATATAAGTTTTCCGCCTCTTTTACTACATGGAATTTACTCGTTTGGTCGGATAAATCAGGCTTTGCAGCGACATTTTCATTATCTGCATCTCGCGCCGCGGGTTCGCCCGCTTTCATCTTGTCAGCGCCAAGCTCTGAAGCGGCTGATTGGGCCACTGTTTTTGACTTTTCATCAGAGTTCGACTCTGGATCAGATTCAGGGGCTGGCGCTGATTGAGTTGACGGCTCGTCGCTATTCACAACTAACACTGTTTGCTTTGTGGTTGGTCTTAGTATCGAGCCACTCTGATTTGCACTTACACTGTTTCCATTTCTTGAATCTTTCACCACCGTCTTAACGGTTTTAATTACCTTCGCATTTAAATTTGAGCGCTCTGCTAAATAGCGTTTCGCTAACGTACTATTAGGAAATAACGACAGTAACATATCTCCATAACCCTTTGCGGCGACGTCATCTTTCTGACCCTTCGCAATATCAAATGCTAACCACAATGAATCAGGTGATACTTTGGCAACCCGTTCGTAACGACGAAGGGTAGATTTTGCCTTTTGCCACTGCTCAGTAGCGACGTAAAGCTCGGTAAGCAAGAATAGTGTTTTCGCGCGAGCGGGTTGATGCTTAAGCGCGTTCTCAAAATACGCAATGGCGTCTTGGATATTATTTTGTGATTGAGCGCAGAGGGCTAAATTTTCGTAAGTTTGTGCAGCATTTGAATACGAGCGATTATCGATAGCGCGTAGAAAATATGTTTTAGCTTCGTCGTACTGACTGTTCTGGCATTTAAATGCGCCAAAGCTGTTGGCGATATCACCGTTGTTAGGTTCAATATCCAGTGCGGCAATATAGTATTCCTCAGCACGCTGATTTTCCCCTACCAGTTGGTAGTAATAGGCCATTGCATATTGTACATCGGCCGAGCGCGGATCAAACTCTATGGCTTTATCAAGGTTGCGCTTCGCTTGAGTGTAATTGTTGTTTTGAAGGTAGGTAAGACCTAATGACATGCGCGTTCGAGCCGCTTCCTCAGGATCGAAATCAGCGCTGTTAATGCCTGTTTGGCTACTGCTTACACAGCCCACTATGAATAGCGATGCGCCCACTAACGCGGCGCGCATGCTGCTTTTTAATCCTTTTTGCAATCCAGTTGGCATAGTCTTACCCTAATATCTTAATGATTATTGGGCCATTTTTACTGAAATCGCTTCGCCCTTCACCTGTTTTTTTAACATTCTTTTTGTTCTATCAACAACGTCGCCTACTAATTGACCACATGCAGCATCAATATCATCGCCTCGAGTTTTACGAACAACTGTTGTAAAGCCATATTCCATTAGCACTTTAGCAAACCTATCTATTCTAGAATTACTAGAACAGGTATACGGTGAACCTGGATATGGATTAAATGGAATAAGGTTAATTTTACTTGGCGTATCTTTCAGTACTTTAGCTAGCTCGTGTGCCTGCTCGGTACTGTCGTTAATGTGAGAGAGCATAACATACTCAACCGTCACTCTGCCCTGGTTTGCCTTAGACTTTGCCAAATAACGACGTACGCCAGCTAGAAACGCTTCAATATTGTATTTTTTGTTTACCGGTACAATCTCATTGCGCAACTCATCATTCGGCGCGTGTAGTGAAATGGCTAACGCTACGTCAATCTGATCGCCCAGCATATCCAGCGCTGGCACTACACCTGATGTGCTCAATGTGACGCGACGTTTTGACAAACCAAAACCAAAATCGTCTAGCATGATGTCCATGGCTGGAACCACATTTTTAAGGTTGAGTAAGGGCTCGCCCATTCCCATCATGACCACGTTGGTAATGGGACGTTGGCTAGTATCTTTTGAAAGACCTAAAAATGTAGCTACGCGCCAAACCTGACCGATAATCTCGCTCACACTAAGATTGCGGTTAAACCCTTGCTGGGCTGTACTGCAGAATGTACATTCAAGGGCACAACCTACTTGTGAAGATACACATAGCGTGGCTCGCTCTTCCTCAGGGATCCAAACAGATTCTACTTCTTGGCCGCCCTCAAGTGTGAGTGCAAACTTAATAGTGCCGTCGCTGGCCTCTTGGAAATAGGCAATTTCGGGGGCTTTTATCTCGCAATTCTCAATAAGCATGGCACGAAGGTTTTTATTGAGGTTACTCATTTTCTCAAAATCACTTTCGCCTTGCTGATAAATCCACTTCATTAATTGATCAGCTCGAAATGGTTTCTCTCCTTTTTCCTTGAAGAAATTGCGCAAGCCTTCGCGATTTAGATTTAATAAGTTTGTTTTTGCCATGAATAAAATGACCCTTTTACCTTGCGAGGATTACTACCTCGAACTGCTTAATTGAGAGTGCTAGTACTGTGTGTTGTACTGAAGAAGCGACTAAAGACAGTCACACTTTTGCGAACAAGTGTGACTGTCTTTAGTGCTGCACATAAAACATAGATGCTTACGCTTTTTACTGTATTACTTCCTAACTTTCGCTAGGTTGCGGTTAAGCCGCTTGTACACGTTTTGCTAAACCTTCACCTAACCTTTGTAGTAAGGGTTTACATTAAACATTTGCGCTTAAAATTTGTGCAAATTCTACCATGTATGCCTTCGCATAAAAAGTAATACCAGTCCGCATTACCTTCACGCACTTCAGATATAAAAAAACGAGGCCGGAGCCTCGTTTCAGAGTTTGAAAAACTCTACTTCGATTTGACTACGTACTTAGCGAGTACGTGGGCAAATTTCTTCTTCTGAAAAGAAGTATGCAATTTCACGAGCAGCAGATTCAGGTGCATCAGAACCGTGAACCGCATTTTCGTCGATTGATGCAGCGTAGTCAGAACGAAGTGTTCCAGCAGCAGCATCAGCTGGGTTAGTTGCACCCATGATTTCACGGTTAGCTAGAACAGCGTTTTCGCCTTCAAGAACCTGAACCATAACTGGACCAGATGTCATGAAATCTACCAAAGCACCAAAGAAAGGACGTTCTTTGTGTTCTGCGTAGAAACCTTCCGCTTGCTCTTTGCTCATGTGTAGCATTTTAGAAGCAACAATGCGAAGACCAGCAGATTCAAAACGGTTGTAAATTGCGCCGACTACGTTTTTTGCTACCGCATCAGGCTTGATAATCGAAAAAGTGCGCTCAAGAGCCATGTTTTTTCTCCAAACAAATAAGTGTGTTTTCAATTTTGGCGGCGAATTATAGGCAATAATGACCGCAATGACTAGTGACTATTTGTAAAGCGACTCAGTCACCTTGAGCTTTAACGTTTTGCAATGTCTCATGAGCACATTAACGCATTGCTAATTTGCTACCAAACCATTGTACTTAAAGTATAAATTGCAAGAACGAGATTCATATAAGCAAAATACTAAAAGGTTAATTTCGTCTTTAAAAAAAGCCCGCCTACACGTTCGCGCGAGCCAAATCTTGTATTTTGCCTACGATGGCTCGAAGTCCGTTACCACGGGTGGGGGTAATATGACGCTCTAAATCTAAAGCTTCAAAGTATCCGTCCACATCAAACTGTGTGATGTCTTTCGGCGATTTATTGTTATAGGCAGCAAGCACTAGCGCCAGAAGGCCTTGAACAATGACCGCGTCGCTGTCTACATCGAACGTAATTTTACCGTTATCGAAAGATTCGACCAACCACACACTACTCTGGCAACCTTTTACCAAATGCTCTGGTGTCTTCTCACTTTCTGGTAAGCCAGGAATGGACTTACCTAAGTCGATAATATATTGATAGCGCTGTTCCCAATCATCGAAAAACGCTAAGTCATCAATAATTTCTTCACTGCTAGGCAACTTCATCGTTTGTCCTGTTTTTAATTTAAAAGAAAAGGCCAGCTTCTAGCTGCGCTTCTTCACTCATCATTTCACGAGACCAAGGTGGATCGAATACGAGTTCAACATTCACTTCATTGACATGAGGAACCATAGCAACGCGATACTCTACGTCGCCAACCAATACCGGACCCATGCCACATCCAGGTGCGGTTAATGTCATATCAATATCCACAACCCCACTCTCTTGTTGAATATTTACGGTGTAAATAAGCCCGAGAGAAACAAGATTAATAGGAATTTCTGGGTCAAAAATGGTTTCTAGCGCGTCCCACACTTGCTGTTTGCTTATGTTTCCATCGCTAGGCTTGTCAAAACTAAGCACCATTTCTTTACGGCCAATGGCCCCAGCATCGGTACCGTCGATACGGTACATATTGCCTTTCCAAGTAATGGTATAATTGCCACCTAACTCTTGGGTAATGCTGACGAATTCGCCTTCGGGGATAACAACAGGATTCCCCGCCGGTACCAAACGCGCTTTACATTCGCGCTCAGTTACCACCATTTTTTGCTTCATAAACTGCTAGTGCTCTATTGTATTTACGTGAGATCGTATTCTTGTGAGACTGTGTACTTGTGAGAATATGTGCTTGGGAGATTAACCTACGTTAAAGCTCTCGCCACAACCACACTCATCAACTACATTTGGGTTATTGTATTTAATCACCCCGTTAACACCTTCTTGCACGTAATCAATTTCAGTGTTTTTTAGCAGTCCCGTTGCATCAGCAGCAATAGCCACGTTTAGCATAGGTGAGATCTCAATAATTTCATCATCGTCTTTTGCGCTATCTGCAAAATCCAGCACATAGGCATATCCAGTACAACCACTCACTCGTGTTGATAGACGAATTAACTGACCAGGCTTTTCTTTAAGCTTACTTTCGAAATGCTTAACGGCACTGTCTGTTAGCGAGATGAGTTGTGTACTCGGTACAAACGTTTCAACACTCATAATGCCCCCTTAGGCCAACATCATTTTAGCTTTTTTAAGTGCAGCAAAAAGGCTGTCCACTTCTTCAAGCGTGTTATAAATTGAAAATGAGGCGCGGGCAGTTCCAGGAATACCAAAACGCTTCATTAATGGTTGCGCACAATTGTCGCCAGTGCGAATTGCAACACCTTGCCTATCGAGAATAAAGCCAATATCTGCAGGGTGTGCACCGTCGAGTAAAAAGCTTAACACACCAATTTTATTCGGTGCAGTGCCGACTATTTTCATTCCGTCGAGGGCTTCTGCTTGCTCTGTCGCATAAGACAAAAGAGCATGCTCGTGTTCATGCAACGCGGCTATATCGAGCTGCTTAAACCACTCAACCGCAGCGCCCATTCCGATAGCACCGGCAATATTTGGCGTACCTGCTTCAAGTCTATTTGGCAGTGATCCCCAAGTAGCCTCGTGGTAAGTGACGTCTTTAATCATCTCACCGCCTACTTGCCACACTGGCCAAGACTCTAAAATTTCTTTTTTACCCCACAAACAACCGATACCTGTAGGACCGAAAAGTTTGTGACCAGAAAAAACATAGAAATCGCAGCCGATGTCTTGAACGTCAACACCGCCATGAGCAATTCCCTGAGCGCCATCAACAAGCACCCAAGCGCCTACTTGCTTCGCTTTTTCTGTCAGCGTTTTAATCGGGTTTACCGTACCTAACGCATTTGATACGTGAGGAAATGCCACTAGCTTAGTTTTGCTTGAAAGCAGCTTTTCAAACGCATCAACGTCAAGTTCACCACTTTCGAATATGGGCACAATATTGAGCGTAGCACCCGCTTTTCGACAGGCTTGCTGCCAGGTAACTAAATTCGCGTGATGCTCAAGCTCTGTCACCATGACTTCGTCACCCTCAGCTAAAAGCTGAGCAAGACCGTTTGCCACTATGTTGATAGCTTCGGTTGTTCCTGCGGTCCAGATAACTTCTTCACGGGCATTCGCATTGATAAAGCTCGCTACGCTCGCTCTCGCGTTTTCATAGCGACGGGTTGCCTCATCTGACAAATGGTGCGCACCGCGATGTACATTAGCATTTGTGCCAGTATAAAAATCGACAATGGCGTCAATCACCGCCTGCGGCTTTTGCGTTGTCGCAGCGTTATCTAAATATACCAGCGGCTTCCCATCTACCGTTTTAGAAAGAATAGGAAACTGGGCACGAAGTGCAGCAACATCTAAGCTCATTTCACCTCCATCTGGGAAAAACGTTCACTGAGTAACGGCTGTAACCATTCGCGGATTGCGCTATTTGGCACGTCGTTAACCAACTCCTGAATAAACCCAAAATTAAGCATAACCAATGCTTTGCTGCGCGGTACACCGCGAGTAAGCAGGTAATAAAGTGCTTCTTCGTCAATTTCAGCTACGGTTGCACCGTGAGCACACTTAACGTCATCAGCATAAATCTCTAGTTCAGGCTTGGTATTAATCACACCGCGGCGAGAAAGCAAAAGATTGCGGTTGTTTAGCTCTGCCAAGGTTTTTTGAGCATCGCGGTGGATATGAATTCGGCCATTAAATACAGCGCGAGCCTTATCCCCCACAATACCCCGTGCATTTTCTTCCGTGGTACCGTTTGGCATTGCATGCTCAATGGTTGAGTGAAGGTCGAACAACTCACCTTCCGCCAACAAATAAATGGCATTCATTTTGGCATCGGCAAACTCACCAGCATGATGAATATCCACATCGAGGCGAGATAAATCACTTCCATAACCTACCATAGTAGAATTTAAAGTAGAGCGATTGTGTAATTTGAAGTGGCTTCCACCAAGCTGCTTGGCCGCTGCCGTAAACATGGCAAAGCGGTAGTGCTCTAGATGGGCATCATCGGCAATGTCGTATTCAGCAAAAGCAGTGGTTAAACTATCGGTGTCACCCACGCCTTGCTCAATCACAGTGGCGCTGGCACCCTTTGCTACTTTTACAACAACACGGGTATGTGCATCGACGTTTTGCGTAGCCATGTTAACAATACGCACTGGTGTATCAATTTTGGCATTTTCTTCAACGCTGATAAAAATACCGTGTTCACACAATGCATCATTGACTAAACCAAACATGTGTCGAGTAGGCTTAATTTGCCCGTAAATACTCGATATTGCTTGCTGAGTTGCCTTATCGTCGTGCTTAAGCGACGTGATTCTCATGCCTTTTGGTACATCTAGCGTATTCACTTGCGTGATCAATACGCCGTCAACAAACACCAAGTCGATAGCATTTAGGTTATCGATCGCGGGTACCGGCAGAACGTCTGCCTGCGTTGTCGTTTTTGCTTCACGCTTTTCTACAGAAGTAAGCGGCGTAAAACGCCAGCTCTCGTTTCTACGAGCTGGCCAACCATCGGCTTTTAATTGAGTTAAGGCCTGCTGACGCACGGGCGCTAAATAATCGTCGAATTGCGCCCCATCAATGACCTGTTGTAGCCATTGACTCATGCCTCTGCCTCCTCGTACGCCTTCCCTAGGAATGCGTAACCTTCTTTTTCCACCTCGTGAGCAAGTGATGCATCACCGCTTTTCACAATTTTGCCGTCGGCAAGAATGTGCACAAAATCTGGTTTGATGTAGTCAAGTAAGCGCTGATAGTGCGTTACTACTATGAAGCTACGCTTACCGTCGCGCTGGCTATTAACGCCATTAGCAACAACTTGAAGAGCATCAACGTCAAGGCCTGAATCTGATTCATCAAGAATGCACAGTGACGGCTCTAACAAAATCATTTGCATGATTTCGTTACGCTTTTTCTCACCACCTGAGAAGCCTTCGTTAACACCACGCTTAAGAAAATCTAATGGCAGCTGCACTTGTTTGCAGGCTTCTTTAGCCTTTTTCAAAAACTCAGCAGCTGTCAGAGCTTCTTCACCACGTTCTTCACGCATGGCATTTACAGACTCTTTCATAAATTCCATGTTGCTAACACCAGGAATTTCTACTGGGTATTGAAACGCTAAGAACAAGCCTTCACGGGCACGCTCTTCAACTTCAAGGTCTAGCAAATCTTTTCCATTAAGCGTTACGTCGCCTTCGCTCACTTCATAACCATCACGACCTGACAAGACATAACCTAACGTACTTTTACCGGCACCATTGGGGCCCATGATAGCGTGTACTTCACCCGGCTTAACTTCTAGGTTAAGACCTTTAATGATGTTTTTTTCTTCTACGCTGGCATGTAAATTCTTTATACTAAGCATTGATTACCCCACTGAACCTTCAAGACTAATTTCGAGCAGCTTGCCGGCTTCTACGGCAAATTCCATTGGCAGCTCTTTGAATACTTCTTTACAAAAACCGTTAACAATCATAGAAACGGCCTTCTCTGTGTCTAAACCTCGTTGGCGACACAAAAATAATTGTTCGTCGCTTACCTTCGATGTTGTCGCTTCGTGCTCAACTATTGCCGACGGGTTGCGACTTTCGATATACGGGAACGTATGTGCACCACACTTATCGCCAATAAGCAGCGAGTCACACTCGGTAAAGTTACGCGCGCCGTCTGCACGAGGCCCCATTTGCACGAGACCGCGATAAGCGTTGTTACTTTTACCTGCAGATATTCCTTTTGAGATGATGGTTGAGCGCGTATTTTTGCCCATATGAATCATCTTCGTACCGGTGTCGGCCTGCTGGCGTCCACGAGTAAGCGCTACAGAGTAGAATTCGCCTACGCTGTTGTCGCCTTTAAGGATACAGCTTGGATACTTCCACGTTACCGCTGAACCAGTTTCAACCTGCGTCCATGAGATTTTAGCGTTGGTGTGTGCAATTCCGCGCTTGGTCACAAAGTTGTAAATACCACCTTTACCGTTCTCATCACCTGGATACCAGTTTTGAACAGTGGAGTATTTAATCGTGGCGTCGTCCATTGCAACTAGCTCGACCACCGCGGCATGCAGCTGATTCTCATCGCGCTGCGGCGCAGTACACCCTTCAAGATAGCTCACATGACTGCCTTCATCGGCAATGATTAACGTACGCTCAAACTGACCGGTGTTCATTTCATTAATACGGAAATAGGTGGAAAGCTCCATTGGGCAACGAGTGCCTTTTGGAATGTAAACAAATGAACCGTCAGTAAACACAGCGCAGTTTAGCGCAGAGAAGTAATTATCCGTACGCGGTACTACTGACCCGATGTACTTTTTAACAAGGTCTGGATACTTTTGAATCGCCTCAGAAATTGGGCAGAAAATAACGCCAGCTTCTTCTAGCTTAGAGCGGAACGTTGTGACCACTGATACAGAGTCAAATACTGCATCTACTGCAACGCCTGCTAACATTTCTTGTTCGTGCAGCGGAATACCTAACTTTTCGTAAGTACGCAGTAGCTCTGGGTCTACTTCATCTAATGACTGAGGCTTGTCTTCCATACTCTTTGGTGCCGAGTAATACGAAATTGCCTGGAAATCAATTTTTGGGTATTCCACATGGGCCCAATCAGGCTCTTCCATTTCACGCCACGCATGATAAGCCTTTAGACGCCATTCGAGCATCCACTCAGGCTCGTTTTTCATTGCGGAAATGCGACGAATAATCGACTCATCTAGGCCGCTTTCAAACGTGTCCGATTCGATCTCTGAATAAAAACCAGCATCGTACTTTCTTTCTAACGCCTGTTCGATCTGTTCACTCATGTTTGGGTCTCGCTTGTTTGCCTGCATTTGCTGCCTAAGCCTTCCATTCACCTTGGCTTGGAAAATTACCCCACGGTCTTGGTAATTTCCCTTAATTCACCGCACAAACCTCGTGCAGTAAGCATTTTACAATGGTGGCAGCCTTAAAAATTGGTGCGGCATTATATAATACCTGAGTAATCCACTCAAATATTCAGCGACGTATTTTGCGCTACTTGCTTTAAAAAATCTTAAGCTAACGCCATTTGCCGCAATCGGTTTGTTACATCTGTTACTTTATTTACTACGTAATCGATGTCGTCTTGGGTCGTAAATCGTCCCACACTAAATCGAATTCCTGCATGAGCCAGTTCATCACTTCGCCCCAATGCTTTAAGCACATACGAAGGCTCTAAACTTGCCGATGTGCATGCTGAGCCAGATGACACAGCAATATCATTTAGCCCCATCATCAAACTTTCGCCATCAACATTGGCAAAGCTGACATTTAAAATACCTGCAATGCGCTTTTCTTCATGGCCGTTTAGGTATACACCCTCAATCTTGCTTAGCCCATTCCACAAAGCGATACGAAGCGCTTTAATACGCTCGTTCTCAGCTTCCATGTCTCGACTCGCTAATTCGAGTGCTTCGCCCATACCCACAATTTGGTGCGTTGCCAGCGTGCCCGAACGCATACCGCGCTCATGACCACCGCCATGAATTTGTGCTTCTAGGTTAATCTTAGGACGGCGGCGAACGTAGAGTGCCCCCATTCCCTTAGGCCCGTAAAACTTGTGTGCCGACATCGACAGAAGGTCTACCGGAAGCTCATTGAGGTTTATGGCAACCTTACCCACACTTTGTGCTCCATCCACATGAAATAACACACTATGTTGACGGCAAAGCTTTCCAATAGATTCGATGTCTTGGGTTACACCTAGTTCGTTGTTTACATGCATTACAGAGACTAAAATAGTGTCGTCTCTAATTGCGCCCTCTAGCTCCGATAAGTTAACTAGGCCATCGGCGCCTACCGTCAGATAAGTTACGTCAAAGCCCTGTGCTTGCAAATACTCACAGGTATCAAGCACTGCTTTGTGCTCAGTATTAACGGTAATGATGTGCTTGCCTTTCGATGCATAGCCATCGGCGACGCCTTTTATCGCTAAATTATTCGACTCGGTAGCACCGGAGGTAAATACAATTTCCCTTGGATCGCAATTAAGTGCATCGCTAACCTGATTACGGGCGATGTCAACGGCTTCCTCAGCCATCCAACCAAAGCGATAACTTCTTGATGCAGGATTGCCAAAATTACCGTCAAGAGTTAGGCATTTCGCCATAACTTGGGCAACTCGCGGGTCTACGGGAGTTGTGGCGGCGTAATCTAAATAAATAGGAGTAGATAGCGTCATAGTCATCAATGCCTTTTTTAAAGCCTAATGCTTACTTCAATATCGTTAGCTATATTGCGAAGTGCAGTATTGTTGTCTTGGCGCCCCGCCACCTCGCGAACATCATGCTTTTCCATTAACTCACCAAGAGTAATAGAGTGTAAAAAGCTTGAGATACGATCGCTTAAATCCTGCCATAAACTGTGGGTAAGGCAGCGATCGCCTCCCTGACAGTCAGCCTGACCTTGGCAACGTGTGGCGTCGATTGATTCATCAACCGCTGATATCACCTCGCCGATGGCAATCTCATTAGCGCTGCGGCCAAGTAAATAACCACCGCCTGGACCACGCACGCTGTCGACCAACTGCTCTTTGCGCAATCGGGAGAATAGCTGTTCTAAGTAAGATAGCGATATTTCTTGTCTTTCAGATATATCGGCAAGGGGAACGGGGCCACGCTTTGAATGCAATGCAACATCGAGCATTGCGGTTACCGCATAGCGACCTTTAGAGGTAAGTTTCATTATTGTCTCCCGCCTTTATATGAATAGCGGAATTTTCACATACCTGACTAAAATGGTCAAGTATAAGACCCAGTAATTTAGTCAGGTATTATTTCACAACAATTGTGTGGAGTTATTGGCGGAGAAGTTTGTGAAGCACTCGTTGATCGAACAAATTGTCTGAGTCTATGCCGTTAGCCTTCTTAAACTGCTTAATTGCTTCATGAAGTTGATCGGTAAGTCGTCCATCTACCTCCCCCTGATAAAGCCCTTCGTTTTTGAGGGCCTTTTGAACGCTTTCAACAACTTGCTTATAGACCTTTATGGAAGAGCCGTTTAAACCAAACTCTTGAGCACCAACGTATTCAATAATACGATTATTAAATAACTCATTTATCATTTGTGTGGATGCCTGGAAGTAGCTTAGATTAGAATTGCTACCGCAGTAATGGAACACATAATTAGAAAGTGTTTCGATACTTTCCCAAGATGTCACATCAAATGTATCGGGCCAATGTTGATTCTGACCAGTCATATATCCATTCAACCAACCCGCGAATAGATATTTTTGTGCATCATTTTTTTCAATAGCAGTTCTAAAGTCGCTACATGATGTATTCCCAACTCCCTTTACTGCGAACTTACCGTTCTTATCGATCGCTTGCGCATCAAAAATAAAAATAGATAATAAACAAATCACAGTAAAATATTTCATAACAAATCCTTTTTTAACAAGCCGCCGAAAGACTTCAGCGGCTGGTAGCATTTTAGTTAACGCTTTCTATCAATTCTTAAGTTTTCTGCGAACAAAAAACACGCTTGAAAATAAAAAGAGCGCCAACATTCCAGGTTCATTAACTTCTGCATCTGGGAGTGAATCTACTGTAAGAGCTGTCATTAGTAACTCAGACGCATCACCGGTCCAGTCAAGAAACAAAGGAAATGCAGTGGCGAATTCTGGATCCGCTACATCTAGCAACCGGTCAAGACCTACTAGACTAAATTCTGATATACCACCACCTAACGCTGCAAAATCGAAACTTTCTCCAGGGCTCAAAACTTCTACAACAGTTCCATCAACCACTAGTTCAATGTCACCAAACCCTAGTGCGGCACTTGGAGCCTCAATCCCTGAAAATGATGCTCCACCGGTTAAAGCATATTCAAAGCCATAAGCATATGGTGGATCAAACCAACGTCCAGGCTCAGGCGAAGTGAATACAAACTCTCCTGGAGCTGGAACGAAAGGTAATACAGGATTATCCTCATCTGAACCAGGCTCTATTCCTCCTACTCCACCAAAGCCGAACAGAAATGTAGCAGGTAGGCCAGCATCTGGTGATTCTGATTGCTGACCCAATGAATAAACATCTGCGTTTAGTAGCTCAAGGGCGGCGATTGCAGCATCTTCTCCAGCTGCGCTCCCGTAAAAAATATTGAACGTGCGGGCTCCTCCAACTTCAATTTCACCAAAAGCAAAATCAAAAACTGAGCCATGGTCGGCTGGTCCATTATCTTCGAAATCCACATTAACAGTCGCTGGGTCTACACTTCCAGCTGAAATTAATGGATTAACGTTAGCAAAGCCATTATCACTGGCATATCTTACATTGCCGCCGTTTGATTCCAAATTTGCTTCAACGCCAACATGAGTTACGTACTCGTTAAACTCAGTTGGTGGAATATCCCAATCCATTGCTCGTCGATAAACTACATCGTTAAGCACACTGTCGGTATTATTAGAAATAGTAATAGAAGCTTGAAAAACTCCTTCAGCCAAGGAACGACCATACGCATGTTGAACGCTAATTTCTGCGGCACTCAAATTTACATCCGAAGTAGCTGAGAACTCAGTAGACCCAAAAGTACCACCAGTCAGACCACCAATGCCACCATTGTCTACGCTAGCCCAGCCCGACACTCTTGTTTCCGTGGTAGTGGCTGCAACGCCCCATCCTTCGCATAAGCACCCTGGAGCGGTTGAATCCCCCAAACCATCTCGCCACAGTCCAACAGGCGCACCACTAAATTCTGCTATAAACTCGCTGGATAAACCATCAATGGAATTTGGCCTCACGTTGAGATGGCCTTCGTTATTTACACCTAAATAGGTATCGCCGTATTTTATAATAGTCGACGCTTTAGCTATAGGTATACTAATGCAGGATGCAACAACCGCTATACCAAGTAGCGTTTTACTGTTTTTCAGAAAACTCATATTTCAATCCTTTTATATGGAATCATCGCCACGCGCTTCATGTTGAAAGCACTTGACCACAGCAAAAAACGAACCAACCGGTAAGCAACTGAAAAACAAAGAAAAAATAAAATTTCATTTAAAAGGAGTAAAAATTACTGACACTTTAAATTTAAATGTGTGGCGAGTCTATTAGATTACAAATAAAAAGATCTAGGACAGTCAAATCGCTGGATCGAATGACTTATGGGTACTGCTATCTTGTTGAGCTTCATTTAACTCAAAGCCAGTATCAGCAAAATCTTCCGCGCTAATATTATGAAGGTTTTCTGTACACACATCGCCTCCAAGGGACTGAATAACCTTACACATCTCTTCTACTTTTGTGTCCATCTGGTGCATATGCTCAAGCATGATGCCCATTGCATTAGCTACTGGGTCAGGATTATCTGGCGCTACGGCATAGGCGTCGAAGCCGTATTTCTGTGCAATTTTATCTCTCTGAGGATTTAAAGAAGCACTCGCGTCTTTTTGCTTAGTAACAATAATTCTACCTGGAATACCCACCGCCGTAGCGCCGTCGGGGATATCTTTCACTACAACAGAATTTGAGCCCACTTTACCATTTTCGCCAATGGTGATAGGCCCAAGTACTTTTGCACCAGCACCTACCACTGCGCCGTTTTTAAGTGTCGGGTGACGCTTTCCGGCTTTCCAACTGGTTCCGCCTAATGTCACACCATGGTAAAGCGTAACGTCGTTACCAATTTCAGCGGTCTCACCAATAACCACTCCCATACCGTGGTCGATAAATACTCGTCGCCCTAACGTGGCACCTGGATGTATTTCAATACCCGTTAACCATCGATTAAATGTAGACAAAGTACGAGCCAGCCACTTCCACTCGGCTTTCCATAATTTGTGACTAATTCTGTGCAACCACACGGCATGCAGGCCAGGATAATTGGTTAAAACTTCAAACGTATTGCGCGCCGCTGGGTCGCGATGAAATACGCCTTGAATGTCGTCTTTTATTCGGCTAAACATGCTTTACTCATTACTGTTCTGATTAATTATTTCTCTGATCAATTACGATCCTGACTCGTCGTTTGAGCTGCTGATTCATCTGTCGTTTCTAATGAGGACGCTTGGCTAGCATCGTCATCACTTGCTTTAACCGACTTATCGATTGACGCTAAAATACCGCGCAAAATATTAAGCTCCTGTGATTCAGGACGAGAGCGATTGAATAATCTGCGTAACTTAGTCATAACCACTCCGGGGTGGCTCTTACGGATAAAAGAAGTTTTTTCCAGTGTAGACTCAAGGTGCACGTAAAAGCGCTCTAAGTCTTCGTTAAGAGGATATACCTCTTCAACTTCTGGGTAAGTTTCTCTATTCAAGTAGGCCATACGGATTTCATAACACAGAGTCTGTACCGCCGCTGCTAGGTTTAGTGAACTGTATTCTGGGTTTGCCGGGATACACATATGAAAATGGCACTGCTGCAGTTCTTCATTGGAAAGCCCGCTGTTCTCTCGGCCAAACACCAATGCGACGGGGTATTTACTGACTTCTTGTACCAACTTTTCACCACAGTCTCGTGGTCCTAGCATTGGCCATGAGTGAGTGCGAGAGCGTGCAGAGGTGCCAACAACAAGTCCACAGTCTTTTACTGCTTCTTCAAGGGTGTTGACAATTTTCGCATTGGCTAGCACGTCGCCTGCACCCGCTGCTAATGCGCTTGCTTGACCATCAGGTTCATTCACTGGGTCAACTAAATATAAGCTACTTAGCCCCATTGTTTTCATGGCGCGTGCAGTAGAGCCTATATTTCCTGTGTGAGAGGTGTTAACCAAAATAATGCGAATATTTTCAAGCATGCTTGCGATACCTATTTACTGAATAGTGAGTTGTTTTGTCTTATTACGGCTAGCGCTTAAAAAGCGGTGCCTTAGAAGGCGACGTTCATATGCTCTTACATACTGTGCTCTTACAAGCAAAGCTCTCAATAACTAGGTTAGTGACACCCAGTTCTAGCAACCTTAGCAGCAACAAACAGCCTGCTATAAGAGAATGGCAGGGACGTCTTTAATTAGCGCAAAGTGTAGCACAGCAGCGGTATAGATGGCTATTGGCTTACTTTTGACTCACTTGCCTATGACTCAATAATTTGCGGCATTAGAATTAGTGGTTACTAGGTGTATTTTGCACCGTGTAGCAGCACATGGGTAGCACCTAAATAAAGTGATAAAAGAAGACCTGCTAAGCAAATTCATTTGCATCGTTCATTGATTCTGTTAGACTCCGCCCGTTTTCGAGTTAGGCAAGCTATTTTTTGTACAGTTTTAATGCTGTTTTTAACAACATTATACAACTTGAACATTCTACAACTTGCGTAATTCATTGGTCTTTTACAATTGGTGGTTTATCTATGCATCCTATGCTGAATATTGCAGTGCGTGCTGCGCGTGCGGCTGGAACAGTTATTGTTCGTGGTTTTGAAAAACATAATGAAATTGCAACAGAGTCGAAGGGGTTGAACGACTTCGTTACTCAAGTTGACAAAGACGCAGAGCAAGCGGTTATCTATAAAATTCAGCAGTCATACCCAGATCATTGCTTTTTAGGCGAAGAGTCAGGAGAGATACTAGGCTCGGACACTGATTATCAGTGGATTATCGACCCGCTAGATGGCACCGCCAATTTTGTGAAAGGCATTCCTCATTTTGCTGTTTCTATTGCACTTCTTCATAAAGGCCGTTTAGAGCAAGGCGTTGTATTTGACCCAATCCGTAGTGAATTATTCACAGCCAGTCGCGGACAAGGCGCTCAGCTTAATGGTTACCGTATTCGAGCATCAAAGCCTCGTGATTTAAGCGAAACCATTATTGCTACTGGTCTGCCGTTTAAAAACAAATCACAGTTTGGCGAATATGCCCTTAGCCTTAATAAAATTTTCCACGAAGTGGGTGATTTACGTCGCGCAGGAAGTGCTGCACTTGACCTAGCATACGTTGCTGCTGGCCGTCACGACGGTTATTACGAGCGCGGTGTTAAGTCTTGGGATATTGCAGCGGGCGAGTTAATTGTTCGTGAAGCGGGCGGTTTGGTAACAGACTTTAAAGGCGGAAACGATCCACTGCACAAAGGCGAAATCGTTGCTGGGAGCGGCAAAGTAGTTCAAGGCCTCGTTAAGCACCTTAAGTAAGAAAACTTAAGTAGGCCACTTTAAAGTGCCTTATAAATAAAAAGGTCGCTGTTTACACAGCGACCTTTTTTTGTTTTTGCTTTTGTACCTACTTTTTATTCAGCCTATTCCTGACTTCCTTTTGAGTAGTCGGCGAAAGGCTAAAGCGGCTCTTGGTCAGCGCCCTCTTTCTCCACTTGTGGTGGCATGAGGTCTTCTTTGCTGATACCCAGCGCTAAAGCAACAGAACTTGCAATGTAAACCGATGAGTAAGTACCCACTATCACTCCAAATAGAAGAGCTGTTGCAAAACCGTGTATTAGTGCGCCACCTTTGTAGAACAAGGCAACAAGTACTAGTACGGTGGTTAACGAGGTAATTATCGTACGGTTTAAGGTTTGAGTCAGCGATATATTGATGATATCAATTGGCTCGCCTTTGCGAATTTTACGAAAGTTTTCACGAATACGGTCTGATACAACAATAGTATCGTTAAGTGAATAACCGATTACCGCAAGTACCGCAGCAAGTACCGTCAAATCAAACTCAATTTGAAGTACTGAAAACAAACCTAAGGTTAAAATAACATCGTGGGCCAAGGCCGATACCGAGCCAAGGGCGAAACGCCACTCGAAACGCATTGCCACGTAAATTAGAATACAGATAAGTGCTACTAGCATGGCAAGACCGCCCTGCTCTGTTAGCTCTTCACCAACATTTGGCCCGACAAACTCAATACGACGCATGTCAACTGTGGTACCGTCAGCACGTAACGCTGCAACAACTTGGTTACCAATAGTGACCGCTTTTACACCATCGCGAGGCGAAATGCGTATCAGTACTTCTTGGCTGCTGCCAAAGTTCTGTACTATGGCATCTTCAAAATCAGCGTTATTTAACTGAGCGCGAATTGACTCTAAATTAGCACTGTCTTCATAGCCAACTTCAATCAACGTACCGCCGGTGAAATCCAGTCCCCAATTCAGGCTATTAACGCCTAAAGAAACAAACGATCCCAAAATAAGTACAGTAGACAGCACCATCGCGGGAATGCGAAGGCGCATGAAATTGACGGTGTCGGCTAGTTTTAATAATTGCATGTTACGCTCCTTAAATCGCCAGTTTCTCTAAACGTTTTCCACCCCACACTGCGTTAACGATAACGCGCGTGACTAAAATAGCGGTAAACATAGAAGTGGCAATACCAATCATAAGCGTAATAGAGAACCCTTTAATTGGACCTGTACCTACTGCGAACAAAATAAGACCCGCAATAAATGTCGTGATATTCGCATCCAAAATCGTTGAAAATGCGCTATCGTAACCGTGATGTATAGCTTGTTGCGGACTTCGACCATCGCGCAGTTCTTCACGAATACGTTCAAAAATAAGCACGTTCGCATCTACCGCCATACCAACGGTAAGTACAATACCCGCCATACCAGGTAGGGTTAGTGTTGCCCCTGGGATCATCGACATAATGCCCACAATCATGACCAAGTTAGTCACCAGCGCCAAATTGGCCACAATACCGAATGCCTTGTAATACACCAACATAAAGGCAAGCACCGCAAGTAAGCCGTAAACAATGGCTTGAGTACCCAGTTCAATATTCTCTTTACCCAAGCTTGGCCCTACTGTGCGCTCTTCAACAATTTGAATAGGTGCAATAAGCGCACCTGCGCGAAGTAATAGTGCAAGGTCGCGGGCTTCCTTTGGCGAGTCTAACCCAGTAATTTGGAACTTGCTGCCAAGCTGTGCACGAATGGTAGCCACTGAGATAACTTGCTCTTCTTTTTCAAAAATAAGCTTATCTTCTTTAGTGCGCTCACCGGTTGCCTTGTACTCAATAAAGACGGTTGCCATCGGCTTGCCGATATTGCCACGAGTAGAGCGTGACATCTTGTTGCCGCCTTCAGAATCAAGAGAAATATTGACGTTAGGCAAGCCGTATTCGTCAACGCCGCTGTTGGCATCGATGATGTGGCTACCTGTAAGCATAATGCGCTTTTCCAAAAGCTGTGGCACACCCTGCTGGTCTTCAATAATTTGAGAGCCCGGCGGCACGCGGCCGTTTAGTGCATCGCGAACGTCGTTTTTCTGATCAAGCATGCGGAATTCAAGCGTAGCTGTGGCATTCAAAATTTCTTTTGCACGTGCGGTATCCTGAATACCTGGAAGCTGCACAACTATGCGATCAGCACCCTGTTTTTGAACAAGAGGCTCGGCCACACCAAGTTGGTTAACACGGTTACGGATAATGGTAATGTTTTGCTTAACCGCATTGTCGCGAATTTCTTGTAGCTTGCTTTCGGCAAACGTCGCTCGTAACGTCAGGTCATCAACGTCGTTAAACGTTAAGTCACGGCTTTGGTTACGCAGGAAAAATTTCGCTTTATCAAGCGCGTCTTCGTCGCGAAAGGTAATATCGATATGATTGCCCACTTGCTTAACGCCGCGATAGCGAATGTCTTCACCGCGAAGGGATGTTCTGAATCCGCTTTCCGCGTCTTCTAACGATTTAGTGATCACCTCAGACATATCAACTTCCATAAGGAAGTGGACACCACCACGAAGGTCTAGACCAAGCTTCATTGGCGTTCCGCCTAAGCTCTCTAGCCACTCAGGGGTATCAGGCGCTAGGTTCATCGCTACAAAGTAGTCGTCGCCAAGCAGCTTCTCTAGGGTTTCACGGGCAACAAGCTGGGTATCAGAATCTGAAACGCGAACAAGTATTTGCTCATTTTCGAATTCAATGCGCTTAGGCGTAATTGATTTTTCAGCTAGTGCAGACTCAACTTGCTCTACCATTGATTGGGTAACAACCGCATCGCGGCCTGCTGAAATTTGAACGGCGTGATCTTCGCCATAGATATTGGGGAGGGCATAAAGTGCGCACATTGCCACCACAAATAGCGCGCTTAATACTTTCCATATTGAATTTTTGTTTAGCACTGGATAATCCTTTCGTGCCGGTGCCGAGAAGCGTCTCGGCTCCGGCGTTTTTTACTTACAGCGACTTCATTGTGCCTTTTGGCAACACAGCAGTAACTGAAGACTTCTGCACAACTATGTTGCTTGCTTCGTTAAGTGCCATTTCAATAAAATCTTTATCGTCAGACACTTTTGTGATTTTTCCTACTAAACCACCTTGTGTTAGCACTTCATCACCTTTGCCAAGTGACGATACTAGGTTCTTATGCTCTTTAACACGCTTCGCTTGTGGGCGATAAAGCAAGAAATAAAAGATAAGACCAAACACTGCCAGCATGATTATCATTTCCATGCCGCCACCTTGTGAAGCACCACCAGCTGATTGTGCGTACGCGTTTGAGATAAATAGACTCATAAAATTCCCCAAGTATTCTCGTTATTCAAATATTTTCGTTATTATTTCGTTGTTAGAGTGCCGGTACCGGCAACCCTCTTTGTTCATAGAAATTATGTACAAACTCGTCCATTGTGCCTGCTTCAATAGCATCGCGCATACCTTGCATAACACGTTGGTAGTGACGCAAGTTATGAATAGTATTCAATCGTGCGCCAAGTATCTCATTACACTTATCTAAGTGATGTAAATAAGAGCGAGAATAATTTTTACAAGTGTAACAGTCACAATTTTCATCTAATGGTGATGTATCGTTGCGATGTTTAGCGTTTCGGATCTTAATAACCCCCTCGCCCACAAACAAATGACCATTGCGCGCATTACGGGTTGGCATAACACAGTCGAACATGTCGATGCCGCGACGAACCGCTTCCACTAAGTCCTCTGGCTTACCTACGCCCATTAAGTAGCGAGGCTTATCTTCGGGAATCTTTGGCGCTGTGTGATCGATAATGCGGATCATGTCTTCTTTAGGCTCGCCAACTGATAACCCACCAATGGCATAACCGTCAAAACCAATCGCTTCTAACCCAGCAAGAGAGACGTCACGAAGACCCTCATACATGCCGCCTTGAATAATACCGAACAATGCAGCAGGGTTGTCACCATGAGCCTCTTTGCTTCGCTCGGCCCAGCGAAGGGACATTTCCATAGACACTCGCGCTTCCTGCTCGGTGGCTGGGTAAGGCGTACATTCGTCGAAAATCATCACAATATCAGAGCCCAGGTCTCGCTGAACCTCCATCGACTTTTCAGGTGTGAGTAAGATCTTTTCGCCGTTAATTGGCGAGCGGAACGTTACGCCCTCTTCGGTGATCTTACGCAGGTCACCTAGGCTGAAAACCTGAAAACCGCCTGAATCGGTAAGAATAGGCTTATCCCAGTTCATAAAATCGTGCAGGTCACCATGCTGGCGAATAACACCCGTGCCCGGGCGAAGCATTAAATGAAAGGTATTACCCAAACAGATATGTGCCCCACTTTCTTTCAGTTCTTCCGGGGTCATTCCTTTTACCGTGCCGTAGGTACCTACCGGCATAAACGCTGGCGTTTCGACAACACCGCGCTCAAATACAAGACGCCCGCGCCTAGCGCGACCCTCTGTTTTTAATAACTCAAATTGCATGTAAGAACTTTCCCATCTTTGCGCACTCTTCGCGTTAAGTATAAAAGTGCTTTTGATATAATCGGTCTATAACGTGCGCCTGATAAAAAACGTGCGCTGGGTATAAAACTGGGTTTGAAATCATGGGGCGGGATTATACCAGTAATTTACGCGAGATCATTCCCTGTATCTATGTTTCTATTGAAGTGAACGAATATCTGGCCGTAAAAGAGGGTAATTAAGAATGAACGGCATTTGAAAATAGATGTTTGAGAATAGTCGTTTAAAGTAGAAATTGAGGGAGTTATCTAGGGAGTTGTTTAGATAGCTATTTAGGAAGCTAAGGAAAGCGCTATTTAAAAGCGCTTTCCAGAGAATCTATCCGAGAAGCCATTCCAAGAGGCTATTCTAAGAAGCTATTACAAAAACTCCGAACTAGCTTCTTTCGATAAACATGGAATCGCCATAGCTGAAGAATCGATATTCCTTATCAATGGCCTCTTGGTATGCATCCATCACATACTCTTTAGAAGCAAACGCACTAATAAGCATCATCAAGGTAGATTCTGGTAAGTGGAAATTAGTAAACATCGCATCCACTACTTTGAACTCGAACCCCGGATAAATAAAGATTTCAGTGTCATCGTAAAAAGTGCCAATGACATCACCATCGCTCCGCGAAGTACTGAATTTCGCCGCCGACTCTAAAGAGCGCACCGAGGTGGTACCTACGGCAATAACTCGCTTACCGGCTGCCTTAGTCTGCAGTACAGCATCCACCACGTTTTGTGGTACCTCAGCATATTCGGCATGCATTTTGTGCTCGGTAATATTATCTACTCGCACTGGTTGAAATGTTCCCGCCCCCACATGCAAAGTGACAAAGGCCAAGTTAACGCCCTTCTCTTTTAGCGCGTTGAGAATGTGTTCGTCAAAGTGTAAACCAGCGGTTGGCGCTGCTACCGCACCTGGCTTGTCGTTGTATACCGTTTGATAGCGTTCTTTGTCTGAGTTTTCATCAGGTCTGTCTATGTAAGGCGGCAATGGCATGTGCCCGTGAGCTTCTAATAGCTGCAAAACGGTTTCATTGTGGTCGAATTGCAAAATAAACAAAGCATCCTCACGGCCCGTCACGGTCACATTAACGCAATCTTCTAAAACAAGCTTTGTGCCTGGTTTAGGCGCTTTGCTCGCTCTCACGTGAGCAAGGGCGGTGTTGTCTGCGGTAATGCGTTCGATAAGCACTTCTACTTGCCCACCCGTTTCTTTCTTCCCGAGCAATCTGGCTGGGATAACTCGTGTGTCATTAAATACAAGCAGATCGCCAGGTTCAACAAGAGATAGCATATCAGCGAACATTGAGTGGGTAACGGTTCCCGTTTTTCCATCTAAACGCAAAAGGCGGCTAGCAGCACGCTGCTCAGTAGGATATTTCGCGATAAGTTTTTCAGGGAGCTCAAAGCTAAAATCAGAAAGTTTCATAACGTGGTGAGATACTCTTCTTACTTAGTTAATTTTAAGTTGCACAGTGCAGTCATTTCAAGCAGTGATTACAAGCAGTCGTGACAATAACCACAGTAAGTACAATAATAAGCCATTAAAATAAGGGCAATTAAATAACGAGAAACACGTTAAAAACAGTTAAAAACTATAAACGTCTTCGCGTAGGTGTTCGCGTAGGTATGATGTCATATAATCCGTTATGAAATTTCATACCACTTACAGCTGATTAAAATTAGTACAAACCAGCTTAATCGGTTAAGATGTAGTCCAGATAGTGATGATGTTCTCCCTGACAATTCTTTATCTTTGATACCCGGCAACGTGCTGGGTATTTTTTTGCCTGCTGCTTTTATGTCAGTCGGCATATTGACCGTCACATTAGCCTTTGACTCTCAATTTACTGCTCGTTTATTTGTACTTGCTATTGTTCCTGCTATTTCTATTATCATACCAAGATCATGGCTGAAGGTCAGTTAAGATCTCTTCTAGCACAGCGGCGTCTAAAGGCCGAGCTTTAAGCACATAAAGAACTTGCAGCATTAAATCAGCCCCCATAATACCTTTATTCACCTTATTTCTTAAATTATCAGCACTCTGCTCGATATCAATTGCAGCGAGCCGCTGGCTTAAGTCTTGATATTTCACGCCTCGCACAGACATTTCTGACTTAATCACCCGCGCTACGGTTTGTCTCCATGCATTTTTAGCACTTAATTCTTTGTTCAAAACCTGCCTCCACAACCCTTAAATTCCTCACTAAAAGCATCACTAAAAAAGACTCTTTTGTGACGTATGATTTACAAAAACACACTTTTTTACACTTAAGGAGCATATTTGTTATTGACGATTATGGCACAATGGATATACACTTCAAGTCAAGATGTTGGCGAAGATGAAAAATACTGGTTACAGTAGCAATGCCGAAGGTAACGGCACCTTTTTCATTTACGACATTATCGCTTCAATAATTTAAGGAGAACACTATGAGTTGGGAACTGGAAAGCATCGAAGCCTTACTAAAAGAGGTTGATGACTTTGTGGTAACACGAGAGGAAAATTGCTTACTCATTGCTAATCAAGATGGCATCGATGCCTGGCTAGCAATCAGTGGTGAGCAAATTTTAGTAGAAAGCCTCTTGTTTGCTGCTTCAGAAGTGAAAGACAAGCACGCGTTAGACCATGAAATACTGTCTTCTCACATGGTGTTTCCACTCACAACCGTTGGAATATCAACCATTGGTGGTGATGAGTACTACACCGCATTTGGTGCGCTAAGTGCGCAGTCTAAAGGCGAGAGTATTGTTATTGAAGTTGAAACCTTGTTTCAGAACGTTGCATCTTTCTTAGATGCTTACGAAATGCACCTTAACTAAAATTTACTTCGAAGGAGAAGCAAATGTCAGTGTGGAAAAAGTTAATTACCGCAGTAAAGGGTGGCGCTACCGAAGCAGCGCAGTCAGTGGCCGACAGTCAGGCCATCCGAATTCTGGAGCAGGAAATTAGAGAAGCGAAAGAAGAGTTACGCAAATCTGACCACGCACGTACTCAGATTCTTGCAAAATGTAAGCTTTCGCAGCAAAAAGTAGAAAGCTTTGATTCATCCATCGCAGAATATGAAGCACATGCTAGAAAAGCAGTAGACAATGATCGTCAACTTGCCCTCGACTGTGCACAAAAGGTGTCTGAGCTAAATGAAGAGCGAGCGCAAGAGCAGTCATATCTTGACCAGTTTAAGCAATCGGAAAAGCAGTTAGCGCAAAACATTCAGCAAGCTAAAGCCAACCTTCGCCGCCTTGAGCAGCAGGTTGATATGGTGAAAGCCACAGAAAGCGTGCAAAAAGCACAAGTTGCAGTGTCATCACGACACATGGGCGCAAACAGCAAAATGAAAACGGCCACAGAATCACTGTCCCGTATTCAAGATAAGCAAAAAATGCGTAATGCTGAGCTTCAAGCCGCCGAAGAGCTAGCGGGTGAAGAATCGAGTAGCGATCTTGAAAAACGACTGGCTGATGCGGGCATCAAGGGCGGAAAAACATCTGCTGACGATGAACTTGCTAGAATTTTAGGCAAGTAAAGAGATAGCAAAAAGGGGGAGCGTTTACGCTCCCCCTTTTTTTAGTTTTAGCACGGCTAGACAAGTTAAACGCTTCAAGGCACAGTTAACGCACGGAAAACACGGGTTACTTCTTTTATGTCCCCATGGATAAAACTGCGCAAAGTCATGCTGCAGTATTTCGCTGAATCTCGCTGGTATACCATTTTAGGCGTAACGGCGTTTTACGCAGTAAGTAGCTATTGGCTGCTTTATGCTGCAAATGAAAATGAACTCATTAACAGCGTCGACTTCTTTTACTGGTTAGCAGTAACGGCCTCGACAGTGGGCTACGGCGACTTGTCGCCGGTAACTTCGGCGGGAAAACTCATAGTGGCGATATACGTCATTCCGCTGGGCTTAAGTATTTTTGCCATGGTTATTGGCCGATTGGCCGCGTGGGTGTCTGAACAATGGAGAAAAGGGTTATTGGGTATGACAAGCTTAGATGTTAACAACCACATACTGGTTATCGGCTGGAATGAACAGCGAACCATGCTGCTACTTAACCTCCTGTTACAGGAGCGAAATGCAATGAGCCCTAAACCTGATATTGTGCTGTGCGTTAAAGCCGATATTAGTAACCCCATGCCCGGTGTTATCGAATTTGTCAAAGTAGACTCGTTCAACAAAGATGAAGACATGGACAGAGCCTGCGTTTCCTCGGCGTCGACTATTTTGCTAGATAACCCTTACGACGACGTCACCATGACCACTGCGCTTTATTGCACGAAGCGTAACCCCGATGCACATCAAGTGGCATATTTTGAAGACGAAAGCTTAGTCGACCTGCTGCAAGACCATTGCCCTAAGGTTGAATGTACCCCCAGCGTTGCCGTTGAAATGCTGGCAAAATCAGCCTTCGACCCTGGCTCGAGCATGCTGCACCACGACCTGTTGAGTATTGATGAGGGCCAAGCCCAGTTTTCGGTAAAAATTCCAGCGTCGAGCCCTGCAATCTCAATCGCAAAGTTATTTATGAACTTGAAACGCAAGCACGACGCCATATTTATTGGTTATGCGCCCCGCGGGCAAGTGAAAGACATGGTGGTGAATCCTCCATTAGAGGGCACACTGAATCCAGGTGACACCCTTTTTTATATTGCGCTAAGTCGAATCAATTCGATTGACTGGTTAACGCTGGACGCAGATTAGCCCGCAAACTAGGCTGTCAAAAAGGAGCCTCCATATGTTTGGTAAATTGTTTAAAAAAGCGAAACCTTCAGCACCAAAGACGCCTGAGGTGATGGGGCTATATTTAGGCGGTTCGTTTGAACTCGATAACCTTAAAATGTCGCTGCTAGAGCCATCGCTAACCATAGAAAAAGCGGCTCGCTCGCACCTTATACAAGCTGTAGGCGAGGCCCCCCTTGACACCGGCGGCACCATACTCAGATTTTATACCGATGACGATGGGTTTTTGCAGGTAATTCTCGATGGCGGAATGAGTGAAAACCACGTAACCGACGTCAAACTCTGGCATTTTTACGACACACAAACCATTGGCAGTGATGCGCAGTGGAATACGTGCTTGTCATCAATTATTAGCCAGCCAACCTATGACCTAGACGGCAACACCTTCACTCGCGTTTGGGGTGCCATTGGCGATGAGTCTCCCCCTGTGGCAGTAACAGAAACCACGTATGAGGAAGACGGTGATATTAGTAAAACAGACCAATTTATGATGCTTTACGAACGTCCAATAGATAATGAACGGGTGGAAACCCTGCTAGTCGTTGGAGAAGAGAAGCAAGTAGGTAATAATTTAGACCGATGCTTGGTAATTTCAACGGGCGTTGATATTCAACCAGCAGATATAACTATTAACGGATAGGAACAAAAAATATGACGGATACAATCATGCAATCACTTGCAGGACTAGATAACTTTGCTTTGTACTTTGGCCTTTCAATCCTGTTCTTATTTATTTTCAAATTGGTGTATGCGTTAGTCACACCGCATGACGAGTGGAAACTGGTTAAAGAAGACAAAAACGTTGCTGCAGCCATTGGTTTTGGAGGCGCTATTATCGGTTTTGCTATTGCTCTTGGAAGTGCCGCTTCAAACTCGGTTGCCGTAATCGACTTCGCCATTTGGGCCATTGTTGCCGTTATTGCTCAGTCTCTGGCTTTTGCTATTTTACGATTTAGCTTCATGCCAAAAATTGCTGAGCGCATTAACAACAACGAAATTTCTGCAGGTGTGATGCTTGCCAGTATGTCAATTGCCGTAGGCTTGCTCAACGCAGCATGCATGACCTATTAGGGAGCCGCTATGACAGACTCAACAGACAACACAAATAAACAGGGCCCGCTTGGCTCTACGTCTTTTGGTAGCAACTGCGAAAGTAGCTATAAAACCAGCTGTAAGAGTAACGTAACCAGCGAGAGCAGCTGGATGAGTACTCAAGCATTACCTGAGACGAACGCTGAGCCCGAAGCAAAAACCAAACGCAGTAAGTACATCAATTTAAGCCGGATGCGCAAAACGTTTAGCGTTAAACCCTTGGCGCTAGGCGTGGCCAGCGTAATGCTTTCTGCCTGTGGCGCCGAGCGAGAAGAAGCTAAGATTTATACATCAATTGATGACTGCAAGCAGGATTACCCTGATGCACTAGAAAAGTGTGAGGCAGCCTATAAAACCGCAGCTGATGAAGCGCTGCGCACAAGCCCACGATTTAATTCAGAATACGACTGTGAATACGAATTCGGCCCTAATCAGTGCCGCAACGTCAATACAAGTGGTGGCAGCTTTTTCATGCCGTTTATGGCAGGTTACATGGTGAGTTCACTGCTCTCACCAAACCGCTATTATTCACAACCTCTGTATACCTCATCTTCATACAACTCGCCTTTTCGCTCACGGTGGATAACGGCCGACGGACATGTGTTCGATGGCGATATTCGAAAGCGCAATTACCAAGTAAGTAAAGATCAGCTGAAACCAAAGCCTACCGTTAACCGCACTATGAAGCGAGGCGGCTTCGGCAGTAGCGTGCGCGCTAAATCGTCATGGGGTAGCAGTAGTCGCAAAGGCGGATGGGGCGGCTAGAGTGTTTAGAATGCCCTGCCAGCCGCGGCCAAACTGGCAGCAGCTAGCCTCAGAGTTCGGCTTTCATTTTCATACCATGTACGGACAGCCGTATTGGGATGAAAATGCCTATTATCAGTTTTCGCTAGCGCAAATTGAAAACGATATTGAAGCTCCCACCGCAGAATTGCATCAAATGTGTTTAGCAGTGGTGGAGAAAGTGGTTAACAGCGAATCATTACTTCGCCGGTTTGCCATACCCGAACAACACTGGAATTTGGTCCAATCAAGCTGGTTTAATGCCGCCCCCAGTCTATATTCTCGTCTAGACCTCGTTTATAGCGGTTCGGGCCCTGCAAAGTTACTAGAAAACAACGCCGACACGCCCACCAGCTTATACGAATCAGGTTTTTGGCAGTGGCTGTGGCTAGAGCAGAACGTGGATAATGGGAAACTGGCTAGGCATTCAGATCAATTTAACAGCCTGCAAGAAAAATTGGTTCATCGATTCCGTGAAATCGCCAAGCATTATAATATTCAGCAACTTCATATGGCCTGTTGCAAAGATACCGATGAAGACAGAGGTACCGTGCAATACCTTCAAGATTGCGCGGCAGAAGCTGGGCTGCTCACCGACTTCGTGTTTATTGAAGACATCGGCATTGCAGATACTGGTGTGTTTACCGATTTAAACGACAGTCCCATCACAGATTGTTTTAAGCTTTATCCGTGGGAGTTTATGCTTCGGGAAGAATTCGGCGACGCACTAGCCGCTGCAGAAGTGAATTGGCTAGAGCCTGCTTGGAAATCTGTTTTATCGAACAAAGCATTGCTTCCTATGCTGTGGAAAATGTTTGAAGGTCACCCTAACCTGCTACCATCGTATTTCAGCGATGAAGCTGATAAAGCGGTTGCGGCGGGTAAATGGATTAAAAAACCATTGTATTCACGGGAGGGGGCGAACGTTTCGATTCTTCAAGATGGCAAAGAGGATGAGCTAAGCAGCGGTCCCTACGGAGAAGAAGGCTTTATTGTGCAGGCCTTTGAACCTTTGCCCACCTTTGGTGATAATTACACGCTAATTGGCAGCTGGCTGGTAGATGATATGCCTGCGGGAATTTCAGTCAGGGAGGATACGTCTGCCATTACACAAGACCTCTCGCGCTATGTGCCTCACATTATTTTATAAACGAAAGGTTTTATGAACGCAAGAGTCTGTAAACGAAAGACTTTATGAACGCAAGAATCTGTAAACGAAAGATTTTATGAACGCTAGAATCTGTAAACGAAAGATTTTGTGACCATGTGCGCTCTAAAACCCATATTACTTGTACTACATTCTAGCACCGCAATATTAACACCGTGCTACTCACAATATTTATTTAGCATTATCGTAAAGGACACGTTATGAAGTCGCTATCGATGCAGCTGCGCATCATACTTACCATAGGCGCACTGTTAATTTTAATTGAAGTGGCAAACCTTTTAACGGGTAATTCACTCAATGCCTTTGGCGTTGTGCCACGCTCTTTAAACCACTTGCCATTTATTTTTACCGCCCCTTTTCTTCATGGCACTCCTACACACTTAATGGCAAACCTGTTGCCGCTAATGCTATTCATGTGGCTAACAATGCAATGGGGCAAGCGTACTTTTATTATTGCTACTATGTGTGCGCTGCTTATTGGCGGCCTCGGCGTATGGCTGTTTGGCCGAAGCGCAACCCATATTGGGGCTAGCGGCATGGTATATGGATACTTTGGCTTTTTGGTATTGGCTGGATTTCGAAGTAATAAGATTCGATATTTGCTCATTTCTTTGGTGGTCGCTGCGCTATACGGCGGAATGTTAGTCGGCGTGCTCCCCACATCGAAGTTTATTTCGTTTGAATATCATCTATTTGGCTTTCTAGGTGGGTTATTTGCCGCTTGGCACTGGGCACGGAAATAACTTTCCGTATAATCACACTACAGAATTTGAAGTTACAGATTGATATGTCAGCAGTACAACAACCTCAGCAAAAAAATCAGGGCTTTTTTGGCAACCTCGCCTTTAATATCATTATTCCCGTAGTGCTCATGAGCTATGCAAGCTCTGAGGACTATTTAGGCCCTGCGTGGAGCATAGTGGCGGCGCTAAGCTTTCCCATCGGCTACGGGCTTTATGATTTAAAGCAATCGGGTAAAGTGAATGGTTTCTCTATTCTTGGGATTATCAGCGTACTGCTTACCGGGGGATTTAGCCTATTAAAACTTCCCGCCGAGTATATTGCGATAAAAGAAGCCGCAATCCCTGGCCTTATTGGCATTGCAGTTTTAGTCACTCAATATACTGAAAAACCCTTAGTTAAGATGTTGATATTAAACGACCAAATTATCAATTGGCCTCATCTAAATCAGGTACTTGACGCCAAAGGCAAGCAGGTTGAGTTTAATAAAAAAGTGGCGGTAAGTTCGTATATTGTTGCAAGCTCTTTCTTTTTGTCTTCTGCGCTTAATTACATATTGGCAAAAATGATACTCGTCAGCGAACCTGGCACAACGGCCTACACCGAAGAGCTTGGCAGGATGACAGCACTAAGCTACCCCGTGATCGTCATTCCCAGTATGGTGTTACTGATTGCTGCATTGTGGTATCTGTTTGCTCAAATAAAGAAAATTACGGGTGAAGAGCTCGATAACTTTATTAATCAGTAGTGCTATTAAAGCGAATCTTTAGACCTGCTCGATAGGTGCCGCACCATATCTCTTGATTTATGTAGTACGGCAATTATTATCGGCTTTTCATTTGGAGGTGAAATGTAGGAGGTGAAACGTAGAAAACGAAGTGCTCTTTTACAATCGTAAATTTTACGTCGGGGAGTGTTTAAGAATAATGTTTACAGACAACAACATTTTTACCAATCTTGTCGAATTGGTTTCTCAATGCAGAGCGATATAGGTTTACTTGTGTTTCACCCCAGTTTCTTAGGGTATACCTAACTATTTCGCGAATATCATTTTCAGCATCTTTTGATAGAAGATATGAAGCCAAGTTACTGATCTGCTATCTCTTCATCGAATATTTCATCGAGTGTTTTGTTTGAAATGGCACCGCTTAATGCGCTGTTGGTCCTTTTATTCAAAAGGCTTTCCAACTTTTTAAATGCCTCAGATTCCTCGTGTGAAGGCAATGCACATTCTAACACATAGGTTTTTATGCTCTTGCCCTGAATAGCAGCTGCTGCTTTAAGAAACTGGTGCTGTTCTGCAGTAATATCAATTGAAAGTCTCATAGATAACTCCATAGGGGCGATGCTGAAAACGATAGTTCAGATACAACATTATGTCAATTTGTTGTTTTTCAATTTACCTCTCTTGCCCCCATTTACCATTATTCTTATTCTTGCTATTTTTTACTGCTCCAAAAGTGGTGAGGCAACGTAATCCTATCAGTAAGACGCAATAATAGAACAAGTTAATAGTTAGATTGAGATAGAAGGCTAGCATAAAGTTGGCGTCGGGATTGCTTTTTGAAAATCCTCCTGAGTTGCCAACCTGCGACCCTGAATAAATTGTTCTTTACTTCTATTACTCAAAACGGTCCCCCTGTCACCTATGTTGAAAATTGAAAAGTTAACAAAGTCGTTTGAAGGCGTTAGCGCACCTATCCTTTGTGATTTAGACCTTTCGGTACATAACGGCGATTCCGTGAGTATTCAAGGTGCTTCAGGGTGTGGCAAATCAACGCTGTTATCGCTTATTGCAGGCTTTGATACGCCTACCTCAGGTGCCATTTCAGTTAACGATTATTGTTTGTATGAAAGCAGTAAACGCCCATCTCAGGACGCTCCCTCCAATGCCCGTAATCTTGCTGCGGCTGAAAAAGGTATGGTTGGATCAGCGCCTGTTTTAAACAATGTAGTGAGAAATAAGCACAATGTGGATGACTTTCGAAAGAATCATTTAGGGATCGTATTTCAAAGCTATAACCTGTTTGATTGTTTTAATGCATGGGACAATATTGCTTTTACCGCACGATTAAAAGGTAACTACAACCCGCAATATCAAACTGAACTTATGGAACAGCTTAATATTTTGCCTCTTGCGAAAAAGCCAATATCTCAATTATCTGGCGGTGAGCAACAGCGCTGTGCAATAGCAAGAGCACTGGTACACAAGCCCTCTTTAATACTCGCCGACGAACCTACCGGTAATTTAGATGAAGCCACCAGCCAAGCTGTTTCCGATATTCTCTATGACGTTTGCAGCGCGATGAACACAACATTACTGGTTGTGACACACAGCCCTGATGTGGCTCAAAAAGCGAAGTTCCCATTGTGGCTACATAAAGGCAAATTGAACGAAGAAAAAGCGCCGATTAAGGAATTGCAGTGAACGTACTAATTGGCGCAAAAATGGGCGCAATAGTGAGAGCATTAGCAAGCGCAGTCGTTAATACAACAGCTAATACAATAGTCAATGCAATAGTTAATGCATGTGTCAAACCGGCCCATTATTTAAATGATGAAGTGTCCCTTTGCATAGAACCTTAAACCTCACCCTTAAAGCCCTTTTAGCCATGTCGCGGGTAAGACCGTGGGAGCCACTGCTCATCATGTTTGCTATCATTTTAGCAAATGCAGGCCTCATTACCGTGCTGCTCATTAACGAAGGCGCTTCGCAAGGTGAGCTAGCCAGTAGCCAATCTTCTATTTTCAATGGCGGTACTATTGTTTTTGTCGACAAGGCTGCTATTTCCAACAGAGCTGTTGATGAGGCTGCAAGTGAGCCTCAAATAGGTAAAGTGGATGAAGTGGATAAAGACTACTCACTCAGCAAAGCTGACTATGCCAATTTGAGAATGGCAGGGTTTACCCAACTGGTAGCGTTTAGCGAAAGACAATACAGGTTTTCATGCGCTGAAGGTGACAATAGCGGTAACCAAGTAGAAACGTCGCAAGAAACTTCAGAGCTGTCTCTTTTGGGAATAGATAACCAAGCCCTTTTTAGCTATCCAGCTGCTGGGGATAACGCAGACTCAATTTCAAATAGCATGGCTGGGTTAATATCAACAAATGGCGGCTCTGCTCAGCCCTATCATGTTGTGGGCGCCATACACCCAGCGACAAAATCAAAGCTCGGCTGCGATGTCTTGTTTTTCAGTGGCAGTCAAAAAGGTGGTCAAAAACGCAGTCAAAAAGGCAGTCAAAAAAATAGCCAACTAGCCAGTGGTGACACACAAGACGGCAAAGCTTCTTCATCAGGAGCTTCTTCATCAGGAGCTTCTTCATCAGGAGTTTCTTCATCAGGAGCCTCTTCAGCTGCCGCTTTACCTAAGGGGCCAGCTGAAGCGGCAGGTAAAACAGCAGGTGCATTGCCGCCCTCTTCTGACATCACTTCAACGTCGTCATCCTCCTCGGCCACTGTTGTGCAATTGAATGTGAGCACCGCAGTGCCTCAAGATACTGTTGTTGTGTCGCTAGCAGACTTTTATCGCCGTAATATTACTGAGCCTACCTGGCCCCTTTCGGGCTTTTTGTCCTTACAGACTCTCTCACAAAACGAGAAACTAGACATACAACAAAGGCTTCCACAAACCGTTGTGTTTGAAGATATCAGTACGCAGCAAGACACCGGCTCGTTACCAGATAGCTTTAAGCTGAATTTATGGGCTATGGGCGCGTTAATGGCCGTAGTGGCTCTCTTTATTGTGTTAAACGCGCTGAACTTGATGTACAGAACTCGATTACCCAACATTATTAGAATGAGGCAGTTGGGCATAAGCAGCCGCCATTTAACTACTGCACTACTTGCTGAGCTTTTACTTTATTGCGTATTGAGCGTTCCCATTGGTTGCGCCGCCGGTTTTTATGCCGCGTCGATGCTTTCACCCATTATTAGCGGCACCTTTTCTTCTCTTTTCGATGCCGTGTTTATTACCCCTGACGTCAACCTAATCAGCACACTCGCGCTCTCGGTTTTTGTTACCTTTTTATCGCTGGGCATATTTGCACTCATTCCAGCAAAACAACTCTTCACTGCATTAAGCACAAGCAAAGTAAAAGCCGCCCAGCCTATGGGAAAACGCTCTGTCCTTGTTTGGACAATAGCTGGCATTTCCCTATTAGCCATTACCCAAGCGTTGATATCAAATACGCTACATGCGCTGCTGTTTGTTGCACTATTATTGCTGGTAAGCTGCTCTCTGGTGATTATATGGTTGCCAATATTGGCCAACGGTGTGATGAAGGTTACGCCACCTAGTAAACCCGTTTTACACTTTATAGTGGCAAGTACTGCACATCTTTCTTCTCGTACCCGTCTTGCCGTATGTGCTTTTTTCATTGCGCTTACTGCTAACATTGGCATGAACGTTATGACCGATAGCTTTCGTGCAGCTACGGAAAGTTGGCTAACTCAGCGATTGTACGCCCCTGCGTATTTGTACACCGATAAAGCACTCTCTGAGCTTGTTATACCCGAAGGCGTTACCTCAACGCCATTGCTACGACTTCAAGGTAAACTCGTTGCCCAGTCTAGCGCTAATAGCAGTGGCTCTAAAAGCGCGGACGCTTCCACTGTTTCAATAAGCAGTTATCCTACCCATGATAATGGTCGTAATGCCCTTGTTGTAGACTCAAGTGCTCCCAATGCATGGGCCAAGTTTGAAAGCGGTGAAGGCATTTACATTAATCAACAGCTTGCGTTTTCCAATGATGTTTCACTGGGCGACACACTTTTTCTTGAAGAGATGAAGGCTGCCAATATCGATGAGAGCTCAAACAAAAATAACCATCGTTTCTTCAATAAACCACCCTCTTTTACCGTATTAGGCATCTACCCAGATTACGGCAATATGAAAGCGCAATTGCTGTTACCACTATCAAGCTTTAATAGAGATACCATTGGTGACGCCGCATTTTCTGGCGTGCTTGCTATCTCTTACGGTCAATCTACTTTCCCAGCTAATACACCTGTAGCGCCTCAAACCTTTGAGCAGCAGGAAACAACACTCGCTACCCAGGGCAATCTCTACAGCAGAGAAGAATTACTCACGCTTTCAATGGATACCTTTGATAGAACGTTTGTCCTTACTGATGGCTTAAATATCACAACGTTGCTTGTAGCGGGGATCGCCTTTGCAGTATCACTAAGTATATTATCGCTCAGTAATGCATCATCACTAAATGTGCTGCGGGCACTTGGGGTTAGTAAAACAGCAGTGAAGCTTAGCTTACTGGGACAATATATCTTTCTATGTCTACTCACCGCCTTACTAGCCGTACCGTTTGGTATTTATCTAGCCTATGTATTTATTTTCAAAGTTAATCGACTTGCCTTTAGCTGGGTGTATCCGCTAGCCGTCGACTTTGGCGTTATCGTAAGCAGCGTAACGGTGTCGCTCGTAATCATATGCTTGGTAATTGCCCTTCCACTAGGCCGGCTAAAGCCCAAAGTAGATTTACGACAGGATGCACCGCTATGAAACCAACGCTTAACCTGCTCTCAGAGATTTTTCCTACGCTCACAAAGAGAGCCGAGCCCTTCAAATTTTTCTTTCAAGTAGCAATGGCCGTTTGTGTATTGACCTGCAGTGCTTGCTCAGATGCGCCAGCACCTTCTCGTTTCTTTGGAGACCTATCAAAAAGTAACTCTGAAGATAGCTCTGAGAATAAGTCTGAAGATGGCAGTGGCAGCGACTCTTCAACCGGCTCGTTTCAATCTGTGAATAAAACAACTCCTTTAGCTTTCCCTAAGGATCATGGCAGCCACCCTGATTATCAGCTTGAGTGGTGGTACCTAACCTTTGTATTAGAAGATGATGATAAAAACGAATACGGCCTACAATTTACTTTGTTTCGATTTGCTACCGAAAAAGAAACTCAGATTGCAAGCTCATGGTCTACGCCACAGCAGTGGATGGGACATGCGTCATTACACTCAAAACACGAGCACTTTTTTGAAGAGCGCTTAGCCGCTGGAGGCGTAGGAAACGCCTTTGTTAAGCCAGCCCCTTTTAACGCCGTTATTGATGACTGGTCGTGGCAATCAAAAAACGACTCCCCTTTTCCCGCAACATTACAATTCTCTATCAATAACAACGTAGATATTGCTCTGTCACTCACAGCCAACGGCCCATTCGTGAAACAGGGTGATAAGGGCTACAGTAAAAAAACTGAAGACGCACGCCTTCGCTCCTACTATTACAGCCAGCCATTTATAGACGCAAGCGGTACTATTGATATCAATAACACAGCGTTTAACGTGAAGGGTTTAGGCTGGTACGATCATGAATGGACGAGCCACCTTGCTAACAGCAATGCCATGGGTTGGGACTGGTTTTCACTGCATTTAAACAACGGCAGTAAGCTGATGGCGTTTCGTATGCACGCCACTGGTGCCGGTACAAAAGATACAAAAAATAGAGGCAATGAAATATATACGACAGCCTCTTACATCACGGCATCAGGAGATAAAGAAACACTAGCATTGAATGAAATCAGCATAATGACTTTAGATAATGAACAAATTGCTACGTTAAACAACGAACGCGATGTGCCCACCACTTGGCAAATAACCATTCCTAGTAAAGGTGTGGATATTACTGTGTCGCCATTTAAATCTGGCCAGTGGAATAACAGCGTATTTGCGTATTATGAGGGAAGAGTAAGTGTCACCGGCACCCATAAGGGTGCTGGCTTCATGGAATTAACAGGGTATTGATAAATTGACGCTACCAAGGTTCGTAAAACGCGAGCCAATTAACGCGCTAATAAATAGACCAGTTAATTCGCTCACTTAACGAGGTTAATGCGGCCACGCCAAGTTGAGAGTTCCCGACACTGTTAAGAGCTGGCGAAAATACGCAAATGGTAAAGCGCCCAGGAACAACAGCTACAATACCACCACCTACCCCACTTTTACCTGGCAAGCCTACTTTAAAAGCAAAGCTGCCTGCTTCATCGTACATACCGCTAGTGGCAAGCAACGCATTAACCTGCTTAGTTTGATAAGGGGTTAGCACTTGCTCATTGGCACACGCTGACATGCCTCTATTGGCAAGAAAACTAATAGAGCGCGCCAAGTCTTCACAGCTCATCTCTAAAGCGCAATTATGAAAATAGTTGTGCAATACATCTTCAACTTCATTCTCAAAATTACCGTAAGCCTTCATTAAGTAGGCCATTGCCGCATTTCTTGAGCGATGCTGAAATTCCGACTCAGCCACCACCTTGTTCACCATAATTTCGCCGTTACACGATAGACGACGAACAAAGTCCCGCATAGCGATATGGGGAGAAGCGAAACGGGACTGCACCATGTCGCTGACTACTAATGCACCAGCATTGATGAACGGATTTCTTGGCATCCCATTTTCGTACTCAAGCTGCACTAGTGAGTTAAATGGCAATCCGGATGGCTCACAACCTACCCGATCCCACATGGTCTCGCCATAGTGATTAATAGCGAGTACCAAATTGAACACTTTCGAGATACTTTGAATAGAAAACGGCACACCGGCATCGCCAATCGACGTAATCTGGCCCTGAATATCGCAAATCGCAATGCCGAATTGACGTGGATTAACGGTTGCAAGGGCAGGAATATAATCAGCCACCTTACCCATACCCAGCATGGGCTCTACCTCGTCATAAATATCTTGAAGTAGCGCTCGCATGTCATAGTTCATCAAATCAATTTCTCCACCCAGTTACATTTATGGCGCACTCAACGTGCTAATACCTCATAAAGCCTCAAACCCGCGTTGAGTATCTACCTCAATAAACTATTTGTTTAAAGAGCTACCGTCTAACAAGGTAAATATAGTTTTGGCAATATCCGTGTTGTCTATTTGCCCGGTAAACGACGTGGCACCTGCACCAAATGCAAACACTTCAACATCAACACCGGTATGACCTGTGGTAGTCCATCCTGTGTTTGTTTTAATATCTAAAAAAGTTTTTACTGCAGCGTATCGGGTTTCTTCATCTTGATTTGAAACACTATCTAACATAGCGAGTTCTTCGCTGGTAAGCGACAGGCCTAATTGTTTTGCAGCGTATTCGCCCGGCATGTCTTCATCAACCATAGTCGCGGCTATAGTGCGTGCAGAAGCGGACATATTATGAAGATACTCTGGGCTCCAGCGGTAATCGCCACCAGCACCAATGGCCAAGCCACCCGTGCTATGGTCAGCGGTAAGCACTACCAATGTGTCTGGGTGCGTGTCTACATACTCACGCAGATACTCCATGGTTTGAGCTAAATCGTGCATTTCTGCCATGGCAGACCCCACATCATTAGCATGACCAGCCCAATCTACTTGGCTAGCTTCAACTAATAAGAAGTACCCCTTATCATTTTCAAGGTGCTTGATGGCATGTTCAGTAAGATACGCAAGGCGATCTTTGCGGTTATCGTCTAGCACCGCCGGAAGGGCGACAGGAGCGAATAAACCAATAACATCGCTTCCCGCTGGAATGGATGACAAGCCTTCGTAAGAGTCTGCGTATTCATAGCCTTCATCAACAAATTGCGATAACAGGTTTCTGTCTTCTCGCTTAAAATAAGCTGTTCCACCGCCAAGCATTACGTCAGCGACAGGCTCGCCATTTACGCGAATATCGAAAAAATCGTCGGCTATTTCGTTGTAGTTTTTGCGGCTTTCATTGTGTGCGATGTAAGAGGCAGGCGTGGCGTGAACAATCTGCGAAGTAACGGCCAGCCCAGTCCTCATGCCCTTTGATTTTGCATAGTGCATAACAGAATTAACAGGCTTTTTATCAACGTCAACGCCAATAGCGCCATTATATGACTTCACGCCAGTTGCAAGTGCGGTGGCCGCGGCGGCAGAATCGGTCACGTAACCAGATACTTTAGCAGGATACGTCGAAGCGTTGCCGAGAAGAATGTCATCGAAAACCACGCTCTCAATTTCAGGCGTAGCAGCATTATCGACATAATTGCGATAGGCGGTGGTATAGGCGGGTCCCATTCCATCTGCAACAACCATGATGATATTTTTCGGCGCGTTTGTTGGTGCGACTTGTTGAGCGTTATCGACACTTTCAGTCATTGTACAGCCTGCAATGAATGCGACAGACAAACTGCTTACTAATGAGGCACGTAATACGTGTTTAACCATGTTGAACTTCCCTGGGTAATAACATGCGCAATGTGTTTAGCAAAACGAAACGGCGCATACTGCTAAGTAATGTATTTAGAAATCATTGTTTTAGAAATCATTGTTCACGCCTGATCGTCTTGGCGCTTGTTGCACTTTAATCACTATAATACAACGACAAGTGAGGCTTTAACTAAAGCGCCGTCATGTATAAGTCATTGTTTATTAATTTAAAGATACCCTCTTTTAAACGATATTTATTTAGAGGAGTATGTGTTTACAAGTGCGTGTACTAATAAGGCATTGCTTTTCTTTATACAATTGTAAAGCAGACTCACCCCAACAACAAAACTAAAAGGTCGTAGGGGCGATGAAGTGAGGATAAAATAAGCACAAAGGCAGAAGCTGGCACAAATTTTTAGCGCTAGCGTGTATGGTTAGCTCATAGAATTGAATTTTAATCAGCTCGTGTTGCAGGGTCTTCTCTGAGATCACGTGCTTAAGCGCAGAGCCTGTCTATCTATCATGGAGGTGCTCTACTGTTTTTGCTCCGATAGATACTCGCGCATACGTTGCTGGGCAACATCTACCAGCATATCGGGCTGAAATTTAGAGATGAAACGGTCACAACCTACTTTTTCTACCATTGCATCATTAAAACTGCCGCTTAATGATGTATTAAGCGCAATAAACAATTTACTCATTCTTGGATCGCTACGAACCTCAGCAGTTAAGCGGTAGCCATCCATTTCTGGCATTTCGGCGTCAGTGAACATAAGCAAAATTTCGTCACAGGGGTTTTTACCCTCATCAGCCCATTGCTTTAACAATGCCAGTGCTTGTGCACCGTTTTTGCGCTCTATAATAGTAATACCCAATTGTTTGAGGGTATCGCTTATTTGTTTTCTTGCCGTACTGGAGTCATCCACAATGAGCACTTTTTTATCAATAAAGTGGTTCACAATGTCAGTGTCGAGAATCTCTTCAGAAATTGAAATATCGTAGTCAATGATTTCAGCAAGCACTTTTTCAACATCGATGATTTCTACCAGCTCGGTTTTACCTTCAACATTCACTTGCGTTATGGCGGTTAAATAGTTCGACTTACCCATTCCGCTAGGAGGCGGCTGAATGGTATCCCACGAGGTGTTAACAATGCTTCTGACTTGACCAATGATAAAACCCTGAACACTGCGATTATACTCGGTAATGATGACGTTTCTGGCAGTTTCGTCCGTGGCAACACCACGCATTTTAATCGATTGGCGCAGATCGATAACCGGGATCGCACTGCCTCTATAATTCATCACGCCTCGTAAATTATCGTGGGAGCCCGGCATCGCATTGAGCTTAGGCATATCGATAACTTCTTTGATTTTAAATACATTCATAGCAAAAATATGACGTGTACCTAGCTGGAACATCAGTAGTTCCAACCTATTTTCACCAACTAACTTGGTTCTTTGGTCGACAGACGACAATACACTTTTACTCATACTACTCACTTTTGTTTAGTATTCAGAGGGCAATGAAACCAACGCACTCGTTATCAATGTTACAGCGTGACGGGCTAGACTATCAGCCTTAACGACTGGTATGAATAGATTTGCACTAAAGTCTAAGCCCTAACGCACTCTCTAATGCACCATCTAATGCAATCTCCAATTCCTCCCCAATGTAATATCCGATGTGATAACCAAAGTAAGACCAATTAAAGCTACTTACCCCAAGTAATGAATATTTGGTGCACCATCCGCCATATGAGTGAACTTGCTAGTCGATTTTCCCGTCCACTTTTGGGCAGAGTTGTTAGCCCTTTTAGATGAAGTCTTATCCACTACCTTTTAAATATAGCCGTAAATGGCAGAATCTTCCTATTTTATTGGAGATGGATAACTAGGGTCTCGTCACCCCGCCGCATAGAATTTTAGCTCTATGACACATTGTATCGCTGCCACGCTCAAAATAGTCATAGCTTGTTCTTAAAGCCTGTCCTAAAGCCAATATCAAACCCAAAACCGATTTCAATTCAGTCGGACATTTGTCCTAACCATTCTTATATAGCCAGATGATTTTCAACACCATTACATTCACAAGATAAATGACGGCAATGCAAAATATATATTTCTATTATTCCGATAACCACACTAGGATGAAATGGAACTCACGGAAACGCCCTACAGCTGAATAGTTACGAACGAAAAGCAAGCTACATAAAAAACGCGTTAACGTAAAAATATAATCATAGACGGGAGAGACGCTCATGTCGCAATACCAACAAGATATTGATAACTTCGCAACTTTAAAAGCATCACAAAAAGGCGCATGGGAAGGTATTAATCCAGAATTCGCCGCTCGCATGAAGCTTCAGAACCGTTTCAAGACCGGTTTGGACATCGCTCGCTATACAGCGGCCATCATGCGTCAAGATATGGCAGACTACGATGCAGATTCTTCGCAGTACACTCAGTCGTTAGGCTGCTGGCACGGCTTCGTTGGTCAACAAAAAATGTTGTCTGTTAAAAAGCATCAGGGTACTACAAGCAAAAGCTACTTATACTTGTCAGGCTGGATGGTAGCGGCTCTTCGCTCAGAATTCGGTCCTCTTCCAGACCAATCAATGCATGAAAAAACATCGGTTTCATCACTTATCGAAGAGCTATACACATTTCTTCGTCAGGCCGACGCTCGTGAATTAGGCGACCTTTTCCATAAACTTGATGATGCAAAAGCGAAAGGCGGCGACGTTGCAGCCATTCAAGCAGAAATTGAAAACTATGAAACCCACATCGTTCCAATTATTGCAGATATCGATGCGGGCTTTGGTAACGAAGAAGCGACTTATTTGCTTGCCAAGCAAATGATTGAAGCTGGTGCATGCTGTATTCAAATTGAAAACCAAGTATCAGACGCTAAACAATGTGGTCACCAAGACGGTAAAGTTACCGTTCCTCATGAAGACTTCTTAGCGAAAATTAACGCGGTACGTTACGCGTTTCTTGAACTAGGTGTAGACGACGGTGTTATTGTTGCTCGTACCGATTCATTAGGTGCTGGCCTTACACAAAAAATACCGGTATCTCAGTCTGAAGGTGACCTTGCGGCTCAGTACAATGCGTTCCTTAAAACTAGCGATGTTGGCGGCGCTGACGATGTTAATGAAGGCGACCTTATCCTTAAGCAAGGCGGGAAGCTTGTTAAGCCAGAGCGTTTACCAAATGGGTTGTTCAGATTTAAAGACGGCTCAGGTTTCGACCGCGTTGTTCTTGACTGTGTTACATCACTTCAACACGGTGCAGATCTTCTTTGGATTGAAACTGAAAAACCTCACGTGGGTCAAATTGCGGAAATGGTTAACGCTATCCGTGAGCAAGTACCTAACGCGAAACTGGTTTACAACAACTCACCATCGTTCAACTGGACGCTTAACTTCCGCCAGCAAGTGTTCGACGCGTGGAGTGAAGAAGGTAAAGACGTTTCTGCTTATAACCGTGCAGGCTTAATGGCAGTAGAGTACGACGACACAGAACTTGCTGCTGCAGCTGATGAGAAAATTAAGAGCTTCCAAGCAGACGCTGCTCGCGAAGCCGGTATTTTCCATCACCTAATCACGCTTCCGACTTACCACACCACGGCGTTGTCAACTGACAACCTAGCTAAAGGGTACTTCGGTGAAGAGGGTATGCTTGCTTATGTACGCGGTGTTCAACGCCAAGAAATTCGCCAAGGTTTAGCGTGTGTTAAACACCAAGCAATGGCAGGTTCAGATTTAGGCGATACGCATAAAGAGTACTTCTCTGGTGATGCAGCGCTTAAAGCATCAGGTGATGACAACACAATGAACCAATTCGACGTTTAACGGAAAGTTCCCAACCTTTCCTTTACTGGGCACCTTCGGGTGCCCTTTTTTATAGTTATTCATAATATTTATGTTATATCTTGCTAATTTCATCATTAAAAAACTGAATAACCTTGCTCGTTTTACGAGCTATGCTAATTAAACAATTAGAATCATGAACTTAAAGTAAGCAGTCAAATTTTAATTAAGACTAAACGCTTATCTGACAACAGACACAAAACGCTTTACAATACACTTCTTTAATCATCTTCAGAAAGAGCATTACAGCAATGAATATAGCGAAGGTCGATCTTAATCTATTGGTTTATTTAGATGTCTTACTACGAGAGGGCAGCGTAACAAAAGCGGCAAACCAATTGAGCATTACACAGCCGGCCATGAGTAACGGCTTAAAGCGTCTTCGCGACTTATTTAAAGATCCTCTTTTAGTGCGAACAAGCGACGGTATGACCCCCACTAAACGCGCATTAGAACTTCAGCCTATTATTCGCGACGTGCTCGGCCGGTTAGAAAGTTCCATTCAGCCAGAAACCGAATTTGATCCGCTCACCAGCGAGAGAACCTTTCGTATCATGACTAGTGATTATGCCGAAAGTACGCTATTGCTTGAACTTGTTGGACGCTTAGCCGAACTGGCGCCAAATATTACTTTAGATTTGATTACACCCAGTGACGTGACATTTCACGATGTAGAGCAAGGCAAGGTAGACATGGCGATAAACCGCTTTGACGAACTCCCCCTTTCGTTTCATCAAAAGGTGGTGTGGTATGACACCTTTAGCTGCGTAATGAGCGCCGACCATCCTTTAGTGCAAAAATGTGACTTAGAAAGTTACATTAACGCACAACACATTTGGGTAAGTAAGACAGGTTTTGGCGTGGGCGTTGGTATCGACCCAAATGAAGTTCAAAAGCTTGGTTGGGTAGACGCAGAGCTCACAAAAATAGGAAAGCAACGGGCCATTCGTGTATTTACACGCCATTATCATGCGGCGCTTCAAATAGCGAAAAAACAAAAGCTTATTGCAACGTTGCCCAGTAAAGCAGCGAAGCTTTTCAAACACGATCCTGACGTGGTTATAAAAGAGCCTCCGTTTGATATTCCTCCTATTGCGCTGAAAATGGCATGGAGCGCACTACTTCATCACGACGCAGGTCATATTTGGCTACGCCGATTAATCAGTGATGTTGCGAGTGAAATGAATGCTGTTTAGTTGCAAATTACTATACTGGAAACACTAACATTCACAAAAATTATGACAGCAATACAAACCATAAATTAAAAAACTATCTCTATACGCACTACACTAGGCTAAGACTTTACTAAAACGTACTTTACTAAAATGTACTTTACTAAAAGTACAGTGAGCACGTAGTACATGCTTACCAAGTAAAACATTTCCTAGTAACACAATGTATAGAGGTAGTTATGCAAGGATATATCACGCACGGTCGACTTCAGGTTGCAGCGCAACTTGATAGCTTTATTAACGATCAGGCCATCCCAGGCACAAAAGTTCAGCCAGAATCATTTTGGAAAGGCGCTGAAGCCCTCTTTGCAGAATTCATTCCCCAAAATCGCGCACTACTTGAAAAGCGTGAACAGCTGCAGCGCGCTATCGATGATTACCATAAAGCAGGAAACCCCGCCCCGGGTAGCGAATATACCGCTTTTTTAAAGAAAATCGGTTACCTAGTAGAGCAACCTAGTAATGTTGCGGCGGCTACCACAAATGTGGATCCTGAAATTGCCACCATGGCAGGGCCTCAGCTTGTTGTACCTATCAACAACGCACGTTATGCGCTCAATGCGGTTAACGCGCGTTGGGGTAGCCTTTATGACGCGTTATATGGCACCGATGTTATCGGGACAGAAAATGGCGCTGAACCTGGCAAAGCGTATAACCCAGTTCGCGGCGCTAAAGTGGTAGAAAAAGCCAAAGCTTACCTAGACAGCATGATCCCCCTTGCAAAAGGCAGTCATGCAAATGCTGTAAAATACAAAATAGAGACGGGGAAGCTGTCGGTCCAACTTACCGATGGCGATGTGACTACGCTTGCCAATACCGAGCAGTGGCAAGGTTACCAAGGTGATATAAGCGCACCCTCTGCACTATTGTTTGCGCACAACGGCCTGCACTTTGAAATTCAAATAGACCCCACCCATCCTATTGGTGAAAGTGACTCAGCCAACGTAAAAGACGTTCTCGTTGAAGCTGCACTCACCACCATTATGGATTGTGAAGATTCAGTTGCGGCAGTAGATGCTGAGGACAAAACATTAGTTTACAGCAACTGGCTTGGGCTAATGAAAGGCAGTTTGCGCATTGAGATGACAAAGGGCGGCAAAAACATTGTGCGCGCTATGCATAGTGACCGTGCCTATCACCCGTCAAAGCACGTACCATCAGAAAAAACGACGTCACAAAACGAGCTTGTGCTATCAGGTAGAAGCTTGATGTTCGTTCGTAACGTAGGTCACTTAATGACAAACAACGCCATGCTGTTTGATGGCGAAGAAGTGCCTGAAGGAATAATGGACGGACTCATCACTTCTCTCATCGCAAAGCACGACTTACTCGGCAACAGCGATTATACAAATAGTCGTGAAGGCAGCGTTTATATCGTTAAACCTAAAATGCACGGGCCCGAAGAAGTGGCATTTTCCAATGTCTTGTTTGAACGTATTGAAGAGATTATCGATGTACCGCGTAATACGCTTAAAGTGGGCATTATGGATGAAGAGCGCAGAACCAGCGTTAACCTTCAAGCCTGCATTGCTGAAGCACAATCGCGCGTAGTATTTATCAATACCGGCTTTTTAGATCGTACCGGCGATGAAATTCATACTTCTATGTTGGCCGGCCCGTTTGCAGAAAAAGCCTCGTTAAAAGCAATGTCGTGGATTAAAGCCTACGAAACCGCAAATGTGGCGGTTGGTTTACGCTGTGGATTGTCTGGCAAAGCCCAGATAGGGAAAGGCATGTGGCCAACCCCTGATGAAATGCAAAACATGATGGACGCGAAGATTGGACACTTGAAGGCTGGCGCGAACACCGCATGGGTACCCTCTCCTACTGCAGCTACACTGCATGCCCTTCACTATCACGATGTGAACGTGTTTGACGTGCAAAAGCAGTTAGATGAAAACTTCGACGGTTTAAACGACATTCTCACTATCCCGCTTTTAGAAGACACTTCAAGCCTTACCCGTGACGGTATCAAACGTGAGATAGATAACAATGTTCAGGGCATTTTAGGCTACGTTGTTCGCTGGGTGCACCAAGGTGTAGGGTGCTCGAAAGTACCTGATATTAATGATGTAGGTTTAATGGAAGACAGAGCCACACTGCGTATTTCTTCGCAGCACATTGCCAATTGGTTAGAGCACGGCATTGTAAGCGTTGACCAGGTTAAAGAATCGCTGTCACGCATGGCTGTGTTGGTAGATGAACAAAATGCCAGCGATGCTGAATACATTCCAATGACGCCAGACTTGGAAAACTCCATTGGGTTTCAGGCCGCTAGCGACCTAATATTTAAGGGTAAGGAGCAACCATCGGGTTACACTGAGCCTCTACTGCATGCTAAAAGACGTGAAATGAAAGCAAAACTGGCGCAGTCATAATACTACTGATGCACTATGACAAACGGGTGCTTTTTAGCACCCGTTTTTTCTTTGTAAAGCAAAGGCTAATCATAAAAAAACTCAAAATATAAGTGGTGATTTATCGTCTCTACACTATGATTACTTTATGCATTAAATACTCTATAAACCTATCGCTGCACGCAATAACTATGAGAAAAGCATGCCAATAGAATCTGTACCCAATACGCGTATTGTTCCTATCTTTTCAGGCGGAGGAACTCGCCTTAGTGCACATATTGGCATCATTAAAGCGCTGCAAGACATGAACATCGAATTTTCCACCCTTGTTGGGGTATCTGGCGGCTCTATTGTTGCGTCATTATTTGCCAAGGGTTATTCCGTTGAGCAAATGCGCGAGCTAGCGCTTAACACTGACTTTAAGCAGTTTACTGCTTTCAGCCTGTTCAGATTACTTCGAGAAGGCGGTTTGTCGTCGGGAGATGTATTCCAGCAGTGGATTGATGAGCAACTAGAAGGCGCAACGTTTTCAGATATGCCAATGGCCTTGAATATATTAGCGACCGATGTGAATGGTGGTGGGCCAGTGCTGTTTAATCGGGCAACTACGCCAGACATGAAAGTGTCTGAAGCGGTGAGATATTCTATGTCTATTCCCCTAATATTCTCATTTAAGCCGTTCAAAGAGTACTTGCTGGTAGACGGCGCCATCCTATCAGAGGACGCACTATTTGAAGATTGGCAGGGTGACGGCACACCATCAGTATGTTTTCGCCTACAAAGCACCATGCAAAAACGCAGAATAATTAAAAAGAATGTATTACAGCTGCCCCAGTATGTGGGCATGCTTATCAGAACGTTTATGACGGCAATGTCTCGGGAATATGTAAACGCCCGTTATTGGCACAACACTGTTGTGGTGAATACAGGCGAAATTTCAGCGGTGGATTTTTCGCTAACGCCAGAGATAAAAAATACCCTTTTCGACCTTGGGTATTCTACAACCCGTGAGTTTTTGCCGAAAAAATACGCGGGATATATTCAAACAAATGGGAGGAGCAGCGGCCAAGGGGAAACTGGGCAAAAGAACACGGTGTTTTAACTGCTGCTGAACGCACTAATAAACGCTAAGCGACTGAATCGACTCAGCACTGTTGCGAGAGTCGATTCGCTTGGCCATCTACAACAACTGCAAGCTTAGATGTTGTAAAAATCTCGATACCAATCAACAAACGCTTTCACACCTTTGTCGATATTCGTTTTTGGCTGGTAGCCAGTGTCAGCCACTAAGGAAGACACGTCGGCGTAGGTGTCTGGCACATCGCCAGGCTGCATAGGTAACAGCTCTTTTTTAGCCTCTACACCTAATGCTTCTTCTAGGGTTTCAATGAACCGAAGCAGATGCACTGGCGTTTGAGCACCAATATTGTAGACCTTATAAGGGGCCTTACTGGTGCTTGGATCGGGTTGCTTGCCATCCCACTGCTCATTTGGCGATGCCACGTTATCAAGGGACTTTATAACACCTTCAACGATATCATCAATATAAGTGAAATCACGGCGGTGATTACCGAAGTTGTACACTTGAATAGTGTCGCCTTCTAAAATCTTTTTCGTAAATTTAAACAGCGCCATGTCAGGTCGGCCCCAAGGCCCGTATACGGTGAAAAAGCGTAAGCCTGTGGTGGGCAAGTTATACAAGTGACTGTAAGTGTGCGCCATAAGCTCATTGGCTTTCTTCGATGCTGCATAAAGGCTAACTTGATGGTCTACATTATGCTGCTCTGAGAACGGCATAGTTTCATTAGCGCCGTATACAGAGCTAGATGAGGCATACACTAAATGACCCACGTTATTGTGTCGACACCCTTCAAGAATATTCACAAACCCAACAATGTTTGAGTCTACATACGCATTGGGGTTTTCAAGTGAATATCGAACGCCAGCCTGCGCCGCTAAATGCACAACACGGTCGAATTTATGCTCTTCAAATAGCGCGGTCATTTTGTCCCGCTCTTCTACACCCATCTCGATAAACGTGAAAAGTGACGCCGCATGCGAAGCCTTGATATGTGCTAAGCGAGCGTGTTTCAGGTTAACATCATAATAGTCGTTAATATTGTCAATCCCGACAACATGGTCACCCCGATTAATAAGATACTGTGATACTGCTGCGCCAATGAAGCCTGCAGCGCCGGTGACAAGAATTTTCATAGTCCATTTCTTTTAGGTTTGGGCTTTCTGAAGAAGTACTCTCCGAAAGCAAGCTTAACTAAATTGCGATACGTTTTATAAGTTACTTGCTTAAAAAGAATATGAAGTGGCATTTTTGAGCAGTAACCTAAAACATAATTGACGCTGTCCCATAGCCATCTTCCATCATTTTGAATAAATAAGGAATTTGGCACTATAGCTTTTCTAAGAATAAAGTGTCTCATACGGATGTAAAGCGACAAATTAGCAGATGCGTGCTCAGAACCGATTTCGGTATTAAAAAAGTCGTCTAACAATAATGACAAAACTATCCATTCTTGTTCGAAACCTTCTTTGATAAACAGTGCCTCTGTTTCAGCGACGTTTTCACTCTCGCTTCCTTCGCCATAAAGCAGCACGAAAATGTCGGTTAAATCACGCAAGCCATTTTTTACATCTTCATTTAAAATAAGATGAAGGGCCGAGTGCAGAACGAGCCAAGCCCTCGAGGGAATGGTGGAAGAAAACTCACTCTCAGATTCACTGCTATGTATCAACGCATGGATATCTAATAATCGTCCTTTTATCGGAGGGATCAACGTATGATGAACATCAAGAACAACACCTTCGTTATCATGTTTCAAAGGCGGTATTTCATGTGACCATTCGCGGTAATACTTATCATCATGCTCGTCCATATTTTTAAAGGACCAACCAGCAACTAACAGAGCCTCCTCCGCCTTATCAATATTCTCTTTTTCAACACAAATATCGATATCGGTCATCAACCGACCCATACTATTTCTCTTGCTACCAAGAATGTATGCAGCGCCTTTTAAGAAAACAAACGGGATATCTATCGCATCAAATAGATGAATTAGCTTCTTACCCTGCACTTCTGTTTGAATGACCTGCGCATTGGCAAAGTTGATAGCAGACAAAAACATGTCTTCACAATATTCAGGAATACAGTAGAGTTGATTGCTTCGCTCTAAACGATGATAAAACGACGCTACAAGAGAATTTTCTCGCAGCACGCGAACAAACGAGTTCCATTTGTTAGCATCAAAATCATCAAAGCCTTTTAAGTAACAGTATGCATTTAAAAATTGCTTTTGGCTTAGCATACTACTCAACCAACCCACTCAAATAGTCATCTAAATCGTGTGCGTCACTATACTCAATCTGCATAGCTTGGCACGATGATGATATTTCACTGAGTGCTGAAAAACCCTGTTTGCCCATAATATTATAATTAAAAGCATTTCGGAGCAGCATGGCAAAAGTCTCTACACTGGACATCATTCTAATTGTTGTTTCTTTATGAGGGACATAGCGAGGAAAAACCACAAATTGAGGCTTTGATGGTACAAAGTGTCTAAATTGCTCACAAGTATATAGTCTGGCGTGTGCAATATCGCCCTTGTGAGTCCCACGCGTTATATTCGATAAATTGACGTTTTCACATAATGTACTTATCACATCAATTGATTTATTTTTCAAAGACGCTGGCCTGTACAAAGGAGACACCTGCAATGTGTTTGGGTCTATCAATGCCATTTCGTCAGAAAACATTTGCCAACCAGAGTAGCCTAAATAAGTAGCAAGAGTTGATTTTCCAGACCCCGATGAGGCAGGGAATAAAATAGCCTTACCATTCTTTACAACAACGGATGAATGCAAGCTTAGCTTAGTATGCTGATATGCCGCTACAGCCCAGTTCATAGCCCACTCAATCGAAGGGAGGAGGTGCTGATCTGAAATAGGGTTAAAGGGCTTTACGCCTTCAACGCTAATAATGCGCTGGCGACGAAAGAAACGGCGCAACGGCGACGTGTTTTCGATGGAAAGGGAGAAATCATAAAATCCATCTGTCTCCAGCGTTAATCTCTCTAAGTAAAGATGACTAAGTTCAGAAACAACAGGAGCAGAAAGGCCTTTAATAGAAAATGTATAGGGCCCGCTATCAATAGCTATAGTCAACGCTAAAAAATCCTTGAGCCACCAGTTCGCTTTTTATTTTACACCTAGATGGCTCATCAGACGACAAAAGGCGATGTAAATTAGGAAATTCTTTTTCTATGGCTGAGGTAACAAGCACTACCGATGAGTAATCGCTTTTCAGCAGTGCTATTCCCGAACCATCTTCAAATACTGTGAACGCCTCCGAGCTTTCGGAATCCAGCATTTTAATTCACTTTTAGAAGCGCTGAAGCCTTAATACTTAAAGGGTTACCAAACAACCCAGCTATCTTGGCCGTTAAGTCACTCGCAAAACCAGCGTCAGTGACATTTTCTAATACTACCGAAAGCAAATGTTCGCAATAAGTTCTTTCATTATAACCAGCAGGTATTCCGTTACAGAAGCCCGCTTTGAGATTAAGGTAAAGCGCTGCCACGTTTAGCGCAACGCCAGAACCGTTTTTGAGCTCATCGAGCACATTAATAGATGAAGTGTTTGCTTTACCGTCAGCTCCGACACCCGACACGTAAACCAAATCGATGTCAGCTAAATCTTCCAACTTAGAGCGAACAGCAAATAGCTCGCCCATGTGCCAAAACTTGCTAGCATCAAATTGCGCTTTTAATGTAGATTCAGACACTTTTGAAACATTAGCGTTTTTTGCGCCGTCTAGCTTTTTCAGATCGCCCTTTAATTCTGTGGACATCAAACTGCCGTTCCAGCCCACAATGTTCGTGATTTTGAACGCGCCATCGTAACGAAAAATTGGAAATTCATAGTGCACCGGCGAAGTCACTGAATAGTCTTCATCTAGCCATGTAGTTTTAGTAAACATGCCGCCAATGATCCCTCGTGCTTTTGCATCTGGAATTGGCGTGCGGTTTGAATTCATAGAAGTAAATACAGTATTGAATTGCGCTGCACTGAATCCTGTTGGGCTTACATTGGTTGAAGGATCCTCTTCAGGCGAAACACGACAAACGTTTTCTAGTGCTTGAGAACCACCTGAAACACCTGATGCATTGCACGCCCCCCATACCGACTTTGACGGGATGATTGTTACACCTGCAATTGCTCCAGAAGCCTTAATAAACTTGCGGCGACTATTCTTATCCTGATTATTCACACTCTTACTCCAAATTCTTGCCGTGATTAACACGAAACTTTAAATCTAACATGCAAAAAGTGCACCTAAAATAAATATATTTGAATTCATGAGCTTACGCTCTTGTTCCGATATCGTTGTAAACTAATTTGACACTTAGCGTTTTACTATTCTTTCGACATGAGGTTTAGTACATGCCTCACTGGTATGGCATATGATATACCTGTCGGCGCAGAAAGTGCACTTTCCTTTGTGTCTTTTACTAACACTTTATTTATCACACCTATTATATTGCCGGTAGCGGGGTCATAAACTGGGCTCCCACTATTACCAGGATAAGCAACAGCATCTAATTGATAAATTAAACTTGGGTTTTCTATTCTAGCCAACATACGCGACGTTAATTGGTTTGAATTATGAGCCGGTATGGCATCGGGAGTAATTGCCGATATATAACCTCTATGGGTTGCAGGATATAAACCAAGAATTGCACCAATCGGGAACCCAGTAAATGCGACCTCACTCCCAGGCGGTAAAAGAGCCTCGGTTGATAAATGAACGGCTGTCAATTTTTCATCTAATTTAAGTAGTGCAAGATCGTGCTGAGGGTCAATTTTTTCTAGCGTCGCTTTTATCTTTCTAACTTTGGTTCCTCTTCCACTTAATACAACGAAATGCTCCACTATAGAGGGATCTAATACGTCAGATACAACATGATAATTTGTGATAGCGTAGCTGCCATCTCCTACTACAAAACCTGTGCCTTGTATTTTTGGAGTCGAGTATTTGATGGGCGCCTCTATGGCAATAGCGAGGGTGCTGTTCGACACTTTATTTACTACGACAGGAAATTCTGCAGCGCTTGTCAACCAAGACATAGTCGCTGCAGAAAAAAACAATAAGAAAAGTATTAATAAGGGAAGAAGGCGAGGAGAATTCATGATAGCTTCAAAATTGAGACTCAATAAACCAAGACTAAAGCACCTAGGCCTATAAAGCAAAATGATTGTTTTTCGTGATATCATCTTTTTCTTAATCTCCCCCCTAAGTATTTTCCTTCTCGTGACTTTTTCTACCTATGCCTTTTTGAAAAGGGGGAGGCTGGCGATTGCTAAAATATTATTGATCTCGAACTTTGTTTTGATAAGCGTTTTATCTCAGCCATGGTTCGCCAACCTGCTTCTATATCCTTTAGAGTATCAACTACATGATGATGGGCGTTCGCTAGAGACTGCATCAGTTATTCATGTTCCAGCGTGTTATTACCAAACAAGTGGAGACCAACCTGAAGTATCAAAATGGCATGAATGTTCGATGCAAAGAATGATTAAGGCTAAATTTCTTTCAGCTGATCTAAATCTTCCAATTGCCGTGACCGGCGGAAACTTTCTCGCAGACGAAGACATAAATTTTGCTGAAAAATCAGCAGAAATGCTGGTAAGACTCGGTGTATCATCAGACAAAATCACTATAATACCTAATGGTTATTCAACCTATTCAGAGGTAATTGCGCTCGCAAGGCGATATGAAGGACATAACGTAATTTCAGTTACTAGCGCTACACATAGCTTCAGGTTAAAAGCCATGATGGAGAGAACGGGATTAAATCCTATAATTTCTCAAGTGGACTTTCACAGTTCAGGCAATTTAGAGCTATATCTAGCTATTCCATCACCTATGGCGTTAGAAAGAATTAGAAGAGCACTTTATGAATATATAGCTATCGCAAAGTTTAAAATAGTCGGAAATTAATATAAAAGGTTAAGATATTTTATATAAAACCTTTGCTAAACTGGTGAGAAGAAAAGAATTCTGCTCGAGAAAAAATTCAGTGACGAAAAAAACAATAATAGCAAAAGTAAAGCAATTAGTGGGAGCCCGCAGTAAGCTGGGAAAGGCACTGTCGGGCTATGAAAAACTACAAGAAGCCAAATTCATATCAACTCACTTTTCAGAGTTTTTGGAACCTGTAATTGCCAGAGCGAACACTTCAAGGCAAGAAAGTTACAACATCAGACACAGGGTTTACTGCGAAGAGCTAAACTTCGAGGCACCCCGTGAGAATAAACTTGAGACAGATGAATTTGATGAGTACTCCTCTCCTTGTCTAATTCGGCATAAAAAGTCTAAGCACTTCGCTGGAACAGTTAGGCTCGTTAAGCCGCAAACATCATCACAAATGCTGCCCATTGAAAAGTTCTGCTTAAACTCAATTACTCATAAAACCCTGAATCCGACCAACTTTCCAAGAAATGAAGTTTGTGAAATTTCTAGGCTAGCGGTGCCCCTCGAATTTCGAAAGCGTCAAATGGATAAATTTTCAGGAGCAGCGGTTGGTGTTATCAATCAGTATACCTATTCAGAAAATGAATTAAGATGTTTTCCATTTATCGCTGTAGGATTGTATTTCACGGCCGCAGCAGTAATATTAAATGAAAATATTAGCCACAGTTACGTGATGATGGAGCCAAGACTTGCGAGAAGCATGAAACTAATAGGCATTAACTTTGAACAAATTGGGCCTGTGATTGAGTATCACGGTAAGCGCGCTCCTTTCTATATAAACCCAAAGTTATTCTATAAGAGCTTACGGCCTGGTTTTTTAGTTATGTTAGAAAACATCAGAAACTCAGTAGATTAATTAAGGATATTACATGTTCGAATATGACTCAGCCTTCTCCAGAAATATCGGATGGGTTACAGAAGATGAACAACGAATCCTCAGTAAGAAAAAAGTAGCTATTGCTGGCTGTGGAGGAGTGGGATTCGAACATGCTGTAACATTGGCTCGCATGGGCATTCAAAACTTTAGCTTGTCTGATTTTGATTCTTTTGAAATACATAATATGAACAGGCAAGCAGGCTGTTTTCTAAGCTCGCAAAATGAAAAAAAGTTAGACGTATTAGAAAGAACACTTTTAGACATAAACCCAGCGTGCAATATCGAGAAATTCAGTGACGGCATTAATAAAGAAAACTGCAACGAATTCTTGCTAAATGCCGATGTCTATATTGATGGTCTCGACTTTTTTGTTCTTGAAGTCAGAGAAGTTATTTTTACATTGTGTCAATCACTTGGTATCCCTGCACTCACCGCTGCTCCGTTAGGCATGGGAGTTTCATTTCTATGTTTTACACCTGACAGTATGCTGTTCAAAGACTACTTTGGTTTTAAAAAAGCGAAAAACATTGAAGATAAAGCTATCCGCTTTTTACTGGGACTTAGTCCTCTGATGCTTCAAAAGAATTACTTGGTAGACTCATCTCGAGCAAATTTCAAAGAGCAACGGGGCCCTTCTACTCCATTCGCAGTTAAGCTATGCTCGGGCGTAATTGGTACGAATACATTAAAGATACTGTTAAAAAGAGGTCCGGTAGTAACTGCACCACAAGCTCTGCATTTCGACGCATACCACAACAAATTAAAAATTACTCGTCTCTCATTCGGCAACGATGGCCCCTTACAGAGAATCAAACTCAAGCTTGCTCGTCATTTGCTACTGCGCTAGATAATTAAAAACAACAGCTTTAGAAGCGTAACAATGCGCTTAAATTTCAGAGTTTTTTTCAATCAAAGCCTTAGTATCCAAATATGACTCGTTACTTGGATCTGCTTTAAGAGCCGCATTAATATATCGTTCCGCAGAATCAAGCTCTCCTTTCTGGTATAGAATAAAGGCAACATTATTCAATGAATCCGGACTTTTATTTAGTATGGCTCGTGGAACAGAAAGGTATGCATCCAACGCCTTCTCTGGCTCATTCTCAACACTTATCATTGCAAATAGTAGCACTGCATTGCTATGGCTAGCGAACGAGCTTATGTGCTGCTCCAAAAGAGCTGAGGCTTTCTCTACTTGAGCACTTTTCAAGAAAAAATACGCATAGTTTATTGTAATCTTCTCTGTTGGCGAAATCTCATATGCTTTATCCAACAATTCTCTTTGCAGTATTCTATTGCCCTCTAACCCTGCTATTCTCGAAAGCTCATAGAACAGCTCTCCGTCAAAAGGGTTCTTTTCAACGAGAGCGTTTAAAAGTAATTTAGCCTTTGAGACTTCATTCTCGGCCAGATAAGCTCTCACTAATGCTCTTTCAATAACCTCTGTGGACGCCTCTGTACTTGAAACAGGCTCTAGTACTGCAATCAACTGTTCATGCTTTCTCTCTGCTAACAACAGCCTTGCTACTGCTTCAAGCGGCACTGAAGAATCAGAATCTATGCTCCACTTTTGCAAAAACTTCACAAGCTCTTCGCTACGCTCAGTAGCAAGTAAGGAAGATATAACCAAATTTGTTAACGGATCCTGAGTACTATGAGAGTAGTTCGTTGGAACGATTTGCAGAGCTTCATCAAAGGCCTTCGCCTCAATCATTTTTTGACTAAAAAAGGCTTTTATTGTTAATGGCTGTGCTGATACATTCCGCTTTAACCATTCTAGACTCGAACCTTCTGAGCCCTGCAACATCGAAATAGTTTCCAGAGAAAACAAATCTAAACCTTGCTGTTTTGCAACTTTTCTCAATTCATCTAAATTCATTTTAATAGCAGTATGTTCGGATGCACTCAAGGCAAGATTTAATGTCGCATTTGAACCTTTACCCTCTACTATCATTTTTTTTGCCGCTTTATAAGCGTCTTCATAGCGTTTTTCAATGAACGCAATATTAATACTGATGTGCCCTCTTACACTCTCATCCTGAATAAACTCATTAAACTTTCTTGCTGATTCGGTGTCTTTTTCTTTCAAACTTTTGTAAATGAGCGCAATAACGACCCGCTCATTATCAGGATCTTTATCCATTAACTTTTCTAATGAAAGTGACGGTTGTTTATTTAATGAATCACTTATTAAATTTTGTGTAGCAACTGAATAAATATTGTCTGGATACATTGATGACAAGCTATCAAAGAGTAGTGCCGATAGATATTTTTCATCTTTCTGCTGGCTTAGCCTGTAGGTAATTCCTGAAACGATTGATGCCACATCGCTTTTAACATTTCGCTTGAATACATCTTTTTCTAAACGCGCGAAAGAGCTTTCGTCATCTAATTTAACCGCAGTAAGAAGTGCAAAAGCTGTTGCGGCACTACTTTCTGACGTTCGAATACTTACACTTAGAAGATCATTAAAAGCTGTTTCATAATTCCCAACAACATATGCACTAACACCTCTTAAAAGTTTGGCCTGTAATTCAACTTCGTTGGCTATTTCTGCCTGACTGGCATTATTATACGCATCCTCAACACGCCCCTCTCTGAGTGCGGTCACCCCAAGGATATAATTACCGTACGGGTGACTTTCTACAACATCGGTCAGCAATTGTCCGTATTCTTTAGCAATTTCCCAGTCACCAGCAGCAACAGCACTTCGAGCTATAAAATATATACTTCTTGCATCTCTAGGCCTTAATGCGAAATAGTCTTGAAAAGCGATCAATGCTTTCTCTGGTTGAAACAGCCTGTGGTGATATATGCCCTTGAACCAAAGAGCGTCTGCATTTTTTTGATTTTCGTAAAGTGCTTTATCAACAAGTTGAAGCGCCTTTTGAACTTCATCTTTTCTCGCAGCTAGTAATGATTGAGAAAGAGATGAATAGCTTCCTTCACCTAATTTTTTTGAAATCTTATTTACTAGACGAATATTATTTTGCGAGAGCGCAGCGTAAAGCGCAAAAAATTGCCCCATTTGATTAATCGAATCAGATTCTGCGTATAAGTTTAAAGCATAATCATATGTTTCATTTAAAACTGCACTTGCTATGAGCTCATTCGTAAACTTCAACTCTCCTACTTCTTGAACTTTTTCAAAGTTGCTTTGAGCATCAGGAAATGAGCCGCTTTGGAACTGAGCATTTGCTAAAATTATGCGCGCTTCTGTATCCTGAATGTTTTTTTGTAAAAGAGACTTAGCAATTACCTGAGCGCTTTTGTAATCATTATCAAGAAGAGCTTGCTTCGCCTTTTCTACCTGTGAACTATCAGTAGGTGAACAGGAAATAACAAAAAGGGTAGTTAGGAGAATTTTTACAGCGCGCATTTATTTGCCTCAATTAAAAAAGGGCCACATATGTGACCCTATACTAACTTACAGTTTCGTTTTCTTAAAAGAACTTTCTGCGAAGGCCTAACATCATAAGACCTAAACCGCCAATTAACAATGAACCTGGTGCAGATGCGTTAATTACCGCGTTGCCGTCTAGCTCTGTAGTTCTTGCTAATAGGTTGAGGTCACACGCAGCGAATCTGCTATCAGAATCACAACCTGCAGCTTGACGTATTGTTGCGCGAAGGTCGTCCCAAAGGCTATCTGCTGGGCCATTGCTGCCGATGATGCTCGAACAACCACCGAATGAAATATCATCAGGGTTAGTTCCACCAACTCCAGGACACGTATTAGCATTAGCAGTTACTTCTGCAGCTGTTAAGTCTGTTCCTGTGAAGTAATATAGCTGCTCGCCGTTTGCATTGCCAGCAGGGTTTGATGTACCCACTTCGCCAGACTGAAGTGTACCTGGCGCTTTATCAGCCTCTTCAATCGTAGTATTAAACGTAAGAGTTGGTGGTAGTGCAGAACCATCGCTTAAAATGTCTGCAAAAGAATTTCCATACTGATCGAAAAGAAGCCCTTGTTCAGCTTGAATCAAGCTTCCAAGCACTTCAAGGTTAACTCCCCCAGCAAGGTTTAACACTGTGTTATTAACACCAAAGGAGCCGGCAAAACCTACGCGATTGCCATCAGTGTCAGCTAAGAACAGGTTAAAAATACCTTCCGTCAAGTTCGCCGCTAACAATTCGTCAGATGAACTACCATCGAGTGTCGTTTCATTGTTGACCGCAGCAATGTCATTACAGAGGGTTTGAAAGACAACAGAAGTGCTTGTACAGCCGTTTGAGTCAATAAAGATTTGATCAATATATTCGCTAACAGATATCCCTGCGCTCGTTGCTCCAGCTTGCAAGTTAGCAGCAGCCTCACCGTCGGTAACTATCGCATCACCGATCAAAAGGTAGTCAGCGACTAACGTGTAAGCTGCAGTAGAAGTTGCTCCAAACGAAGCTTGCGAAACACCACCAAGAGAAAGTTCGCCAATGCGAAGGTCAGTACCGAAGTCGAATACAAACTCACCATTGTCAACGAACCCACTTCTATCTTCGTCTATGTAATAAGAAACAGGGAAGAAAGGCGGTAAATCGATAGTATCGAATTCAACTGTACCATTTGCTCCACTTACTTTGCTGTAATCTAGCGTCACTACGCTGGCCGCTGCAGATGCAGACATAGCCAAGCTAATCATTGTACCTAAAAGTAACTTTTTCATTGTTTGCCTCCAAAGCGGCGTCATCAAGAATCGATATTACCAAAGCAAGCAATAAGCCAACTTTAAAAAAACCAATAAAAACAGCACCCTATTTAATTTCCATTATGTTCCTATACTTTAGTTGTAAAAAAAATCGACAGATATAATTAGTAGATAATTTTTATTGCCAGCTTTTATTCAGGAGTAACTACACTTTGCGATTAAAATAACGAGTTTTACGCAATATAGTTTGGTACCTTAGAACTATGTAAGAGCCAAATGGTTGATAAACAATGGCAAAACCATTTAAAAAGATAGGCACTGTCAAACTTTATGCGAACCCATCAATTGAGTTTTTTAGAAAGATTTGGAGTGCTGTCTTCGACGAATCGGGCATATCAAGTCCTTTTTTAGATTATCGTTGGATTGGTAAGTGGTACCATACTGTCACCTCTCCGCTTCTTTTTGCCGTGTATTTTGTAGACTCAAAACCAACAGGCGCATGCATAGTTGGAGAAAAGATTAAAAGCTCACGCGGATTTACTTTCAAGACTGCACTTATAAATCAGACAGGAATTGAGGAGTTTGACCAAGCGTGGATAGAGTACAACGACATACTTTGCCCTATTCATTGTAAATCAGACTTCATTTTCAATCTTTCAAAAATGCTAAAAGAACAAAAATACGATCTTCTGCATATTTCAATGATTTCAGAATCAGCGGCTTTTCACGTAAAGAACACAATTACAAGTTACGTATCCTCGGACATAACTCCCGGGTACTCTACAAAATTAATAGTAAACGGCGAACCATTTTCATTAGATAGTCTTTCAAAAAACACCCGCTCAAAGATAAAACGGAGTGATAAAAAATTAACTGCGCTATATGGCCCTATTTCTGTAGAAATAGCTGAAAATATTGAAGAAGCAAACTGCTTTCTAAAAATACTCGGCCAATTCCACAAAGAGCAGTGGTCTAGAACAGCAGACGGTAGTGGTTTTGACAACACTTCATTCCTTGAACTACAAAAGCTTCTCTTGAGCTCTTCAGAATTAATTGAAATTGCTTGCGTGTCTGCAGGCCAACAAATTTTAGGGTTAAGCATTAACTTATTGTATGAAGGGAAAGTGTTTTTCTACTGCTCTGGCATAAACCATATACTTGCATCAAATCACATTAAGCCAGGCTATACTATGCATACGAAGCTGATGCATCACTACGCCCAAAGAGGCTTTTCCGAATATGATTTTTTAGGAGGGGAAGCACAATATAAACAAAGCCTCTCGAGCAAAATTTATTTGTTCGAGTCTTTAACATTACCTTTAGGTACGTTTAAAGGGAGAATTGCTTCGCTTTATTTAAGAACTTTAGAACTTTGCGGTCGAAAATAGATGAAATAGGCTTGGTATCGATGGTGTATTGCCAGACATCATATTTTAAAAGCATGCCTTCCTTATTACTTTAGCGGGATTCCCCCCAACAATAACGCCCTCTGGAACATCATCAACCACTACAGCGCCAGCCGCCACAATACTCCCAGCCCCAACATTAGCCATCACCAACGCGCCATTGCCTAGCCAACAATTTTCGCCTATTTTAACTTTGGCAAATGTACCGCCCTGGTCCTTTATTGGCTTTGAAGGGTCTGAAAAGTTGTGCTGCCCTTTTCCACTCATGATATGGACACCACTACCTAATAATGTGTTCTTACCAATGCTGCATTTGCCGATATTGCATTGAGGCCCAATATACACACCCTCATCAATGCTCGTGTCTTGCTGAGAAAACAACGTACCAAAAGAAATAACCGCATCAGGAGAGCATTTTTTAAAAGCAAACCGATAGAAGCCGCTGCGTAAATAACTACCCAACTTGCCAGGTAGCAGCGACAGAGCTTGACTATAACTCGCTATCAGAGCATCTTTATTTACAAGCAACGACAATAGTTTATAAGAGATCGTAACAGGGCTAATAAGAAGCGCTAAAACCCAAAAAACAATATGCTTGATAAGTTGCTTCATATTCTTTCCAATGCCTGTTTAAGCGGCTGTAACTGCTGATTCCAAGAATATGTGCTGTGTAACGCATTATATGCGTTATCTGCTAGATGTTGCGCTGTGTCAGTTTTTTTTACGCAATCTACACAGGCGTCTATAAAGCTGCTTTCTTCGTTTGCAATATACATAGTATTCTCACTCGCATAGCTAATTCCCTCGGCCCCCATGCTAGTGGTTATCACGGGTAATTTGCATGCAGCAGCCTGTAGCACTTTGTTCTGAACGCCCCTCGCAAGTCGAAATGGAGCAACAAAGGCAGTCGCTTTATGAAAGAAAGGCAGCATATCGTCTACAAACCCAGTAACTTCAATCGCTTTGTCTCGCTCTGATAGTTGCTGTATCTCTTTTGTCGGGTTCATGCCACCTACTGTAAAGGTGGCGCCAGGCAATCGTTGCTTTATTGTTGGCCAGCAATACTCTACAAACCACATAACTGCGTCTACGTTTGGTTTATAATCCATAACACCAGTGAAGAGAAAATTTGTGTCGTTCGCGGGAGTTGGGGCAGGAAAAAATGCAGAAAAATCTAACCCGTTTCCTAGTACTTTAACCGGTTTGAACGCACTCACTGTTTTTTCAAATAATCGGGTTTCTTCTTTCGCAATAAGGAATGTGTCTTCAAAGTCTCTATTTGCTCTAGATTCAAGTCTATTTATTCGCTTACTCTCTCTACGATATATCGCGCTCATAGGAAATGAACTTGACTCAGCATATTGTCTCCATTTATCAGAGTCTACATCCATCATATCCATAAAAAGCGCACACGTTCTATCGTTATAATTAGAAGCCTTGAACACATAGTATCCAAGACTTGAAGCGCTAAATAATAGTGCGTCGCAGCCATTTATTAAACGGGCATTCACTTCTTTTTGAAGCGCACTGCTATAAAACGCGCCAACGCTAATAGCTTGCCGATGTAGTAGTGCCCAACTATAGCGCTTAACTTTGTGAGGAAGAGGGAATACTGTCACCGAAATATCTAACTTCTTACCAAGTTCTCTTGCGTCGGCACTATCTTGTTCGTTTTCACCTAAACAAAGAACCTCTACGCAATAGCCTAGCTGAGTTAAAAACTCAATCTGATGATAAGTACGAAGCTTTTCGCCTTTATTAGGCGGGTAAGGTACCCGTTGAGATACTACAGTGATGTTGCGAAGCTTCGCCATTATTACGTCCGTTAGCAAAATTTTTAATTCCCGTTGCTATAGTACGTTGTAGGCTGTAACTCGTCAAAATAACGAATAGTAGAAGTTTTAATTCCAAAAGATTTACTTTGCCTTACACCTAAGGTTAAAAAGCTCTGTTAGCATTTTTCTAGCCTTGTTACCCCCCTTTTTGTGCGATCGTATGAATAGGCAAACACATTGGCATTACATACCAAGTAATATAAAGTATTATCGAGTTGTCAAACCGCCTATCACGGAAGAAGTATAAGTAGCCCAATGCAGCATATTGTTTTTAGTTTACGTAACGCGAGTTCGCGCACACAACGCGGCTCATTCTGTGTTGGAGTGCCTTGCCCTGAAGGTATGTTCTCGGTTTCAGAACCACTCGAATTAATTGATGAAAATGGTGAGTATGTAAGAGCTTCACTGGAAGTTCGGCATTTGTGGCACAACGGTTCAATAAAATGGCTATACATCACGGGTATAACTTCTATACCGTCAAATGAAACCATAAATTACTCGCTACAACTGGCTAAAGTCATTCAGCCTACTTACATTAATCCCGTTAGGCCAAGAGACTCGAAGGGCTTAATAGACATCACGCTATCAAACGGCAAGATGGTTACGGTAAATCGCAATCATCCAGGTTGTTTAAACTTCAATAATGAACTAACAGCGTCGTTAACCCACTACAACGACAATAAATACAACGCCCTGCACTTTGTGCATATTGACGAATTTAGTTATGAAGTGTTGCGAAGCCATTGCCATGACGTTGCAGTAAGAATTAAGCAGAAAGCGCAGTTTGAGATTCAGAACAAAGCGCTGGATATTGAATATCAAAGTACGATTGTTTTAGCTAATGGTGACGTGTTAAGCGACATAACCATAACAAATCCAGCGGCGTCACTTCATCCGAATGGTCAGTGGGATTTGGGCGACCCTTCATCTATCTATATAAATGAGTTGTCACTATCTGTAAGTAAACAAGCTAATACACTAAATATCAACGATGAAAAGGTACTTGAGACTTTTGCAGAAAACATCAACATTCATCAGGCCTCCAGCGGAAAGGCACATTGGCAAAGCCCTGTGCACGTTAATGCAGCAGACCAAGTAAACTTAGCCCATAAAGGCGTTAAAGTTTATCGCAATGGTGAACTGGAATACGAGGGGGATCAATGCCAACCGCTTGCCACATTTGAATTAGATGACAACTCAAATTTTGTGCTTGAAGCCAAAGAGTTTTGGCAGCACTTTCCCTCAGCAATGACCACAACAAAAGATAGTACGCTTGTGAGCTTAGTAGGTGCTAAAGGTAGCGAACCACAAGAGTTACAACCGGGAGAGCAGATAACCCGCAGTGTAACTTTTTCGGCAGGCCCACTTACCACCTTCGAAGTAACACTGTGCAAAGATTGGGTTCAGCACACTTCATGCCTTCCCTTTACGCCCTTTAATGCCCCTCAACAGCTGCAGCAACTTGTGGAAAAAGGAATAAAAGGCGACAACTCATTTTTTCACAAGCGTGACAGTATCGATGAATTTGGCTGGCGGCATTTTGGCGAATTATATGCCGACCATGAAAAGGCGTTGGCCCCAGACGCAACTTACTTTGTCTCTCATTACAACAATCAGTACGACCCGCTTTGCGGCATGCTATATCAATGGACGGTGAGTGGCGATCAGCGCTGGAAGGAGTTAGCAGATAACTTGGCAAAACATGTTGCCAATATTGATGTTTATCACACCTCCCTTGATAAGCCTGAGTACTCTGGGGGGCTTTTTTGGCATACCGATCACTATGTACCTGCACATACTGCAGGCCATAGAACGTATTCAAAAAACCAACCGACAGGTGTATACGAAGACCACGCTGGCGGCGGCGGCCCAGGCGGACAGCATTGCTATACCAACGGCTTGCTGCATCACTACTTATTAACCGGAAGCAGCACCTCCAAAAACGCTTTGCTAGAAATTTGTGACTGGATAGGAAGATACTATGAAGGTGATGGCACGCTGCTAAATGCGTTATTGTTGGTCAAAAATTCAGGAACAGAAGGCCTTAAAAACGTAAAAACAGGTCATTACCCATTAGACAGAGGAACGGGTAATTATCTGCAGGCTTTAATGGATAGATATGCTTTATTAAGTGAAACAGAAGATTTAAAAAAGTGTGCACATATCATCCAGCACACGGTGTCGCCAATAGATGAAATTAGTGAGAGAAATTTAGACAATGTTGAAGCAACATGGTTTTATACTGTCTTCTTTCAGGCAGTTTGCAGGTTTATTCAACTTAAAGAGCTGCACCAGCAAAATGATTACGACTATGCCTATGCAGTTAAAGCACTATCGCATTATGTAACCTGGATGGTTAACAACGAATATGTGTATTTAGAAAAGCCTGACATTTTAGAATTTCCGAATGAAACATGGACAGGTCAAGATTTACGAAAGCTTTGTTTACTCGCTTTTGCCAAAGCCTACCTACCAAACTTAGTGAGCGAAATAGAAGACAAAAAGCACGAATTACAAACCAAGATTATTGATAGACTTAATAGCACCGAAGAAAGTGAAACTACACGCCTGCTGTGTTTAATGATGCAAAACATGAATTTTGAATCTTTCGAGGAAGTACCTCGCCCCATGTTGATAAACAACAGCATTAAGATAGAAACACACTCAGAGAGTCTTAGAAAGTTTCTGTTTACTTCAATTCGTAATTTTTCCCTTAGCAAAGAACGCACCCAAGCAGTAAAGCGCTTTGCGCAACTTCAACAATGGCTGGGTAAACCGTGAGAGAGCTAAAATGACCACATTAATTAGCTTTATAATCCCTCACAAAGGTAGAGAGAAGATGCTTATCGACACCCTCGATAGTATAAAGCATCAAACCCTGCCAGCAGATCAATTTGAAGTGGTTCTTGTTAGCCAAAATACCAATGTATCGCCTAGGCTCAAAGAGTTTGAGCAGTTCTTTTCTTTAAATATCATTTACAACGACGATGCAAAAAGTATTTCGCATTCTAGAAACCTAGGCGCGGAAAAAGCGACAGGGACTTATTTTGCATTTCTCGATGCTGATGTCAGTCTTGCAAGTGACTATGCGTTGGTAATGCTTCAAAAACTACAGCAATCATCTTCACTTGCCTTAGTTGCTGCAATGCAAATTAACTCTGAAAATGCGCCTCCGCTAGAGCGAATAAGAACCGCGCTTAGCAATGCTGAATTAGATACCACCGTAAGCTTTTTGCCTGGTAGAAATCTGTTTTTGCACAAAGACATCTTTGCAAAAGTAAATGGCTTTCCAGAACACCTTTTAACCTGCGAAGATTATTATTTTACTGGCCAGGTTAACGAACATGGCGACCTTTACTACACCTCTGAGGCCCATTACGTGCACTTAGGAGAAGACAAAGCCTTCGGCCCCATGTTCAAAAAAGAAATTTGGCGCGGACAATCAAATATAGCGTCAGCCAGTGGCAGGCCGATACCGCTTCGTGAGCTACCCAGCTTTATAGTTCCTTTTGCCGTTACCATAGGCATTATAATTTTATTGCTTTGCCTACTGTATTCACAAACCAACTTCGCTATTATATTCAGCATAATCGCAGGAGCACCTCTTTTGGCATATACATTTAGGCTTAAAAAGTTGGTAGGCAACACAGTATCGTTTTTTAATTGCCTACGCTTTTACCTTGTATACTTTCCAGCAAGAGCCATAGGAACACTATTAGGAGCACGCGGCGCGGTAACCACCAGCTCGCATAAATAATAATGAAAATATTGCAGTTTATTTGTTCTACAGGGTTTTATGGCGCAGAACGCTGGGTATTAGCACTGTCTAAACACATGCCTGGCAATGTGATTAGCGAGCTGGCAGTAACGTTAGAGCCCGGCACGGAAGATTTAGAACTCGTTAAACAATTCAGTCCCATCGGTAAAACCCATCACATTCCTATGCATGGCCGGTTCGATTTAGGTGCAGTCAAAAAACTCGCTGCACTCATAAAAGACAACAACATCGATATTATTCATACCCATGGTTACAAATCGGATATTTTAGGGGTGATGGCGGCTAAAAAAGCAGGCATTCCCTGCGTAGTGACGCCACATGGTTTTGAAAATGCGGCAGACTTTAAGCTTCGCCTATTTATTTGGGCCGGATGCCAGGCAATGCGCTTTGCAGACAAAGTGGTGCCACTTTCCAAGCAGCTAATGTCCGATGTAAAGCAATTCAATATTGCTGAAAATAAATTGGCTTATATTCAAAATGGCGTAGATTTATCAGAAGTTGAAGCTGTGAGAGTAACTAAGCAACCAAAGCCGGAAAACAGTAAAAAGATAATAGGTTTTGTGGGCCAAATGATAAGCCGCAAAAACATTACCGCCATACTAGACTGCTTTGATGCACTCTATAAAAAGCGTAATGATATAGAGCTAGTATTTCTTGGAGATGGTGAAGATAGGCTAAAGCTAGAGTCTTATGCAAAGGAGCTTCACAGCGAGAGTGCAATATCGTTTTTAGGTTTTAGAAACGATAGACTCGAGCAACTTCGTGATTTTGATATGTTTGTAATGACATCCACACTTGAAGGCATTCCGCGTTGTTTAATGGAGGCCTGCGCCATGGAAATTCCTGTGTCAGCTTATGACATTGCTGGTATTGACCAACTTATTACTCACAAAGAAAGCGGATTACTCACGCCGCTTCATGATACTCAGCAACTTAAAAAAGACTGGGAAACGTTACTAGACGATACAAATTACGCTCAGCAGCTAGCGCAAAACGCGCGCTCATTTGTGCAAGACAATTTCTCAGCACAGCGAATGGCTGATGAATACCATGAATTGTTCTCTACTATGCTAAACGAGCAACAAAATGGGTAAACCAAACGTACTGTTTGTACTCACCATAGACACTGAAGAAGAATGGCAGTGGGACAATGAGTTTCCTCAGCATGATTGTTCAGTAAAAAATGTTGAGAAGCTTCCTGCATTTCAAGACTTTTGCCAATCATTAGGCATTAGACCAACCTACTTTGTTGACTATGCAGTTGCTAACAATGACGACGGTAGCCGTATTCTTCGAGAATTTGTAAACTCGAAGCAGGCAGAGGTTGGTGCGCATTTGCACCCATGGTGTAACCCGCCCTACTTTGGTAAAACAACAGAAGCGGAATCCCATGTTATTAATTTGCCTGAAGAACAAGTTGTACAAAAACTGGATGAACTGAACCGTGTTATCAATGAAAAAATAGGGGTTACGCCGCGCTCCTTTAGAAGCGGTCGTTGGGGTATGAAAGGTAAAACGCTTGAACTGCTTGCATCGCGTGGAATTACTGTAGATAGCAGCGTGTATCCGTTTTACGAAAACCCATTCTTTCACTGCAAGGGCGCACCTAATACTCCATACTACCCTAGCTTTGACAATGCCCTTCAACCTGGCAGCCAGCGGAATATAATGGAAATCCCCGTTACTGCAGGGTTTAATGTAATGAACGATAGTCGGGCGGATAAAATACACTCAACACTATCTAAACCTCCATTTTCAGCGTTCAAAATGGTTGGAATGCTTTGGCACACCAAAATTCTTAAGAAAATTTACCTCAGTCCAGAAATGACTGACGCGAAAAGTATGATAGAGCTATGTGACTCTTCTCTTAAAAAAGAACACCCTGTTATTCATATGTATCTTCATAGTTCTAGTTTAATTGACGGGGCTACTGGATTACTGACTGCCGACAACGCTTTTTCACTCATTTGCACACGAATAGCAAAGCTTCTTAAACATTTAGAAAATCATACTAATGTATCTTTTTGTACAATCTCAGAAGCCGCAACTCTGTTATCTAATAAAAATGATGTAGTTCAACCTTACTCATTGAAAGAGGCTAGCTATGAGTAAAGGTGATACGCAACAAAACAATGAAATAATTATAGAGCGGGCGTCCGCAATAGATGCTATCTCGTGGGATAGATACGTTAATTCTCACGGCTTCGCGTCGGCCTACCACCGCTTTGCTTGGTTGCAAGCAGTTAAAGACGCTTATGGCCACGAAAGCTGTGGCATCATAGCTAAAAATAAAGAGACTCAGTGCATCGTAGGCGTAATGCCCTCAGTGCTTATGAAAACGCCTTTCTTAGGCACACAGCTTTGCGCCCTTCCCTACTGTGATGTGGGCTATGCTATTGGTGACAACGCTGAAATTGAAGAACAGTTGCGGCAGTACCTAGTGCAACAAGTCACTACAGCGAATATTAAGCGGTTAGAAATACGAAATATTAATAGCGCAGCTCAACAGCCTGAATCACTTAAACACCAAAAAGTGCGAATGCTTATGCCTCTACCTGAAAGTAGTGAAGTGCTATTGGCAGGTTTTAAATCTAAGCTTCGCAGTCAAATTCGCAAAGCTGAAAAGAATGGCTTAACTGCAGCTCTTGGTACTGAACAAAAATTCATTGACGAATTTTACAGCGTTTATGCAACGAACATGCGAGATTTAGGCTCTCCTGTACACGCTAAAAAGTGGTTTCAACAGGTAATTAAAGCATACGGCAGCAATAGCGTTATCGGTGTGGTTTACTTCGACGGCAAAGCAATTGGTGCAGGGTTAGTTATCAAAAATAACACTAATGCCTCTATTCCGTGGGCTTCAACACTTCGGGAATACAACAAACTTGCACCTAATATGCTTTTGTATTGGTCGTTATTAGCTCATTGTGCAGATAACAGTATCGAATGTTTTGATTTTGGACGCTCTACCTTTGAAGAGGGTACTTACAAATTTAAAAAGCAATGGGGTGCTGAGCCGCAATTGCTTAACTGGCAAAAGTACAATTCAGCAGGTAGACCGATTACAGAAGAAATTGATTCGTCGCAACAGAGTAAACTGCGTTCAATGGTAGAAAGCATATGGCAAAAGCTACCGCTTAGTATAACCGTTTCAGCAGGGTCGTTAATTCGACCTTACATTTCATTATAGGGATCGTAACGTATGTGCGGCATTGCAGGGTTTAGCCTGTTTAATTATCAGGAAGGTGGAAATGCTTCCTTAGAAGCGATGCACAAAGCCATCGTGCACAGAGGCCCCGACGCAAGCGGTATATATTTAGATGAACATATTGGTTTATGCCATCGCCGGCTCAGTATTTTAGATTTATCGGAAGCGGGCAATCAGCCCATGTATTCTGCCAACAATAATTTAGTTATTGTATTTAACGGTGAAATTTATAACTTTCTAGAACTACGAGCAGATCTTGAGCAACAAGGCGTTACCTTTAAAAGCCATACCGACACTGAAATAATCTTAGCGCTTTACGCGCGAGAAGGTGTTAAATGCCTCGACAAACTAAACGGTATGTTTGCTTTTGCCCTTTGGGATAAAACAAAACAAGAGCTATTTATTGCTCGCGATCGTTTAGGCAAGAAACCGCTGTACTATTTTTCTGACAAGGGCCGCTTTGCGTTTGGCTCAGAAATTAAGGCCATACTTGCACTGCAAGATATTCCAAGAGAAATACGGTTAGACGCAGTGCACGACTTTTTTGCCTATCAGTACGTGCCCGACCCCAAAAGCATTTTTAAACACATTCACAAGCTTCCCCCTGCGCATTACCTTATTTTAGATAAAAATGGGTTTTCAATAAAAGAGTATTGGGACCTAAGTTTCAAACATGTCACAGGGGACAGCGAAGAAACGAACAAACAAAAGCTTAAAACGCTGCTAGAAAAAGTAACGAAGCAGCGCATGATTAGTGATGTACCTTTAGGTGCCTTTTTAAGCGGCGGTGTAGACAGCTCTGGTGTGGTTGCCATGATGGCCGAAGCAAGCGACACGCCCGTTAAAACGTGTACCATTGGGTTCGACAATAAAGCATTTAATGAAGCGGATTTCGCACGCGAAATAGCTGAAAAATACCATACCGAGCACCATGAATTTACCGTACATCAGAATGTTGCAGAGCAATTAGAACACATTGCCAGCTTTTTTGATGAACCCTTTGCCGACCCTTCATTAGTACCCACGTTTTTTGTGTCTGAACTGGCCAGAAAGGCAGTGACCGTTGCATTAGCAGGCGATGGCGGCGACGAAATGTTCGCCGGCTATGAAAAATACACCACAGACAATATCGAAAACAAAATTAGAAATAAATTTTCTGAAAGTATTAGAAAATCGATATTCCCAAGCCTTGCAAAAATAGTCGGCGCATTACCAGGATCGCTCGGAAGAAAAGGGAAATCGCTACTTACCAGTTTATCGCACGACCCCGCCATGGGCTTTTTCATCACAAACAGTATGATGACCGACGACATGTGGAATAAGCTGGTGAAACCAGAGGTAGCCAAAACGCTTAACGATTACCACCCAAGCCAATACACGCTAGATATGTACAACAAGGCCGATGGACCAGACCATTTGAGCAAAATTTTGTACACCGACATAAAAACCTACATGACCGGCGATATATTGGTGAAAGTAGACAGGATGAGTATGGCTAACTCTTTAGAAGTACGAGCCCCAATTCTCGACTATCAAGTTGCAGAGTTTGCGGCCACCCTGCCCTCTTCACAAAAATACCGAGATGGGGAGAAAAAGTATTTACTTAAAGAAGTGTTTAAGCCCTTTATTCCAGAGTCTTTGTTATACAGGAAAAAGATGGGGTTTAGTACGCCTTTGGATGAATGGTTTAGGGGGGATTTGAAAACGTTGTCAGAATCCAGAATCATCCACGCTGCGTCTGGTTTAAAATGTCTTTTTAGAGCAGATATGATAGAAAAAGTGTGGCTAGAGCATCAATCACGCCAGCGAGATCATGGCATTGTGCTATGGAGCATGCTGATGTATCAAATGTGGTATGACCGTTATGCAGCGTAATTTTGCATTAGACTTTTTTAGGGCCCTTGCCATTATGCTAGTTTTTACTGGTCACAGTGTTTTGGCTGCAGGTTCCCCCATTATGCTTGCTCCACTTCAATTTGGAGGCACTGGCGTAGACCTCTTTTTCGTACTGTCCGGATGGCTTATCGGCAATCAACTGCTACTTGAAAAGAAAAAGTTTGGTAGCATACAAGTCCAACGATTTTGGGTACGACGTTGGATGCGGACGATGCCTGCATATTATGCCGTTTTGACATTAACTATTTTACAGTTGTATCTCACAAAAGATAATTTTTCATTTCCCTTCGCTCACCTTCTCTTTCTACAAAATTACACAGGCGACTTAAGCATTTTCACTGTAAGTTGGTCTTTATCAGTCGAAGAGCAGTTTTATCTTTTTATTGCCCCATTATTTGTGATAACTCTTAAACTACCTACACGATATCAAATATCTGTTTTACTTACATTATTAGCCTGCCCAACATTCTTTAGATTCATGGATTTCTATACTACACTTAATGAAACACACGTGCGCCTTGATTGCTGCGCTATGGGTGTACTTCTTGCCTATATGAAACATCATAAAGAGAGCCTTTGGAGTCTATTTCAGAGTAAAGCCAACCTGCTCTTCATTGTTTCTATTACCGCCTACCTCATTTTCTATATCGCAAGATATAACCCAGAACTAGATATCAGCGGCCCCAGTAAATTGCTTCTGGCATTAATATTCGGGATATGGGTTTTATGGAGCGACCAAACAAATTATTCATCTAACAATCTATTCACCAAAATTGTGATGCATATATCAACGCGCTCATATGCAATGTATTTGTTACATGTGGATGCTCTTTCATTACTGAAAAAGTTAGAATTAGAGGGGAATTTCTTTGCATTTTTTGCTCTAGCACTAGCGGTAACAATGCTTTTGTCCGAGTGCCTCTATAGAGCTATCGAGCTCCCTTTTATGAAGTCTCGAAGCAGGTTTGCTTTTTCAAAGTCTCGCAGTGCAATGCATCATTCTTCTAGGAATGCAAAAACGGTATGATTAAGGTCCTACATGTAACATATGATATGCGCATTGGCGGCACTGAAATGGTAATTAAAAATATCATCGAAGGGTGTGACAACAAATCATTCCAAATGTCAATTTACTGCATAGAGCCAAACCTTGGCCCATGGGGGCAAGATCTAAAGAACCGCGGACTTACTGTTTCTATTTACGAGAGGCGCCAAGGATTTGACTTTTCTTTAATTAAGGCACTCAGAAAGTATATCAGAGACAACAATATAGATATTATCCACTGCCACCAATACACCCCATGGGTTTATGGGGCACTAGCGTCATTAATGTTGAATACCAAAGTTTTATTTACCGAGCATGGCAGATTCTACCCTGACACAACTAGCTGGAAGCGCCGGTTAGTCAACCCAATATTAAGCTTTCTGACTGATGGTATAACTGTCATTGCAAAGGCAACTAAGCAAGCACTAGTAGAATATGAATTCCTCAAAGAAGAGCGCATTAAAGTCGTTTACAACGGAATAGAAGCAGTAAATGTAGATAAATCTAGATATGGTATTTTAAGAAGTTCTTTGAAAATACCTGTCGATGACCATGTCATTGGAACTATAGCCAGACTTGACCCTATCAAAAATCAAGCGATGCTGCTTCGCTCATTCGCTTTAGTCCTTGAAGAAATCAACAATGTTACCTTACTCATTATTGGTGATGGTGAGGAAAGAGAGCAACTTGAGGAGCTTGCAAAAAAATTGGGCGTGAGGGAACAAGTTATATTTACAGGTTATAAGCCTAACCCTTACGAGTATTTGAAGTTAATGGAACTTTTCTTACTCCCTTCATTTTCAGAGGGCACATCAATGACTTTGCTTGAATCTCTAAGCTTGGGAGTTCCGTGTGTGGTTACAAATGTTGGTGGCAACCCAGAGATAATCGAACATAATTTCACAGGGTTAGTGACTCCCTCTGATGAACATGAAAAATTTGCAAGTGCGATAGTTGAGTTACTCTTCGATAGCGAGCGTTGTGTTCAATTTTCTATAAATGCCAAAAAAGCATTTCAATCTTGTTTTACGCAACAAATCATGCAAAGACAATACGCAGCGATGTATCAACAGTTGGCTGAAAAAAACCAAAGTAGAGGGCTCACTGAATAATGGGCAATACACTAGTTTTACTACTTTTACCAATACTACTTATATATTCAATAAAACGCCCGTGGTTTGGTATTACGATGTATTACCTCTTTTCTATTCTCCAACCAAAGTATATTTGGTTTTGGATTTTTCCGCCTGACTTATCCATTACAAAATATTTGGTAGTCTCAACCTTTTTAGGTGTTTCTTATCGCATAGTTAAAGGAGAATACAAATTAAGCTTTTTCTCATCGAAACAAAACATTTGTATATTTATACTTTTCATTTGCTTGTATATCAGTCATTTCTTATCTCCCTATCCAAACCTTATTCCCTCGCTTGGAGATAGCCTGATTCTAACTACAATGAATACCATTGTGGCCGTATATTTCTTAGGTCAAATGTGTAAACCAACAGAAAAAGAATTGTTTCAACTTGGACTGATTTTCGCAGGAATCGTAGTCTACTATGCCTACTGGGCAAATATGCAATATATCAGTGGCGAGATGTATTTCTATAGCATAAACGGGCGCTTACGGGGACCACAAGGCAGTACCTATTGGGATGAAAATGGCTTTTCTGTTGTATTTATTTTGAGCTTACCTTTCTTGGCCTTCTTATATTTTGTTTTTACTAAAATATGGTTGCGCGTTTTTATTATTGGCGCCACGTTCGCCGCGTTACATGGATTAATTCTTATCGGCTCAAGAGGTGCCTTATTGGCATTTGTAGCAATGGCACTTTACGCATTATTCTTTTTAATAAAGAACAAAAAAGGTCGTAGACCCTACGGGCTGATCATAACAATAATTGCTAGTTTGATACTCGTTTTCATTTTTCAAGGGGGGCAATTAAGAGAACGAACCAACTCAACTGTTGCAGCAACACAATCGGAGGCATCCGAACCTGTAGACCCTAGAATAAGTGCGTGGTCGGTAGGAAAAGATATGATTTTCGACCATCCTTTGTTTGGTGTCGGCGTTCAGCGCTTCTTACTTGCAGCACACACAGAGTTCCCAGGAAGAACTGTAAATGTTGCGCACAATACGTTTATACAGATAGCGGCGAACTCGGGACTGATTGCAGGTAGTATGTGGCTATTGACATTGTGGTTTACATTTAAACAGTTAAAAAGTCTTGGCTCTAATGCTCAGCTGTCTACTTCAACTCAATATTTGGTAAACGCAACGCGCACTTCTTTAATTGGCTATATTATTGTTAGCGTATTCCTTGATTTGCTAATCGCGGAACAGTTTTATGCATTAATATTACTCTCTTTTTTGTTAATTAGATTTTCCAAACTGAACGTTTCTGAATAAATTCTATCTTTAGATACACTAGTCGCTAAAACACATAATTTCGATCTATTAGCTTTTACTGACGAATGTGAGCAAGTAAATATGACTTCCACTTTTTAAGAGAGAGTGGGTCAAAACGCAGCCCATTTCGCATAAAAATAAGCCTATCTTCTTTTAAAGGGCTATGGCCGCCTAAATGCCAAAAATAAAAATCTGAAATCTTTTTGTGTACTATTTTGAGCTCACGCTTATTTAGTTTCACGTACTTCTCGTACTGTTTATAGCCAAATATGAGCTCTAAATATGTTGCACTTACTTTGTGGTGATTTTCTTTTCCTGAACTAGTGGTATTATTTTCATGCTCAAACACACTTACCAAAACATCAGTTATAAACCCCCCTCGCAGCTTGTGTTTTAGCAAAATTACAGCCATTAACCGGTCTTCGCCTATTCTTATGTTTGGAATAGTTATTCGGTCGAAAACGGCTTTTTTAAAAAGAGTATTTTGAAACCCCATATAGAGGCCACTCCTAAGCTGCTCCTCAATTGCTCTCTCAGAATTTAACTTATAAACATTGTGCTCTAATATTTCAGAAAAGGTGACGAATGGCCTAGGTTTATTATTAACGTAGAAGCTGTTTGGGACCAAAAGCTTATTGTCGCCTAAACTACGTCTTTCAATAGGACAATAAACCCAGTCTAATTCATTCCTCAAAATTACGTTTTGAAGTGATTCAAGGTAAGACTCAACCCAGAGGTCGTCACTGTCAAAAAAAGCTATAAACCTCCCTTTCGAATGCTTAACGCCAGCTTGTCTCGCGGCCGCAGCCCCCTGATTATATTGAAAAAAATAAGATATTGAGAAAAAATATTTACTTCTAATACTTTCGACCATTTCACGTGTGTTATCAGTGCTGCCATCGTCAACTATTACAACTTCTATTTCTTTGAAAGATTGAGCACTGATATTGTCGAGCGCGCGCTGTAGAAATGAGGCTCTGTTGTAACAGGGCATTACAATACTAATCATTATCTATTACCAATAAATTGAATCTAAAGTGGCCAACCGTAACCGTAATAATTACGGTTGAATTCTATCTTAAAATTATGATTCAGAGAGAATAAACTCTTCAATAATCTAAAAGGCGTGGATTCCGCATCATTCGCTATATTTAGCTGAACATAGTCGAAACTCAACGGATTTTGATTGCGCAATTTTGGGAAGGTAATGCGAACCAAGCATAGAAGGCTTCTTTCCGGTATCGTTATCACTCGCGTAACTGCTTGTAACTCATAGTGATGCTCATCTTCTTTAGCGGCTTAAATTTGGCGGAAATAGTGCTAACTCCTAAAAATCTAAAAGCGTACCCAAATTACACCTGAAGCTGCAGGTGGCCTTCATTGTTTAGTAGTGATTAAAACTAAACTTCTTTTTCACTAAATTCAAATTTTCTAGAGATAACTCCTATGGTTCTTTCGAATATTAACTTCCAAAGGAAGTGAAGCCTAACCTCTAAAACCCTATTTATAAAAACTGATAGCAACAACACCAGTAAAAATACTACTGACATAACAAAATATTTATTATCATTGTTAGCAAATTCATTTAGGACAATGTAACCAAAGTGCATATGAATAAGGTATATTGGGTACGTAAGACTACCAGCCAATCTAGAAAATATTAGTTTTAAAGTTCTGCCGCGCATAGATATTTGATACAAAAAAATAGCAAAAAACATCGTCACTATCATCCAACCAACTTGACTGCTGTACTCCATATTATTTTTGATTGAGGTAATCTGAACATTAGTAATAGTGTAATTCACACAGAGATAGTATGTAGTAAGTAAAGATAGAACTCTGGCCGTAGACACTTTCTCACTTAAAGTGGCAAAAATTGCTCCCGCAGAAAAATAACTAAAGTACCCACCAAGGAAAATAAAGTTATCTAATCCGAAAATAAGGGCTAGTAACATGACAAATGGCCAGCTCATAAATATTTGGACAAGATACTTTTTTAAGCCAAGCAGTATCAAAAGATATACAGCAATGTAGAATTCAATCTCGTAAACTAAGGTCCAATAAACGCCGTCCACATGCATAATGCCTAAAAAGCTTTGCAACATTGTCAGATTTAACAAAACTTGAGATATATAAACCTGGAGTTGCTCTCCCCCAAAAGCTAACGACACAATTGATGTAAAAATAACGGCAAACCAATATGCCGGGTACAAGCGAACAGCACGGTTGACTATAAACGAAGATGCGCTTCTTTTAGTGGCTGAAAGGAAAATAACAAAACCACTAATCATAAAGAACAATTCAACCCCCAAATAACCATACTTAGTAAATGATGAAATAATCTCATCAAATTGAAAGCTATTCACTTTGCCAACATTTACTCCAGAGAACGTATAGTGATAGGTTAACACTGAAAGTGCTGCAAAAAATCGACAATAATCGAGCAGTTCTAATCGCTTCATTTTATCTGGCTACCGCCTTGACGATTATGTTTTTAATTTCCATATTTAGCAGGAATACCAAAAACAGCCACACTACGGCCATTGCGATAAACGCACAACACAGTAAAGAGAGTAATGATAGCCCTAAATCTGACAATACATTTTGGACAGCTGCTGATGCTAATAGGCAGGCAATGGTTAGTATAAACGTTTTGTTAAACGACTTGAGTAACGCTAACCACGAGACGTCTAGTGACTTTGATACCAAACAATGCGTATATATGAAAATTGCTACTGCTGAACAAGCCATACCAATAGCTGAGCCATATAACCCATCAAAATAAAAACCAATAGAAACCCCTAATACAGTCGTTAAAAGTTGCAGTACTGAGCGGTACATAAGACTGTTTTCACCTTGTTTTACCAATAGTATTTGGCGATAAAAAGGGTGGATATTAATGAAAGCTCCCCAGACTGCTAAAGGAGCCGCTAGTAAACTAGAAATCTCCCATTGGTCACCGAACAACAAAAGCACAAGCGAGCCTCCAAAAGTTGCTAGACTCAAGATAATAGGAAGTGATATGGCATGAACTAAGTTTGTGGCGTAAACATAGCTGTTTACATCTTGTTTATTCTTCGAAGAAAAGTAGGGCATTGCTACAGGCTTAAAGCCGGCGATCAGCATATGAGCAATCAAATTTATAGTGCTCATACCTTTCGATTGAAATGCGACATCTGCTGGTGTGCTCATTTTTCCCACCAGTACTTCTGGCGCACTAATAGCAATCCTTTCAACAAGCGTCGAACCAATAATCTTACCACTATAACTAACGATGTCTCCGACTCCAGAAAATGAAGGGAGATAACGCATTCCCGGTGCACGTAAAGCCAAACTTGCTAATAATTGTGCAACTGACCCCGCAACGATACCACCAATAAGTGCGTAGATCGAACTGGTAAACTTATATATACAAATAGTCGTTCCCATCATTATTATCGTTTGTGCCCAATCAATAATAATTTTGTGCAAAAACAAAAAGTGTCGAGTGAGTAATGCGGAATTTACGGAGATCAGTGGAGATAAGAAAAAATTAGTAGATGCCAGTAAAATAAATAACTTGAGTTCTTCAAACTCAAAGAAGCTTTCTATATAGCTAGATGATAGCGCTAATACACCTCCCGCAAAGAAAGAAAATAATGTTGTCACTCCAAGACATAACTTTACTGTCTCTTTTGATAAATCTTTTTGTCTTATTAAATAGTCACCAATTCCGCCAGATTTAAGGGCTTCACAAATACCAACAACGGCAAGTGTCAAAGACAGAACTCCCAGCTGCTCGGGGGTGAATAGCCTAGCAACATACATTGAATAACCTAACGAAACTAGTTGGAAAGAGTAAAGAGACAATGCTGATACTATTGATGCGGATTTAGGCGAAAGTGCTCTCAAAAACGACCTCTCAGGTATTTCAAGGTAGCTCTAAACACCTTAAAGCTAGATACATTATTTAAAAAATAATTAAAACGAGTTGGCTTCATATATATTTTGTAATTCTTCTATCTTATTCCTAGAACATTGTCACAAATTCCGCGATTAAAGCTTATGCGTTTTGACTAGGAGGGATTGATTATGATGAATAAATCTAAAATCCAAGGATTCAAGTCATAGGAGCACCACACTAAGTATATTTGACCGCACTGAGTAATTTAACGCGTTGAACATAGCCTTAAATCTACTCATGGTTCGGCGGTGACTAATCAGCCCACCTTAGCCGCCTATTCACCAATACTCAATAGCACGATAGGAGTACTAATACACAATTTTAAGCAGAACGACTTCACCACTTAATTACTTCGGACTATATAATCTCATAAGGGTAACAAGTTCCACCCGTTTCATGGTGCCGAATCTCACAAATTATTATCCTGCCACTTACGTCCAAACAATTTCCGATTTATCAGTAACTAAAACCCACATTAGGAAATCTGCTATCAGGTATCGCTGCCTCCGCTCTGCTTGTAACTCATGAAAATACTCATTTTTATTTGGCAAATAGAGAGTAGCATCACAAGGCAGTTGCAAGCTTCCCGCAGCAAGAAAAGACTGGTCATTCTCGTAAAAAACGTTCATTTTGAAGCTCGTAAACTTTACACTAAAGGCAGAATATTTTCTTCGTCATATTAAATAAAAAATAACTTCTTAATATTTTTTATCATTCTTTTCGCTATCATTCATGTTAATCGACTGGTAAATTTGCGCCATTTTCATACGTCTTTTTTCGAAAGAGAACTTATCCCCAGTTGTCGCCATTCCTTGCTCTCCAATTTTTCTTCTTTTTCCTGGTGATTCGATTAATTCAGGTAGAATATCAACTAATTGGCGAGTGATGTGGTCTTTAAAGTCGCTAGGCAGTGTTGAAACATAGCAGCCCTTGAACATCTTTTTGCATTCATAACTACTAATATCAACCATATAACCGTTAACACCATGTTCAATCATTTCAGGGATTGCCATATAGTTTGTTGAAACCACAGGGATCCCAAACGACATTGCTTCAAGTACAGCAAATCCAAATGCATCGCCGTAAGTCGGGAGCAAATAAATATCCGTTTGAGGAAGTATTTCATTTAAAAAAACCTCTCTTTTTACTCGCCCCATGGTAATTGATGGGTTACTCCTTATTCTCTGTAGGTAAGAGTCCCGCATCGTCGCATCATCAGTATGAAAATCGATAGTTTCATTGCAACACAGCCTTAACTTTATATTGGGGTAGGTAAGTTGCAGTTGTTCAAATACATCAACAACATTGGCGCCGCCTTTAATGAAAAAATTACCGTTAAACAAAAATTGGACGCTCTTCGACTCTGAGTACTGAATTAGGCTTTTAGGAGCAGTCCGAATCGCCGGATAAACAACATGCGACTTATTCCAAATTCGTTCATCTTTAATATTTCCGTAGTTCTTGAGTGTTTGCCTACCAGCTTCGCTCCAAAACAATAATCCTTTGAAATTGTCACATAAAAAAAGCCTGTTCATTAAAGCTATTCTTAGTGCTTTCGGCAATGGAAGCCCAATAAAATTAAAAGCAACAGCTTCCTCGTAACAGGCTAGAGAATATAACCACGGTTTATTTGTTTTGGCTGGCGTTAAAATGGCTTCTACGAGGTCAACTTCACTGTCTTTATAGGAACTCATAAAACCTTTCATTGGGCTTTTAAGCCATAAAGATCCCTTTCGTTGATATTCCAAGAAGTGGTAATTTATACCCGTTGGTGGCACTTTAGCTTGTTCCTGCGCCATTCCATGCTGTTCAGTCAGCCCAATAATCATTTCCACACCTGACATCGATTAAATTAGTTTCAAAGAAACAGTGTAAGCATATTCTATTTGCGCGCAATCGCCTGTTAAGCCAAATGTCATTACTTTGACCTCCCCTTTTGCGTTAGATATCTTTTTAGAGATTTTGACTTTGCTAGGGAAAGAGGTCTCTATCGCCACAGTCTGCCCTGTTCCGTAATCAATGGTATAATTCCTTTTATTGAAAGATACAACATTATCAAGCAAAATCGGCCATGAAAAAAGCACGTCTTTTCGACTTAGCATTACTCCAATTATTTTTGTCTCAATAACTAGTTGCCCGTCAATTAGTCTATAAATTCTTTCTACTTCAGCGCCTCCATATTGATGAGACATAATTACTGCGTTATTTGAATCACATTCTAGCTGACCACGACCAAAAGGTAACTCCTCATTTATAACAGGAAAGTCACTCGTAAAAATTTGGCTGGCGTAGTGTAAATTCAAACACGGAAGAAGGCTCTTAGCCCCCCTCTTTCCGAATAAAGCTATTCCTGCGCCACCGGTGATATGTTTTCCTTCTGACCATGCATAAGATTTGTCACAACCACTAAAAATTACTAAATACAAACTTGAATCAGAGACTGTTGCGTATCCGGCGTCATTAGCTATATATGTTTTACTTTCTTGTAAAGGCAAATCACAGCTGGGTACACTTATCTCTTTAGATATGTCCAGTGCACGTAATAAAAAGTAACCGCACAAACCGTTATAGGGAGTTTCACAGTGGTTCCACCCCATTCGCTGTTTGATGTGAGGATTCAAGCCCGTCGGTACCATGCCATTGGAAGTTTGAAAATCACGAATACGCTTAACAGCTAAGTAAGCAGCTTTGAGAAACTGCTCTCTTTCACTTTTATATTCTGTTATTTGAGCGGCTTTATGAAAAGCTAAAGCACAGCTTGCTGACTGGTGTAGGTTATTTGATGCACGCCCCACATATGCAGGCTCGCCTTCGGGCCCAAAAACAGCAAGAGAAAAACGAACTGCTTGCATAAAACTCTTTTTCAGAGTTGCACTATCTGAGTAGAACAGGGCTTGTGCAAGACAAGCCGTCGAATATTGATGATAAGTTAAATCATGAGCATCTGGATAAGCTTCTATATTGTCGTGATATAAGCCGTCTGCAGTCTGATCAGAAACAACTCTAGCTAAATCTGTTTCAATTTTTTTATCCGTTGATAATTGCAAGTGATGACAAAGTGCCTTCCAGTGGCATCTCAATGCAAAAACATTTGTTGGCTCGTAAAAATCTTCAACTAACGCGTGTGGGAATGTGGAAAACTCAGGAAGCTTTTCACCAAATTGATGAATAACTTCTAATATTGCCGCATTTTTGAAATCTGAATGATGCCATGCTATGTGACTGGGTCTGTATCGAGGATAAATGCGATTAAGGAACTCCCATGTTTTCCGCGCCGCCTCAAGCCAACATAGCTCTTTAGTTCTCTCGTAAATTTTAAGAAAAAGTAGGGTAGAATAGCCATCAGCATAATAATTTCCGGGAACTTGCGGGGGATAGTGTATTCCTTCTGCATTAATATGCTCATCATAGATACCACCGTCATCATAACACTCTAGAATGTACGATCCCTTACTGTCTTTTTCAATATGAAAGCAGATCCCTTGGAAGTGTGATAATTCAGTTATTTCAGGTTTTTCACAAGCATTTTTTATCTTTTTTAAACTGTCGAATATGAAAGGGAACTTCTTGATAACTTTCTTCAAGGCATGCTGTGTGCCAGGTTTATGCCCGTTTTCACTCGGGAGTTCTCCCTCTGATGCGACTTTATTAAATTGTTGCAGTCCGTTAAAGTCGTTTAACGTGTACAGTTTTCCACTATTATCTAACTTAAAAAACTGTCCGATTTTTACGTTAATTTCTGATTTTTTTGAAATTAATTGATAACTCTCTTCTGTTAACTTGACTATTCTTAAAGAAATATCGGGTTTAGCACAAAACGAAAATGCGCGAATGTAAGTGTTGGTTTCATCTTCTAACAGTTGAACGCTCGGTTGGCAAATCAATTGCCTCTTTAGGAATAAACCTTGTTGATATGCGACAGAAAAATACAAATCATTAAAAGACTCAGACTGAATGTTATCCACGTTGAACGGTTCCATAGAAGTTGATTAGCTGCTTTACATAAATTTCTGGAGAGGCGAGCTTTTCAACATATGACCGTGCGAACTGCCCCATTTCGTCTAAGTTAGCATATTTAGATTTTTGCATTCCATTCACCACGCTGCTCACATCATTCGCATCAACTAACCACCCAGTTTGGTTATGTACAACTGTTTCAGGAAGCCCATCTACGTCATTTACAATACTTGGCACCATGTAACTAGCTGCCTCTAAAGGGGTTCTTCCTAATGGCTCACTTAGCGATAACAGCAACAACACGTTCAAACTTGAGTAAAATTCCGCAACATCGTCAATATGCCCTAACCAAAACACACGATTCTCCATACCGTGCTCTTCTACTATTTCCATACATTGTGACTTGTATTTCTCACCTTTACTGGGATCTGCTCCGGCAATAAAGAGAAAATCCTCCGAGAATTCTGGAGATGCAAATGCAAGCAATAACGTTTCAAGGTTTTTAACCGGCGAAATCTGACCAACGTAACCAAACACAAAACTATCTGCCTTAACAGCCAGTTTAGATCTCAGTGTATTCTCCACTTTTAACACGCCGGCCTCACTTGTGTCTTTTAACTCAATAGGGTTAATTATTTTTTTTGATGTTGCTATGAGCTTATTATCAACGTAACAATGCAGCTCATCAAAAATATGGCTTGAAATTGCCACAGCACCATCAATTCCCCCTTTTAACCACCAGTTTGAAGAGCCGTCAATTGGGTCCCTAAAATGAGATATAAGAGGAGTATTGAAAATGCGTTTAGCAAACTGCAAGGGGGGAACACTCCATATCTGGTTACTATGAAGCACATTAACCCTCTCCCTTTTGAGCGCTAACAAAATCTTGTGTTGATTGATTGCATAGCGCAGACTGTGACGCCAGGAAAAGATGTCTAAGCTCACCGAATATACTTTGATATTTTGACCTATCGCCCAAGAAATCATTGGTGAGGTTGGAGGACAAAAAAGAACGCAACTCACACTTTCGTTAATTAGGCTTTTAATGGTTAGTTGAAGTGAGCGCTCTGAACCACTAATAAAAGGTGCTAACGCGAAAAATGCAACTTTCATGACATAACTGCCTGATAGATAATGTTAATTTTTTCGGCTAGTTGCTTTGCATTAAATTCGCGAAATGCCCTTTCTTTTCCTTTCTCTGCCATATCTCTTAAGACTACGGGCTGATCGATAAACTCCAATACGCGCTGAATTAATAGCTCTTTATTGCATTCATCAATGATTCCACGTTCATCGGATAGAACTTCTTTAACAGACCCCCCTGCGTAGCCAAATACAGGTTTTTCAAAGGCCATTGCTTCACAAACACTCATACCAAATGTTTCTAACTCGCTTGTACTGACAAATAAATCAATTGCCTGATAAAAAGGTGCTACATCTTCTGTATTTCCTGGCATAAAAACAAAATCATCCATATCAAGCGAACTTATTTTTGCCTTTAGTTCATCAAAGTAAGCTTGTTCACCAAACTTACCTCCCCCGAGTATAACACCGTATGCGCTTTTCCCTGTCTGCTTGAGTGCCACCACTAGATCTATAAAATCTTCTAGCCTTTTTCTTCGTCTAATGACGCTTGCTGTTCCGAGAAATATTGCTTCATCAGGTACATTGAACGAGTTACGAAAGTAATTACGTTGATTCTTGAAAGCAGTTAGCTCATCGAGATCTCTGCCATTTCCAACTACGCTCACCCGAATTGGCGGGGTCGCCTCAGGGATATCATGTTTACTCTTTAGAAGCTGATCCTCGGAGGTAAACATCAATGCTTTCGGACCCATTTTTCCACCAAAAGCCCACTGACCAAAACCATCTCCCAGAACGAAACGAACCCCAACCACCACTGGAATTCTTAACATATAAGCAGCTAGTTTAATGGAGGGGAAGTTATCGTGTTCATTTACGTGAACTAACTCGATATTCTCGTTTCTAAGTATTCGCAACCACTCCAAAGTCGTTTTAATGCTTCTGACGGGGCTTGTTAACTGTATGGTATCGAAGCTTGCATCATAAACTCTGATCCCATCTGACTTTAGTTTTTCTTTCCAAGGCCCCTCTGAATTAAACGCAACAACTGGGTTAATATTATAGATGTCTTTATTACTGAAAAGTGCATCTAAAACACACGTGGTACTTCGGAGAGAAGAATTGTGCGTAACATATAAAATATTCATTTTTAGCTTTTTCTTATACGATTATTAGATTCAAGTTTTTTCGACTTCACAAAAGTGATTTGAAGCGCTTCACATGCGCATCCCAACCCAAGTTTTCTTCTACAAACATTCTAGAGCTCAATTCCCATTCTCGAAACGTATTATTCTGTAAAATTGGTAGTAGACCTTCATAGATCTCTTCAGGACTATTGCAGTCTATTATGCTACCTGTTTTACCAATAGACATCGTCTCTCGTGTACCTCCAGAATTGCCCGCGACGACCCCTTTTCCACATGCTTGTGCTTCAACCAAAACCATCCCAAAGCCTTCTATGTCATTGCCAATAGTTCTGTTTGGTAATATAAACAAATCACAGTTTTGGTAACCGCAGATTAAGTCATCATCATTGAGAGTTGTTAAGATTTGAACAGATTTTTGTAATTTCAGCTCATCAACTTCTTTTAACAAATCGTCGAGACAGTCTCCTCTACCAACAATAACGTACAGTAAATTGGGTACATACTTTAAAAGTTTTGGCAAAGCTTTGATCATGTAATCTTGTCCTTTGCGCCTTTGCAAACGACCAACAGTCAGAAGCACCGTTTTTCCTTGCCACCCCATTCTGTCTCTGAATTCGGTATTCTCTTTCACAGGGCGGAATAACTCTAAATCTACCCCAGGGGACAGCACCTTGCACTTGCTCGGATTTGTATACCCTAATTCAACAGCGAGTCTCGCGGAGTTTTCACTATTGCATATTAGATACTTACTACTTTCACAAACTTTCTTGACCATCCAGAATTGTTCGCGACTAGACGAGGCTGTTTCTATATCTTCGCCATGGATAAAGCATATAAAAGGTATGCCCGTAATTTTTTTAAGCAGCCACGCGATAACGCCCTCGTGAATCACTCTTCCACAATGAATTTCTTTGATATCAAATTCTTTTACTATTTTCTTTAACTGCTTGATAGCTTGCCAGTAAAAGCGAATACCTTCTTTACTCACAAATCCCCATTCTGGTGAGGAGAGCGGCATTCTAATTACATTTAGCGAATGCGATTTATCGAATTCTTGTCCGCCTTCACACGAATTAGTTGCAACTACAATACTTTCTTTAGGTAGTCGACTGTATAACTCCCAAAACCATCTGCCAGAGCCCCCTTCTAAAGGGGGAAAGTTCTCTGTGAGCACTAAGACTTTCTTCAATGTTCGAAACCTTATTCAGTAATGAGTTTGTAAAAATTATGTTTTTTTCCAAGATATTCAACACCTTCTATAGAAAGGTGTCCGGGATCTCTGTAATAGTAGATATTTTGCTCGAACGTACGACAATTGGTATCGTCACACATCATTTCTCTTAAATCATAATATTTCAAATGATAATTAAACTTCTCTAAGAAATTGAAAACATCATAATTTCTAACCTCTCCGCTATTATTCGCAAAATTACAACGGTTCTTTTCACCACCAAACCAATCAGATTTTGCTAAACATGCCCCAATGTTTCTGCCCGTTACTGGAGGGGGAGAAACTATTACAGGAGTAGCGCCCAAAGATGCTATAAATTCGAGCGTTGAAGACCACGCCCTTCCAACTTCATCATAATTCAGCTTTTTAGTCTCACTGGAGTTAGTTAAAAATTCACTGGTTAATTTAAGTGACGAACCTAAAGCAGAGGACACAACGACGAACTCAATCTTATTTTCTGTAAGCCAACGTTTTACGTTTCCGTTGAACTCCAGGCACTGCTCAGCGTTTTCGATGCCACCTAATTTAGTTACAGCAGCAATGCCGTCGAGCGGCGCACAACCACTCAAAGTATGTTGTATTAGCTTTGCATTAGGGTTAGATGACTGAATCCCTCTCACTAAGTGCATTGCATAAGAGTCACCCCATATGGCAATGTTGGGGCTTTCATCAGTTCTGCACTCACCCGCCAATGTAAACTGTCCATCACAGGCATAGCTTAAACCTTTGTTAACTTGAAGTTTTTCGGCTAAGTTTCGCATAGAAACTGCTCCGTTTTCTCTGTCCTGAAACCCTTTGTTAAAATGGCCAAGCGTTCCGATTATGAAAATAGCCGCCAAGCCCGCAGCTGAGAAAGAGAATACTGCCATCGTGCCTATTTTTTCTTTTTTTCGGAAAGGTTTTTCGACAAAGCGCCATGTCAAATAAGCCATTAAAAAATTCAAAATAATCAGTAAACCAAAAGAAATATGGGAAGGCTCATTTATAGTTATATTCCTTATGAAAGCAAAAAGAGGTTGATGCCATAAGTACGCGCTGTAACTAAGCACACCCAAAAAAATAACGTATTTTTGCGAAAGTACTTTATATAACGACGAGCTTTCATGTATGAATAATATTACCAATAAAGTTCCAACTGTTGGCAAAAGGGTATAAAAGCTCGGGAACAGGGTATTTTCATCGTAATAAAAGATGGAGCAAGCAATTAAAAGAAAGCCAAAGTTAGCAACATTTGAATTAGGATTAATGTTGCTTTTATGGTTGTTATAAAAAAATGCGCCAGCACTTCCGACAAAAAGCTCCCACGCCCTAAAAGGTATTAAATAGAATGCTGTTTGAGGATTTGAAACCACCATTTCATGCGATGCAAAGAAGCTGACAAGTAACAATATCAATACCCCAGGAAATATGTATTTTTTATTAAATTTGTAACCAAGCAGCATTAGCACTGGAAAAAAAATATAATACTGCTCTTCGACAGCTAGGCTCCAAGTATGTAAAAGAGGTTTTAACTCACTGATAGTGGCCCAATAGTCGGCTTCTAACCAAAAAAGAATGTTCGAAGAAAAAGTAGATACCGCAATTAAACTTTGAGAGAAGTCTTTCATCTCTACCGGGAATAGTGAAACCCAAGAGAGTAATACTGATACAGAAATTACTACGAAAAGTGCTGGCAATAACCTTCTTGCTCTTCTCTCATAGAACGAGACGACCGAAAATGAGTTTGATTCTAATTCCTGAATAATAATCGAAGTTATCAAGAAGCCACTAATGACAAAAAAAACATCAACTCCAACGAACCCCCCTTCAAAGAGAGGAAGCTTTGCATGAAAAAAAATAACAGGAAGAACAGCAACAGCTCTTAGCCCGTCTATTTCGGGACGATAATTCACACTTTTTTATCCGTAAAATTAACTTTATCCATTTTTCAAACTTACCTCTTGAAGCATCTCTACTGCATGATAACCAATAACCTTGCGAAGTTTATAAGCAGGTAGTCTTTTTTGTGAATTATCGAGCCAACCTCCGCTATTCTGGTCAAGATAATTATTGACGGTAAAACTACAACTTTTTGCAAATGCCCCAACAAGGGCAACAGAACTACTTTGCATTCTAACTTTATAAGCCAAGAGCCTCATTAACTCGGCCTGTGCCCACCAAACGGGCTCGGCAACGATAAGATTGCCTTCATAGTCACTTCTAGCCGATAAACTGCCAACTTTGCTATCCCAACCTGCAATTGTTGCAAAGTCGTACAAGCGCTCAGCTACTTTCCTAAAACGACTATCAAGGCCCTTGTCGACCGCCGAGTGTAACAAATAGGCCCATTCAATCTGATGACCTAACTCGATGTAACCACCATCGCCAATAGGAAGTGGTGCGTCAACATTAACGTAGTACTCAGCGAGATAACCTTCTTGCTGCAGCAGTTTTTCTTCAACGAATTGAGCAGTAAATTCAATATCTTGCCACACACTTGGGCTTTGCGTTACATCATATAATACAAGCAATGCCTCAAATAAATGCATAAGTGGGTTGATTGACCATGTGTCGGTAGACGCTTGCGAAAGGTTTCCTTGCTGTGAAGCTCTGGCCATCGTTAAGCCCATAGATAATTCGCCAAGCATCCAGGTTTTAAGTGCCGCATCTAAATAGCGTTTGTCATGCGAAACCCTATAAGCATGAGCCATGGCGAATAGGGCAAAAGATGTACTGTACTCCGTTGGTCCATAGCGTTTTTCTGTATCGTTTCGATTTATACTTGAATGCCATAACACTCTGGTTTCATCAAACATGGTTTCCAGCATGAGATCAGTACTTTTTACCATTGCATGCAAATAACGAGGTTCTTTTGTGACGTCATAGCCCTTGGCAAACAAGTACACCTGCCTAGCTTGACTGTAAGTTTCCACCTTATCCGTAGAAGCAATCTGCCAATTAGTATCGAAGGTTTGAACCATGTAATTGTTATTATCCTTTGCCCAGTTAAGCCTAGGATCGGTTAAGTGCAACATCTGCTTTTTAGCCAACTCTGGACTAAGCATTATTCCTGCTTGCTTGTTTGCAGCATCACACCCATACAGTATTAGGCTAAGCACGCAAAGAAGTGATAATGTGAACAGTTTTCGAATCATAGTTTTCCCCTGTACCAGCTTGCTGGCATACGCTGCAGAACTAATTGCTTTAATCTAACCAGATGATATTGCTTGCTAACATGGAGCAGTAGTGAAAACAATACGACATAAACCAAACCAAACATAATCAATTCTGCGGCTGCTTGAATATAATGGCTTAGCGCTAACTGCGCGTTTGGAAACGGCTCAGTCACTAATAACCAAGCGGGTACCATAGCGGCAACTGTAAACCCTACTATCAAAACGCAAAGTAACACCACAGGCGTTAACAATCGCCAGTGACCTTTAAAAAACCAAACAAGCAGCATAAGCGCCATTATCAGCCCGGTAATCGAACGCGCCCAAGCAAGGTGCTTCAAACTAAACTCGTTGGCAATCGACCAACCAAGGGCCAGAGCAATGGTGGCGAGAGAAAGCAGATCAAACATAAACAAAAACTGCACTTTCCCCATAGCAATTAGAGCAGCATCCAAAACTTGTACAATGCACCAGTAAAAAAATAGGATTGACAGCACCGGCAGCAGTTCAGCAGCAATAAGCCAATTTTCGCCAAGTAATATATACACAATCGGCTTGGCATAAAAATAAAGCGCCGCTAGTAAAGGAATGCTGATCACGAATACTACCAGTAATGAAAAAGCCACATTATTGAGTAGTTCTGCTTCGTTTTTCCTGTCATTTTTAAATACTGCAAGTAACGGCTCGATAGCTGGGCTCAGCAAATAATGAGCAGGCATCATAGCCAGTTCGCGAGACATGTGGTAATTACCTAACAAGCCCGCATTAAACCATTTGGCGACTACAAATGTGTCAATTTGTGAGCGCGCATAACCTAATAAGTGCTTCCCTAACATCCACTGGGAAAACGCCCACTGTCGCCTGACATGCTTAAACGTAAAGTATGGCTTACCTTTTAACACAACGAACGATAATACCAGGCCGAATAGAGCTACCATCACATCGGTGACTAAAAATGCCCAGTAGTTGCTCAAAACTAAAGCTAGTGTAATTAAAACAGGCAAGGCAAACAGTCTCTCCAATAACGAAAGCCAAAAAAGCGGTTTAAAGCGCAACTGCCGTTTTAGTAGCATGAGCTTATGACTTTTCAAGGCCTGTAAGGGGAGAATAATAGCACTAACCCTTATTGCGTCAGTCAAATGAACAGCATCAAAAAAATTCGCAACTAAAGGGGCGGTTACCACTATACCGAGCGCTATAGCTACCTTTAGCAGAAGGTTTAACGACCATGCAGTATGCAAATCAGAATGCGAGACAATATTTTTTTGTATGATGTACTGCTCACTCGCTGCATGGGAAAGAATATCAAACAAGTATAAGACCATGCTGACAATGGCAATAAAGCCGAAGTCTTCAGGAGCCAGTATGCGCGCAACAATGAATATGCTAATTAAGCCAAGTATTTTACCCAGCAACTTTGCAGCAACTGAAAAAAATGCACTATTGACTACGCGATTGGCATCAGACATCGGGCTTACTTTGCCGCTTGTGAAATGGCATGGTGGGAGCCATTGCACCAAAGAGCATGAAGAAGAACCACATTCCCGTACGCGCCGAATCAGTTGGGTCACCAAACAATCCAAAGGCTAATTGGCCGGCCAAAAAAGCGGTAAACACGGCTGAAGGTAAACTTAATAACTGATGACTGCGATAAAAAGCAATGTAAGCCGAAACAATTAACGCTGCTATGAGTGCCCCCCCAATTAAGCCAAACTGATAGGCAAAACTCAGGTAAATATTCTTTACATGCCAAACTAAATGCTCGAAATCATAATAAAAAAACCAAAAATCGCTGCCGTTAGCAAATGAGGGGTTGCGAAGCAACTGCTTCCCAAAGGCATCAGTAAGCGTTACTGACTCAATAAGTAAAGGCACTTTACCCAGCGTAGCCTTAAAGGTGAGCGCAGCAGGAAGAGAAAAAATATTGTCTGGCGTTGCCGTAAGACCCATTAAATAGGTTCTACTTTGCCCTTCATGCGTAGCAGGTAAGCTCTGTTGAATGGTATTACCACACCCTCCTGCCCAAAACTCAAAAATGATCATGTTACGCCTGCAAATAGCCGCTGCCACTTTTACTTCTTCCTTTGCCTGATAAGTTATTTCAAACAAATAAGCCCCCTCTGAGTCTGCACTTAATCTTTGGGCGAACATCAAATCTGCCCCTGGAATAACATTTAATGTATCATTCCGATTATCTAGGGCAAATGTACCAATTCTGTCTAATTCGCCCTCACCCGAGAGCGCGTAGTTGGTTGGCATGGTTCCTAAACCATGTCCTAGCGCTATATTAGAGGCACTCCATCTACCGCTATCGATAATACCCTGCCAATGTTCCATTCGCGTATTAAAGTCGCTAGCACTTGTTTCTGCTCGAATGTTTATTCGGGCTCCTGAAAAGGCTGCTGCCAATAACACACCAAATAACACCAGTGTAATCGTTTCGGTAACTAAGCGCGGTAATTCAAATATGCCGTGGCGTTTTATGACAAAAAGCGACGTGAACGCAATAAGCGGCAGGCTAGTCGCAATATAAAGTGCCGATGTAGAAACCGTATTAACATCAACCCACTGACTATTATTGAAACTATCAACATTAATGTAGAAAAAGCCAATATGACCAATAATCATTCCAATAAGTTTTATGACTAAGTTAATGCTGCGAACTTGGCTTAGCGCAATGGTTATTATGTACAACAAACCTGCTGATAGCTCGGCATAATAGCCTGTGTATTGATGTAGTGCGTAAACCGAGTATACTAAAAACGAATAAGCCAATAGATTTCCAACAACCAAACTAAACGTCATATTGGAATATCCTGGCTCTCCTATGTTGTCTACATTAGGTGCAGAGGTGCTGCGCCACCTTTCAAAAAAGTACAATGTGCTACATACAGCCATTGAAATAAAGCTTGCTGCGTATGTTGCCCGGGTGAACCCCATTAATACGCAATACATAACTGCAACAACCGCTGCAATTGCAATAAACCGAACTGCATTTTGTTTAAAGAAGAAACAAGCGCCGAACACAAGGGGCAGTAACGTAAGGTAAAGGCCATCAATACTCTCTCCACCGGTATGCATACCACTTACAATGCCCGTTGTTCTATAAGCGGAGCTTAGGTTGAAAAAAGTGTTTACCTTAGTATAACCATCTGCGCCTGAGAATAATGTTCCAAGCACCTGCTTTTCCCACATCACAATCACAAATGACGCAAACGCAGCCAACATACTAGCCTGCAAAAGATGCTTCAGTGCCCTTGTGCTATCACTTCGTTTTTGTTGATTAAACGCCCATACCAGTACTAATGCCCATACAAAACCCTTAAATATAACGAAGCCGTTTAAAGGCGATACATAAAAATTAACAGAGAGCGGCTCGAATACGTTAAACCACGAAGAGTCAAATGATGTTAATAAACAAAATACAACTAGCAACACGCTAAGAAGCAAGTGGCGCGATACTTCATATTCATTTCGGTATTTTATGAAAAAGTAAGCGCCAGTGATCGCAACAAATATGTCTAGTTCGTCTACTAAATATCGCCCTGTCCACGGAGCTAAATTTATTGCGAAAGTGGCAAATAAAAGCACGTAAAGCCACGTAAAATTGAAGTATCGCAATGCCGCGATATAAGCTGACGCCGTTAGCAGCAGGGGGATGTGGTAAGAAGGGAAAGTAAATAAGCCCACACAAGCGAACAAAGCCAAAAGCGCTGCAAAAAATAGTGGCAGCAAACCACGAGAGGATAAAATGGTATGATTCATTCGGTCGCTTACTCCGTGCGATTAAGAGGTTAATAAAGTATTAATGCTGTAATTGCACAAAAGTTTGACCAAGCACCTTAAGGTCGTCGTCTTCAGACATTGCTACCCACAATCTACCGCCGGTATTTTTGCCCCCTAGAACGTTCACTGTTTGACGAAGCTTTGCCTGTATAGCATTTGTGAACACTGTGCCTTCTATCTCGTACCACTTTACTATACTCAACGTTTTGCCACTTAAAGAAACCACGTCGTAAACAACAAAATTGTATTGGTCTATGTTCAAGGTACGCGTGCCCCGCAAAGAAAAACGTTCGGGGTCGAACACTCTATGCAAATCGCTTACTAACTCGTTGCCTTGCTCACTGAACCACGCTGTATGAACTTTTACCCTACAATTTGTGCCTTCTATGAAAGCCTCTTCTTCTATATCTGGGTTTTGAATTAAAGGGCTCCAAACCCTTTGATTGCATTTATCCGTTGTCACACCACTAAGTACAGGCGAGGGTACTGATAAAGGGGTGTCGCTTAAATTTGATATTTTCGCCACCCATAATATTGCTAAAGAACATGTAATTACCGCAGCAAAAATAACGAAACGCTGCACGCCAACAATGGGAGCAAGCAATGTTAAACTAGGCTTAGGTGTTGCTTGCTGCCTCATCAACTCACCAATGCCCAATAAACAAATAATAACAAACGCAAAAAAGAACCAGCCATAAATTAGGTGATCTGCTCCAGCGGCGTGCTCCATGTCTGTGCAGTAAGCAATAAGTATGATGCCGTAAACCCTGACAACGTTAGCTACGATTGGGAATAGCAACGATATTCCCACAAAAATAACGCGACGTTTTACTGTTACTAAATTTAAGTAGGCATACAAGCTACCAATAACAAAGCTTGCAATAAAAAAGCTTACCCCTGAACAAGCTTCGGCCACAAGAAAACGCCCCTGCGGTATTTCGATATATAGACCGCTGCGAAATAGTGGTATTCCCGACAGCCTCAGTAATGCAACCGAGCCATCGGCTGCTATTTCTTGTAAATAAGGAATTAGCTGTTCGCCTACTGGCACGCTAAAAAACATAAAGCATAGTGGGAATAATATAACCCTAGCGGCCGCGGTGCCTATCATTAGCCAAATAAGTGCAGGCAACAAGGTGAAAGTGGCTGCATGCATAAAAAGCTGAACGTCGCCAGCCACACCCAATACGTACAAAAAAATAGCCGGTAGAATGACGATGAACGCAAGCGGCGTGGTTAGGATAGGTGTAGAAAGTAATTCTTGGCGCTTAAGATATATAAGGTACAGCGAGCCAGGTACGATGAAAAAGCCGTGATTGAAGATTTCATTTCCGTACCATACGCTTACAACAGTGATTACCCCCTGCCACGAAAACACTAGCCATAGGCCAAGTATTAATAAAAAAGAGAGGTAAAATGCTTTATTAGCGCCGAACGAAAAATTGCCACGACCCTGTGATGTTTCCCCGTCATGAGCAGTTACATTTTCCATTGCTACGTCGCCCTCTTATTATTTTATTGGCTAGCGTGAATATACCATCACCGAACAGGTTTATTCGATGTGATAAGCCGCCTGCATGGTTGTCCAGTTAAAATCTTTTAGTAAACGCTCTACTTTACCTTCCATTTTTGAAAGATTGATATAATGGCGCACTTTAGACTTCCAAGGTGCAGTGTCGAACTTAGGCTGCTGTGCGTCTATTTCCCAAGGGTGAAAATAAAAACTGTATGGCGCATTTTCGGTTTTCATAAACTCACTAATACGACGTTTGGAAAGCCAGTACGGATAAAGTCTAAAATAGCCACCACCGCCTATACCGATATTGGTTTCTTTTTTCCGTATCGTAGGTATAGGAATTTCAATTAGCCCATTATCTCGCTGATATTTAAATCGCGGCCACTCTGGTACTCCATACAAATCATGGTTAATTGGGTAGGTACTTGATGAGTAGGTAAAACCCAACTCTTTTAACACATCGTAAGCCCAGGTATTAGAGTCATTAATTGAGAAGCTGGGAGCTCTATAACCTTTCAGTTCTATCCCAGCAATGTTCTCTAAAATATCTTTGCTTTGCCTTACATCTTCACGAAATTCTTCTTCAGACATTGTGGTGGCGCGCTGATGCGCCAAGCCGTGACTAGCCAACTCATGCCCTTCATTAACAATACGCCTAATTACATCTGGGCAACGCTGTGCAACCCAACCAAGTGTAAAAAACGTGCTTTTAACATTATTTTTTGCAAACAAATCGAGCAGTCGATTGGTGTTGTCACTTACCCGTAAACTTATGCTGTCCCAATCTTTCTTTTGAACAACACCTTCAAATGCAGAAACCTGAAAATAGTCTTCAACATCCACTGTCATCGCATTTAAACGATTATCTAATTTCATTTTCTAGCGACCCTTCCCAAACAAGACAATTTCAACGGTTCTAATAAGAATTAAAATATCCAAAAGTAAGCTTTGGTGCTTAACGTAGTAAAGGTCGAACTTAAGCTTTTCCATAGAATCCTCAACGCTTGCGCCGTATGGATAATTTAGTTGCGCCCAACCAGCCAAGCCAGGCTTAACGTTATGACGTTGATTGTAATATGGAACTTCACGCACTAATTGTTCAACAAATTGAGGGCGCTCAGGACGGGGGCCGATAAAAGACATTTCGCCTTTAAACACATTGAGCAGCTGGGGTAGCTCGTCTACGCGATATTTACGAATAAAATTGCCTATGCGCGTTACTCGTGTGTCATTTTTGCTAGCCCATTTAGCACCATCTTTTTCAGCATCGGGGCGCATGCTGCGAAATTTTATTATATTAAAGAGCTTACCGTTAAGACCTACGCGCTCTTGCTTGTAAAATACTGATACGCCTGTTCTCCGCCCGTCGTCTAGGTAAATTACCAATGCAGTAAACAACATAATGGGCCACACAAAGAAAAAGATTACAAAAGCTATTAGAGCGTTGAATGTGTAATCGAGTGAATCTCGCAGGTAGTTTTGGGTTTGAAAACCATTCGAATAAATCACCCAACTTGGATACATGAGATTAACAACGATTTGCCCTGTTTCACGCTCCATAAAATCAAGTAATTCTGTAACTTCTATACCGCGTAATCTGCAGTCGAAAAGCACTTCTACAGGTAAGGTGCCGCGGCGCTGGTCACATGCTATTACTATTTCCTCTATTTCATTATCTGATATAAACTGCTGAAAGCTATCATCTATTTTAAGGTGTATTAGCTTTTCTTTCCGTATGCCCTCTTCGCGGTTATCTCCAGGAATTGGAACAAACCCGACTAGCTCAAAGCCAATTCTGTCTACATCTCTTCTCATTCGCTTTTCGATAATAGACGCTCGCTCTCCTGCTCCGAGTACTAATATTCTTGCCTTTCCAAGCCCAAGAAGACCCAAGCGGTTAGTAAAATAGCGAAATATTACTAGCGTAATTATTATGGCGCTGACGGCTGCAGGTAGGAAATAGGAATCCATGAGAAGATTATCGAAGAATGCACGACTTAGTACTTCAACTAGGAAGTAACTCAAACCTACGCTCACAAATATTCTGCGTATAATACCGCGGAAAGTCTCACGCAACTTCGCTTCGTACAACCCAACAGAGAGAGAACAGAGCAATATGGCAACAGTTAACATTCCAACATTAACAATAAGCTTCTCTATGGAGACGGGCGATGACATTTCCATTTGAGTAAGAATGAAATGAGAAATGTACCCCATGTAAGAAATAAGCAACGCTTCAGACAACACTAAAATATTTGAACGTTTACTTTGATTACGTTTGTTACTTGCCACCCCTGGCCTCCAAAAAAACTACAGCACTACTTCTATCATAAAGGGATTTATTGCAATAGACTAGAATTGTTATTGGCATTATAGTGACGTTTCCCGTAGGGTAAACGTGAAAAGCACAAAATAACCATAATGAGTGTAGGAAGATCTCTTATGTTCCGTTCTAAAAAGCTATCTAAATGTTGTATCTCTCTTGTTTTACTTGGCTTATATGGCTGTAGCAATACAGGGGTTCTACCTGAAGCTACTACAAGAGCATCACTAACCACTGACGTCAACGCCTACCAATATTTAATTGGCCCCGGCGATTCGCTTACTATTTTTGTTTGGCGAAACCCAGAAGTATCTGGGCAATTTATTGTTAGACCAGACGGTAAAGTTACCACCTCTCTTGTCGAAGATATTGATGTAGCAGGTAGAACGCCAACAATGCTAGCTCGACAAATTGAAGAGCAGCTGAGCAAATATATCAATAATCCACGTGTAACGGTAAGTGTGAATAACTTTACTGGGCCATTAAGCGAACAAGTTCGCGTTATTGGTGAAGCAACGAACCCCAGTGCCGTTAGTTATACAGAGCACATGACACTACTAGACCTAATGATTGCCGTAGGTGGGTTAACAGAGTTTGCAAACGGTAACGACGCTAAATTAGTACGTGTGGTTAACGGTAACCAACGCACCTACGAAATTAATATCGACGACTTGATAAGAGATGGGGATATTTCTGAAAACGTAGATATGTTACCGGGCGATATCGTTATAATACCAGAAGCTTGGTTTTAAACTTCATTCAAAAGCCAATGTATAAGTAGTTAACGGAACAAAACACAATATGCAGGATTTACAACAAACGCTTACCCAAATTCTCGATTACGTAAAAGGAGTTTGGATAAGAAAGCGTTACGTAATTATATTTTCATGGCTGATATGTCCTATCGGCTTTTTTTATGTCGCCTCATTACCCGACACCTATCAATCGAAAGCGCAGGTTTTTGTTGATACACGCTCAGTATTACAACCCCTCCTTCGTGGTTTAGCTATACAGACTAATCCGGATCAAGAAATTCAAATGATGGCAAAAACATTACTGAGTAGAAGTAATGTGGAAAAAATTGCACGTGAAAGCGATCTAGATATTACAACAGCTACAGAAAGCGAGTTTGAAGAACTTGTTACCTCGTTAACTAAAAGCATCAACCTATCGTCCACTAATAGAAGCAATATATACAACATATCATTTTCAAACGAGAAGCCGCTCATTGCACAACGCGTTGTTCAAGAAACTCTTGATTTGTTTGTTGAAGGCTCTTTAGGCAATAGTAGACGAGATACCGACACAGCTGGGCGATTTTTAGACGAGCAAATTGCTGAATACGAATCAAGACTGGCAGAAGCTGAGCAACGTCTTGCAAATTTTAAGCGCCAATATAACGATATTTTACCGTTATCTGGTACCTACTACTCTAGACTTCAAGGGTTAAATGGCGAGCTCGAAGCCACTCAATTACAAATAAAACAAACTCAACAACAAGCCGCATCACTTAATGAACAAATAAGCGGCGCAAAGCGCACCGATAATTTTGGTGTTTCCAACCAGGACGAGCCCGCCTTACGCACTCGGTACGATGAGCGTATTAGGGGATTAGAAGAAGAACTAGACCGACTTACATTGCGGTTCACTGATTTACACCCAGATGTTGTAGAAACCAAAGCATTGTTAGAAAGCTTAGAAGAATCTCGAGCAAAAGAAATAGATGCATTTTTAAATCAGTCTGATGAAAATGGTAGCCAGCCGCTCACTGAGTTGAACAGAGAGATTAAACTTGAAGCTAGCAGGCTCCAAAGCCAAATAGCATCACTTCGCGTTAAAGAAGCTGACCTACAGAACAAGATTATAGGCTTAGAAAGTAAGGTAGATTTAATACCTCAGATAGAGGCAGAGTCTACAGCACTTAACCGCGACTACAGCGTTACGCAGCAAAAGTATCAAGAATTATTGTCTAGAAAGGAATCTGCAGATCTTTCTAGGCGAGCAGATGTTTCTTCCGAAGATCTACAGTTTCGTATTATTGAGCCACCTCTGTTGCCCAAACGCCCCTCAGGCCCGAATCGCCTAATATTCTATACAGCGGTACTTGTAATTGGATTTGGAGCTGGTATAGCTGTTGCGTTTTTGGTTAGTCAGTTAAACCCCGTATTAATAAGGCCTAAACAGTTGCTAACGTTGTCAGATTTCCCTATTTGGGGAACAGTTACGCATTTGAACATAGAACAAATTAAGAAAAGTAACCGAACACGGTTAATTGTTTTCTTAATGTCCAGCGGTACAATTTTAGCTATGTACAGCATTTTGATGGCAGCAGAAGTTATGAACATTGATTTATTTGGAGGGCTTATTTAATGAAAAACACTATTGAAAAAGCGCTTCAGAAACAAAAGCAAAATAAAGCAGCTGAACTTGAGAACGCGAAAAATGCTGAAGAAGTTAATGTTGCACAAGAGCTTCCTGCTGAAGCAAAAAGTGTACTCACTGCCAACGCGGGCATAGTTGTTGAAAAGACAACAGCGAGTGCTGAGACAACTGTGAAAGCAGAGAGAAAGAAGCCTGAGCAGTATGGCTTCACAATTGATTTTGAACGCTTGGATAAAAACGGGCATATATCGCTTAATGGCGAAAGAAAACAGATAAATGAAGAATACCGAGAGATAAAACGTAAATTGTTGGCTAATTCATTTGGGGCTTTAGCTAAAACACTGCACAACCCGAACATTATTATGGTCACCAGTAGCCGACCTTCAGAAGGTAAGACTTTTACTGCTACTAACCTAGCCATGAGCATTGCCTCTGAGCAAGATAAAACGGTTTTATTGGTAGATGCTGATGTACTTAAGCCAAACGTGCTTAGAACATTAGGCCTCGAGAACAGGCAAGGGCTTATGGAGTACTTAAAAGGTGATGTAGAAGATATTTCTGACGTACTTTACCCAACCAATATTGATAAGCTTAAAATAATCCCAGCTGGTCGATCTCACCACCTCTCAACAGAATTGCTTGCCAGCCAAAAAATGCACGATACTGTAGATGAATTTGCAAATCGCTATCCCGACCGAATTGTTATTTTTGACACTCCACCATTAATCGGAATAAATGAAAGTGCTATTTTGGCAAACTTTGCAGGACAAGCCGTAGTGGTTGTTGAAGAAGGAAAAGCTAAAATGTCAGATATTAAATTGTCTGTCGAACGACTTAATCCGGAAATGGCGATAGGTTTTGTGGTTAATAAGTCGGTGCACAATGATACCGATGGAAGCGGATATTATGGATATTATTATGCCGAGCGAACTAATTAACACAAAAACAAAGAGACTTGCAGTCGCTACCTTGGCATCTGCTGTATCTCTAGCTTGTGGCGGCCATGCGAGCGCCAATTTGGAGGTAACAGCAACAGCGTCTGCAGAAAGTGTCTTTCAAGATGTTGATTCACAAGAAAACGGTACATTTTCGTTTACAACGCTTTCTATTAATCCAACGGTGAATGCTTCTTATCAGTCGCGAACTTTTAACGGTTTGTGGCAGGGTAAACTTACGCATCTTGAACGCGACCAAAACGATGCAAGTCGCGAAGACACCTACGGTGAGTATAGCTATTCAGCCAACTGGGCTCCGCTCGATGAACTTCTTGTTTTTCAAGCGTCAGGGGCGCTCAATTATCAAAATGCACAAGCTGGTAATTTTTTAGTTTCTGATTTTTTTACCAATGCTGATGCATTGGCGAAAACGCGCTCAAACAGAATAGGTGTTACTACCACCATATCGCAAGGTGACTGGATTCGAGGTACCGGGCAAGCCTCATATTCTGATGTCGCCTCTGAACGAAATGCTTTAAATAATGGCTTCGCGCTTAATAACGATACTTACCAGTTATCTGGAACCCTAACTAACGGCGACGAGGCTGAATATTTAATCTGGAATGTTAGCGGCAGTTTTCAAAACACCGATAGAGCTCAGGCTAGTCAGGGGGAGTTTATTTCACGTAATGCTTCTGGATTTGCCGATATTCATTTTTTACCGAATTGGGCGGTGAGGGTTACTGGAACTCACGAGGGCAATCAGATATCGGCCCGAACTGACACCTCGAGCTTGGTACGTAAATTCGACTCTTATGGTGCGGGTATTACCTATCGCCAAAGCACAAACCGCTTCATATCGTTAACAGCAAACACAACAAGTTCAGACTTAGATGATGACGACAACGAAACCTTTATAGGTTTAGACGCCCAGTGGGCCTTAAGTACTCGAACACAAATTTCAGCGACTTACGGTAGACGTTTTTTTGGTGAAACCGCCTCTGCAAACATCAGCTATAACTCAAAATATTTTCGAACTGCTTTCGGTTACTCTGAAGATGTTACTAACGTTTCACGATTACTTGCAAATCCAGAGAATTTAGGTGTGTTTGTATGTCCAGCTAATTCTGGTTCAATTGCCAGCTGTTTCCAACCCAATAGCTTAAGTTATGTGCCGAGCGCAGATGAGCAGTTTGTTCAATTAACAACGCAAAACCTTGAGTTTAACGACGACATCATTATTCGAAAAGCAAGCAACTTTCAGATGGGGTATGACTTTTCACGAGTTACCATTGGTATGTCTTTTCGTTATTCTGAAGACGATGCTATTGACCAAGACAGGCTAACTCGCACTTATTCTGTTGGCTCTACGTTAGCTTATAGACTAGGAAGCTATACCAATATTAATGCCAGCGTTAACTACGCAGAGATAACTCAACGATCAGACACTTTTGAAGGTGGAGACAGTGAAAACTGGAATGCTTCACTTGGGTTAGAGAGAACCTTCGGTAGGTCGCTTACCGTGAGTGCAGATTTGAATTATGTTGATAGAAGTGGCGATCTACTGAACGGCGGTGGCGGAATAGGCAACGGCTTCTTCGGTGCAAACTTCACTGATAGACGCTTAACGCTAGGTGTAACTTATACCTTCGATTGATTCGCCTTATTGATGCAAACTCGATAGTCTGCAACACTAAAGCACCGTTTTGTTGTAGAGAGGGCGCAATTACATCGCCCTTTCTACAACCACCAGCCTTTATCTTTTAAGTCGCTCTAAGATAAAATATGGCAGGTTTTAAGAAACTACACAACAATACACTGACTGCGTATTACTCCACCTTACTATCATCACTCTTAAGCCTTACATAAGTCTTAAACTTCTTCTTCATCAACTTATCGACGTACTGCGTCATTTTGACTTTTTGCGATATTGCCGCATCTAGGGCATCCACCAGCTCAGCCAGCATATCTAGGTAATACTTTGTATCGCGAATAACGTTACCCTCAGGCGTCATTATCGTTTTGCTTTCAGGGCTGTCGGCAAAACCCATGTGCTCTGTAATCTCTGCGCCCGATTTATCAGGCTCGAACATTTCAGCTTTCACTTCTTCAATCACTTCATCGATTGATTCCGCGTTAAAAGTGTCTAATTCTTCTAGGAAACCGTAAAGCATGATTCTATCCATTAGGGTATTCACTTTACGCGGAATACCGCGGGTGAATATATGGATTCGCTCAAACGCCTCATCAGAGAAAAGCTGTGCACCGTTCCACCCAGCATGATGCAACCGATACTCAATATAGGCTCTACACTCTTCCAAGGTAAGAGGCGCCAAATGACACGACGCCACGATACGCTGTCTAAACTGCTCCATATTAGGGGCGCGCAATATAGGTTGCAGTTCTTCTTGCCCCAACAGAAAGCTTTGAATAAGGGGCTTACCATTGAATTGAAAATTACTGAGCATACGCAGCTCTTCAATAGACTCTAGTGGCAAATTTTGCGCCTCGTCTACGAGAAGCAGCGCGCGACGCCCTGCTCTATTCAAATCGTATAGAAAAATTTCTAAGGCTTTTAAGATGTCTGCTTTGCTTCTGCCTTCAGTCGCAATATCAAATTTCGACGCCACCATTTTCACCAATTCATCTGGCGACAGCTTCGGCGTCACAATTTGCGCAGCGGCGATATCATCTTCAAGCTCTTCGAGCAGGCTATTGGCAACTGTGGTCTTCCCTGTGCCTATGCCGCCGGTTATCACGATAAACCCTTCGGCTTGAGACAATCCATACTGTAGATATGACATTGCTCTTTTGTGCCACTTACTAGCGAAGAAAAAAGCAGGATCAGGCGTTAGCTGAAACGGTTTCGAGTTAAGTCCGTAATAACTTTCGTACATGAAAAATACCGTGTGATGTTGCTGTTATCAAAGCGCAGAAAATAACGCGCGTCTCTGTTTATATTGGCTGTTTGTATTAGCTGTTTATCTTGCCTATTTGCAAAAGCTAGATGTAACTGGCTGAAGCATAAAGTGGTGTATATTACACCACCTTTTACTTGCCCTAGCCCAACTTATTTTTTGTTATTCGTTCAATAATACCTGTTGTCGAAACGCCATCGGCAAAGCTAAGTACTTTCACTTCTCCGCCGTTTTCCATAACGTCTGTACCACCCGCTATCTGGCCAACGCTGTAATCGCCACCTTTAACTAGTACATCGGGCAGTAGTCGAGCAATAATACGCTGGGGCGTGTCTTCACTAAAGGGCACAACCCAATCTACTGCACTTAACCCTGCTAGCACAGCCATTCTTCGACTTTCGTTATTTACCGGTCGGCCAGGCCCTTTAAGCTTGGTTACCGAACTGTCAGTATTCACCGCAACAATTAACCTATCTCCTAGCTGCGATGCCTCTTCTAAATAGGAAACATGGCCCGCGTGAAGGATGTCAAAGCAACCGTTGGTCATTACTATGCGTTCACCTCGCTCTTTTGCCGCTTTTATCGCAATAGCGAGCTGATCTTCATTCATTACGCCGCCATCAAGATGGACAGACTCTTCGCCCAAAGCTAGCGCTAGCTCTGTGTTCGACACCGTAGATGTACCTAGCTTACCTACCACCACGCTTGCGGCCAAGTTAGCCAGCACGCAGGACGCTTGAAGGGGAAGTTTACTCGCCATTCCCACTGCAATGGTAGAGACTACCGTATCTCCGGCACCAGTGACGTCGTATACTTCTTTGGCTTTAGCGGGCAAATGAAATTCTGTATTGTCACCTTCAAACAGCGTCATACCATCTTCAGAACGGGTAACTAAGAGCGCGCCGATATTTAGCTCTTCCTTTAGTTTGCCTGCTTTTTCTACCAGCTCTTGTTCAGAACTTACTTCACCAACCACGCCCTGAAGCTCATCCATATTTGGCGTAATAAGCGATGCACCTGCGTATTTTTTGAAATCGCTTCCTTTGGGATCTACAACCACCCGCTTACCTTTCGCTAGCGCTTTTTCAATTAATGCCGCAGGATTACTTAAACATCCCTTTGCGTAGTCGCTTAAAATGACAATATCAGCTACGTCTAGGGCATCATCAAAGGCCTGCTCTAACGCCGATTTGTCAGTATTAGCAAAACTTTTTTCAAAATCTAAACGAAGTAACTGTTGGTTGCGGCTCATTACTCTTAGCTTGGTGATCGTATCGAAACCGTCGACGGGGAAGAACTCACAGTTAATGTCGTGAGTGTGCAGACGTTCTTTTAAAATGTTGGCGTTTTCGTCATTGCCACACATACCCAGCAAGGTCACTTTTGCACCCAACGTCGCTACATTTACCGCTACATTGGCGGCGCCGCCTGGGCGGTCTTCTGCACTATTGACGTTAACAACAGGTACGGGGGCTTCGGGAGATATGCGCCCGGTACCGCCACTCCAATACCGGTCTAACATGAGGTCGCCGACAATAAGCACTTTCGCTTTGGTAAAATCTGGTAATATCATGGCAAAACAACCCTTTCCGATCTTTAAAACTATTGGAACGAGTATAACAGCCATGTCGAGCAATACCCACCAGCGAAAAGATCTCTGTGAAGCGAAAAACCCTCCTGCCTGGTACTTGTATTTGATAGAGAACAGACTGGGTCAGCTCTACACAGGTATTACTACCGATCCCAAAAGGCGGATAGCTCAGCATAGGGGAGAAAAAGTGGGCGGAGCAAAAGCACTGAAAGGTAAGAGCCCTCTAACCTTTCGTGCTATTTTTCAACTATCAAATAAGTCTGAAGCTGCCGTGCTTGAGTGTAAGGTTAAAAAGTTAACACGAACGCAGAAAAACAACATTATTCAGTCAGGCAAACTCGAATTTACAAATAGGGGCGGCACACTCACACTTAATTGCATAAAGGCCGAATTTGTAGACTCACTACCCACCTAAAACCGCATTGATAATCATGGCATTACCAATACTCAACGTGAAACCCAAAGCGGCCACACCGATGTTGTGCTGCTGATCTACTTCTTGACGAAAGTTCATACCAAAAAGAATTATCTTTTTATTTGCCAGCACCAACAAATGCAATGCGATTGTTAAGCCCACACTCACCAATAACCATCCGGTCACGTTACTGACATAACCCGTAGGCTCATAAATAAGTAAGTTCTTCGCTGCAGACACTATCATTGCAGTGCCTAACAAGTTTCCGGCATGCTCTATAGCCAACGCTATTTGACCGCCCTCTAGCGCACCTTGAAAAGAGTCATTCTGATTGTCCTTGGCATATCGAAACTCAAGTATGCGGGTCATCACTAACAGCATGGTTAACACCACCGCAAAACCCGTCACAATGGCGATAACCGCATTCATGTCGCTTCCGTTCACCCACAGCATAATATTGCGAAGTACAATCGCGCTTGCAACTAAGCTGGCCGCGTCCACTAGGGCAACACTTACACTGCGCTCTGCAATCATTTCAGGGGTATCGACTTTATTGAGCACAAGTTTGTCATGAGCAAAGCGCCCAAACTTTACCAATATTATGCCTACAATACCGAAGGTTAGCATGGCAACGGCAGCATCTTTATAGCCCATACCCACATGCCGCCCAACTACCGAACTCAGCACAATACACAGCGACAACATACCCCCGGCAATGCTTATACCAAAAGCGAAATTATCTTTTACACCAAGCTCATCGGTAACGGATGTTCGTCTAAAGGCCCCTGTTAACCACTTCATCACCATTAAAAGTGCGAGTGCTATGCCCACGTCCATGGCAAGGTAAATCAATAATTCTTCGGTAAGGGGTACTAGTTTTACTAAAGCTTCCACGCTATCTTTGCTCCTTGCACTTTACCGACTAAATAAACAATCTGTATATCGACCAGCGAAACCGTCATTTTTTATCTGGCTTATTTTTCATTCACTGGCATACATTGCTACTACACATCGTAAAGTGATTATTTTTATAAGACTTGAGGTTAATGCGAGTATTATGCCAATAGAAAAGGAAAATAGCATGGCTAACGTTGAACTAGCTGAACAGTATTGGCAAAAATTAGTGTCAGTTTATGAAGACGGGAGCATGAAAAGCGGCACAGCAAAGTGCCCGAACGAAGACCATCAAGAGGGAATAGAAAACTCTAGCCAAGAGTTATTAGCGCATAATTTGGCGCACAGTTTGACTCATAACAAAGCAGATATTCTCACTGCATTTTCTCGCTCAGCGTTTTTAGCAGAGCACCTTATTCAGTATCCCCACACGTTAGAGAGGGTGCTTACTCTGCCTCCTTCCGATAATCCTTGTAGTAATTCTTCTAGTAACCCAAACGATACTGTTGATAAAGCTTCTAAAGGCAGCGCTTTAATTTATTATCGCGCCGAGGTTTCAAAACGCTTAGAAGGCGTCAAAACTGAAGATGAGCTGTTGTCAGCGTTACGGGAGTGCAGAAATACTGAGATGGCCCGCATAGCCTATGCTGACGTGCTAAATAAACAAGCTATTTTAACCTCTCTCGCTCAAGTCTCCGCCCTCGCCGATACACTAATAGTTGCCGCCTATAACTGGCTATATAAAGATGCAGCAGCGCGATACGGCACACCCGTATCAGCGCACAGCACAGGACATAAATCAGAGAAATGCCCCGCACATATGTACATTTTAGGTATGGGCAAACTAGGTGGTAGAGAGCTGAACTTTTCTTCCGACATCGACCTTATTTTTGCCTACCCTGAAAAAGGCGAAACTCAAGGGGGTCGAAAAAGTATTGAAAACCAGCAATTTTTCACCAAGCTAGCGCAAAAGCTTATTCAATCACTCAATAAAATAACAACCGATGGACAGGTGTACCGCGTAGATATGCGACTACGTCCCTTCGGCGACTCTGGGCCGTTGGTTATGCACTTTGCTGCTATGGAAGATTATTATCAAGACCAAGGCCGCCATTGGGAAAGATTTGCAATGGTAAAAGCCCGCATTATCAATGATGATAGTTCTGACGATGCACAGGCTTTGAAAGACATCCTCAAACCCTTTACCTTTCGCCGTTACCTCGACTTCACTACTCTTGATGCCTTGCGCAACATGAAAAAGTTAATAGCCACAGAGATCAGGCGTAGAAAGCTGAGCAATAATATTAAGCTGGGGGCCGGCGGCATTCGCGAAGTTGAGTTTTTCGCTCAAAGTTTTCAACTCATCCATGGTGGCAGAGAGCCAAGCCTTCAAAGTAAGTCACTACTTACTACGCTTACCGCGCTTTCAGATATGGACATTGTTGAACAAGATGTCACGCAAGAATTAAGAGACAGCTATCTGTTTCTTCGCAAAGTAGAGCATACGTTGCAACAGTGTCGCGACAGACAAACCCAAACACTGCCAGACTCCGATTGGGAGCAAGAGGCTCTCATAGCGGTTATGGGCTTTGAGACATACGAGGGTTTTTTAGACGTACTAAGTACTACTATGAAAACCATCCATGGGCATTTTAATGAGCTAGTGGAAGAATCTCATGAAACTCATTCTGATGAGGATGCACTGTTCAGTGCGTGCCAAGACGCATGGCAACTGACGTTAAAAAGCGATGAATTTATAGACGCTTTTAGCGATCATCTTTCAAGCCGTGAGGCCATGGGTATTTTCAACACGCTGATAGAGTTTAAAGATACTCAGCGCAATTACCGAATTGGACAGCGTGGAGAAGATACCCTCACAAAACTACTGCCTGAAATTCTTTATGTGCTGGTTGTTCAGCACCCGACAAACTCTGTTCAGGTTTTATCTCGATTACTAGGCGTGATTGAGGCTATAACGGGTCGCACAACCTACCTTGATTTGTTGCTCGAAAACCCTGATGTGCTGAAGCAATTGGTAAAGCTATGTGAGAGAAGTGGCTGGGTTGCACAAGAAATTAAACGCTTTCCGCTGCTATTAGACGAGCTCCTCACCCCGTTGTATTTGGGCCAGCAAAACACAGATATTGCCACCAGCAAACGGGAATACGAGCAAGACCTCAGACAGTCTATGCTTCGCATTGAGCAAGATGATGTGGAGCTGCTTATGGATGCATGGCGCCAGTTTAAGTTGTGTCAGCAGCTTCGAATTGCCGCTAGCGATATCAGTGACTCACTTCCCATCGCCAATGTAAGCGACAAATTGACTGTATTAGCTGAAGTGATACTGGAAAATATTGTCAGCGCCGCGTGGATGCAAATGAGTGAACGCTACGGCACGCCTTCCCACTTAGAAGGCACTGATAAGGGGTTTGGCGTTGTAGGTTACGGAAAGTTAGGAGGCTATGAACTAGGATATGGCTCTGATTTAGACTTAGTATTTCTGCATAATGCGCCTAGCGGTATAACTACAAACGGTAAAAAGCAAATAGAAGCTCAGCAGTTTTATATAAAACTAGCCCAGCGAATTATGCATTTGTTAAACACCAAAACGTTATTCGGACAGCTTTACGAGACTGATTTGCGCTTGCGTCCCTCTGGCAATGCTGGCCTGCTGTGCTGCCATGTAAATGGTTTTGAAAAATACCAAAATGAGGAAGCATGGACCTGGGAACATCAGGCGTTAGTAAGAGCAAGAGCCATATGCGGAGATAACAATGTACTTGAAGCATTCAAAGCCGTGCGTAAGCGCGTGCTGACGAAACAACGAGAGCCATCAAGCCTTGCTGAAGATGTGTGTAAAATGCGGATAAAAATGCGTGAGCATTTGTTGTCTAAAACCGAGCAAAAAGTAGATTTAAAACAGTGCGTAGGGGGTATTACCGATATTGAATTTATGACCCAATACTGGGTACTCGCGAATTCTCATAACATTGAATCAATGACGCAGTTTACCGATAACCTACGCATTTTAGAAAATGCTGTTGAAAATAAAGTTATCGAAGCAAACACCGCCAAAGGCCTGCAAAAAGCGTATCTAAAACTAAGAGAACAATATCATCATTTAACGCTGGCAGATTCAAAATTTGCGGATCAAACTGAAGAGCTCGACGAAATACGTGAGAATGTTAGAAAACACTGGGACATTTTATTTAATAGACACAATTAATTCGGTGCTGCGTTGCTCTCTGTCTTCTTAACGTTAAACTCTCAACATTAAGTAGAAAGCTAGATGTACAGTTAAATTGAAAGTTAAATAAAAAATTAATGTTTAAAATAAAGACTAAAAATGCGTCAGCCGCTATATTGGAATAGCATTTACGCAGTAATCTAATCAGATGGCTCTTAAATGCTAGGCGTTTAAAAAATACGGCTATCGGAAATGTAGTGGCATAAGCAAAACGCTGGAATTAGATAAAGCACCATAACTCAAATGGAATTGAAAAATGGATATGACGACACTGATTATCTGCACGCTGTTAGTAAGCTTGGTGATGACACTTACTATGGCCGCGATGTATTTTGTAAGCCGAGAAGAACGTTATCTTCTTGACTGGATGGCATCTGGAACGTTCTTTCTTCTATCTAATATTATCGCTATCCTCATTACCTTTTATCAAATCCCTATTCAACTCTCCCTAGCACTAGGCAATGCATTTTATATCGCCGGCCATGCGACGATATTTAGCGGTGTTTATCGTTGTGTTTATAAACGCTCGATTTGGCGTTTAGTGTTTGGCGCGCTTATAGCAGTCATTTTACTCCACTTCGTTCCTGGTATGACGGAATCAGTTACTACCCGAATTATCACGTTTTATCCTATAATCATTGCGTTTAACGTATCAGCACTCATCGCCCTTTTTAAACATAGGCCTGCGGATATTGGAAGAGCGTATTGGGGCTTAATGACTGTTTTGTTTTTATTTGTTGTGCAACTTACCGTTCGAGGCGGAATAACGTTATTTGGCTCTGAAGACCTCACACTCATTGGCGATCAGTTTATGCAAACCTCAGGGACCCTTGCTGTCATTACTTTCCTATTCTTATTAACCATTTGCTTCACCTTCATCATAGCGTGGAAAAAGGAACTCAAACTTCGCAGGGCATCGGTAACCGACTACTTAACAGGTTGGCTTAATCGCAAAGCGTTAGACTCAATTGCTACTCGTGAATTTGAGAGAAGCGCAAGAGAGAAAACACACCTAGGTTTTGTCGTTATTGACATAGACCACTTTAAGCGCATCAATGATAAGTTCGGCCATTGTGCTGGCGATGCTGCACTAAAAAAAGTTACTCAGCTAGCGAAAGAAGTCATTCGAGGTTACGACAATAACTTTAGATTAGGTGGGGAAGAATTTGCAGTACTCATAAGCGATACGGATGAACAAGAGATACTTGAAATTGCAGAAAGAATACGATTGAGAATACTTCAATCAAAAATAAATATTGATACGTCGCAAATAACGCTTACTGTGAGCGTGGGAATTGCTTTATCAACTCCACTCGACTCAAGCTGGCACGATACGCTCGAAAGAGCAGACCAAGCGCTTTATGAAGCAAAACGCCAAGGGAGAAATCGTATCAGCAGCGCAGCACAAATGAGCATAGAAACCCAAGCTCAGTTTACGTAGTTTAGTATGCAAATACGACAAGCGGAGTGTATTAGACACTCTAGGCAGTATTTGATATGACAGTATTTTGAAAAGCCACAACGTGTTGTTCACCCGTGGGCAAAAAAGCCTAATTCACACGCTCACATTGGTTTTTAAGTAGCTTAGTTTCTTCTGCTGTAACTACTAAAGAACGCTGGTCTGCGCATAAATACGCTTTCACCTCGCCCTCAAAACTGCTGTCTATTGCACTCGCTATACTCGCTAACGACCCCGATACAGTATTGTCTAACTGAAACTGATGCTTTATCACAAAATCTTGCTCTAAGTTCCATATTAGCTGCATTCCCTCGTCCTGAGCGTACTGTGAAATAGCCTCACGTAGCGTATTCCCTTCTTGGAACGTGCGGAATTTATGTTCACCAGTCCAATTCGACTCTACTGGACGGGTTTTGCTCGCCATTTTTTCCAGTTTGCTATCAAGGTTAGGATCCACCCCAGCGATATCTAGCACAAAATCCCCCTGCTCTTCTTTCAGAGGATCGGTAGCAGACATTCTAAACTCACGATAAAACTCACTGAGGCCTTTTGAAACTGACTTTTCTTCCTTTTGACTTTCGGGCACAGGAGCCGCCTCTTTAACCTCAAGAAAATAGATGAGTACGCCAGCGGCGACAACTAGCACTACTGCCAATATGATTTGTTTCGCCCAAAAAGATGTACTTGAGTAGCTTTGTTGCCCCATGAAACTTAATACCTAACTGTTGTTCTTTAAGTGAAAGCCGCTATATAAAACCGGCTCAACGTAATGTTCTTACCTTGGACTTTTTTATTAATAGAGCGATGGAGACGTTTTAGACGGCCTCGTCTTAAATCTCTTGTGCATCCATAAGTAACTTTCAGGCTGCTCTTTTACCGCTTTATCAATATGCTCATTGAGCAATGTTAATGCTGCATGATCTTCCATTTCACCAAGGCCGAGTAACGGTGGGAAGACTTTAATTTTATATCCACGCTTTGTATATTGCGAAGTAATTAGCATGGGGACGCTTTCAGAGCGACGAATAAACATCAAGGTTGCAGTTGTTGTAGCCGTGTCTTTAACACCACCAAATGGGACAAAAATACTTTGCTTCGGCCCATAGTCTTGATCCGGTAAGTAAAGGCAAAGCTCTTTGTCGTCCATTGCAGCCAGCAACGCTTTCGCATTGCGCTTATCAATCATGTATTTGTTCGACTGATTGCGACCATGATATTGAAGATAGTCTATGAGAGGGTTGTTGTGTTTACGGTAAAAAGCCACGCTAGGATATGAATAGCCAATACCACGACACGCAAACTCTACATTCATATTATGCAGAGCCATACCAAATACGCCCTTACCTTGGGCTTTAGCCGCTTCTATATGTTCGGCACCTTCTATTTCGAATGCTCGTTGCACCCGCCAAGTAGGCCACCACCAGCCCATGGCTGTTTCAAACAGTGCCATGCCCGTGCGGCGAATATTTTCATGGTATAAGCGGTCTACTTCATCGCTCGATAAAGCGGGGTTCCAAAGCTCGATGTTTCGCCTGGCTACTTTTGCACGCTTAGGCACGATAAGCGCTATTAGCTTACCGGCACCCGCTCCAATCGCCCGTATGACAGGCAGCGGAAGCCAAGTGATGATATACAGCAAACCTACAGCAAGCCATATCAACCAATAGCGTGGACCAAGAAAAGAAATGGTGAATTTAGGAGCTTTTATTGCCGCAGCCAAGGTCTGTTTCCAATATGTGAGAAAACATATATTGTATCAGAACGAATTATTGTGGGCTATGGGGTGCGGGATTCACAAAGCATACTAAAGCGCGCGTAGGTATACTGATAATAGTTAAGCTTGAAATAGTTTAACTAAAGGTAGTCAGAACAGCGCGCTTTAAAGCGTAGTGGACCGTGCTTAGTACGTTTTATCTATCTGCTTAAGCTTTTTCTCGAAGGAATCATAGTGATCACTGGAGTCGTAATCAAAATGGTATTGGTTATGAAAACCGAATCGCAGCTTCACATTAACGTCTTCGATATACAGCGTATACCCATCGTGATCGGTAAACGCTGTAATGCCCATCAACTTGTATTCATCGCCCTCTTTCGAGCCATGCTGGCGAATTTTGTCGAACACTTGAAGTAAAAACTTGCTGTCTAATTCGTTTTTCATTGTAAGTACCTTTCTTAACTTAATAAAATTAGTACTCTTTCACGGGATCTTTGGATTGGTCGCAAAACCAATCAATTAAAGTTGTAGCGGAATCCTAAGCTGAGCATATTGGTTGAAAAGCTATCTTCACCGCCGATGTAAGTATATTCAAAGCGTACCATCGAATTTTGTGAAACATAATAATCAAAGCCAAGCCCAATAAGACCAGCAGCGATGCCATCGTCATAACTGCAAGACGCAGATCCTGTTTCGGTACCGCAGGGAATAGTCGCTGCCACATCCACTCGGGCAACGCCCAACTTATAAAACAATTCGCCAGTGGTGCTACTTGCCTTACCTAGCACAGCTAAATAAAGTGCTTCACCTTCGGCCTCTGCACCGTCGTCAGAATAATCGAAAAGGTTTAAGTAGCCGGCTTCTGCATACCACTGTCTATGAATTTTATGACCATATGCAACACTGTAAGCTACTTCACGATCGCTGCCGCCGTCGAATTCAAAGTCCGTATACCCTACAGATACTAACCCGTAGTTTTCAGGTGCTGCTTCTGCTTTCGAGCACACTAATGCTCCCGCTACTAATGCACCTGCTATCCATAAATACTGCTTCATCTAAACCTCAAAAATAATACTCTAGTGAAAATTGAACATGATCGTCTCTTCGCAAGAAATAAAACGGATCTTCCGTGTCGTCAGAGGAGAAGAAATATCCATTTAATTTCCAACTCCAATTCGCGGTTAAGCGGCTAGATGCCTCAACAAAGCCGGAATATGTTGACGACTCATCTAAATCTTGCACAAAGCCAAATAATACCTCAGTTCCAGCGATATCATTTACGATAACCCTTAAACCTGCCATCAGGTCGTTTTGACCAATCGCAAAAAAATTACTGTCTCGTTCATCATATTGATATTCGGCTAAAACGCCTAAACCGTAGCGCGAGCCCCAAATACCTTGTTTAGTATATTCAAAACCCGTGACAACCGCTGCAAAATCTTCTGACTGCCCGCTTCGGTAAATAGACTCTAACTTTAAAAGCCACGCGCCCGATACTTTTAACACATCAATCCCGAATTGATCTATTTGCGCATAAAAAGGAAAAATAACGGGTTCGCCATCTTGATTTAGCGTAGTAAAAAGTTCAGGTTCTCTAGAGGTTCCTGAAAATGCGGACAGGCCAACCTCCCAGTCAGCGATAGACGATTGCCACCTTATTGCTATGTCGAGATTTCGTTCTTCATCATCAGATTCATAAAATGCGTCACCTATCGCAATGGGCGGCCTTAGGCGACCACTGTTTCCCTGGAATGTCCGCTCTCTAAAGTATGGTAATGCATAAATCGAAAACATACCGTAATCAGAGAAATAGTTAAAATTTACCATAGGCTGGCCAAGTTTGACCTCACCATCTACGCTTTCTACTGAATCAGTTTGATTGATAATATCTACAAGATGAAGAGACTCAGTTTGCCCCCAAAACACCTTACCAATACCAACTCGTGTTTCCCAAGAATCCGCATAATGTGCCCACTGAAATTCTCTTATATCCCCGTGGGTTCTTTCGTCATCATGCTCATCAATGCGATAGAACGGCTTAAACACCAACGTATCGGCTCCGTCGTTCCACTGCGTGTAAACCTCAGGCATCAAAAATGCCGAACTGTACGTGCGTTCCTGATTTTCATAAAGTGCATCTTGAAGAAAGTAACGTTGCTCAAATCCTGCGGATCCAGTGAGCTCTACCTCTGCATAACTATTATTGGCAAGTGCTAGCACTCCACATAAGGTGAAAGCTCTGATCATCGTGCTCTTTTCAACCTGTTTTTATCAAAATCACTTTCTGACAGTTCGGTGTCAAAGTTGATATCTTCGGTTATTAAATATGTCGATTTACGCGTTTGTACGTTTCGCATCTCACTTCGCATAGGCCGCCAAAACTTGTCTTTATATAATTTATAATCTTGAGGTGTCAGTACCTTTAACAAGGCATTCTTTTTATCATAGAACTCAATTTTCTGGACTCGATAGTGGGATTTATCTATCCACACCTTCTGTGAGGTATAGCCTGAGTAGTCATAATTGGGCGTTTGTTTCAGTACAAAACAGACCTCGCCATTGACCTCTTCTTCGCCAAGATATTCATAAGAAAATTTTTCTACTTCATAAGATGTCATATCTTCAAAAGCAAACTCACTGCCAACAAATGGGCCACTTTTATTTCTCGAAGATATTCGTTTAACTCTCTTCAATGCAGGTAAGTAAATCCACTGCTCGTCAGGTTCTAGCGCATGAGAGAAGCTCAGAAATGCGGTTCCTTTGACGTCACGCGGAGAATTAAAAACCGTGAGAGCCTTATCACCATCATCAGAAACTTCCAACGATTTAACGTTGAGTTCACGCTGCGCTTCCTGCCCCTGACTATTACGTAAAACCATAGTCACGTTTGCTTCTGTGGTACCCCAGCCAATATCCCTTTGTTTCCTTTCTTTAGCGATAGTCAGTGCTGTCGCGTTATCGGTTTCAGACGCAACAACATGTGTTGCCCCAATTAAAAGTACAGTAAACAGCGAAACGGTTTTACGTATTGATATCATGTATAACTCTCTCTTTTTGACTGCCTGTCGTCCCCAATCCAAGCTAATAAAGCGGGGAGGAAAATGAAGTCCACGATTAATGCGGCAACAATGATAATAATCGTTAAAATTCCCATGTGTGCATTTAGCATGAAACTAGATGAGGCTAACACCGCAAACCCTAAGGTTAGAACAATGGTAGTCGTCGTCAATGCCATTCCCACTGAGCTGAAAGCAAAAATAACACTTTCGTGGGCACTTTTATTCTCTTTTCGGGCGGTTTGATACTTTGATAAAAAGTGAACGGTATCATCAACAATAATCCCCATGGTCATACTGATGACTACGGACAGCGCCATATTAATTTCACCCGACACCATGCCCCAAACACCAAATCCAATGGCAGCAGGAAGCAAGTTAGTTACCAGGCTAGCTGCTCCTAATTTTATCGACCTAAGGGCAAATAATATGAGCCCAGAAATTAACGCCAGCGCTATAACACTCCCCCATACCATGTTCTTCATATTCCGCTCACCTATATGAGCAAACATCAATGGTGGACTTGCAGCCTCAATCCTGTACTTATTATCTAAAGAATTGAAAAAGGCTTTTGCGTCTTTTTCTAGTTGAGTAATTTCGTTACTGCCCAAATTTTCGATCACCGCAATAACTCTCAAGGCCGACTTATCAATATCTAATTGATTACCCAAGTCTAAGCCAAAAGGCAGAGACATTTCATAAAGTAGTAAATACTGTGATGCCAATTCAGAGTCGCCAGGAATAACGTGGAATGCTTCGTCATCCCCATTCATATTCTTATTCAAACGTTTCAACGTATCTGTGAAAGTAAGAACGTGGTTGACTTCTTCACGTTTAGTCAACCATTCAGAGAACAACGCCACATCACTTAGGAAGTCGTTCTTGGTAATGCCATACGGAGTATCGGTATACAGCACGAAGTCAATGTTAGACATACCGCCAAATATTTTCTCATTCACATCCACTGCCTGTCGAAACGTACTTCGTTCGTCAAAATATTTGACTGCTACATCATTGAGCCTGTTATTCATGGCAAATGCACTAATAAAGACAATGGTACTCATCGAAAAGATGAGGAGTACTTTGTGATTCTTAACAACAAACTCTCCCCAGCGAACAAATAATGTATTGTTAATAGAGCTGCCGCTACTTAGTGGTTTTAAAACAAGCATTGAAGGAAGCACGGTTAACGAAAATACGCAGGCGAGCATCACGCCCAACGCAGTCATATTTCCTAAATGCGCTAAAACAGGTACGGCAGAGAAGTTGAGCATAAGAAATCCAATTGCCGTTGTTATGCTTGTGATAAAAATAGGCTTTTTATTTACCTTCACGCTTTGTTCGATAGCGTTATGTGCCGAAAACCCCTTACTCAAAAAATATTTAACACCAACGATAATATGGATACAGTCAGCAACAGCAAGCGTCGTAATCATTGTGGGTGCATTAACCGTGGCGGTGCTTAAATAAATGCCAACCCAGCCAGTTAAGCCAACGGTAATGGCTATTGATGCAATAACAACGGCCATAGTGAAAACAGCCGACCAAACAGAGCGCACAATAATAGCTATAGAGACAAAAATGAGTAGAAACATAGCGGGGATCAATGTTTCAGCGTCACTCTGCGCTGCTACGGCAAATGCGTCGTTCATTATGACCATTCCCGTAAGATATATTTCATGGTCAGGATACCGCTCGAGCATTTCTGCCTTAATTGCTTTAGCCGCTGTTGCAATTTCGATAACTGCCTTTGTTTGATCCCCCTCAGGAAGCTGTATTGTCGTGTCTACGACCAATGCTTCTTTATTTTTTGAGACCAGCCTACCGAGAATCTCAGGGGTTGAGTCCACCACTTTTTCAATTTGAGCTAATTCTTCACTATTTTGCAGTTTCTCAAATAGTAAGTCCTCGACTATTAAGTCTCCATCAAGGTCATAGGTATGCTGATAATTTGATATCGACTCGACTCTTGTCGATAGAGGAAGTTGCCATGCAGCTTCGGTTATATCGTAAGCGAGGTTAAGCGTATCTTGATTGAAGACATCATTACTCTTTGGCAAAATCATAAACGCAACGTTTTCAGTCTTATTGAAAACATTTTGCATCTCTTCAAACGCCATTCTCTGCGGGTCGCTTTCCTCAAAGAACACCTTATAATCACCACGGAAATAGAGATTTTGAGCTCCAATTAACGCTACAGCCATCACCAATAAGGTGAAAACTAAAGACGCCTTAGGAAAAGCTAAATAGAAGGGCTTTTTTGACTTGTGAGACATCACAACATCCTGAGTTCTAATTCTGCAATAAGTGTATCGCTTAAACGTGAATTAACATAACCCGTGAGCAGTTTTTTGTACTTCAGCACGACTTTTTTCACATATTTCGCCCGACCACTAAAAAAACTCGTAAAACTTAACTATCTGTTTTCTTTGCACATTACAGGATTTTAACTTCTTCATCGACGATTTTTTTTGATCTTTTGTAAATTTGTTGTAGTATCTATACCAACAACTGGTCAGATGAGCGGATGAGTAAATATGAGTATTAGAACTAGCTTAAAGAAAGTGCTACCCCCAATTTCAATCACAGAACAAGAAGCCCTAGATGCGGGTGACGTGTGGATTGAATCTTCAATTTATCAGGGTAAACCTGATATGCAGGCACTTCGCGATATCCCTCAGGCAAAACTGAGTGCGGATGAGCAAACATTTTTAGATGGTCCAGTAGCAGAACTATTGGGCATGATTGACGACTTCGAGCTTGGAAATGAAAAGCATATCCCACAAGAAATTATCGATTTCTTGGGTAAAAACCGTTTCTTCTCAATGATTATCCCTAAGAAGTTTGGCGGTTTGGAGTTTAGTCCATACGCCAACTCTACGATTGTTGCCACCATTGCTGCAAAAAGCGGCGCGATTGCGGTGACAGTAATGGTACCTAACTCGTTAGGCCCGGGTGAGTTGCTGATGCACTACGGTACTACAGCACAACAAGACTACTGGTTGCCTAGATTGTCTGACGGTCGTGACATTCCATGTTTCGCCCTTACCAGCCCAGAAGCAGGTTCAGACGCGGGTGCGATACCAGACGCGGCAATTGTGACAAAAGGCGAATACAACGGTGAAGAAGTTCTTGGTCTTCGCTTAAGTTGGGACAAGCGTTATATTACACTTGCACCAATCGCAACAGTTCTTGGCCTTGCATTTAAAGTATTCGATCCAGACCAACTACTTGGCGATAAGTTTGAGCACGGAATTACCTGTGCCCTACTTCCAAAGTCACACCCTGGTGTAGAACTTGGAAACCGTCACGACCCTATGGGCGTTCGTTTTTATAACGGTACAACTCGTGGTCAAGATGTGTTCATCCCAATGGATTTCGTTATTGGTGGTCAAAAGAACATCGGTCGCGGTTGGCAGATGTTGGTGAGCTGTTTAGGTGCAGGTCGCGGTATTTCACTACCAGCGATGGGCGTTGCAACTGCTCAATCAGCGTTTAAAGGCACCGTAGAGTATTCTTTTGTACGTGAACAGTTTGGTTTACCTATCGGTCGTTTTGAAGGTATTCAAGAGAAGATGGCAGACATCGCAGGTAAAACATTCCTGCTAGAGTCTATGCGTGTGCTTACCACTGAAGGTCTAGGCCTAGGTGTTAAACCTTCTGTAGTGACTGCTATTGCTAAATACCACATGACCGAGCTAGGTCGTGATGTATTAAACTCAGCAATGGACGTGCAGGCAGGTAAGGCCATTCAACGTGGTCCTCAAAACACGTTGGCAGGCGGCTATTCAGCGCTACCTATTGCCATTACAGTTGAGGGTGCAAACATCCTTACACGTAACCTAATGATTTTCGGTCAAGGTGCAATGCGTTGTCACCCACACCTTAAAGATATGGTTGACCTAATTCACAGCAACGAAAGTTCTGCTGATGCAGAATTTAATAAAGTACTTCGCAAAACTATCGGATTTAGCGTTAAAAATGCGTTCCGCAGTTTAGGTAAAGGTTACTTACCTTTCTTACGCGAATCTGAGTCAGCGTTGCCAGAAGTACGTCAGTATGAAAAGCGCGTAAACAGCATTGCTGCGAAACTAGCGCCACTTGCTGATTTGTCACTTGCTGTACTTGGCGGCGACCTTAAGAAAGCAGAGCTATTGTCTGCTCGCTTAGGCGACGTAATGAGCTACTTATACGGAGCAATGGCGGCAATTCGCTTCTACGAGCAACGTATTGAAGATAGAAAGCTAGCACTACCGTACTTTGAGTACGCGATGCAGTGGTCTCTACAGCAGGCTGATCAGGCGATTGTTAACTTTATCAACAATTTCCCGAACACAGCGACTCGCGGCCTAATGCGTTTGTTAACTAACACTTACACAAACAGCGTTAAGGGTATTAGCGACGACCTAGTACGTGAATTGTCACTTGCTTCTATGCAAGACAACAGCGTGAAAGATCAGTTAACTCACCTAGTACGTGTTATTCCAGGTGACGGTAACGACATTAACGAGCAAGCGTTTAAAGCGAAACACGCCGTTGCTCACTTGCTTAGCAAAGTGCAAAAAGCGCTTCGCAAAGAGCCAGTGGTTCCGTTTATCTCGTTTGAGCATGCGCTTAATAAGCTTCAAGAGAAAGGCGTTGTTAACGCTGAAGAAGCAGCAAAACTGCATGACTACAATGAGAAGCGCAAGCTAGCGGTACGTGTTGATGAGTACACGTTCGACTTGGAGTTACTTCCAGCATCGCAGACATTAACTGCGGTAGACGGTGGAAAGAACGCTGCCTAAGCGCTGACTTCTACAAATAATTTGAAAGCCCCAGCATCCGCTGGGGCTTTTTTTTGGCTTTATATTTTGATAATTAACTGTTTATATAAATGGCGGTTCACACAGTTGGCTATTTACTGCGTTGTTTTCTATCCTTAGACGTATTGGATCTGCAATCGTGAGGAAAGGATATGCCCACAGTCACTTCCACAGGCTTTGTGGCTTTCGCTTTGGCTCTGTCCATCAACCTAACTGCATCAACAGCTTATGCCGACCATGACGACGGTCATTTTATTATTGGTTACATAAACCATCCCCGTGTGAACGACTTCTATAAACCGGTAATAAAACGCGCTTATGAACAAATAGGTATTGCCGTCACTTTTGAAAAAGTGGGAGGCAAAAGAGGATTAAAGCTCTTAAATGAAGGTATGACCGATGCAGACGTTATCCGATACGACGTAGTAACGAAAGATAACCCCAACGTGATTGCCATTGAACCGCAGTTATCAAGAGGGGCATCGTTTTTACTGTGCGTTAAAAGCGTTGAGTGTCATGTCGATATCATCAACGACCCTACTGCTGGTATCGCAGTCACTACTCGTTTTTTTAAGAACGTTGAGCAGCAACGGAGCAAATTTGAAGCCAATTTTTATGAGTTTGACGACTTCTATCACGTTGTCGAATTAATAAAGACTGGACGTTTTGACTACGCTATTGCCCCTAGCGACTTTTCTGAATTAAACATTTTTGATGAATACGGTTTTACCCATATTCCCCTTGTAGAGCACAAGTTAGTGCACGTTATCAATAAAAAGCATTTACACCTTAAAGATAAGCTGTCTGAAGCAATAGCGATACAGCTTAAAATACACCAAACAAGGCAACCTAACGAAATGTAGGTGAACTAAACCTCAGAATAATTAAGCCGCAGACACAAACAAAAATGCCCGCATATAGCGGGCATTTCTTTAGCTAAACAAACTTGATGTTAGTCGAACATGTACTTAAGAGATAATACGGTTGTACGACCGTTTAGAGGGCGTGCACGTACGTAGCTACCTACCGCAGCAGAACCTTCTTCAGACTCTGTGATGATAAATTCATCGGTTGCGTTGTTAACGTTAAGCGCTACTGAGAACTGGTCATTCACCCAATAAGTAGCAAACAAGTTAACCAGTGTGTAACCTTCTTGCTTAAGGTCGTTGTTGTCTTGCACATAGTATTCAGTTGAACCCTGAAGTGATGCACCAACAGACCAGGTGTCAGTGACGTACTCAGGCGTAATTGTCCAAATCCAGTCTGCTTGACGACGTGGCGTATTGCCTACAATTGCAGCGTTATTTACATCATCGCTAATTTCAGCGTCTGTCCACGTTACGTTACCTGACATAACGAAGTTTTCAGTTGCATTCCAGCGACCTTCAAATTCAAGACCCATGGCTTCATATTCACGCATGAACGTAAGACCGCTTGTAACTTCTGCTTGCGTATCTTCTGTTACTGTGTCGAACAACGTAGCGTTAAGCATTAGGTCTGATGTACCGTACTTATAACCCACTTCAAGTTGCTTAGTTGTATCGAAACCAGATGTAGTGCTAGTTAGGCTGCCGTCTTGGTTAAGTGTACCGCCAATTTGTAGTAAACGGTCAGCTATCGCACGGCCACCTTTTGAGTAACGAGCAAAGAATGTCTGACTATCGCTAAGTAGGTACGAACCACCCACTGAGTAAGAGGTGTTAGTTGCGTCGTAATCTACGATTTGCGAGGCTGCACCTGCGCGATTAAGGTTAATAACACCACCGCTGATGAACCCAGCGTTAACGGCTGATGCATCTTCGATTTGCTCAATAACGCCGTTGCCGTTGATATCAAAGTCAGTGTTACCACCACAACATGAGTTGATTAACTCACCAGATGCTTCAACTGTGTCATAACGAACTGACGCATCAATAAGAATGTTGTCAGACAGTTCGAAGCCAACGTTCATGTAAGGTGCCGTAGTTTGGTAGTTTAGGTCCCATTCCCAAGAAAGGAAGCTTGGAGACAATAAACCATCAGATACTAGCTCAACGCCATCACCATTAGTGATATTTAGCATTTGAGAGTTAGAGCCATCCAGTGTCTGGATAAACGTCTGCCAGCTAGACCAGCTAGTAGCAATCTCTTGATTTGAGTAGTAGTAACCTACCGTTAGGTCTATGCCATTATCGAACTCTTTACGAAGGCTGAAATCGTTGATCATATTGCCAAGATCGTTGATTCGAGTATCAAACTGTAAGTTAGTAAATGCTTGACCAGAGTATGCGTTACCCGCACCTGGACCATTTGCCAATGTGACTGTGGTAGTGTCACAGTTAAGCGCATTTCCGTCACCGTCAGTTGCGCCTGCACATAATGCTGAAGCGAAGTTAGATACATCGCCAGGGCCTGTAGGGAAACCATCTACGAATGGTGCAATAAATCCACCAGAGATATCCGACGTACGGAATTTGTTAAGAAGGAACAGGTTCTCAGCAACTTCTAAGTCAACTTCAATACCAAACGAGCTAACCTTAGACTCGATGCCATCTCGTACATCACGGTTTTCTGGGTTGCCAAAGCTATCGAATGTAGAAATGTTCGTATTGAACGCAGAGTTCAACGCTTGTGAGCTTGCGTCATAGTTTGGCACTGGACCGTACTCGCCGTCACCCTTTACAAGTACTGGCGAAGGTAAGTAAGTAGACACTTTATCATCAAGATTTTTGTAGTAGAAACGGATGTGACCGTTATCTAACATCTTGGTGATGTTGAACTTGATTTGACCACCTTGGTCGCCGTTATAACCGGTATCGCGCGGGCCTTCACCGCCACGGGCAAAACCAGCAATGTGGTAATACATGTCGTCACTGATTTCGCCACCGTAGCGGAAATCTAAACGAAACTCATCGTAATCAACACCAAATGAAGTACCAATAGCGCCGCCGCCAACTTCACCAGTATTACTGATCATGTTGATAACACCACCTGGCGAGTTACTTGCGAATGTTGATGCAGAACCACCACGAATCGCTTCTACGTTAGCAACAGACCAATCGTAACGGATAAAGTTATCAGCGTTACCGAAGTTTATATCGCCGTACTCTAGTACCGGAAGACCATCTTCGTGAAGCTGTAAGAACTTTGAACCACCCGTTGCTAAAGGAATACCACGGATAGTGATGTTTGCGTTACCGCCACCGCCAGAAGATTCAGCACGGATACCAGGAAGTGCACGGAACACTTCGGCCGTTGAACGAGGCGCAAGCTTGATAATGTCGTTCTCATCAAATGAACTTACTGAAACACTCGCTTCCTGCATAGTTGCGCCACCAGGCGCGGCAGTAACTACGATTTGTTCATACTTTTCTTTGTTCTTTGCTTCAGCGTCTGACGGTGCTGCTTCTTGTGCGAAGGCAGTTCCAGAAAGTGCTGCGCAAACAGCGAGTGTCAATGCGTTTAGTGTGTGTGTGTTTTTCATGTCATCTCCGGCGGTGTGTTAGAGCCTTGATATCCAAAATGCTTACTTAATATGACACAGCGATTGCACCCGCTGCTTAATCGATTAAGAATGTATACCAAGATTTTCATCTTGTAAAGATTCTGTGAAGAAAATTTTCAAAAATAAGCATAACAATTAGTCTAATAAACAATTAATTTACAGTATTCAGGGTGACTTAACAGACAAACGTTCAGTACAAACGAAAAATTTAAACGTTTAAGAAAGAATGCAAAAGCCTTGTTTAATGCGGGCTTTCGCCACGCGCTTTACTCTTACAACAGGTTAAAGCATAGTACATCGCGTCTAAAAGGCTACAAATTGACTCTGCGGTTCAGTTTCTATAAATAAATTTTAAAAATCATTTGTTGAAAGTGTTAACAAGTGATGAACGTGTTATCTGAATTCGGTCTTCTAATTGTTATAAACAAGTAATTGTAGAGAGGAAGCGGAAAACCCGTGAGAATGGGTTATATTAAGGGCGTGTTGATCTTTGCTGTACATTTTTGCAGCGGTCTGTGAGCTATTTAAACAAGGCGAATGGTTGAAGGTCTAGCAGGCTAAATCGAAACCATTCAACGCAGAGTAAATAGCTCACAGGCGCTGCCCGAAGGGGGCGTTATGGAAGCATTTTACTCTTTGGCACAGCCCTTTGACTTAGCCCACTAGGCCCACAGGACTGTTTCGCGATTAAAATGCTTCCATTTAGCCCAAAACTTGTACAGCAAAGATCAACACGCCCTAGTCACAAGCGTAGATAATTTCCACACAGCCAAATACGGCAAAAAATACAGTAAGAATTTGAATTGTAGCTATTCTTTATGGTAGCTATACGGTAGCAATGAAAAGAGGCGCCTACTTTGCATCTTTACGATGATGATATACCTAAAGAGAGCGTAGACAGGGATACAGTGAACATGCTCATGGAAAACTCTGCCGTTGGCCTAGTTATGACAGCGTTGTTGTTTTCCGGGCTTATATTCTTTTTCCAGCCCACCGACTCATCTGTTTCACAAATTAAACTTTCGCTGTTGTTAGCAATGGCCGTAACACTTTTTGCTCGATGGGTAGATTCCTTCTATTGGCGCAAAAGACTTCGAGGCACCGAATTTAAACCAACACCAGCGCTACTGCGCTTTTCTGTAGGTTTAATTGCAACAGGCACTATTTGGGCCCTTTATACTACCCTTCTCTACGACTCAATGGGAATGATTGAGCTCGCCGTTACCATGGTGGTCATTGCCAATATGGCAGCTGGAGGAAGTACGTTTCTAGCACCCAGTAAGATATTGGTGGCTTTTTACGGGACTGTATTAATACTCCCTATATCTGTATGCGCACTGTTTAATAATGATGAGTTCTTTGTTCTTGGCGTTTTCGGCATCGTGTTTTGGGCTGGCCTTTTTGCGAGTGCGTTTAGGTACAACAATTTTTTTATTAAAACGGTACAACTCAAAGCTAAGAACGTGATGCTAGTAGAGCAAATGAAGCGAGAACGTCAACAAACTGATAGGGTGAATCAGCTTTTGCGCAACACGAATCAGCGACTCGATGACGTTAACGGCAGTTTAGAAGTAAAGGTACAAAAGCGTACCGAAGATCTTTTTCGTTTATCTAATCACGACCCACTGACAAGCCTTCTCAATAGAAACGGTTTGCTAAAACACATGAATCCACTGCTTGAGAAAACAAATGCAGTGGACGGCACCTTTGCCGTTTTGTTTGTCGATTTAGATGGTTTTAAGCAAGTAAATGATAGCTTAGGTCATAAAATAGGTGACATCGTACTAACTGAAATAGCGCATCGCCTCAGCAAATATTGTGAAACCAACCACCTTGCAAGATGGGGTGGCGATGAGTTTGTTGCGCTTTTGCCTTATGTGACTGTGGATATCGCGAAAACGGTTGCCCACGCAATGCGAAGTGGTATTGCCATTCCGGTTACGGCTAATAAAAATCAGATTACTCTAGATGCCACCATTGGTATCGCAATGTTTCCCGAACATGGTCTCAATGCCATGGATTTAATTCAGCATGCAGATCTCACCATGTACGACCAAAAGCGCAGGCAAAGAGGGTCTGTAGGTGTATTTAATGAAGCGTTGCATGACGAGGTAAAGCGAGAGCAGCGCTTGTGCGAACGGTTGCGTAACGCCATAGATAACGACGAGTTATGTGTGCACTATCAACCAATTATCAATGTTAACACTAACGCACTGTCTTCGGTGGAAGCGCTGTTGCGCTGGTCCTGCGATGGAGAAAATATTACACCGGATGTATTTATTCCCCTTGCGGAGCGCTCAGGAATGATGCCAGAAATAGGCGCATGGGTGCTTAACCGTGCGTTAATCGACTTATCCCATTGGTCAGCATCCGACGCCATGTGCCTATCTGTGAATGTTTCTATTGCACAATTGTTAGACGATGAATTTATTAAAATTTTAGACAGTGCTTTGCAAACCACCCAAGTGGCGCCACAGCGTTTATCGTTAGAGGTGACAGAGAGTGTTTTTGCCAACGATGAGGAACTAGTCACACAGCGACTGCAAGGGTTGGTAACCCGTGGAGTGAAGATATCTATCGATGATTTTGGTACGGGGTACTCGTCACTATTTCGACTGCAAACCATGCCTTTCAACTTTATTAAGATAGACAGATCTTTTGTAAAGAATACATCTGAAGAGAGTGATACCATAATACGAGCAACGCTGTTAATGGCGAAAGAATTTGGCTGTGAGACCATAGCTGAAGGCATTGAAACAGAGCAGCAATTTAAACACTTAGCAATGCTGGGCACAGACTATCTGCAAGGTTTCTATTTCGCTAAACCCATGAAGCTTGAAGATTTGAAAAACTGGTATAACGAAAAAAATTAATCACCATGGCACAACTTTATTTTTATTATTCTGCGATGAATGCAGGAAAATCCACTTCTCTTCTCCAATCTGCATATAACTACCGTGAGCGCGGTATGCACTCAATTATTTATACTGCAGGCCTTGATGATCGTTACGGTATTGGAAAAGTCACTTCTCGAATCGGTTTGCAGGCTGATGCAAAACTCTATAGCAAAGACGATGATTTGTTCGCCTCAATTAAGCAAGATGAACAAGAACGTCACCTCGATTGTATTTTTATTGATGAAGCACAATTTCTCACTAAAGAGCAGGTTCGCCAATTGGTCGAAGTGGTTGATGAGCTTGATGTGCCAGTGCTGGCTTACGGTTTGCGCACAGATTTCTTGGGTGAAACCTTTGAGGGCAGTCATTATCTTCTTGCGTGGGCCGATAAACTGTTCGAGCTAAAAACCGTTTGTCATTGCGGTCGAAAAGCGAATTTTGTGGTACGACTGGATGAACAAGGCAACGCTGTTACAGGTGGAGACCAAGTTCAAATAGGTGGAAACGACACCTACGAGTCTATGTGCCGTAAGCACTTCAAAGCACTGGTGTGGAACGCTTAATCTTTTTGAGAAGCTTTTCTTAAGAAGCCTGGTAAGTTTCCCAAGGCTGGGCTTTCGATGCACTGTAGATTGCTTGAGCGTGCAGAAACCGAGAGCTAATTACAATGAGCTTAAATTAGCTACGGTTTATTATATTTAACCTGAATCATGTTTAAGCAGTGGTGCAGGTTATTTAGCTACGAATGGTTTCGCCCAGTTTTAAATCAAAGGGCAGTATTTGCTTGCGTGACTCACCAGAGAGTAACGCATTAGCGGCGGCCTCGCCCTTAGCTACGCTAGACTGACAAACCGTTGTTAAATGCGGCCTAGCTCTATCCGCTTCCTCAATGCCATCAAAACCTGTAATTTTGAGTTCGTTTGGCACATCAATGCCCATCGCTAGCGCGCTGTGCAGCAACTCTAATGCAATGATATCACTCATACATAGCACCGTATTAGGTCGCGGAGAGCTCATAAGCACTTCTTTCGCTGCTTGTCGGGCGTAGCTTCTGTCACTCTCGGGAAGGTGCCAAATCCATTCGTTGTTTATCTCAATGCCTTGCTCTTTCGCAGCTCGTACGTAACCGTCTAAACGACGATGTGAGATTGAGCTATTCACATCAATCAAGGGGCTATCGTAAATTCTGCAGGTGGTAGGTGAGTCAATTAAACGCAAACCAAGTATGGCGACAATGTCATTTTCATCGATTGCAGCTTTGGCAACTTCATACGCCGCGTTTTCGTTATCAATGTTGATTGAAGGCACATCATCAATATCAAAGTCCACAGTAATGGCTGGCTTAGACTGGGCTGCAATTTCTTGCGCTAGTTTATAATTTCGCGGTGCGCCATAGCAGATAAACCCATCCACAAAGTCCACTACATCTAAAATACTGTTTGAATCACCTGCGTAGAGAAGAAGGTGCTTGCCCTGTTGCTGTAATGTCGTCGATACGCCTTTTATAAACGTACTGGCTACCGGGTCACTCACCATATAGGCAATGCTGTCTGCAAGTACAAGTGCAACAATGTTTGACGTACCCTTGCGCAAGATTTGTGCGGCCTTGTTCGGCCCTGAATAGCCTATGCGTTCGCACTGCGCGAGTATTTCTTCTCGTTTCCCTTTTGATAATTGATCGGGACGATTGAAGGCATTTGAAATAGTAGCGGTTGATACGCCAAGTTGTTGTGCGACATCTTTAAGCGTTAACTTGATCTTTTTCATTGTAAGTCACTCACTGTGCGAATCTTAATCGATAACTGCTATGGCGTTGGTATATCACCTTATCGAGCAGGGCTTCGCACAATAATAACATTAACTTAATCGTTTAACCCAAGAAACTTAACGACTTTCTAACGAAAACTTAAATCATCGAGCTAAAACTTAAACAAAAGTAGAAAATGTCAGATGAGTACTATCGCGTACCAAATATTTTGTCTCCAGCATCGCCTAAGCCTGGCAATATATAACCATTCTCATCAAGGCGCTCATCGATAGCTGCAGTAAAAATGTCAACATCGGGGTGCTTATCTACTACGCTTTTTATTCCCTCTGGAGCTGCAACGAGAAATAATCCCATTATGTTTTTACAGCCTTTTTCTTTGAGCAAATCGATGGTAGATATCAAGGTGCCGCCAGTGGCCAGCATGGGGTCGACAATAAGTGCCGTCCGCTCATCAATATTTTTTACCACCTTATCGAAGTACGCAACCGGTTGAAGAGTTTCTTCGTCTCGATACAGTCCTACCACACTTATTTTGGCATTAGGGATAAGCTCTAATACCCCTTCTAGCATACCTAAGCCGGCGCGTAAAATTGGTACCACAGTAATTTTTTTGCCTTTGATCTGCTTTACTTCAACTTGGTCGCCAGACCAGCTTTCTATAGTCGCGCGTTCTGTAGGTAGCGTTCGCGTTGCCTCGTAAGTTAATAGGTTACCTACTTCTGACGCCAATTCGCGAAAATCTTTACTGCTAACATTAGCGTTTCGCATTAGCCCCAATTTATGAGCAATAAGGGGGTGCGTAATTTCATGAACAGCCATAACGAGTTCCTAAATAGATAATTAACATCATACTATAGTAAATGTTATCGCATGCTCTGTCGCGGTTTACGCAACATCCAGTGTTCCGCCATCGGGTAAAGTCACCTCTATGGTTAAACTTCCGCCAACGGCAGCTAAATACGCAGCCGCTCGTTGCAAAGACACATCTTGAATGCGCTTAGATTCAAGTTTACTGACCCCCGATGCAGTCACCGATAGCGCCATGGCCACCACTTCTTGTTTAACACGATGCTGTTTTCTGATGTCGCCTAATGTAAGTTCTTTCATTTTTTTACCGAAAAATTGAGGGCATTAAAAAAGCCCAGTTGGTTCACACCTTCTGGGCTTTTGCAAAACGCTCTTACCTATGCCCAGAAGCGAATACTTGCCCCTGAACAACACGCGTCAGGTGCGGTCAGTAGATAAAATTATAAAAATAAGATAGTGAAACGTTTTGCATGATAATTCTCTTATATCTTTGGGTTTGGGTTTGGCTTTAAAAAACTATTTTCTGGCTACTCACTTAGCGAGTACTTTTTTGCCACTCAACGTGTTTGTGCCGGCTCGATAAGTCTGGGTGTAATCAGCAGCTTATTTTCCTATTCGCCCAAGCGTGTTAGCGGCTTAATTAACACTTATAGTTAAACATACCATCACTGCTGGCAATAACAACTGCTTTCCTAAAAGGAAAGTGGATAACATCGTATTTGGGCAGCTGCGGTTTTTCTGGCACTTAAAATGCTGTACCAATATCAGCGCTTTTTAGCTTAGTTAAAAATGCAGGAACCTCTGCACTGCCCTCTTCGGGTGACCAAGGTGCAAACCCCTTATCTTCGGTGAGATCAAAAGGGCCTTGCTTTACTTCCATAAATACCACAGGCTCGAAACATACCGTAGCATGCCAGGTGTGCGGCGGAATCTCTAACCCTGAACATTCCCCACCTGCTTCCAATGAAACACGATTGGTCACTATGCCGTGCTCATCAAAAAATAATAGGTCTAAGGCCCCCTCAACCACCATAAAGAACTCCCACTTATGGCGTTGAATATGCTGGTGAGGCCTCACATAAGAATCGGGAAGCATAGCAATGAATAAGCGCTGCACAACATCGTCGTAAGACCGATGTACATTCAGGTTTGCCCGTTTACGCGGGCTCTTTGCAGCCTCATTTTTCAATGTGGCGAAAGCGGCGCGGTCAAATAGTTGCACATTATTCATTGCATTCCCTCGTCGTTGATAGGTCAAAAGAGATAGCTATTGAATTAGCTACTGTATTCGTTGCTCAATGCTACAGTTTGTCATTGTTATAACTTGTCTTACAAAAATAAAAAAACGAGCATTACGCTCGTTCTTTTTTAAACATACTAGAGCACGCATAGCTTTGCACGCGTTAGAATGTGCTTACCTTTGCGAGCGCTAGCTTATTATGCTTTAAACGATGATAACCCATCCATTAGCACGGTCTTGAGCTCTTGCCCTTCTTCCGTATCAAGATAAGTCTTAACGCTTTCAACGATTTTCGTAATTTGCTGGGTATCGAGACCTAGTGAGTCGAATTGCTTTTTCAATTCGTTCATATTAGAAAAAGATTCGCTGTATCCAGCCGCCTTATCCAGTAAACCACCAAGGGAGCCTTTACTGCTCATCTCACTCACATCGGGTGCCGCCGCAAGTAGGCTGTCTAAATTAGGCAGGTTCGATTTAAGCGTGTTGATTTGCTCTGCTGAGATATTTTTTTCAGCGTAGCTAAATAACGCCGCTAAACTCCCCTTCACCTGCTCAGAAGTCATACCCGTTGCATCTTCGACTGAGGCCATCATTCCTTCAATTGTTGGGCCCGTCACTTTTTCGCCTTCAGCGGCCAATCCTAAAAAGTCTTTGATTGAATCTAGCCAACCTTCTGCCTGTACCTGTGGTGCAACAACTAGCATTGATGCTAAAGCAAGCGCGTATACACGTTTCATAATTTTTCCCTGATAATTAATATTGCCGATAGGGTAAAACAAAACGCGTAAACACACTATTAGCTTTACGTATGATTTACGTTTAACTTTCTATACGTAACCTCATGGCTTCTTTTTGCACGATTGAGTGCATTTACTAATGCTACCGTTGAGCCACTTCTAACCAACCACCTTCTATATTTTTTACGACTTTATCCGAGTGACAAAAAACGGGAATGGCCCAGCTATCGCCCGTTTCATCAGACTGAATGCGGCTGTCTGGCCACGTGTATGCCGAGTGGGACGACAGTAAAACCCAGCTATTTTTCGTAACAGAAGCCTCTGTATTGTTAGTTTCCATATCATTAACCGCTGCACCATAGGGCTTTCTTCCCAATGCTTTCCAACCTGTGCTAGCGGTATTAGCTTCAACACCTTTTGGGCTAAATCGAAGCATAGGCTCATCCTGCTTGTCGAGAACCACCATATGATGGTCTCCGGTATAACTCACTCTAATTGCACTATCGACTCCAGGTATGATCATTGCGCTGAGGTTGGCAATAGGCGCAGCACTGTTATCTAACGTTACTAGCGTGCGCGTTTCTGGTGGGTTCAGCGATTTGAAATAGCCATCAATCATCTGGCGCTCGCCATCTACTGCTATGCCTATTTGCCACTCATCAACGTGTTCATCACTTTTAACAAGCCGTTGATCGTACCAGCCATAATAGTTATTTTTACTCACTTGAGTCCATTTTGCCTCTATGTTCCCATCTTTCACCCACTCGGGCAGAGGTCTTGGACCTGCAGTTTGAACTTTGAACCACATAGGATGATCCCAATTTGCAAACACTCCCTGCTGAGTGATGCGAATAAACGGGGTATTGTCCTCTGCGAGAACCTCTAGCCTCCCCTCGCCTGAGTAAGCAATAAGAATTTCGTTGCCCAGTGGTGAGCTTTGTATTTGCGTTACCACATGACTGTTTTTACTTGTTTTTAGCACTGGTTGCCATTCTCCATCCACCTGGCTGCTGCCGTGTGCAGAGATAGTCTGAGAAAAAACAATGAGCAATAAACTTATTAGACGTAGTTTCATAATTCCCCCTTATCGACATACGTTAGATAGTGAGCCGGTAACGCTAATGGTCTTTGATTCAGACGGAACCAAGTTACCTTCATCATCTCGTGCGTTGACAAACAGCATATAATCACCAGGTGGAACAACGGCTTGTTCTTTTGGCATCTGCACTACAATTCTGCCGCTTCTATGACGCACAATGGGTAATTCCACGCTTCGTTGGTCACCGTCTATGAGGTGTGTAATATTCGTGCGGCGCACTAGCACAACAGACTCGATACGTTGGTTCATGGAAGTGGTGGCAGCGTCAGTGTTTTTAAGTCCAATTCTGAACCGCTCGCCTATATGTACAGACTTACTTCTTTTCCCAATTGAGGGGCGATCGCCAAACATGTAGGGCGGCTTATAGATTTCAAAAGAAGGGTCACGTCCGTCATTAGGCGAGAAGCCTGGCAAGGTAACGCTATAAGCATAGGCGGTATTAATGGGTGCATGACCGCCAATTAACACACTTCCATCAGGCAATAACGCTGCTGAGTTATGATAAGTACGCGGGCGGTTTTGTTTTGCAACCTTTCTAAACGTTTCGGTTTCAGGGTCGAATATTTCAGCCTCTAAAATTGGCACGCCAGAACCAGGAAGTACCACCTCGTCTCTGTCTGCACCCGATACCACTAATACTTCACCGGTAGGCAGCAACACGCCGGTGCCATACCAGCGTCCTTGTGACAAACTCCCGGTCGAGCGAGAGTCATACAGCATGGTTTCTCCCTCTATAGTTACTGAGTCGATTCGCGCTAGGTTTGTGCCTAAATAGAGCCCAGGGCTTGTGGCTGCAACGCCGGTTAATACGCCACCCGCGGTTAAAAACTCTGCCTTACTGTACTTGCCATTTTCATCGGGCTTAAGTGGCATCATCATAGAAAATGTGGAGCCTCTGAAACCTGCGCCCAATATAGACTGCACGTCTGCTAGCTTGTATGGGTCGTCAATAATCGGTGCTAACGCGTCAAAAGGATTGGCAATAAACTCTTCAGTTAAGCCGCTAAGCAGCCCGCTAAGTGATTTATCTGCTTCGGTATTGGTAATGTTAAGTAGACTGGTTAAATCACTCACGCCCGCTTCGCTTAAATGCAAAGGTAGACCAGCAAACCCTAAGTCGGCCCAGGTTTGCGACTTAGGATCGTAGGCCGCTACAATATTCCAAAGCGCTTGATCGTAGCCTTGCCCGAAGGGATTAAATGCTTGCCCGCCACCGTTGTAAAAAACATGTCCATTGGGCAAAAGATGTAAGCGTGGGTATAGAGGCAATGAACGCTCAGCTAAGGCCCCATTGTCGGTCCACTCTCCACATGAGGTATCGTAGGTTTCAGTTACCGTTACGTTTCTACCCGATGTTTCAGGGCGAGTTAAATACACTGGCTTTACAAGCTTGGTAACACCGCTGGCTACAAGTACGTTACCGTTTGCCAGTGACACCGCGCTTGGATACCAGCGTCCAAAATTCATATCGCCGGTTTTGCGCCAGCTGTTGTCATCAGGATTGAAGATTCGACTATTTTTGAGCCCTTCCAGCTCAGATAAGCCAAAATTAATTGGCTGGCCTAAAAGCTCGGTATTCACTCCAGGCTCATGGTAATAATCCGTGCCGCCAACTGCCATCAGTTCGCCATTTGGCAAGCCCACTAAATCGGCACAAAAGAGCGCGCCATCATTGTTGGTTCTATCGTCGTCCGTGCCCAAATCGATATCAATAGGATTGCCGAGAAAGCCCGAAATATCGCCAATAAGGGTTTCAGAGTCGTTGCCATCAGGGTTGGCACCTGCATCAACAGGAGAAGGAGCAATCCAGCTCGCGCTACCGTTTTTCATGGTCAGCACGCGGGTTTGATCGTTTACAATTGCTGAGCCAATTTCAAGAAGCGCGTTGTATTCAACGTTTTCCGTACCCTCAAGGGCATTAAAATATAAAATTCGGCCATCATTAAGAAGTGCCAAACTTCCCGCCGCTGGTTTACATTTTAATACCCCTTCATCATTCTCTTCGCATTTACCATTGTCGGGATAGTTATTAAGAGGGTTTTTAATGTTGGTATTGTTTTGATCGGCAAACTCACCAGTCACTAGCGGCTCTTCGAATGGATTAGTAAATACCCCTTTTTGTTTACATATTTGTTCGCTTGCGCATTCGGGGGTGACAATGGGAACCTTTCCTTTATTGCGATCTGCTAGTGCAAAATGGGAGGTAATACTTAAAGAGAGTAGTGTTAATGCGGGTAGGAGTGATGGACGTGTTTTCATTTTTGGCATCCTGTTATTTTAGGTTTACATGCTGTCAAACAACGGCAAAACTCGCCCAGATTGTTAACAGCATGTAAACCAAACGACTCACGTTTCAGGTTGGATGCAAAAAAATAAAAGTTTTTAAAAACGCATTAAAAACAGCTTTGGCTATTTAGACTTTTTCATGCGGCGGCTTTGCTCTTCACGCTTCTCTTCGCGCTTCTCTTTGCGGTCTTTTTTGTCGGGTGTTAAAGAGCCCGTTTTGAATTTCTGCTTACGCTTGGCCTTTGCTTCTGCTTTTTTCTTAGCCGCTTCTTCTATTTCTATTTGTTCTGCCACAAGCATTTCAGGCGTTTCAAGGGTAATGCGACCTAATTTGCCAGACTGAAGTTCTTTTAACAGTATTTCACAAATTTTATGAAGGTTTACGCGCCCACCGGCCATGATGGCACCGCGACTTTTTGCTGCTGCTTCTAAAAACTCAATCTCGGTATCTGGCAGTTCATCAAGCTTATACCGCTCTTTTAAAACGTCAGGGTAAGCCTTTATTAAGTAATCGGCGGCAAAAAAGCCAACATCATCGTATTCCATGGCCGTATTTTTTACTGCACCAGAGGAGGCTAGACGATAGATAGAATGTGGGTTTTCAAGTTTCGGCCACAGCACCCCTGGAGTATCGAACAAAATAATACCGCTTCCTAGATTTATGCGCTGCTGACTTTTCGTGACGGCAGGCTCGTTACCTGTTTTTGCGATAATTCGATCGGCAAGAATGTTAATAAGCGTAGACTTTCCAACATTGGGTATACCGGTGATCATCGCTTTAATCACTTTAGCCTGACCATCTTTATGAGAGCATATGCTGCGGATAAGCTGCATAAGTTGCTTACTGTTTCCAGGGTTATCGCTCGATGTGGTAATGGTTTTAACGCCGCGCTCTTTTTCTAAGCTTTCTTGCCAACGGGCCGTTATCTCTGGGTCGGCTAAGTCATACTTATTCAAGATTTTAATACAGGGTTTATCGCCGCGTATCTTGGCAATTTCAGGGTTTTCACTTGAAAAAGGAATTCGTGCATCAAGCACTTCGATAAGTATGTCTACCTGGCTGAGCGACTCTTTTATTTCTTTGAGCGCTTTGTGCATATGACCGGGAAACCACTGAAGAGCCATGCGTTAATCCTATGTGTTTATTGGGGGCTGAAAAAATATAAGTAACAGTGAATACAAACAAATCGCTGCAAGCAGCTTAATCAAAAATCGCGGTTGTGCTTTGGCGTTTAGTTAACATGATAGCTCGTAAGCACAAATATTCACCGCACTCGCAAGGTTCAACGAATCAATTTTACCACTGCCCGGTATTGTAAATGCAGTAGCGTTTAGACGCTTTACATCCTCAGTAGGTACACCACGAGCTTCATTGCCAAAAAGGTAACATTCGAAGTGACCAAAGCTCTTGGATTTTACCTCTTCCCCGCGCATGTCTAAATAAGCGAACTGAGAAAATCGTGATGTTAAGCTTTCCAGTGGAACATTAAGCTCCATATCAGCGTGAAAGATTGCCCCCATACTCGACCTCACCACTTTAGAGTTAAATGGGTCCACACTGTTAGGGCTTAGCAACAACTTAAACTGACCAAACCATGCTAGCGTACGCAATATTGTACCAAGGTTGCCGGGGTCTTGTACCTCATAAAGATAAATACAGCGCTTTGAATCTGCGCTGCTTACCGACTTTTGCATCTGCTCGTCAGCGGGTGCATTCTGCCGCGGCGCTTCTTCAGATAGCGAATTAGTTACTGAATTAGTTACCGAAGGAAGCGGCACCCTAGCGATAATCCCCTGAGGTGATTTTGTATCGCTTATTTGCTGCATTTGCACAGAGGTTACTGTTTGAACCTGGATGACATCATCGCTAAGTAATGGCGCATATTCTGCATTAGCTTTGTCAAGCCAAGCTTCATACTCTGAAGTAACGTATACCGCCACCGTGTTTTTAGGCGCCGACTTCAATAACTCTAAGATCAGATGTTCACCTTCCACCAAATAATAACCGAACTGAGTTCGATACTTTTTTTGGTGTAGCTTTTTTACATCGCTTAGCTTCATTGACTCATGCTCCAGAGTTAATAATAGACACACCGTGTTAAAAGGTGCGCCGCTTGTGGGCGCAAGTTTAAGTTATGTGGGTAAAAACTCAAGGTGAGAATGAGGGCACGTTTAAATTTATCTCTCACTTCGCTTCTAAATCCGTTTTTGGTATTCACCTTCTTCATTTTCGTTAAGCCTTACACAAATGTAACCCTACAAGATGCCTCTTTTTTGTATGCTTCAAACTTATAGCCCTATCACTTATAACCAAAGCGCTTATAACTACATCGCTTATAACTACAGCGCTCATAACTACAGCGCTCATAACTACAATGCGTATAACTACAATGCTTATAGTTTCAATGTTAAATAATTCTGTAAAAAGTAAACGCCCGCAATGACTGTTAAAACACACTTCCATGCATCGACATCGGAGTCGGTAACTGCTGCCATTAACACAAAAGATGAAAATTCTGAGCGCGCAATGGCGATAGCCTCATATTTGGAATTCACCACAACCCTATTGCCAACTGTGGCTAAGACGGCAAACAAGCCCAATACATGGCCCATACATAACGATCACTGCTTTCAAAGGGTGGTGCTAGACACGATTTGCCAAACCCCGTGGTATGACGTTATTCCATCTCCGGCTTATAAAAACCTGTCTTTAGAGCAAGCGCGAGCAGCAAAAGCACTTTGCGAAAAGATTGCGAATAACCAAGTGTGCCTAACCACCTTAAATAATAAATCGAAGGCATGGAGAAACAAGCAAGCTAAGTTCGATTTTTAGGCGCTGAATTAATACCAGTCCGCCTAGATAATTATCTAGGCGGACTGGTATTGACTAAGGGGAAGCTATGCCGCAACGAACATCACCAAAAGATGCATCAAAAATCCATCGCGCAGAAGACTTGGAAGACGTCGTAGTCGACAAACGTGCTCATTGGAGAGCCAATGGTGCAAAGGCGCGACGAAGACAGCGTCGGTACAAGAAGAAAGTGGTTACGTCTTTGGTACAAGACATTTATGAAAATGAAGCATTTGATTAGCAACTCGATGCAACGTATGCTCAATGCAGGTTCTGGTAATACCAGTTTACGTAATTTGTAAAGGGCATAAAACTTATGGCTTTCGATTTTAACATTGAGAACGACATTGCAGTAATCACCTTTGATGACGGCAAAGTGAATGCGGTGGGCTTTGATTTAATAGAGAAATTTAATACTGCACTTGATGAAGCAGAAAAGAGTGCAAACGCTGTGGTATTTCATGGTGGAGAGGGAAAGTTCTGCGGCGGTTTCGACCTTTCGGTAATGAAAGGCGATGACAAAGCCGAGCAGCATAGGCTTGTTCAAGCTGGGGCAGACCTCATAGTTCGCTTGTACGGTTTTCCACTGCCAGTGATCGTTGCGGCAGAGGGCCACAGTATAGCGTTAGGCGCTATCATGCTAATGGCAGCAGACTTGCGTATAGGTAAAGACGGCGGCACAAAATATGGGCTAAACGAAACGGCTATTGGCATGGTGCTGCCCGCTTTTGGTATGGAGCTCGCCAAAGCAAGGTTGGCACTCACATCACAAACCGAAGCGTTACTTTTTTCACGTATATTTGAAGGTAAAGACGCGGTAAAAGCGGGCTTTTTAGACGCTGCTGTACCTCAAGATCAAGTGCTTCGCACTGCCCTTGGTTATGCTGAAAAGCTTAAAATGCTTCCTCGCGCTGCATTTGCCGAATCAAAAATACAGCTTAGAAAAGACACTATTGCTAAGATGAAAGGCTAGCTAGAACATTAAGCAGTGATAACGCTAAATACGCTCTATTGTTATCACTGCCTGCTTCTCTGCTTTTTCAATGCCTTCTTTTGACCAATTAAGCCAATCACTTAGCCCTTTGGTTGTGTGAACAAAAGCTGTGCCATTGCGACCGGTTTCTTTTACTCTATACAACGCCAAATCGGTTAACAGCATGGAGTGCTCCCACTGATGGAAATCGGTTTGCGAGTTTTCCCACGGAAGCCAAACCGCACCTATGGACATAGTTAACGGCAAAGGCAGGCCAAGCTTATAATGCAAGTTGGTGAGCGCATCATGAAGCCTGTCGTTAAGCGCTTTAAAGCTTTGCTTTTTGATGGTAGGAACAATGAGTAAGAATTCTTCCCCGCCCCAACGCAACAGACAATCCTCCGGTCGACTAACACTCTCTATGGCATCGGCAACGTACGTCAGCACGCTGTCGCCTTTGTCGTGGCCAAACTCATCATTGATGCGTTTAAAATTATCTAAATCTATAAGAAATAACGCGCAAATATCTTCAGATGCTTCTTTCCCTGTATGTTTGCCATCAGCGTTTCTATAACCAATTTGCCGTGCATTAATAGCGTCGAAGAGCTTGGGTAGATACTCTTTTATCGCTCTTCTATTGCTAAGTCCCGTTAACGGATCGGTATTGGCCACCTGCCTAAGCGCATCATTTTTTTGCTCTAGCTCTTTGTTCACTCTTTCGTAAGCCAGGGTGCGCTCTTCAACCATTTTTTCTAGCATGTCGTTTCTTTTCATCAGTGCTCGCGTACGCACCGAAAACAACAGCCAACCAATCAAGAGAATGACAATTACCGCGATGCCTCGCGCCCACCAGGTTTCCCACCAGTAAGGCGCAACGTTAATTGATAGTGTGGTGGGCGGTAACCACTCATCACTGCCTAGTTTCGCAGATACCTCAAAAACGAATTTCCCCGACGGTAGGTTGGTAAAATAGGCCAGCTCTCGTTGTCCTGCATACACCCAACTGCTGTCGCCCTTGGTAAGCCTATATCGATATTGTGGCACCTCTTCTGCAGCAAATATTGGCTTGGTGTACGCCACTTCTAAGTTACGTTCATTAGTAATTTCGATAACGGAAGAGGCGGAGGTGAAGCGTTCACCATTTTGATATATACCGGATATAACCACTGGTGAAATCATGGGCTGGCGCGTGGTGGTGTCAACCGACAGCACGCCTGCTAATGTGGGATAATAAAGGTGGTCGTCAAAAACTACGCCTCGGTTATTTCCCGCGCCATTACAACACCGAATGTCTTTTCTTGACGTAAACGTGCCGTCGTCTCTTAGTACGATATGCCGTCGTATTTGCTGTTTATAAAGACCCGATAAGTCCACAGAAAATATACCGCTGGCACCAGAGACCCAAAGTTGATTTGCAGCAATACTTATATTGAACAGATTTTGAAATGGCAGCCCATTTTTAATGGTGTATTGGGTCCACTTCCCTTTTTTATTTTTCTGAAACAGGCCATCGCCGTAGGTAGCAAAAAAGAGGTGACCATTAGGCGACTCAGTAATATTCGATACAAAGGCACTGCTTATGCCAGCCATACTAACTCTTTGCCATTGAGGGCTGCCATTACTATCAACATTGGTACTATTATCAACATTGGCACTGTGTAACCCTGACTCTGTGCCTACCCACAGTGAACCGTTTTTTGCGCGATGAATACTGCGAACAGACTGAGAGGCAAAATAAGTAACCTCAATAAAACTGTCGTCTTGTTGTTTAAATAGCCCGTTATTTGTCCCTAACCAAAGGGTATTCCCGTCTTTATATAGGGTATTTATTTGATAACCTTCAAAACCGCTTACCGACATGACCGCTGATGTTTCAGTATTTACACGGTATAAGCCGTTGCGTGTGCCTACCCACATTTTCCCGTTATCAATCTGTAAACTGTATGTATCGTTTCCATTCAACGCGCTTTGGGGAATAACCACCTGCCACTGCTCATCATCAATGCGCTTATATACCCCCATATTTGAAGCAGCGTACACACTATCGTCAACAAAGAATGACCATGCCCTTGCCTTTGCAAATGACTGACCCGCCGCTTGTCGAGTGATAGCCGATGGCCAAAGCAGTACAAGGCCGTTAGCCTTTGTACCAAGCAATGTAAGCTCATCACTTTGATGCAGCGTGAGCACGTCTTTCACCAAAGACGGCGTCACTACTTGATTCCAAGACATCTCAAGAATGCCCTTAACTGGGCTAACCTCATATGCCTTACCGTCCATTCCAAGTAAAAGTGGATAACCGCTGTTATTTAACGTTAATTTGTGTATTTCGTAAGAGGTAACTTGGGGAGTCTCGGTGAGAGAGCAATTGTTTGCTGAGTGCATAAATGTGCGAAGACGTTTGTCTTCAAGAATATAAACACGCTGATTTGCTGCCTGAAGCTGAGAGTATTCTCGCTCACGTGTTAGGGGATATTCACAGGTGGCGTTTGTCGCAGCATCAAAATAAACGAGTGTTTTATCGACGTTTAAAAGCCATATGCTATTACCATCTACGCTAGCAGCACTGAGCTTTGCTTGCTGCTGTAGCCGCTGTTCTGGGTGATTTTGCTGTTCTGGAAGCAGCTCGTTTTGCTCTGGGTGCTCACCTTGCTCTAAAGCACTCGAAGCAACTAACTGATTATTCTCTAGTGACCACAGTGACGTCCCGAAAAACCATAATTGCCCGTCTGAAGACTGATCAATATAGGTTATCCTGTCTTGAGATTGCTGAAATCCAACTGCCTTAAACGCGCCCTTAGCATAACTCACTACGCCGCTTGCGGTCGCTATCCATACCTTTCCTGTATTATCTACAAAGAGATACTCAATCCAATTTGAAGGAAGCGAAGGCTCATTGATGGTATTTAAAATTTCAAACTTTCTGCCATCAAACCGAGCCAATCCATTTTCAGTGCCTAACCAAAAAAAACCATCGGTATCTTGGGCAATAGCATGCACTGATATTTGGGGGAGACCATCGGTGACAATGCGCTGTCCTTTTTCCAATGCTTGTGCATTTGATACTTGCCAGCGCTCACTGCGATAATCTTCTGATGCCAACGCATTGATTGATTTTGTGCAAAGCAGAATCACTATCAGCAATAAAAAGGTAACACTATGAAGGTGTATTGAGCGTAAAAGCCCATTTAAACGAGAGAACATCTGGCCCCACTGTAGGCTAACTATCGTAAACGCTAAATAAATAAAAAAAGAGTTATGCAAAATTTACTAACTCATATTCTTTGCTAAATGAACCATGTGCTAAATAAAACGTGTGCTGAGTAAAACGTGTGCTGAATAAACCGTGTGCTAATAAACGAATAATTGTTCACCAGCCTCAGGTTGTCAATCGTAAACGCAGTAAGTGCTCTATTTAATTTTCCACTTGCCCGACGTTTTAAGTCTCATGTGTCAAATCTCATATCTCATATCTCAAACCTCGAAAAACGATGCTTCAAACCGATAGCTACTAGTAACGACTAAATAGCGGCTATGCAAAGCGCCAGGCAACAAACCGACTTTGTTTATTGCCCTGCCCCATGTTCACTACTCTTACCTGTGTGGCACGGTAATACGCTAGGCTTTTTTCGATAGGCTTTATGTGCTCAGACTTAGACACTAAACACGTAAACCAGGTGACGTTTTGCTTAAATTCAACGCTTTCCTTTATCATTCGTTGAATAAACGCTAATTCACCTCCCTCACACCACAGCTCGTTTGCCTGACCTGCAAAGTTCAAACTCGTCTTAGCATGTGATTTTTTTCCAGCCTCGGCACGGGTATTTTTGCCCGAACGCTTTGTTCTGTTCGCGGCTAAATTTCTATTTTTACGGGCACTACCGGCAAGCGCATCTTGTGCAGATTTATGAAACGGGGGGTTGCACATGGTGAACGTAAAATGGTCATCGTCACCAATTATTCCGGCGAATATGTTGTCAGTTTGCAGCTGTCTTCTTATCTCAATACGCGACTGCAGCGGGCTATTATTTCTCACTATTGCCGACGCATTATCAAAAGCGACTTCATCAATATCGCTTCCTACAAACGACCAATCATAAACTTGCGATCCAATAATGGGATAGATAGCGTTAGCGCCTACACCTATATCAAGCCCTCTCACCTTATTGCCAAGCAGCGCTTTTATGTTATTCACGTTTTTTGATGAACTTACATTTGTTTGATTGTCGCTCGCATCTCTTTTCAATGGCTCTGGCATCTTTTGAGAATCGACGAGAAGGTCGGCTATACCATGAACATAATCTGCACGTCCCGGTATAGGCGGACAAAGGTAGCCTTTTGGCAGCTGCCACTGATTAACATTGTAATAGTGCGCCAGTAACGCTGCGTTTAATGCAATAACAGCCTCAGGATTAGCAAAATCAATACTTTTTTGGCCACTTTTAGCGAGGATAATATGGGGTTTTAATGGAGAAAATGACGCGCAAAGTGCTGCCATGGGGTATCCATCGTTGTGATAACTGCGAGGATGCATTGTGTTGCTCTTCTAAATAAAGTGCTGATTTGAGGTTTATGGCGCGTTGATATTATTCTTTGACGGGCAGTTCTAAATTGTACTTTTCATACATCGATTGCAAAACGCCATTGCTTCGTAATATTTCAATTTGGTCATCAAAGTGCCGCTTCAACCGCTTTCCTTGTTCATTATAAACAAAAGACCAATACAGCTTGTATCGCCCAATTGTTCTTACTTTCACCAACGAGCCCTGGTCTGTTTGTTCTTTATCCATCAGCGGGATGATAATGCTGCGCAAATCGACGAAGTAATCTACCTTGCCCTTTTTTAGAAGCGCTAATGCTTGCTCTGCACTTTCAACCGAAACGCCTTTCGCACTTTTCGGCAATGCTGCATAAAAAACATCGTCCTCATAACCCGCTCTGTAAGCACCTACGTTAGAGGATAGATAGCCGCTGTTGATGGCTTCATCATTAAGTGAAACAACATTGATGTCTTCGTTAATGACGGGCCACTTAGACTGGTAAAAGGAAGCTGATTTGGGAAGCGAACCGGTAAGGTCTATTTCACCCGTTGCCAGATTTTTGAGTGTTCGTTGCCAGGGAAAATATTCTACACGTAAAGAATACTCAGGCTCTGAGTATATCGCAGACAAAAGCTCGTGATAAAAGCCTGTTCCGTCTCTATCGGTATAATTGGGCCAGACATCAGTTCCCCACTTTACTACTGTCGGTTCTGTTTGTGTTGGCGTTTGTTTTGCCTGTGTATACACATTTTGAGACAGCAATGCTGCCTTTGCCGCCTCTTTTGCTAATGCATAGGCCGGAATAAGTAGGAGAAAAACTAAAACTATCTGTTTCATCTGCAATCACTGTCTAAAACGTGCAATTCAATTCGCTGATGCCGTTTTATGTTAATAGTGTACGGTTAATACTGTGTGTATCCATACTGTGTTTCAATGCTATGTATCAAAGCTATGTATCAATAGTGGGGCTGTTATCACTAATAGCGCTTTTCTAGATGCACTCTTATTACAACCAGAACCCGTTAGAGTTTATCTGTGTAAGGTTAGCACTTATTTAGCCAAATAAATGTTTGTTGTATTAGCAGCCAAATCGGCGCATACCCTTTCATCTTTGACGCAAAAAATACCGCATGCCGATGTAACACAGACTATGCTAAGGTCGTAAATCGTACCACAAAAAAGGAAATTTATGAGAGCGTTATTAATAGGTGTTGTGTTCTTGTCTGCGCTATTTTCGTGCCCATTCGCGTGGTCTCAAGACATATTGTCCATGAAGGAGCGAAGTGATGTCATTGATAACATCATCGCTCAACGTTTTGACACTGTTTTACCTCACATCATGCGACGAGAAAATATCGACATGTGGGTAATTATGTCTCGAGAATACAACGAAGATCCGGTGTTAAAAACAATGCTCCCGTCAACTTGGCTGTCGGCCAGACGACATACTATGTTAGTCATCTATGACCAAGGCGAGGGACAACCCTTAGAGCGATTAGCCGTAGCACGCTATGCGGTTGCTAATAGTTTTGAAAAAGCCTGGGATAAAGAAGAGCAGCCCAATCAATTCAAAGCACTCGCCAACATTATCAAGCAGCGAAACCCTAGCAAGATAGCCATCAATACTTCAGGCGCTTTTGCCCTCGCCGACGGCATGACCTCTACCGAAAAAACCCTATTTATGTCGGCGTTACCGAAAGCCTACAGAAACCGTGTGGTATCTGGCGAGAAGCTATCGATTGGGTGGCTAGAAACACGCAGTGATATGGAAATGGAGTTCTATCCCATACTGACGCAAATCGGCCATAAACTTATTGCCACTGCATTTTCCAATACTGTGATCACACCTGGCGTTACCACCACTGATGATGTTGTGTGGTGGTTGAGAGACCGAACCAACGAGCTAGGTCTTAAAAATTGGTTTCATCCAACCGTGTCAATTCAACGGGCAGACAGCGAAGCTTTTGATCAGATAAAGGCCTTCAGCAAGCGACCAGAGCAAAATATTATTCAACCTGGCGACCTTATTCACGTTGATTTTGGCATTACCTATTTGCGCTTAAATACCGACCAACAGCAGCATGCCTACATTTTAAAACCTGGTGAAACGGATGCGCCTGAGTATCTAAAAGACGCACTTACAAAGGGCAATAGGTTGCAAGATATCTTAACCACTAATTTTCAGAAAGGTCGTTCAGGCAATGAAATTTTAAAGCGCTCTCGAAGCCAAGCCATAGAAGAGAATATAAAGCCCACTATTTATACCCACCCGCTTGGATTACACGGGCATGCAGCAGGACCAACCATTGGTATGTGGGATGCGCAAGAAGGAGTACCCATAAAAGGCGACTATCCTATGTATGAAAATACCGTATATTCGATTGAGCTTAATGCCGCTGTGATGATTGAAGATTGGGGTAAAGAAGTCAGGATTATGCTAGAGGAAGATGCGTTTTTTGACGGTAGTTCGGTGTCTTACTTAGACGGGAGACAAACAGAGTTTCATTTAATTTCTTCTGAAGCTAAGTAAGTACTAAAACGCAACGTTAGCGACTGAGCGTTAATACAACAAGGAAGTAAAACGAGTCAGTAAAACGAAGCCATACGGGCTTGGAGAAGTTAGCCATTCAGGCTTAGAGAAGTAAGTAAAGTGACGGGCCTTTTGCTCTGTAAGCAAAGGGCCCCGAAACTGATATTGCTAATAGCTTTTGTTCGTAACGCTACCCTAACGGTTATTCGTCAGCAGTGCGAACTTCTACATTTTGCGATTTATAGGTACGAACAAAATCAGCGATGTCTTTGCGATTACAAATCACGCTCTCACCTTTCAAACCATATTTAGTTAACGCTTCGTCTTTACCGATGGTGAGTGCTTCTAAACAAGCCTGTGATGCGGCATTGTCATTTTTAGCCACTAGAGCAACTTTCTTGGCATTTTCAGATACCTGATTATTTCTGTACATGAAAGCAAACGTTCTTAATGACTCTCCATTACAACGAACTGATGCACTGAATTCGTCAGAGTCAAAACCATTCGCGCGCACTAAGCGAAGCGCTGGCTGATAGCCTTCATTTGCGGCAGTTAAACACGCTTTTGTTTCGATGTTTTCATCCACAGGCTGTAAGCGAACGTCTTTAGCAAAAGACTGAGTAGCAGCAACAGAGAAAAGAAGTGAGATAGCAAATATAGACAGTTTCATATGTATTCCTATTTTTGTAACTTAATTAGATATTGCGAAAGCAATGACTACATTATGACCAGTAAAATGGATAAATAAAGCATTTAATGTAATTAAATTACACAAATAAGTATAAAAACATTCAAATTACGTTGATACTGAAAGTAATTTACATAAAAGCATCACGTTTATCGTTTTGTTTACAATTACAGAGGATGGTATTAGGGCGTGTTTTTAGACAAGAAGCTTCGAAACTGAGGCTTGTGCAATTGAGGCTTTTATAGCGAAGATTTTAGGCGCGCCTGCTCTACTGGGAACAAACGCACTTTTTTACGGATAGACTCTTTAATAAAAGGGACGCCTTCAACAGGTTATGTTGAATTTAGCTAATAAGGTCGTGCATCCAGTTCAACGATGGGAGTGGGTTTTCAGGTTGATAGAAAAGACGGTTAAGTCTGCCTAACAAATTTACAGAGTGATTAGGATCTTTATGCTTCATTCTGTGTGTGCTTTCTGTTTGCAAAAATTCCCAAGGTTGTAGATTCAAATGGTCAATCTCTTCTTGGGTAACTCCTAGAGAAGTGAGCGTTGACAAAATCCGCTCGGTCTTGCTTTCTGCAATCGGTATCAACGTATTACTGTACATGTCTACCAACGGCGCATTAACCGCTTCGAGAGTGTGTTGAATGGCGCTCCACACCATATCATGATCAAACTGCCACCCTCGTGGTGCATAATAACCCTCTACTTCCCACTCTAGCTCAGCATTGCTCACAGCAATTGAACTATCGGCCTCAGGCGAAAAAGATAAGTCAGGTTTTGCACCAATGTTGTAAGCATCTACGCTCATGGCAATACAAATGATAAGGTCGCCACAGTGTATTTTATCGGTATAAAGCGCCTCAAATGCAGCTCGCTTTACTCCCATCCAACCGTGCACTTTTGAGGGTTGCTCTACAAAATGACGAACGTCATTAGGCAAATCTTCGCCATAGCGCTCTATGAGTAATGGCAACGGGTTTTGCTCAGGTGCCTCGTCGGGCATCCACACTTCGTATTCTTGGCGATTGTCAGCTTTTCCTCGACTTTTAATACCGTAAGATAGATTCACTGGACGACAAATACTGCGATCCTCATCTACCTTGTGAAAATACTCTGAACGCATTCGCTTAATAAAAGGGGCATCTAAGTTTGCAAGGGCCGCAGTGGGATAACGATACCCAATTTCGCTGTTCTCTACCATTTTGAAAGACGGTATGTGTTTTTCTAGCTTTGCTCTAACACCGCTTAGCATTTTCACATTTGGCAACACAATGCTGCGCTCAGGCTCAATGGTCAGCCTTTGCCCATCCTCGGTGATGAACTTTGGCACTTTGTGAAATTCGTAATTCGCAAATCCGAGGGAATCTAACGCGGTATCGCGATACTGAGATAACTCAGTAAATAACGATGTGTGATTTCGAATATGTTTAAACAATGGACGAGATGTGGACATATTTACTCCTTGTAATACGACAACTTATGCAACGGCGACTCGGGAATGCAATGAATAAAACCTAACAAACAAGTAAACAATAGGCGATTGGTGCTCGGTGCTCTTTGTCTCTACTTAAGCGTTAGTTAAGCATTAGATAAGCAGAAGTCATACCATTATTTGTATATCTTAAGCGTTTCCTTTCCTAGCGCTTTCGCGCTGGTTCTTTTGCTATTTTAGCCAAGCAAAGATCAACACGCCCTAGGTATTATCTAATGATAAAAACTGATGCCAAATCTGCGCACCAATATCGTCGTAGTGTTTAACTAGTTCTGCGAACTCTCTTCGCAGCGACTCATTTATCAATGGTGAGGGCAACAGTGGGTCGAACACTAACTGATGAAGTGCATTGTCCCCAATTTCAAACGATTCTTTTGTGGCGTCTTCTAATGACAGCGTTGGCAGGCGATTTAACGATTGTTTTAGTTCAGTAACGCCCTGCTGATAGCGCTGCTCTAACTCTGCGGTATTCCACAATTTACGTGTTCGCAGATGTAGCTTTGAATCTAAATCGAATGCGCAAAACACCACTGCCTGTTGACTTAATCCTAGTACCTGCAGCTTTTCTCTAACCACACCGGCACCACCTTGAATGTTTGCAGGTCTGATGTACATATCAGGAAGCAGCTTTTTCAACCCAAGAATTTTTAATGCACGGTCATTCTGTCTAGCCTGTTTCTTATCACTTTTAGCTAGCATATGCGTGTGCACCACTATCCAATCGCCATTCCAGCTAGGTAGCAATGAAGTTTCCGCATTTCGCCAGCTATTGATCTCTCGCGCAAAATCCACGCCCTCTTTCCCAAGTTGGTAGTAGCCCCTATCGACAAGCGATAACACGCCAGCACTGTGTAAACGATTAATAGTGACTCTGATATTATTTTCAGAGATAGCAAAAAGGCGACCTACACGCACGGCACTTGACGCTGTCATTTTCACCTTTGCTCTAGAGCCTAAAAGCTTGAGCAGCAATTTTCTTGCAGCTGGCTTTTTTGTTTCCGCTTTATTCAAACTGTTTTCCCTTCACTTGCATCTTTCCTTCATATCTTTTACACATCTCTCTCAAACATGCCTCTTGCCAACATCTCATTTAAATCGCTTACCTATACCCAAACTACATCCCAAGTACGTCCACCACAGGTTTTTTCATACCGCTTTTAATACTTAACATCATGTTTTTAAGAAAAAGAATCCCACATTATTATCCTCTTTTTCTGCGTCAAAACAGTTATCTGATAAAGAGCTAGCCATCGGCTCTCCCGTTTTACTGCTGTCCATTTAAAGACTGTCCATTTAACGGTTGCCTGCTTTACGACTGCCCTTTTAACGATAGCTCACTGAACAGCTATCCACTTTGCCGCTTCCCCATTTAACGACAAATTACCGAAGGAAACCCAATAATAAACATTACGCATTTTGACTTATTTTATCGTTTTGTGTAATTTCTTTATTTAACTTCTTTGCTAATTAACTTCTTAGCTAGTTTCTTATTAAAGCGATAGCAACTGACGGGCCAGTAACATGATAGCAACAAACAAATTTCATACCCATGAGGTAGAAAATCAACCTTATGCGCTCTCTGCTTACAACCTTTGGCTCGCTGACCCGCTACTACAAAGTATGGTGAGACAGCACCACCATGCGTCTGTTCCCACACTGCTTGAACAGTTCGGCCAATACAGCGGTCACGTGCAGTTTGAACATGGTGAACTTGCCAACAAAAACAAGCCCGTTTTACACGCGTTTGACCGATATGGACGCAGAACCGACAAAGTAGAATTTCATCCAAGCTATCATGCTCTGATGGGCTCGGCCATGGAGCATCAGGTTCACTCGTATTCGTGGCAAAACAGCTCAGCAAGTGGAGCTCATGTTATTCGCGCGGCCCTGCTTTATATGCATAGCCAGACTGATGCAGGTACTACCTGCCCGCTAACAATGACCCATGCAGCCGTACCTGCTATGAAGTACTCCGAACATCTTCCAAAATATTGGCTCGATAAACTGATAAACGGTGCGTACGACCCGCGAGAACTCCCCGCACTTGAAAAGAACGGCATTACTGTGGGTATGGGCATGACGGAAAAACAAGGAGGCTCCGATGTAAGGCGCAATACTACCAAAGCTGTGCAACACGCTGACGGCAGCTACGCCATTACCGGACATAAATTCTTTTATTCTGCGCCAATGTGTGATGCCCACCTCGTATTGGCTCAGGCAGAAGGCGGACTAAGCTGCTTTCTTCTCCCTAGGATACTTGAAAGTGGAGAACTAAATCATGTACGTATTCAGCGCCTTAAAGACAAGCTGGGGGATTGGAGCAACGCATCATCCGAAGTAGAATTTCAAGAGGCGACGGCTTATTTACTTGGTGAGGAAGGTCGCGGCGTATCTGTGATCATCGATATGGTATCGCTCACCCGACTCGACTGCATGATTGGCTCTTCCGCTCTTATGAGGCAGGCTCTCGTTCAAGCAACACACCACGTTAGCCATCGAGACGCTTTTGGCAATACGCTTATCAACCAACCTCTTATGCAAAATGTGTTGGCAGATCTCACCATCGAGAGCGCGGCGGCTACAGCGCTGACTATGCGAGTGGCAAAGGCCGTAGATGAAAGCAGCACTACCCCTCATGAGGCTGCTCTTGCTCGTATTAGCACAGCGATTGGCAAATACTGGATTTGTAAACGTACCGCAACATTTGTAAATGAAGCCCAAGAATGTCTCGGTGGTATTGGCTATGTGGAAGAAAACATAATGCCGCGGTTGTACCGCCAAGCGCCCCTAAACTCAATTTGGGAGGGCAGCGGCAATGTGCAGTGTTTGGATGTGTTGCGGGCCATGGCAAAAGAACCAGCTACGCAGAAGGCGTTATTTACGGAACTACAAAGTGCAAAAGGAAAAAATACGCATTTTGATGAGTATGTCGCGCAACTTTTAACTAGTTTTAGCGATACTACATCGCTGCAAATGCGAAGCCGCTTGTTAACAGAGCAAACTGCGTTAGCGCTGCAGGCTTGTGTACTGCTGAATAACGACGATGCTGAAATACGCAATATTGCTCACAGCTTTTGCGAGAGCAGGCTGGCCGGCCATCATGGTTTGGCATTTGGTACGTTACCGGCCTCTACGCCATGCGAGGAGATTATTACTGCAGGGGCTTTATTACAAAGAAGCTAAGGTGAAAGCCAGAACCCTTGGGATGCCCTATAGTCAGGAGTATCGACAATGGATTTTAGCGCTTCGTTCACATGCTCTATAACGTTTTCTCCCCACGCATTATTGGTACAACCCACCGCACCAGGTATGGGGGTCTCCCCCAACTCTGTGGTGTAGTAATATTGCAGCTTGCTCGGGCCGCCGGTCAAGGTGAAATACTTCAGAATAGACGGATACTCGAGCGTAAAGTCGATGCGGCCGTACATCAGTTGGCTAAGTATCCTGGTGGTGGAGTCAGCGCCTGCAATAGTTTCAAAGCGCGATGTTTGCTCCAACTGTTTTACAAGTATCTGTAGCTTGTCAGGGTATTTTCTTGAAACAGGTTTAGCGAAAGTGAACGCTGTACTGTTTATTAGCTCCGCAAGCGATACCCGCCCATCTGAATCTAGATAAGGTTTTACCGTCTCGGGTAGAGCAATTATCCCCAGAGGAGGGTGTACTGTAGTGGCATTAGAAAAGCGCCATGTAAGATCATCCTTGCGCTTGATGACGCAAGGGAAACAAATGTTTTCATCTCGCTCGCTCTGCAGATTGACTCTCGCTTGGGGCATGATGGCTTTCGTATGTTTAAATTTATTCATTTGGGGGATTATTTTGTCAATAAGCACATCGCAGATACCCTGTGATTTATATTTTCCCTCTAGTACGTAAAAAGGAGGAGCCGGATTTACCGCCCAGGTTATCGTCACCTTTTCTGTCTTATCCACCTGCATTAACCCGCTACTTGGCGCATCCGCTGCACTGGCTGTGTAGCACATTATAAAAACAGTCATCGTGAGCAGTCGTTTGAACATAAGTTATTTCGTGAAATTGAAAACGGGCGGAGTATCAACGATGTTCATATTTTAAACAATTATGAATTAGTCTAATTATTCACAAGGTCATTTCCATAGATGTTGCCTGTGATATTGCCATTGATCGCGCAATAAGCGATCCTGTGGATAATAAACCGCAAGGGCTTAGGGAGTTAACCAATCATAATCAACTGATTGCAAAAGCCCTTTTCAAACGGTAAAAGAAGATCGACAAAAATAAGGGATAAGACGATGAGAGAACGATTTAGAAAGATTCAACTGCTTTTCTGTTTGATCGCGTTCGGTGGTTTATTAACGGGCTGTGCCTCTAACGCCCCGTCTATCAGCGTAGACGAAACACAAGACTTTCAAAGCATAAATAGCTTTTACGTGAAACCACCGCTAAACAGTGTAAACCCAACCCTTGAAAACAGTATTGCAGCGACCATTGCTAAGGTAATGACAGCGAAAGGATTAACTGAGGTTTCACAGGATGAAGCTGACGTTTTCATCGGTTTTTTCCCTTTTGTTGAATCTAAAGATGACGGCACACGTTTAAACATAGGCCTAGGCAGCGGCACATTTGGACGTTCGGGCGGAATATCGATAGGTAGCGTGTTTAGCATTCCTGTTGGAGAACAATTTACGGAATATCAAAACTTGCAAATAGACGTCACAAAGGAAAACACCTTTGTTTACAGTGCGTCGGGCAGTACCGAAATTAAAGCAAATGATGCGATTACCGTTCAACGGGCGCTAAACGAACTCGTAGAATCACTTCTCGATAACTACCCAAACACTAAAGATAAATAACAAGCAGATAGCAGTGAATCGCGCTATGCTTGGTATAAAATACAAGACAATAGACCTCAAGCAAAAGCAAGTGGGCAAAGACTAAGTTATGGTTGAGCAAAAATCGCTCTCTTTACAGAAAAACCTTACGATAAGGTTGCTGCGCGTATTGCGATACAACAAATCACGAACAGAGCGTGCCTTAAGTTTATTGCCCCTTGAAAACAGACCCCTGTTTCACGTATTGCCATTTTTAATCCACGTTAATCACCCCGATTTACCTGGATATGTTGAATCGCCTTCAAACGATGTATTAGTGCCATTTGGTATCAACAATTACTCATTCAGAAAAGATATTGAGATGGCGCTGACGCGCTGTTTTCCGTCACTGCAGTCCTTATTTGCTGATATTAAATCTATTTGGCCTCGCCAGCGGTGTATAGACTCGCTGGTTTTAATGGGCAGCATAGGCACAATTGCGCAAACCGATACGTCAGATTTTGATTATTGGGTGTGTGTAGACGGAAAGCAGTTTTCTCCCCAATCCCTCGATTTATTAACTCAAAAGCTAAGAGCAATTGAGCAATGGGCTGATAAAAAATGGGGTACTGAAGTACACTTTTTTCTCTCTGATATCGAGAAGGTAAAACACAATGACTTTGGCGTTGCAGACGGAGAAAGTGCCGGCTCTGCGCAAGCATTGTTTTTAAAAGCGGAATTTTATAGCACGAACATTGTTGTAGCGGGGAAAGTGCCCTTTTGGTGGCTAACACCAGAAAAGTCGACCATAAAGCAATACGACGGCATTTTGGGAAGCCTTGAAAAAGGAGGTTCTCCCGACTTAGATTGGTTTATGGATTTAGGCCATTTAGAAAAACTTGATGCCGGCGAGCTATTTGGCGCAGCCATATGGCAGTTAGGTAAGGCAATGGATTCGCCATTTAAGTCGCTGCTAAAAATGGCAAAGTTAGAAGTCTATCTGGCCAATATTGGCAGCGAGCAGCCACTGTGCAACACCCTTAAAAAGCATGTTCACTTGGGCTCTGACGCGCCAGGGAAAGTAACTGATATTGACCCCTATGCGCTTATGTTCAATGAGCTGATCACCCACTACACTGCCTATGGCCAACCAGAAGATATTCTTATTTTGCAGCAGTGTTTGTACCTAAAATGTGGATGTAGTCTCAGTCAGCCCTTGTATGAGGGAGAAACACCTAACTTTAAACGACGAATTATAGCCGCCTATGCAAAAAGTTGGGGCTGGAGCAGAAAGTCATTAGAGCACCTTGATAATATTCAACAATGGAACTTTAACGAGCGTGTTCAATTAAGTCGTCGCATACATCGCTTTTTACTGAAATGCTATAGACGCATATCCAGTCAACTTGATGGCCAAACCCAAATCATGGATGAAAAAGACATGACGGTACTCGGCCGCCGATTGAGCACGTTTTACGGTAAAAAACACAACAAGGTGGAGTTTCTTCGCAGAGCATTTGATGAGAGTTTATATTGCCCCACCGTAACCATAGCCGTGAGAACACTTAAGAATGGCGATGAGATATGGACCGCTTACGCGGGTGATAGGCTGAGCAAGTCGGGTATTATCGATGAATCGCAAAAGATTTCACAAGCATCTAATGCAGTGGCGTTACTTGTGTGGTGTGTTGCCAGTCGCATAATGGACACGAACACAAAAATTCATCTAGATTACAACTACTGCGAAATTAGCGAACTCGACCTCAATGACCTGCTAAAACACCTGTGCGCGTTGTTTCCACCAGTACGGGTATCTGCATTGCCGCGAGAGGATTTACTGGCACCAGAACGCATTATGACATGCATGGCATTAGTTAATTTCCCCACCCTTCGCCAAAAACCTACAGTAGAAGATGTGTATGTACTTTACAGCACCACGTGGGGTGAGACGTTTTTAAAACACGGTGCGGACGTGCTAGATAGTCTCTGGTACGAACTTTCAGAGGTCTCGCCGAAGCCTAAATGCTACGTTATGGTGCCTCGAGGAAATCAACAGTCACGTATTCTAGGTGAGTTTCTTGAATCTACAGACCTTACATTTTCCGTGGTTCATTGATGTAAGTCTTACTTTTCCCGTCCTAACTCGTTTTTTTAATTAGCCCACAGTAACACCAAACCTAAGCTGATTTGATCTACCCTCCTTTTACATTGATGAAAAAAAGAACTAAAAAAACTTGCAAAGAGCGATTACAGATGTAATCTTAAATGAAAGACTACAGTTGTAATCAAAAAGATAGAGGTAAGCAAGACCATGTCTAAACCCGATATTTCCAATGCAGAATTTGATGTACTCGACGTACTGTGGGAGCGCAACCCTGCAAGTGCGAGCGACGTGGTGCAAGCCCTGTCTAGCCATAAAGAGTGGCATGAGAAAACAATTAAAACCTTATTAGGCCGACTAGTAAAAAAAGGCGTTATTGGTTTTGAAAAACAGCAGCGTCAATATTTGTATTACCCACTTATCGCGCGAGAAGACTATACCGCACAAGAGACGGAGAGCTTCGTTGGCAAGCTTTTCAAGGGCAAAATCACGCCATTAGTAGCAGGGTTTGCAACCCAGAAAACATTGTCAAAAGATGATGTGAACGAGTTAAAAGCATTAATAGCACAATGGGAAGAAGACAATGACTGAATGGTTAATAGCACAACAAGGTGCTTTAAGTATTGCCCTCGTTTTAATGCTGGTAGCAGAGCGATTTACCGCAAAGATGGGCACTATGTTTACCTACAAATTGTGGGCCACAGTGCCAGCTGTATTACTCCTGAACAACCTACCTATTTACAGTGTATCGGTAACAAGTGACTCATTTTCTAGATATATAGTGAACACGACTCCCACATTCACGGTGCAGCACATAGACGTACTTCTTTATCTTTGGGTACTAGGTGCGGGCGCGTTAATCGTTACTACGCTTGTGCATTATCTATCTCTTACTGCCTCTTTAAAAAAGATAAGCACTAGCGGTGATGTGGCCTATTACTCATCTAAGGCAAAAACGCCCATGCTATTTGGTTTTGTTAACCCTAAAATAGTGCTGCCCCTGAACTTTGAGCGCATGTTTTGTGAAGCGCAACAGCAAATGATTATCGAGCATGAATCTGTCCACAAGCGTCACAGGGATCATCTGTGGAATGGTTTTACCTTTGTTTTAATGACGATTTTTTGGTTCAACCCTCTCGTTTGGATTGCGCTTAAAGCATTTCGAACTAACCAAGAACTAGCCTGTGACTACAAAGTTCTATCAAACAAAAGCGATAAGGAGACACTTGTTTATGCAAAAGCACTCGTACAGTGTGCCGATCAATCCCAGCAGACACTGAGTCTGTACCCTACCTTTGGAGAAAAAAACACCATGAAAAAACGTTTAATGTTAATGAAAGATAAGCTTCCACAGAATCGACTAGCCGCATTCGTTGCAGTGGCACTGAGCGTATTGCTAATGGCGAATACTGCTGCGGCCAATATGCCGCCACCGCCGAAAAATCTTGCTGAGGGAAATGACCATAAGGCAATCGACGCTAAGGTCAATGAAGCCTCACCGATAGCTCACGTATCACCGGCTTACCCTGAAGACGCAGCAAAGACAAATACTGAAGGGTATGTAGTATTGCAATTTGATATTACAGAAACAGGCACTACCGATAACATAACGGTAGTAAAGTCGTCACCTGAAGGCGTATTTGATAAAAGTGCCAGTAGTGCCCTTAAGCAGTGGCAATATAAGCCGCGGGTTCAAAATCGCCAAGCATTAAGGCAAACAGGGTTATTAGTGCAGCTTGACTACAAGTTGTCTTCTGACGATGCTGACTAACGAAGGGAGGATGTAGGAAGAATACTAAAAGGAGCGCGGCTCCTTTTAGTGTTTTTATAAAACAGCTTAGAAACGCTTACAAAATATCAGGTGCGTTGTTTTAACCTTTTAAATGCGGCGCGCAGGTTTTTGCTACCTTGCTGGCATCAAAAATTTCAATCCAATAGCCGTCGGGATCTTTTATAAACGCAATGCCTTTCATAGACCCGTCGTTTAACTTTTTCTGAAATGGCACGCCAAGGGATTCAAATCGCTCGCAGGCAGCCTCAGCATCTGGCACGTGAAATCCAATATGGCCAAAACCTTTTGGCTCACTGTTACCGTTGTGGTAAGACGCGTTTTCTGGGGTGTCGTCCCAATTGTGAGTAAGTTCTAACATCGCAGGGCGACCGAAAGTTTGCTCCGTGCGCATCTCTGCGTCATCGCTTATATCCGAAAAGTCATCCCCTGCCGCTAGAAAATACAAACTGAACTTCATTTCTTCAAAGTCTAGTCGCTTTATCAGCGTCATACCCATCACGCGGGTATAAAAGTCTAAGGTGCGCTTGGGATCAGCAATTCGCAACATAGTTTGATTAAAAACAAACCCTCTTGTTGCGTCGCTTTTTTCTTCGCAAAGCCCATCTGCATTATCGAAATGTCTACTGGTCGGTGTATCTATCGTTTTAGCCATAAGGGTCTTCCTCGCTTTACATTAGTTGTCCATGTTAATAGAAATACTATGTGCACTGAACACTTACCTTTCAACTGCCGCTCGCCCGCCATTTCTGCTATCTATCGATTTCCTTGCCAACTTCTACCTAACTGCAGAAGAGCTAGCCCTTACTCCGCGCAGAGTCGGTGGGCTTATTATCTACGCGATAGGTATTACTCTTCTTTTTGACTGTTTGCTTTTTGGCGCCTGAGTTCTTGAGGTTAAGGGTTTTAGGGCCTGCTTTCTGTGTTTCAGACGAGCTAGACTTAGCCGTAACACCACCTTTACTTTTTGATGCAAATGCATTTTGATTAGACGTACGCGGTTTCGTATTTTGGCGATACTTAATTACCATACCCTGCAGTAAATTTCGTACAACCTGGTCGCCGGCCGCTTTATAGTTGCGGTGATCAGGCTTTCGAAATAGCGCTGACAACTCGCCTTTGCTCAGCCTGAAATCAGCCATATACAATACGGCAATCATATCTTCGTCTTTATAGCTCATCGCAATGCGAATTTTTCGCAGTATCTCATTATTACTCAAGCGCTCTTTTGGGCCGAGCTCTTTGGGCGCTAGTCCTTCTTGCTTACCGCGATTTTTGATAATTAAACCATCTAAAAACATTGCAAGGATCTTGTCTCTACATGGCAAATAACCTTCTTCATCCTCTTTTTTCATGATGCTATGAAGATAATCTATGTCCATTTCGTAATCCATCAGCTTAAAAATACTGATAGCCGCGGTATCGTTTATAGCAAGCGCATAGCGAATGCGGCGTAGAACATCGTTGTGGAACATGATTGATAACCTTTAAGGATAGAAGTAGTTATTGTGTTTGATTACGCTAAGGCCTTTTGAGCACAGTGCTATATTCAAGCGAAGCGTCGCAGTAGAGCCGAGCTAGAGCCGAGCGTTGCGCTAATTTATTGCACGGTGCTTACGTGCTAGCAGCGCACAAGCAGAACAAAATCAGTAAAACGCGACCGTTAATTCAACGGCTGCAACAGCTCATGCAGATGTGCGTAGTTTAACTCAGTTAAGGTTTTACCGCCATCTCCATGCTTTTATACCACTCTGCAATATTATAAAGATGCTCTACATAAAAAAGCGCCTGAGAGGCGCTTTTATGAATTTGAGACGTTTTACGTTAAGAGCTCGCTGACTATTTGTAGGTTTACTCGCTCAACGACTTATCAGGCTTTAAGGTGAGTCGAGAAGAAATCAACGGTGCGTTGCCATGCAAGTTCGGCATCTTTGGGGCTGTAACGACTTGTTGAGTCGTTGTGAAAGCCATGCTGAGCTTTGTCGTACACATGAGCGGTATACTCTGCTCCGTTGGCCTTCAGCACTTTTTCATATTCCGGCCAGGTCGCATTCACTCGCTTATCATTCTCACCAAAATGCAGGAGCAGCGGCCCATTCACTTGAGCCTGCAACTCTTCTTTTGCAGGAGTACCGTAAAACGGTACGGCCGCATCAATCATATCAGGAAGGGTAGCGGCTAAGAGGTTGCTGATGTATCCGCCAAAGCAAAAACCAACCACACCAAGCTTGTCTGAGGTTTTTTCGTGGTGACTTAGCCATTTTGCGGCCGCCATAAAATCGTGTTCAATTTTTTGTCTATCGAGACTTCGCTGCATTGACCTACCGTCATCATCATTACCTGGATAACCTCCTAAGGGAAATAAAGCATCTGGCGCGAACGCAATAAACCCTTGCATGGCTAAGCGTCTTGCCACGTCTTTTATATAGGGGTTCAACCCTCTATTTTCATGCACCACAACAACCGCCGGCATAAGGCTCTCGGCACTTGCCTCAGTTGGCACTACTAAATACCCACCTCCAGTACCATGGCCTTCAGGGGACGGAAACTCTTCGTATGTTGCTTTAATAGCGGGGTCGTTAAAGGACACTTGCTCAGCTTTGGCATAGTCGGGAATAAGAGCGCTGCCAATAACACCAGCAGACAGGCCCGCAATGGACAACGAGGCCACGCGGGTTAAAAAGGTGCGCCTATCTATGTCGCCATGAGCATATTCGTCATACCAATCAAAAGCTTCTTGAGGGATCGTTACAGAAGGTTTATCTGTTTTCATTCTTTTGCCTGCCAAGTTGTAGGGTTAATCGTCTTAAATAACATTGAGCACAAAGTAATCACACCTTACAGAGATTTACGCATCAAAAACGAAAAAACGCGATTAAAAGCAAGAGTTATCAGTTTAGTGTCATAAGGCTCAACGTTCGTTGATATCCATGGTTAATGTAGTTAGAAAGAAAACAGTCTTGATGACCAGTTACTCTTTTTATGATTCATCGTTAGCATTACGAACTTTAGCTAAAGGTAGGGCTAGCGTTAAAACTAGTATTAACATTGGAACATAGCGACATTGATTGCTCTGCGAACGCGGAAAATTAATTGAGCATGGAAGTGGCGAGAGCCCTTATTGGAATGGACTATCAGGAGGATACCGTGCAAAAAAATGTAAAGTTGATTGTTGGCTACATGGCCTATATTTTTAGTATCACTGTAACAAGCAATCTCGTATTAAGTGTGTCATCTGCTTCTTTTGAACTAACGGATAAGCTTGAATTATTACTAAGAGTTTCAGTTATCTTTACAACTACACTGATTGCCACCTGCATCGCCATTAAGTTAGGACTTTTTAGGCAACGCAAGCGGCAATAGCGGCTCGCCCGTGATTACTGACACCTTTGGGCCTAATAATCAGAACCGCGGTCTGTAATAACTGAAAGTTACGACGTTGGCATTACATATACTTCTCTTACACACGCTTTGTCGCTGCTTGATAATGCGTAATTAACAGCATCTGCAATATCTTCTGGTGCCAGTTTGTCTTCTTTAGGTTCATCAAAAAATGGTGTATTTACCATACCCGGGCAAATGGTTGTGCATTTCCCTCCCCATTCACGCATTTCCTCGGCTAAGTTTAGACCGAAGCCATAAGCGAACCACTTGCTAGCGCCGTATACTGAGCCTTTAAGAGCAATGCGTCCGGCTACTGAGCCCGTGAGAATAAAATGCCCCTTGCTTTCTCTTAGAAACGGTAACCCTGCTTTCGCTGTATATAAAAGACCGTTCACGTTCGCCCCAAGCATAGTTGACCAATCGCTCACGACGCCCTTTTCAATACCTGGAGAACTCGCGCCCGTTCCCGCGTTAGCGAAAACAACGTCTATTTTATCGAAATGCGCATTTATTTTGGCAAATGCGTTCTCTACTTCGTCAAAATCACTTACATCGGCCTTTACTGAAAACGCATTCTCGCTACCCAACTCTTCCACAAGACTGTTTAGCTTATCTTCACTTCTTGCAACTAACGCAACGCGATGCCCCTCTTGCACGAGTGATTTAGCCGTTGCCTTGCCTATGCCGCTAGACGCGCCCGTGATAACAACTACTTTAGATTGTTTAGTCTTACTCATAATTAGGTTCTCCTTTTTTCTTTCTAGTCACTGAACTCTTTGGAATACTTTCTTCGAGAAAAAATGTGCTCGAGAGAAAGTGCCCGCTTACTTTTAGCTCTACTTACTGATTACTTTGCTCAACATTAAACTAGAGGCTGCAACAAGCGATCCAAAAACGCCGGTCCACAAAAAAACATAAACCACTGATTAATATACGTTTTAATATTACCACCCAAACATTGGTCTGAGCATGTTCTGCTTATTTTTCAACGGGCAAGAAGTTCTTACAGGGCCAAAAACAACAATACGCAAATATCGGTTAATCAATACGCAACTTGTTATTGATCACCATCGCCTTTTCTGGCAACTTCCACGCCTGTTTTCTTTATCTGCGGATACCTCTTATGAGCTGGGGCTTGCTGTCTCTTTTTATTCCCACATTTTTCTTTGTGTCCATAACGCCAGGCATGTGTATGACACTTGCGCTGACGCTGGGCATGAGTATTGGTGTTAAACGTGCCTTATGGATGATGATTGGTGAACTGGCGGGTGTAGGGCTAGTAGCGACTCTTTCCTCTGTTGGCGTGGCTGCACTGTTACTCAATTACCCATCCGTATTCACCGTCCTTAAATACATCGGAGGCGCGTACCTTTTTTATGTAGGCGTGCAAATGTGGTTGTCCCGAGGCAAAATGGCGTTGAAGCCCGATGGTGAAAGTCAGCGGGCCTCTCGTTTAGCCCTTATTTCGCAAGGTTTTATAACCGCCATTGCCAACCCAAAAGGTTGGGCCTTCTTTGTTGCATTACTGCCGCCTTTTATCAATCCTGAACAACCGCTGATGCATCAATTAGCTAGCTTAATCGCCATCATATTAGTGCTAGAGTTTAGTTGCTTATTAATTTATGCATCAGGTGGGCGAACCATGCGCTCTTTATTAATGCAAAGCGACAATGTGCAGTTAATGAACCGAATAGCGGGCACACTTATGATTGGTGTGGGCATTTGGCTAGCGCTTACTTAGCGCTTAAAAAGCGGTTGTTTAGCCGTTTTTTAGCGGTCAGTAGCATGACTACCGCTTTTACTCTGAAAGCCCTATGCAGTATAGTATTAGCCCGTTTCAGATGTGTATTCGAATGCCCAACAAACTACGAAAATTCAGTCGACATCTTCACTTGTGGATCTCCTTGAGTATTTTTCTTCCCGTCATCATCGTGATTGGTAGCGGCCTGCTGCTGCAGGTGAAAAAGGAGATAGACTGGATCCAGCCGCCAACCCAAAAAGTAAGCCAAACTCTTTTAGAAGAAGCAACAAACTCGTCCAGTACCATAATAAGTTCGCATCAGATTTTACAGGCAGTCCAAACCGTATCCAACGCCCAGTTAACGCGCTGGGAAGACATTGACAGACTGGATATTAGACCGAACAAAGGCATCATAAAAGTACGTGGCAATAATCATTGGGAAGTACAGCTTAACGCCTACACTGGCGCGGTGCTGCAAACAGCGTATCGACGTACCGACACCATAGAGTCTATCCACGACGGGAGTTGGTTTTTTGAGGGCGCTAAGCTTTACCTGTTTCTACCCGCCGCTTTGCTTTTGTTTGTCATTTGGTTAACTGGCATAGTAATGTTATTTACCACGCTGAAAAGTAAATATCGGAAAAAACAGGCTCGCTTGCAGCAGTCTAGTTAGTACAACCTGGTCAGTACACTTTAGTTTCAACAAGCTAGTTAAACCAGGCCCGCTGATGCAAGTCTCTTAAAGCCCCCTTAAAACAAGCACTCTAAAGCAAGTCTTTTGAAGCCCCCCTTAAAACAAGCACTCTAAAGCAAGTCTTTTGAAGCAATCACTCTAAAACAAAAACCGTAGCGCAAACTGAATGCTGCGACCTTGAGCAAAAGCCGCCCTGTCATCAGCACTCACGTAAAAAAGTTGATTAGTGAGGTTTCGAATACTCACTCTTCCATTCACTTTATTATTAAACGGTAAAGATGCCCCTATATCTAGGGTCACTACACTATCTAATGACCGCTCTCCATCAGCAACGTCTGTTTTACTAGCCCGATAAAGCACGTTTGAAAAAAAGCGTATAGTGCCCAGCTGGTATCCCACCGTGAGCCGATGATTGTGCGCGGGAATATCCGCGATAACATCCCCGCTCTCGTCCTCACCTTTTATCCAAGCACCGCTTAACTGCAAAGACAACTTGCTATTATCCGGTGCCCAATTAGCCGTATAACTCAGCCCATTAATAGTGGCGCTGTCTAAGTTCACATATTCCAACACATCTTCGCTTACTTCTGTGCGCTCGATATAGTGATGTATCTTTTGACTAAACACTTCTGTGGTTGCCGATAATCGTCTGCTTTTATATGAAAGCGCACCTTGAATGTTTACAGACTGCTCTGTGTCTAAGTTCTCATCACCCAGCACTGTGCCTCGAGGAGTTACTCCAGAGAAAAAACGTTCTGTAAGCGATGGGTTTCTGAAAGCGCTTGAAACATATAAGCTTGCAGACCAGTGAGAAGAAAGCATATAGCTAGCACCAGTGAACCCGCTAACGTTTAGCTTTTTTACGTTATATCCACTTCGATTTTGATACTGCCAGTCAAGGCGTGTACCTACCGCTACAGAAAGCTTCTGGAACGTTCTTGAGGCATCCATCACGCCCGCCAATCCAATCTCACTGGCATCAAGTGTGGTGATGTTAAAGGCGTCAGTCTCCGCAGCTTGTGCAGGGAGCTCTTGTAAAGAAAACTCTTGTATAGAAAGCTCTTGTGAAGAGAGAGCTTGAGCTAATATTGCCGCCTCGGGTGTTACTTGAGCGCCTAGCGATGTTATCGGCGTTTCACTTTCATCAATTCTTACCCCTTCACGTCCTTGTAGTTGAGCTTGCCAATTAACTCGCCACATACCTACACGCTGCCTGCCTCCAATATCACTGCCATAATCGAATGCTTTGCTTCTGCTTTCATTAATGCGTGCTTCTGGCCGTAACGTTTGTGTATCTAATTGAGACTGATGCCACCACACATTACTAGTAATGTTATCGAAAACCGCGCTGACTTTGCCTAGCCAATGGGTATTGTTGGGGTATGTTGTCACTCTATCTTGTGGATAATCACTGCTCGACTTTCCAACATTGCTATTGTGTGAAAACAGCGACCACGCCTCAGTGATATTTGATTGCTCAGGCTGATGTCGTACAAATAGCGCAGCTTGCTCAAATTGCTCAAACAACGCATTGTCATTGGCATCCTGGGTGTTATCTGCATTGCGATAAGAGACTTTCCAATCAGTGCTTCCCGCATACGCATGGCGCTTATCAGTATTGGACGTAAATGAACTGTCCGCAAAGCCTTCATACCCGTATTCTTGGGTCTCACCATTGTTCAGCATTCCGACATAAAGATTCTGCTCATGGGGTGTAGCAATCTGCATGTTAACCGCGCCGCCTATTGCACCAGAACCTAGATATGTCGATGCTGCGCCAGGCACAACTGACACCTGAGTTATCCATGAAGGGGGTATAAAGCCAGCACTTGCACCGGCTCTCCTATCGCTAAAAATAGGAACGCCGTTTAACAAAGTTTGAATTCGCCAGCGGGAAAAGCCGCGAATACTCACATTTTGAATTTGCCCTCCCTGCCCGTTTAGGCTGATTACCGGGGACTGAACTAATACATCATTAATGCTAGTGGGCTCGGCAACTGAAGACTGTGAGTAGTTATATAGGGGAAGGATACGCTCTAGCGTATCGTGGTAGTAGGGTCTCGTAGCCTTTACCACTATATTCTCTACATCTGATTCGTTAGGGCCTAATTTGCTAACCTCTGATTGTTCAAACGTTACTGAATAGGCTGGAAACGTTGTTAACATAAGCGCTGTCATAAGCGGTGTCATAAACGCTAGTCTAATAACTGATTTAAACATAAGCTGTGCACGCACCGCCACAGGTGCACTGCGGATGGTGTGTAAAGAAAAAGAGAGTCGCGAACCTGTCATAGTGCCTATGTTATTTTGTATAGAAAAATTAAGTGAAGATAAAAAGAAAACGGCAGTGAGAACACTGCCGTTTTATAGGGTATAAAACCCCGTTTATTGCATTAACAGTTATTCAGTAATAACCGGCAGACCTACTGTCCATGGGCCGCCAGCATTCACTACTGCACGCTGTAGCTCAGGTACGGTAGTTTGCTGAAGTGCACTTACGCGCTTACTCACTGCAACCAACCCTTCGCTAGCATAACGCAATTGGTCTTGATGCTGCTGAGTAGGTCCATAAGATGACCCCACGGCAGAGCGAGCGTAACGTAAACGGCTGGTTATATTCGCAGGCTTTATTCCTTTGCGGTTGCGAGACTCTAAACCATAAAGCTCTCGACTTAAGGCATTAATTTCAGTCTGCACATCGGCAAATTGTGTTTCAAGCTTGCTGATATCACCCTGAGTACGGTTTATAGCACTGCGAAGTACTTCCATCGTGTCTTTCACATTAGCCAGTACGCTTGTAGTGGTTACCGCTCGTTTTTGAGCATCACTCACTTTACCATCATAGGCAGCACGTTCCTGTACTGTCGCACCTTCTAGTGCACCTTCGTAGATAGACTCAAGCACAAAACTAACAGGTTCGGCTAGCGGCGTTATTGTAGTTCCTTCGCGCTTAAACAGCGTTGCCGTGTAGCTGCCTGGTAACGCCATTAATGCGCCACGTGAACGACTCGCACTTTCTTTATCCGTAATAGGCATTGCATTGGCATAGGTCATATCCCATGTAACTCTGTGCAAGCCTTTCTTGGTGCTTCCTTCTACTCGGTTAACCACATCACCCTCAGCGTCTTTTACTTCAAGGTATACTGCAGGCGCCGCTTCTTGATTTTCTGCTTCCACCGCTTCCCAGCTTGGATACTTCGGATATTTGTCTTTACCCTCCATAAGCTTTTTCTCAGCTTCTTGACGTTTCTCTTTCGCTGTCAGCAGGCTGTCTTTAAGGTAGTAAGTCAGCGTTGCGCCATGCTCTGGGTTTTCAGCTACATAGCGGTCGTCACCGTCTGAATCTGTATGGTTATCGTCTGGTTGATACCACTTAACCGGGCGACTAGGCGCAAACAGCAGAGCGTCTTCTTGCATCGACTTTTTCGTTAACGACCGAAGCGGTGCATAATCGTCGAGTATATAAATACCTCGACCAAAAGTACCGGCCACTAAATCGTTCTCACGACGCTGAATTTTCACATCTCGCGTTGAGATAGTAGGCATGCCACCTTCAAGCTCTACCCACTGCTCTCCACCGTCGACGGTAAAGAAAATACCGAATTCAGTACCGATAAACATCAGGTCTTTATTTTCGTGATCTTGAACAATACGCCACACTAAGTGTTTTTCAGGCAGCTCATCTGCCATGGATGTCCACTTTTTGCCTAAGTTAGTCGACTTAATAAGATACGGTTTATAGTCACCATATTTATGGTTATCTAGTGCAACATACACCGTATTCGGGTCGAAAAGGTCAGCACGAATATCATTCACATAAGCAGTTGCAGGGATGCCTCGAATATCGTCCAACTCTATCTTTTTCCACGATTTGCCGCCGTTCGTAGTAACCTGAATGATGCCATCGTCTGTGCCAACCCAAAGAATATTTTCATCAACCGGGCTTTCAGCAAAGTTTGCAATGGTGTGATACTCAGACATTGCATATAAATCCCACCCCGCCTCGACAGACCATGTTCGTCCCATCATGGGCATATGCATGCGGTTACCATTTTTAGTGAGGTCGCCCGAGAGCGCAGTCCAGCTATCACCACGGTCGTCAGAGCGCCAAACGCGCTGCGATGCAAAATAAATTCGCTTCGGATCGTGAGCAGATACATTAATAGGTGCATCCCAATTGAATCGCTCCGCAGGGTCGCCTGGCAACGGCTGCGGTTTAATATACACTCCTTCCTTCGTGGTCATGTCCACACGAGTGAGGTTACCTTGCTGCCACTGAGAATACACAATATCTGGATTACCCGGTTCAACAGCAGGTTGATGTCCGTCGCCACCTAGGGTTAAAAACCAGTCTTTATTCTTAATTCCTTCTTCGCGATTCGTTCGCGAGGGGCCGCCCTGTGTAGAGTTATCCTGCGCACCGGCATATACATTGTAAAACGGTTTAGTATCATCTGGCGCGACTTTATAAAACTGAGTTAATGGCAAGTTTGCCATAAAGCGCCAGTTATCCATTCTGTCATGAGACATATAAATACCGCCATCAGAACCCATTAAAACAAAATCAGGGTCAGTGGGGTGAAATGCCATCGCGTGATCATCAACGTGTTTGCGCTTAGTATTGATAGGCGTCCATGTTTTTCCGCCATCGTCAGACACTTTACTGTAATTGCTGGCAATGTAGACTCTATCCATTTGGTGCTGATCAGCAAAAATTTCCTGATAGTAGTGAGGGCCCGTACCGCCACCGACTTCATCAGACATCTTCTCCCAACTTGCGCCTTTATTTGCTGAGCGATAAAAACCGCCTTCGCGATTGTCTATCTCAATCGTCGCATAAAGTACGTTGGAGTCGATGGGTGAAATCGCCATTCCAATTTTACCCATGTTACCTTTCGGCAAACCGGTCTTTAATTCAGTCCAGGTTTCGCCGCCATCGTCAGAGGTGTGAATACCGGCTGCTGGGCCTGTACCCACGTAATTTGCAACGGTTCTTTGTCTTGACCATGTTGCAGCATAAAGCCTGTTGGGGTCGTTCGGATCTAGTAGAAGTGATGTTACCCCCGTCCATTCATCATCAGGGGTAAGTACCTGCTTCCAATTCTCGCCGCCATCGGTGGTTTTATACAACCCTCGTTCGCCGCCTTCAGACCATAAAGGGCCTTGCGCCGACACCCACACAACATCGGGGTTTTCTGGATGAATAATAATGTCGGACACATGCTCTGACTTTTTAAGCCCCATGTTTTTCCACGTTTTACCGCCATCAAGTGATTTGTAAACACCATCGCCAAAACTGATATGACGACCGCCGTTATTTTCACCTGTACCTACCCAAACAATGTTTGAGTTACTTGGCGCAATGGTGACATCGCCTATTGAATAAACGGCTTCATTATCAAAAATAGGCTCCCACGTGGTGCCGGAGTTCTTCGTTTTCCACACGCCGCCAGAACCTACCGCGGTGTACCAGGTTGATGGATGGTTTTGATCGATGGCGATATCAGCTATTCGCCCAGACATATAGGCCGGGCCGATACTTCTCATTTCCATCGCTTTAAAGGTAGCGGTGCTGAAAGGGGCGTTTTTATCTGTCTCTGATTTATCTGCAAATGCTGGCACGCTTGACAGTGCCATGGTTACAGCAACTGCAGCGTTAATTATTTTTTTCATTGTTATTGCCTAGTTTGTGGACTTTCCGTTAATGAAGTTACAAACAAGCGTACAAGTGTTCAATGGAACAAACGACCAACTAACGATAATAGAGGTCAGATGCATGGAACCATCTCTATTGGGAAAATGTTGGAGGGTGACTAAAAACACATACGCTGGCCAGTTTCACTGGGCATAGACTGCTGGTAATTTTGATAAACGCGCTAACTCAGAAACAGTTCAAAGTCAGTCCCTAATAAACTGAAAATATGGCACGTGAAAATACAGCACGTCAAAATACGACATAAGGAAATACCCATGACATTTAAATTCAGCTATGCAATTGGTGCAGCGGCGCTTCTCCTTATGCTTGAAGCTGTTTATGCATTCTTAACATCCCCTGAGCTAAATACCCACCACGATAGTTTACAAACCGCATTACTGTTTACCATTCTTGGGGTTTGTTACGAACTTCTTGATACAACAAAACAGACGCTTTAAAGGAATGAGATCAAGCGTAAATAAACGGCTTCGATCACATTGCGCTGTTAAATTAAGCAATTCGTTATATTTGTGCTAATTTTAAGGTATTAGACTTTTGGACCACTGTTTGCCAAAAAGTCGGTAAAAGCACAAATTAAAACAATAACCAAAAGAGCGTAGTTTGAAAAAACAGAGTAGTGAATCTATTCATCCTCTTCATAGAGAATTGCTTGAGCTAATTAAAAACGACGAAAGTTTTTTTTCGTTTGTAGAGCAATCCGCTCTCGATGGAATGTGGTTTTGGGACTTAACTCGCCCAAAGCACGAATGGATGAGTGAAAATTTTTGGAAGACATTAGGCTACGAACCCGCTGAAAAGCAGCATCTAGCGTCAGAGTGGCAAAATATCATTCATCCCGACGACCTCACTCTTGTTAAAGAAAACATACAAAAGCATTGTGACAATCCCTCTCATCCTTACGATCAAGTTGTTCGCTATACGCACAAATCTGGACAAACAATGTGGATCCGTTGCAGAGGCGTAGCGCTCAGAAACAAGGAGGGTAAAGCGATACGCATGCTTGGTTCTCATGTTGATGTTACCGACATAAAAAAACAAGCTATCGCATTGCAAAAGCGAACCCAAACTTTTGAAGAACTCGAAAATACCGCCAATATAGGTATTTGGGATTTAGATACAGAAAAAAACACTATTTGGTGGAGTCGGCAAACCAAACGCATTCACGAAGTGCCTGACGATTACGAACCTAACTTAGCGACAGGTATTAATTTTTACAAAAAGGGGGAAAGCCGCAGAATTATTACTAACGCTGTTGAGCAAGGTATAAAGCACGGTATTTCCTACGATGAAGAATTAGAATTAGTAACTGCAAAAGGCCGCACTATTTGGGTAAGAGCCATCGGCAAGCCAGAATTGGCAGGCAATAAATGCATTAGAATGTTCGGTGTATTTCAGGATATCACCAGCAGTAAGCGTTTAAAGATGCAGCTAACAAAGCAGCATGAACTATTGCGCGTCACGCTGCAATCCATTGGAGATGCGTTAATTACAAGCGATACCAACGGTAAAGTAACATGGCTAAACCCTATTGCAGAGCAACTTACAGGCTGGTCCCTTGAAGAGGCCGAAGGCATGGCGGCATCTGACATGCTCAATGTAATAAATGAGCAAACTAAGACAGAATTACCCAACCCCATTACCCAATGTTTACAGAAAAAACGCACTGTGGAACTAGAGCATTCCACCACGTTACTTTCTCGAGACGGCGCAAAATATGGAATAACTTGTTCCGTCGCCCCTATCTGCACAGAGAGTGAAGAATTGTTAGGCTCGGTGATGGTATTTCATGATGTAACGGAAGAGCGCCAAGCCGGCATGGAAATGAAGCATCGGGCTACGCACGACCCGCTTACCGGTTTTTATAATCGCAGTGAATTTGAGTCGCGACTTAATCCATGCTTAGGCGATAATCGGGGAGATTTGACGATGTACGCATTAGCGTATATTGACCTTGATAAGTTTAAGGCTGTTAACGATACATGCGGACATAACGCTGGCGACGAACTTCTTAAACAAGTTAGTAGACTGCTAAAGGAAAATATAACTAAAAACGATGTTATTGCCCGACTAGGTGGGGATGAATTTGGTCTGCTCTTAGCGGAACCGGATGAAGAGCACGCCTTGGCAAAAGCGCAGAACCTGTGTCAGGTGGTGGATGATTTTCGTTTCTATCATGACAATAGAATATTCCGCATAGGGGCAAGTATTGGTCTTGTGCCAATAACTAGACGGTGGTCGAGTGTGGCCGAGCTCATCAACGCGGCAGACAACGCCTGTTACTCTGCCAAAAAAGCGGGCAGAAATCGCGTATTTGTATGGGAAGAAGAGGAGAAGCGTAGCCACCAGCGTTTATTAGGAAGCAATTGGTCATCACGTATTAAACAAGCAATAGACAGTGAATTATTTGAGCTATTCGCGCAAAGAGTGTTCCCATTGCATTCTCCATCAAAAGATATCTTTTTAGAGGTATTGCTGAGAATGCCAGATGGAGAATCAAATTGGATATTGCCAGATTCATTCTTACCTATTGCTGAGCGCTATGCTCTCTCTCCCCATATTGATTACTATGTAATTAGCAATGTGATCTCTATGCTCGATCGCTGCCAACACCTTCACCGCATTGCCCAAATAAGTATAAACATTTCCGGCCAAACTATTGCTAATCAAGCTTTTATACAAAAGCTTTTGCCATTATTGAAAGACACGCCGCACGCTATCAGAGAAAAGCTGTTTTTCGAAATGACTGAAGCAACCATAACCCGCTCAATGTTAGATAGTGTTGCGTTCGTCACCCTTTTACGTAATGCCGGTATTAAAACTGCACTCGATGATTTTGGTACTGGCGCATCTTCCTTTGCTTATTTAAAAAAATATCAAATAGAACAGATGAAGATTGATGGCAATTTTGTTGGCAATATTCTAAATGATCCGGTAGATGAAATAGCTGTCAAAGCATTTGCCGACATTGCCAAGCTTCGCAACATTGAGGTGGTGGCAAAATCTGTTAACAGCGCGAAACAGTTGCAGCGATTGAAAGAAATTGGGGTGGATTATGCCCAAGGATATTACCTTCACAAACCACAAGCGCTGAATATTGTGCTAGACAGCGCTGCGGAAGAGATAATATCCAAAGCATCAATTTAAGACATTAAGGTCGAGTTTAAAAAGGCGCGCAAAGCAACTTTAAAAGGTTACGATATCATCGTTAATCAAATGCCCTACCACTGCACTTTCTTCGGCATCGACAAATGCCATGTCGATAGCTTTCGCTCGCCCGCTAGTCACTTTTCTATAGTTGGGGTGAGAGTAAATATAGGTTTGTTTAGAGCGTAACGCCTCAACCACTCGCTCTGCCAGCATAGATACCGGAATACCAGATTCGACGGCAGCAGCCGCGGCCTGCGCGCCAGCAATGAGCTTGTCTTTACTCATTCGCTTTTCTTTTGCCACTGCATATTTTTCTTGCCTGTTGCGATAAGACTCGTGAATTCGCGTTTTAACAAAGGCAGGACACAGCACAGATACATGAATACTGTGAGGCTGTAGTTCAGCCATCCAACTTTCGGTCATCGATACCACCGCAGCTTTCGATGCACAATATGCACCCGCATAAGGCATTCCCATCATTCCGGCCATTGACGCCACATTTAAAACCCAGCCGCCTTCACCGTGCTCTTTTATTGCAGGTACTGTTGCCTGTGCACCATAGAGCACGCCCATCACGTTAACATCCATCACCCAACGCCATGTCTCGTGCTCAGCGTCTTCAATCTTGCCAGGTGTACCGCCAACGCCGGCGTTATTAACCACCATATGTACCTTGCCAAAGGCTTCCTTTGCCTTTTCCACAATGGACTCCCACTGCGTATAGTCGGTAACATCTAACGGGCAGGTAAGAACCTTGTACCCTTTTTCTTTTAACGCGTCGCTTGCCTCAGACAACGTGGAAGAATCAATATCTCCCATAACAATGTTCATGCCCTGCTCTGCCAGCGCTTCGGCAACAGCTAGCCCTATACCACCGGCTGCGCCGGATATAATTGCGGTCTTACCGTTAAATTCGTTAGACATATTATTCACCTTTAATACTCTTCATGACTGGCCCTTTTGCTGGTCCTAGTAGCTGGACCTGTTAGCTTGTTGTGTGGCTAAGAGCAGCGACCCATTATTGTTTGATATGTAGAGTATGATGAAGGAAAGTATAGACATACTTTATTTGACTGATTTATTTAGCTTCATGAAATGAATACTAATTTGGATTACAACGTACCGAATTTTATTGTGCATTTTCTCTGCACCGATATAAAAATCAATGTGGTACGTGCTAGTAGGTTAAACAAGCGCTTTTAAACAAAAGCTTAAAGGGCAGTATAACAGTGACATATCCGCTTCACTGACTTAAGGTAAAGATTATCAGAGCGTATTAAAAAGCGCATCTTACTAACAGGTTTATTATGAAAACTACGTTGACTAAAACAAAAACTTTTTCTACTTTTTGCACTGTGTTTTTTACAGCATACATTACGGCGTTCTCCGCATTAACAAGCGCAGCGTCAGCTCCTTTGGTGTCTATCGAAACTCACGATAACTTTTTTAATGCAATAAAAGCCCACTGCGGCAAAGCATTTATTGGAAAGGTGACAAAGGATAACGTAGGCAATACATTCGGCGGCGAGCAGTTGGTTATGCATGTGCGGGAGTGCTCGGATACTCAACTGCATATTCCGTTTCACGTCGGGGATGACGCCTCTCGTACTTGGATTGTCACCAAAACAGGTGCCGGCTTAATGCTTAAACACGACCATCGTAATGAAGATGGCAGTTTTCATACCTCTACCATGTATGGCGGGCACACTGATAGCCGCGGCTATAATGAGGTTCAGTCATTCCCAGCTGATGCATACTCAAAGCAGTTATTTATCGACTCTGGCATTAATGCTTCCACTGACAACGTATGGCAGATGATGATTTACCCAAAGCGTTTTAGTTATCGCTTAGTGCGTCCTGCAAGGGAAGTTCAAGTAGACTTTGATTTAACAACCCCCGTTGAGCTACCAAAAACGCCTTGGGGATATACTCCACTTCCCTAAACAAAAACACTGGCCGAATTAGGCCAGCGCTGTTGTTATTTAGGCCATGCTCATAACATCCAAAAGCGCTTTTGGGAACCATTAGCGCTTTTGAGATCCGGGGCATTTGGCTACCACTATCGACTGATAAAAATCACCCCATCTGGATTATTTCCGGTGGGAAACTCAGCAATAATTTGCTGGGTGTGGATGTCTATCGCCACTATCTTGTTTTTTAAATTTAACGATAAAAAGGCAATATCATGCTCTGGATGCATGGTTATACCCTGCGGCCCCGCCTCTTTTTCTAGGGCTAATGTGCCAAGCTCTTTTTTATTCGTCGCGTCAAAAAAACGAATGTAGTGCTTACGAAAATCAGGCACCATCGCCACCGACTCATCATGGTTAAACAGCACTCGGTAGGGAAAGCTAAAACCGCTCCAAGTTGCAAGTACAGCCTCAGTTTCTGGGTCAACAACCACGAGTTTGCCTTCCTTATTTGCGCCATACCATAACTCTTCTGCGCTCTTGCGATAGTTAATAGCTTCGGGCATTGATAACGTTGGCATGTTTTTAAGCTGCTTTCGATTGCTCATATTCACAACCGATATCGAGTTACTGCCTATATTGGTGGCATACGCTACGCTTTCATCGTTGCTAAGAGTAACCATATGCGTGGTATCTTGGGCTGTCTCGATTTTGTTGGTGACTTTGCCCGTCACCACATTTGCTATACCAAGGTGTTTAGACTTACCAGAGGTAAAAATAATCCGTTCATTGTCGTTTAAAAATTTGGCGCCATGAGGCCCTGGCAGTGTGCGAAGTGGTATTGTCCTCGCTACCTCAAGCGCATTTAAATCGAAAACAGTTAAACTGTCGCCACCCACAAAATCAGTGCTTACTGCCCATTTTTGATCCTCAGACATAACGAGTTCATGGGGGCCTTTACCCGTGGGAAGCGTTTTAATGATGCGCTTTTCGCTAACATCAATAATACTGATACTGTCGTCAGATTTATTCACCACGGCTAAAAGACCAGACTGTAGCCGTTCACCTTGGTATTGGTCTTGATTTTGAGTTTGAATTTCAGATTGATTTTGCACCGCATTCGCCGAATTTAAAAACCCCGCAAACACAAGTAGCATAAAACTAAAACGTTTCATCATTAACCTCTTTGTTTTCATCAATGTACTGTAGTCAGCACGTGTTAGCATTCACCCGCTATTACCCGCGCTGCTACCAGCACTACTACCAACAGTAATAACGCTAATTTTAGATACCTCTGAGCACTTGTGCTGACATGCTAATCGATATCCTTTATCTAATTCCGATGACGGCAAATTCACCTTTTCAGCCGGTGTTATCGCTAAGTGATTATCAGCTAAAAACTTACATTTACCGCACGTACCAGCACCATCGCATAGTGAAGATAAGTGGATCCCTTCTCGAGAAAGCCTTCTAAAAAGGCTACTTTTGGGATCAAGTTTAACGGTTAATGTTGCTGATGAGTTTGAATGAATGTCACTGAAAGGAAGCGCGCTTGAATAAATCACAGACACTGACCGTTTTTTGCTGAAGATTGATAACGAAAAGCTACCTTTCTGATAGCGCTGAACTAACAACATTATGCCCGAGACAGAGAGCATGAGTGCCGATATTGCGAATATAATAATAAGCCCGTGATTAAAGCCCCCGCTACTATCATAATCCATAAAATGAAGGCCATAATCCATAAAATGAAGTTTGAACATTAACGCCTTTAGCCTCGCGTCATCATTCACGTGTTTGATTACTTGGCCGGTTACGCTGTCTAAATAAATTGCAGTATTGTTTTTATCATTGGCAGACACTTTCCACATTGGGTTTTGTTGTGCAGCATAGTCTGAAAACGGCGGTTGAATTAGCTCTGGCCTGCTCAATGCGCTGCCGCCGGTATACGAGCTATTGGCAATCTGTGATATTTGCGCAGGTGTTAGCGCCGTTCTATTACCACTAACCGCATCAAATAATAGTGAAGAGCGAGGTTGATAAGCATGCGGCCCCTGGCGACTAATTACATGATAATAGGGATGCTCGAGCACCCACACTAATTCTATTTTCTTAAGCGGCTCAGTTGAGTGTAAAGGGCTCTCCCCTAGGGCTAGTTCATTAACTGGAAGCATTTTGAGGAAGAAGGCATCTCGGCGAGTAGTTTCCTTAAGGGCTAAGTTTGAGGGCATTGCCGCTCGTAATTCGTTACCGCTCGCTTTTTCAGCGTCCATAAGGTTGAAGTAGAGCCCTGTCACAAGCCAAATTAAAAGCTGGATCCCCACCAATAACGAAAGCCATTTATGCACCCATGCCGCCTTTAGCTTGAAAGACGCCATCAGCGAGTATGCTCACTACGCGCTTCGCCAAAGCGTACAATGAGTAACACGCTTCCTGAAAGCACAGCAGCAACGCCTAAGGCTGCAATAATAAACAGAAACCAGTTTGCAACATTTTCTCCGTCATCGTAATCCATAATATGAAAACGCCACATCCAGTCGAATATTCGCCAGTAATCGTGACGTTTAGTGACGACTTCTCCTGTTTGCTGACTAATATAAAACGTAGGATTGGCAATGCCTTCAAACTCAACTTGCCATACAGGAAGGTAACGGGAGGACAGTTCAGCAGGCATTTCTGCTGAGCTTTGGATCAGCCTAGTATTCTCTATAGCGTCAGATTTAACGTAGTAAAACTGGGCGATTTCACGGGCGGTCTCTTCATCGATACTCGGTTTTCGTACTCCTGTACTTCCATCAACGATAAATTTACTAGAGCCAGTTGAAACAATATAAATTGGGCTACCCATCAACTGCGTGAGAGTGAAGTTAGAAGCATTAGGGTATTGTGCAAATAGCGTAGACATTGAAACCTTGACAGAAGAAAGGTTCAACGTCGTTGATTGAGGCTTTATTAATGATTCTCCGTGTATATAGTGAATATCCATACTTACCATATAAACGCCAGTGAAAGTCCACAGCAGAAACTGTAAGCCTACTGCAGCCATCAACCCTCTGTGGTACTTCCTCGCTGCAGCTTTAAACTGCAGCGACTGCCGCCACCTCATCAGACTAGTCAAGGTGGTCAGATTTGTGGCTAAGCCCGCGATTAAACACACTGACTTGGGGCTTTTTCACCAATAAATATAACGCAGGCAATACGATGAGCGTGAGTATTACGGCACTTGTCATGCCGCCAACCATAGGGGCTGCTACCCTGCTCATTATCTCAGAACCTGTTCCTTCACCATAAAGAACGGGCAGCAAGCCTAATATAATAGTTGCCACCGTCATCATTACTGGGCGCACCCGCATTCCAGCCCCTGCTAGCAAAGCGTTTCGAAATTCCACACTTGATATTGCCGTGCCTCGCTCTGTGGCTTGCATCTTAAGTTCGTCAAAAGATTGGTTTAGGTACACTAACATGATCACGCCTATTTCTACCGCGACTCCTGCCAGTGCAATAAAGCCTACACCGGCTGCCACCGAAAAGTTATAGCCCTCAAAGTACATTAACCATAACCCGCCAATCATTGCCATTGGCAGTGTGACTATAATGATGGCTACTTCGCTAAAGGCCTTAAAATTAAGATAAAGCAAAACGACAATAATGGCGATAGTTAACGGTAATACGTAGGCTAACTTTTCTTGTGCCCGCTCCATGTACTCATATTGCCCCGCCCACGTCATTGAATAGCCAACAGGAAGGTCGATATGCTTGTCTAAATATGCTTTTGCAGTAGAAACATAAGAGCCTAAATCCACATTCTCAATATCGACATAAACCCAACCATTGAGCCGTGCATTTTCGCTTTTTATTCCCGAAGGTCCGGTCTCAACGTTAATATCTGCCACGTCCCCCAGCGCAATGCGCTGTCCGTTTTCCGTCAATAGCGGTAATCGCGCCAATTGCTCAGGCGAATTTCGGTAGTCTTGCGGGTAGCGAAGGTTTACCGAGTACCGCTCCTGCCCTTCAATGGTCTGCGTGACATTAATGCCACCAACAGCCGTCGCCACCACTTGTTGAATATCATCAATATTTAGCGCGTACCGACTGGCCTTCTCGCGAGATATGTCAACGGTGATATAACGCCCACCTGCAACTCGCTCTGAGTATACTGAAACGGTGCCCGTTACTTCAGCCAGTGTTGTTTCTATTTGCTCACCAATAGTCTGAATTGTATTGAGGTCTGGCCCCGCCACTTTTATTCCAACGGGCGTTTTAATCCCCGTCGATAACATATCAATGCGCGTTGTAATCGGCATGACCCAAGCATTGGTTACACCCGGAAATTGTATTAGTTGATTTAGCTCCGCTTTTAGCGAATCAGTAGTAACGCTCTCTCGCCACTGCGTTTTTGGTTTTAACTGAATAAAGGTTTCAATCATTGTTAGCGGTGCAGGATCGGTAGCCGTGTCGGCTCGCCCCACTTTGCCAAAAACAGTGTCCACCTCGGGCAGCGTTTTAATCAGCTTATCGGTTTGCTGTAATAGTTGCCTTGCTTTACCTATAGAAATGCCTGGATAGGTAGTGGGCATATACAGTAAGTCGCCCTCATCGAGGGTAGGTATGAACTCGCTGCCTATCTTGTTGATGGGCCAAAAACCCACAGCGGTAATAATAAGCGCCAGCGCTATGGTCGACTTTGGAAACGTCATTACTTTTTTTAATACCGGTAGATACAGTGCAATAAGCAATCGGTTGAGCGGGTTTCTTTGTTGCGAAGTTACCTTTCCTCGAATGAAATACCCCATAAGCACAGGTACTAGCGTAATTGCTAAACCTGCTGCAGCGGCCATTGCATAGGTTTTGGTATAGGCCAGCGGTGCAAACATTCTGCCCTCTTGGGCTTCTAATATGAATACGGGTAAGAATGAAACGGTAATAATCAAAAGACTAAAAAACAGCGCAGGGCCTACCTCACTCGCTGCATTTGACACAACATGCCAGCGGTTATGGCTATTTAAGGTATCGCCATTTTTGTTCAGCTTTTCTATGTGCTTGTGCATATTTTCTATCATCACGATGGCGCCATCGGTCATTGCGCCAATGGCAATGGCGATGCCAGCTAACGACATAATATTGGCATTTACCCCTTGGAAGTACATAACGACGAAGGCCATCGAAATACCCAACGGCAGTGTGAAAATAGCCACTAGGGATGAGCGAATATGAAACAGAAATACCACGCAAACCAATGCAACAATAACGAGCTCTTCTAGCAATGTATCCCAGATGTTATCGACCGCTCGCCCTATTAATTTTGAGCGATCGTATACCGGAACAATCTCAACGCCTGAGGGTAAAGAGGACGTCAGCGAGGCAACTTTATCTTTTATTCTCTCTATTATTTGCTGAGCATTTTCGCCATAGCGCATAACAACAATACCACCTACCACTTCGCCTTCCCCATTGAACTCAGCAACGCCACGGCGCATTTGTGGGCCTACATTGACGTAGGCTACATCGCCTATGCGAAGTGGCGTTCCCTGCTCGTTTAATCCAAGGGGTATGCGCTCTATATCTTCAACCGATTCGATATAGCCCGTCGTTGTGACCATGTACTCAGCTTCAGCCATTTCAATAACAGACGCGCCAGTTTCTTTATTTCCCCGCTTAAGAGCGGTTTGTATGTGACTAAGGGGAATGTTGTAAGCTCGAAGCTTATTTGGCTCTACCTGCACTTGATACTGCTTTACCATTCCCCCCACAGTGGCCACTTCAGAAACGCCATCCACAGTTTGTAACTCGTACTTTAAAAACCAGTCCTGAATACTGCGAAGCTGACTTAAATCATAAGTACCTGTGGTATCGGTGAGTGCATACATATAAACCCAGCCCACACCTGTGGCATCGGGACCTAATTGAGGTTTTGCTGAGGCAGGCAACGTTTCTGAGATCTGACTCAAGTATTCTAATACCCGGCTTCGAGCCCAGTACACATCGGTATCGTCATCGAAAATAATATACACATAAGAGTCGCCAAAATAGGAATAACCTCTAACGGTTTTCGCTCCCGGTACCGAAAGCATGGCGCTTGTAAGAGGAAAGGTCACCTGATCTTGCACTACCTGTGGCGACTGCCCCGGATAGCTGGTTTTTATAATCACCTGCACATCCGACAAATCGGGTATGGCATCAACTGGCGTATTCTTAAGCGCATAAATACCCGCGCCCCCCATTATTAACGATAGCAAAACAATCAATATACGGTTTGCTATAGACCACCTTATAATCAACTCAATCATGATTCATATCCTTATGGTTCATGGCTTTATGATTCATGTTTTCATGTCTCACATCCTCATGATTCATATCTTCATGGCTCATATTTTCATGACTCATTTCCTTATGCATGGGCTTCTTTGATGAGGGGTTAGCGCTTTTACGTGTCATGGCTACCACGATAAAGTCTTCGAGAATTTCAAAGGTGAAATTAACGGTATCACCCACGTTAAATCTAGTGAGATCGATGCTCTGTGCAACGGTAAAATTCATAGTGGCGGGCGGTCTATTCCATTTCTCGATGGCCTCTCGGCTAATATTCACTATACGCGTGGATGTATTAACCGCGTTGATCACTCCTGTCACCGTTGCCGATGACACCTCTGGCTTAGGTCTGCTCGAATAAGAGTGAGCCGAATGAGAGCCAGCTAAATGAGATGAGCTGGAATGAGAGCTGGCCGAATGTGGCTTCTCACGGGCCTCCATGCGGGTGAAATCTGATGTTTTGCTAGATTCGGAGTCGAGTAAGAACTGCGCCGAAGTGACTACCCTATCGCCCTCATTCAACCCATTTAAAATTTCAATACTGTCTTGACTGACTCGACCTATATTCACGCTGACAGATTTGAATTTGCCATCGCCAAGAGCAAGCACAACTCGGTTTTGCATGCCTGTACGAATAACCGCCTCTTTAGGCACTATTAGGGTAGTCTCTGCTGTTTGAGTATGAATAGTCACATTGGCAAACATATTAGGTCTAAGCAGGTTATCCGAATTATCAAAAGCCAGCCTAATCCTCAGTGTTCGAGTTTTTTCATCAAGAGCAGGGTATACATAATTAACCTTCCCCATCCACTCCCTGCCTGGCAAATAATCAAGGGTCATGCTTACCGGTAGCCCTTTTGAAATCTGTACAACATCGCGCTCATACACTTCAGCTTCCACCCAAATCTTGTTTAATTTAGCAATACTGAACAGTGTATTTTCAGGCTTAACAAAAAAACCTTCTCGTATATTAAGTCCATCTACCACCCCTGATTGCGGTGCATAAAATGTGATGTTTTGTTGAACTTGCTGTGTGGTTTCTAGTTTTCCTATCAAATCTGGCGAAAGCTGTAACGCTTTAAGCCTGTTTTTTGCCGCATTAACCAAGGCGCTATTATTTCGTCGAAGCGCGATTACTAGCTCTTCTTGCGCATTGACTAATTGAGGTGAATACAAGGTATATAAAGGCTCACCTCTATCTACCACGTTGCCTTCTGCTTTTATGTAAAGCTTTTCTATCCACCCTTCAACGCGAGGATGTATGTGTACAATTTCATCTTCATCGTATTTAACGTATCCCACTGACACAATGTCACTGTTTATTGCCTTTCGCTCGGTAAGCGCTGTCCTTACACCTAAGTTATTAATAACGTGAGGGGCTATTACCACACTACCTTTTTCAGCAGTAGTGCTTAGTGTCGCTTCTTCGAATACGGGCACTAAGTCCATTCCCATGGGCGACTTGCCAGGCTGGTCACGGCGATAATCTGCGTCCATGGGGGCCACCCAATAAAGGGGCTTTTTTTCCGTTGTAGTTTCGCTGCCCTTCTTAGTACTTAGCTCGTGATGAGAACTTGAGTGCTCTAAAAACAGAGTTTCAAACGCAACCTGAGCAATAAAAAGTGCCAGTGCACCTAAGGCAAAACCAATTAGCAAAGGCTTAGCAATGAGTACAGAAGCCTTTGTATTTTGTGATTTATTCGCCATTATCTTACTCCCGCGTTCATTTGTGTTTCAAAGTTACTTTGGTTTGCCTTTGATTCGGCACCTGCAAAAAAGTAGTTAATTCGCGCCACCGTTTTAAGCGCTTCAACATCTATCTTAAGTGCAGAAATTTGCGCATTTAAAACAGCAATTCTCGCTCGTACCACCTCGGAGAAATCGCCATCATCATTGGTATAGGCGGTAAGAGAGGCTTCGGCTTGCTCATTGGTTTGCTGAAGTATCCCTTGCTTGTACAGAGTTTGTCGCTCTCGCAAACGCGCAAGCTGTCTTATCTCTGTTTCTAGAGCACTTAACATTTGCTTGGTTAAAAGCAACTTTTCTGTTTTCACGGCTTGTGTCTCCGCTATTGCTGCTGCAACCTCTTTATCCTGTCGATTTTTTGTAAATAAAGGTACATCAAAGGTCACACCCACCGAAAAGAAGTCTGCTCGGCTTTGTCCTGACGGCATATCATCTCGATACCCATAGCTGCCGTTAACACCCCACTGAGGCTTGTATTGCTGCTTTGCCAACTCAGTCGTTTTCTCAAATACTTTTCTCTTTTGCTCTATGGCCTTTACCGCTGGGTGTGTTATTAAAATCTGTGCCATTTTTTCTCTGGCATATGAAGATGTATCAGCAGCGTCTGGGCTGACTAATTCGATTGATGGCAGTGAGTCTGTAAGTGAGAAAGACTGAAACTGGGACTGTGACTGGAAATTAGAATTAAAGCTATAGCCCTGTGTTTCGTTATCATATGACTGGAACCATTCGCTTAATTGAGCAGTGGCAGATTCTAACAACTGCTTTTGTGACACTAATCTATCTTCTAACTGAATAATTTCTAGATCTGCACGAATGACATCTTGCTGACGCGTGCTGCCCAAAGCAGCGGCATAGCTCGCTTTTGCTACTTCCGCCATTTGCTCAAACAGCATGCGATCAGATTCAATCAGCGCAATGGTTTGCTGAGCTAAATACGCATCTAACCAGAGCTCCGTCACGCTTGTTGTTAACCTCGCTTTTCTGTCATCGCGAAGCTGCGTAAACTTAAAGGCTTCTATTTTTAACTGACTTTCTTTAATCGCTAATGAGTCGCCCCGAGGGAGTAATTGTGAAACGCCAACATTAAACTGGGTCATCGCTTCTTGGTTTAACGAGAATGAATTGGTCGGTAAATTCATCATGCCAATAGACACTTTAGGATTGGACCATGTGCGCGCTGCAACGCTTCGATAATTCGCCGCATCTTGTTTTAGTTCACTGCCAAGTAGCCAAGGGTCATTTTTAAGCGCCAGCGAAACAGCTTGTTCAAGCGTAATAACCTGGTTTGAAGGTGCACCGAGTACAGGCAAACAACCCCATAAGCAGCCTACTAACACTGCGAAAGCATTGGCTAAGCATTTCATAATATCGAGTCCTTACAAGTAAGCGTGAATGCAGTTAAAAGAAGATGAAAGGCATCCTATTCATCATCATTTATGCTGCAGGCAAACCTACCGAATTTTATAAATTTAAGCGTTGGAATGGACCTGCTTAGATGTGTTCAGACACTGAAGAATGACTGAATAATTTCTGAATATGGGCCCATGTTAAACATACGGTTGTGCGCGCTTTCATGAAAAAAAGACGCAACTATTCTGTTTAGCCAATAATAGGGGGTCTAAATAGAGAGGAAGATATTGATTTAGGTTTACCACGCTGCTCGACAACAACATGCTCGCTGAATGTTAACGCCGTGACGGAGTGTCGAATTACAGCAACTAGACTAGCGTTTGAACAAGTACTCGTCTCGCACATGCATTCATCGAAACAGCAGTTACCATCGTTCATTGCCATTTTATCATTCGTACTCATGGCCATTGAGCTTGTTTCTTTATCACTCGTGCGACCGGTGGTGTGAGCAAAGTGGTTAGCATGCTCTAAATGATGGGTATCTACATAACTGGTATTTAATCGGTTGGTATTAAATGTATCTTGTAAAGATTCTTCTTCGTGCGTGCTATGAACACGTGGACTTTTAGAAGCACTTACAGCTACAGAGGGGCCTGTGATTGTGTTTAAGCTTGAGTTTGTATTTGCGCTGGTGTTTGCCATTACACAATCTTTTATGCCATGTGCTACAGAATTAGCATGTTCAAAAGAATGCGCACGTGCAAAGGACTGCCCACAAGAGGCAATCAGCAAAAATACAACAAACATATATTTTGTATACGCTTTAAACATAATCCAACCACGGTAATATCGCGTAGCAATGTTATGTGATTATATTTTTAAAGTAAATGTGTGGGCAGGAATTTTAAAGCTAGGCTTGTACAAAGCAAGTAAATTCAATTAGATACTAAAGATGAGTAGTGAAATTAAGCCGTATTTAGCCATCCTAATCCTTTGAATTGCTCCTACTTATCACTCATGACGAAAAATAACACTTGATCACATAACTGTAATAATGTAAATTTAAATAGTGAAAATTTATCAAAGGGGGCTTATCATGCTTAAGACATTCACGAAGTTATTCAAACGCAAGCACCCATACGCAGTTGCCGCATACGTAGGCCGCAAAAACGCACAACGTATTTTAGATTGTAAGATCGAGAAAAAGTCGAAGCTTCTTGCACACGACTAGCTACTAGCATATGGCTCCGAAAGGGGCGATGAACGCCACGTTAGGCAGATTCATCGAGTGAAACATAAAATCCGATGGCTTGCACCATCGGATTTTTTTGTGCCTATAGAAATGTATCAAATACTGTTTCCAACGAAAAGTGTTAGAAACGCTCTCCCCCATGACAGAATAATTGCCTCACCTTTATTAACTTTAATTTACCCTCTTCTCAATAAGTTGCAGTGCATGTAAGAACCTGTATGGTGAGAGAGTACTCATTCAGGTAGTCCGCTAATAAAGCGCATTATTTTATTTAAAAAAAGAGGTATCACCTGATGTCAAACTCGAAATACATTATTGTTGTAGTCGTTGCCGTAGTGGCGACTATCGCTGCGTGGTTCACGTTTTTTGCCAAAGAATCTGCGCCAGACTTTACTGCTTACGCCGCAGGTCCTGATCGAAAAGCTGCTTTTTTTGAATACTTCACGCCCATTATTGTAGATATAAACAGAGAGCTAGCTGCCGATAGACAGCAAATTCAACGTGCATGTGACGCCGGTGAAACCGGGACATTAGACAAATTCCTTACTAAATTTCGCATTGACGACCCTGACCTTGAACAAGACTCCGCCTGCAATATATTGCTACGCCGGGCAGACATTGTCCCTGCGTCATTGGCAATTGCACAAGCCGCTAATGAAAGTGCGTGGGGAACGTCTCGTTTTGCCAAACAGGGGAATAACTTTTTCGGTCAGTGGTGCTTCACAAAAGGCTGTGGCATTGTTCCAAAGTCTCGAGATGCGAACAAAGCCCATGAAGTTGCCGATTTCCGCTCGCCTGCCGATTCAGTAGAAAGTTACATGCTCAATTTAAATACCCATGATGCCTACAAACCATTACGTAATATTCGTCAGTCATTACGTAAAAAAGACGAGGCTGTCACCGGAGTCGCGCTTAGCTATGGCTTGGGCAAATATTCTGAACGTGGTGATGAATACGGCAAGGAATTACGCGACATGATCAGCTTTAATAAATTGGCATCCCTTGATAAGTTGACACTGGAAGAAGTAAACGCTGATTAACCACACCAACTCACCAAAGCGTATTGTTATAGCAAATAAAAAAGGAGCCGCATTACTGTGGCTCCTCCGTGCTTTGGCTAGCAAATCAGCCAGCCAGAATGGTGACGAAAAAAGGGTTAGTTAGAACGTACCCCATTCATAGCCGATTCACCTGTTTTCAAAACACTAGACATATGATCACCTCCTTAAATATCTGCTAAACACAATACGAATGTAGCATTTGCGTTGGGCATGTAAAGAGAGATTGATTTTCATGGCAAACATTTAATCTTTTGCTTTTCTACTCTTTATACCAGCCCGCCTAGATAATTGCTCACTCAGAAGGCGCTGGCAAGCTTCCTAGCAAAGCGTGGGAATGCAGGAATGGCTGTTCCCTTTCAAATTCCCAGAATGAAGCTTGGGAACTTGCCAGACCTTCCCAAAGGGCGAGTTTAAAATGCCCGTACTCTTTGTTGTGTCACCTTGATGTAGAACCACTGCACCTGCGGGAACACGCCGCGATTACGAACATTTTAAGTCTCGCTGAGTGGGTAATTATCTAGGCGGACTGGTATTATTCTTCTAGGTAGCTACTCAACAAAGCGCAACTATAGATGCTTCTCTATTTCTATCTCCAAACTTTCAGTTCCCTGTGAGTTCGCAAAAGTGAGCCAAATTTGTCCATCTTGAATCGTTACTTGTATTTGCATAGAACGCTCAACTGCTTTTGACAGCGTTGCCGATAGCGCATCAGGAAGTGTATACACAGAAAGGTTCTTCTTAGTATTAAGCTTATTCTGTTCTTTTTTCCACCATACATCGAAGCTGTTATCAGCATAAGCGTAAATCTTCATTTGCTTACTTTGATTACAGCCTTTTTTAATGCGTTGGTCAGAGGGTTGCCCTAATTCAATCCACAGCTCAATTTCGTCACTGAAACTTTTTTGCCATAAATCTGGCACTTCATCGTCGGATAAACCTTTTGTAAACTGCAATTGCTCATGGGCATTAACAATGAAAGCGATAATACGCAGCATCATACGTTCGTCGTTTTCAGACGGGTGACGGGCGATGGTTAAGTTGTGATCGTTGTAATAGTTGCGGTCCATATCGGTTATCGAGATATCCGCTTTAAATATCGTTGCTTTAAGTGCCATGTTAATCCTGATTGGTATGCCCTAAAGGCATTTTCTCGTCAAAGGCTGAGTACGCCGGTACTGGTATTTTATTTTGCTGACTTTACTCAGTCTCTTTTGTTTGTTGCTCTAATTTTATAATGTTATCGACCTGACTAAGTGCCCCTTCCAGGTCCTTCTCAAGCGCTGTTTTGTCCGCACCCTTGGCCTCTGATATCTGCTGACGCACACTCTCAACCTTGGCTTTTGCATCTCTTAGCGACTCTTCGTGCTGCGCCGCTAGTTCGGCCTTATCAAACGCAATTGCCTCTTGGGAATCATCGTCCTCCACGCTAACATTTGTCTTACTAGGCACATTAGTCGGTACTTTGGCGATAAATTTTTGCGTTGCCTCTGTGGGTCGCTGAGCAACAAAGTTGGGCGACATAATTTCAATATCGCTATTGTGGAGCGTATCTAAAATTGCTTTATGTAAATTTGAACGTGCCGTTAATACACTTTTTACTTCTTTCAGAAGACCAGCAACGCGATAAGACACACTGAAATCTCCCAGCTCACTAACCTGCACGTACCCCTCTTCTAAACCAGCATCAAGCACTGCTTTGGTGAGCGCCTCGGTTACGCTAGTGTGATGAACATCGTAACCAATGGAGATATTCGCTGTGATCAAGGTGCCAGAAGAGCGGATAACAGACACAGGGTTATTAACCAAGTAGCTGTTAGCAATATGGATCAAATCACGCTGCTCGGTTTGTATCTCTGTATCGAGCAATCCTTTTTCCGATACTCGCCCAAAATAATCGTTACAACGAATGAAATCGCCCGTTTTAAAAGGTTTGTTGAATCGAATGACCAACCCAGACATTAGGTTTGCCACTATGGTGGTGGATGAGAAAGCGATAACACCTGACACTAACACCCCAATTAACGCCAACAGCTGATTTCTAGAGCTTTCACTTACCGGTAGTGTGAGCGCGACCGCTATCAATAATACCAAAACAATGACAAACACGACCATTTGTCGCGGCAAACGCTGCTCGCTTGTTAACTCTTGAGCACGTCTTAATAATATCCATCGCACTGCGATAATCATTACCGTCCCAAAAGATAATGTAATAACTAAAGGTAACCACAGCGCCAAAATTTCCATGTGCATCTCGCCTATTCGCTTATTTGCTTATTTGCCTAGCGTTCCTGATACCTAGGCATGTTGACCTTGGCTATATACAGTCAAGACCAACGCGCTCTGGTGTGAGATTCGTAATCGTAAATATATAGGGCTGATGATATAAGACTGATGTTATAAGAACAACGGCCTAGGGCGTATTGATTTTTGCGGTGCATTTTTACAACAAGGCTCCCCACCCTAGTAACCGTTTTATTTCTTATTATTTACCGCTTAATAGTTTACTGCTTGTTATTTACTGCTTGTTATTTAATGCTTATTTTTGAATGCTAGCCGCGAGCATTCGATTGTAAATAAGCAGTCACCACCGCTTTAACATCTGCATAGCGACAGTTTTCACAACAACCAAAGCCCTGTACCTGCCTCACTTTCATCCGAGTAAACAGCGGCATAGACATACCAGTAAGAAAACGACAGTACGTATTTTCCGTTATTTGTGTGTGTACTTTACCTTCAAGGTGCCTGTTAAGTGCCGTTATTGCGGCTGCTATTTCGTCTTCATCAGGCGCCGCTATTGAGTTTGAGTAAGTCAGCTTTGCCACGTTACCGCTGCACACGCTGCAGTGTCCGCACCGCGCTGGCGCGTCTTTATCATCAAAATAGGCGGATAAATTGGCATTTAAGCAGCTATCGAGCTCAAAGAAACGAACAAGAGCAGCAATACGCTGAATTTCTTTGCGTTCATTGTCGGCAAAATAGTGCGCTAACTTTTCGGATAAGTCACTTGCAAGTAATGCCTGCTGATTCACCTCAAACACATCGGTAATTAAACGTGACGCCAATTCAATATGGTTGTGCTCGTGCAAATATTCTAGTGCGCTAACGACTCTGCTTCGCTCGGCCCCGTAGTGCTGATAAATATCATCAAAGTTAACCACACCCCACACCTTTTTCATTGCTGTGTTGTTAAAAACTGCATTTAGAAACTCACTGCGCTCTTTAGCAAACTGACTGAGAATGTCTGCTTTTTCGGTTATAAAGCGAAATTTAAACTCTGCAAAATAGGCATAAAGTGGGCGGATAACCTTGGCCAATTCTAATTGCACTAGCAATGTTTTAAGCGGGAGCTGTCGAACATTACTTTTGGTCGATAGACTGTTTATCTGAGTTTCCCACTCATACACATTGTCGTTTACTGTTTCTGGGCCTTGAGAGGCGATATCATCAATAACCGCTTGGACGGCTTGTTGGTCGGGAGTGTCGCCATAGACAAAGTTTTCAATGGTAACCAGACCATCTAAATTAGCTAATACGGTGCAGTTAGCCGCTTTTCCGTCACGCCCCCCTCGACCAATTTCCTGGCTGTAGTTTTCAATGGATTTGGGTAAGTCGTAATGCACTACAAAGCGAATATCTGATTTATCTATTCCCATACCAAAGGCAATTGTTGCCACAACGACCTGAAGTTTGTTGTCCATGAAGTCGTGCTGTATACGTTGTCTAACATCACTGTCTAAACCGGCGTGATAAGCACTTGCTGTATAGCCATTTTGTTGTAAAAAACGGGCTACTTGCTCAGCGCTTTGTTGCAGGGTTACATAAACAATACCTGCACCTTGCTGCTGCTCTAATTCATTAAGCAAGGCGTTATTTTTTTCTGACTCTACCACCGGCAACACATTTAAATTCAAATTTGAACGATAAAACCCGGTTTGAATGATGTTTGATGGGGCAATGTCAAATCTGCGGGCCATGTCCAACTTAACCTTTTTAGTAGCCGTAGCGGTGAGCAGCAGTACTAAAGGTATTTTTAAATCTTGTTGATAGGCGGGCAGCTTTAAGTAATCTGGTCGAAAGTTATGCCCCCACTCAGAAATACAGTGGGCTTCGTCGACCACCAGCATCGACACAGGTACCGATTCTATAAACTGACGAAAACGCTCATTTTTAAACCGCTCTACTGACACCATTAATATTTTGCACTGGCCTGAGCGCACGTCATTCATAACTTGCTTGTTTTGCTGGGGCGTTAGCGTTGAATCTATACTCGCCGCTGCAATGCCTTTGCTGTGTAAGAATGCGAGCTGATCTTTCATCAGTGCTAACAAGGGTGATACCACCACGGTAAGGTGCGGTAATTGCGTAGCCACAAATTGATAGCACAACGACTTGCCTGAGCCGGTGGGAAAAATAGCGAGCGACGACTGCTGACTCAGTAAGCCTTCAACCACCTCCTGCTGTCCTGCTCGAAAGGATGGAAAACCAAATAGGCGTTGTAGTGTTGAAGAGTAGTCTGCGGTCATTGAATTGCCTGCTCCTTAAAAAACGGCTCTTACACAAGCTCGTTTAAATACTGGCAGGCATGATACCGCAATACATCAGTAATTTATGCGTTCAAACTTAAGACTTGCGTAAATCTTCAGGTGTATTATCAGCAACCACAGCGTTTCGCTCCCCCATGGGCTTATCTTCACCCACGGTGCTATCCACACTGGTTTGTAGCTCTATGCTTGAGTTTACTTCAGCACCAATAAGAATAATGTAGGCACTTAAATACAGCCACATCAGCAAAATGATAATTCCGCCCACTGACCCATAGGTTTTGTTATAGCTGGCAAATTCATTTAAATAGATAGAAAAACCATACGAGGCCGCTATCCACAATACTGTGGCGAGTAATGCGCCTGGAGTCACCCATCGCCACTGCGCAGAGCGACGGTGAGGCGCATAACGATACAGCGCAGAAAGACAAAAGTTAAACAGCACAAGCATGACAGGCCAGGTGAGCCACATGGCCTGTTTATCATCAATTGAACCACCGGTTACCCAGCTTATTGCCTCGGGCAATATAGTAATGCACGCCAGAGCTACTATAACGGTGGCAATCATACTGATAGTGCAGGCTATACGCGCTACTAAGCCGATAAAAAAGCCCCTACCCTCATTTTCATTGTAGGTAATATTGCAGGCCGTGATTAATGCATTTGCTCCTTTACTGCTGCTCCAAAGCGACAAGAACAGGGTTAAAAAGAAACCCCAGCCTAATGCAGAGCTCGACTTTTCCGTAAGCGTTTTAAGCTGCTCTTCAATGATATAGCTACTGTCGGAAGGCACCACATCTACGAGCAAAGCCATATGACGCTGTAATTCTTCCGGCGACACGATGAGGCCATACAACGATATCGTCGCGCCCAACAAGGGAAAGATAGCCAGCAAACAATAAAACGCGACGCCAGCAGAAATAAGTGGAATGTTATGCCCACCAATATTGGTAAAAATACGTTTAAGAATGCTCCACCAACTTTTAATTGTGAGCTCAAAAGCTGTGCTTGCTTCACTAAGGTGTGTATTGCTCATGTTCTCGCGTTAACTTTTTTATTGATAGGATAGATACAGCAGTGGGTATGACTAGGATTAAAATATTTTCACACAGTTTATGATTTCAGCCAGCGACCGCTTTTAATGACGGCGCTTTTAATGACAGGTGCAAAAAAACAAGCGAAAGCAAAAGCATAATGAAGATGTATGCATTTTAATTGCCTTTCGCTTCAGTTGCTTTTCGTTTCAGTGGTTAAACGTTTCTCAACTAGTTCAAGAGCGGCTGTCACTGCGTCGGTTGCCTCACAGGGAATATCCGGTATGACTCCCTCATCTTTCCAGCTTTCTTGGGTAAACGGATGTCGTAAATCGCCGTAGGTCATCACAAGATTGATGTGCTCACTAAGTGGTGTGGTGGTCGATAGATAGCTCAAACCCATTGTACGCGTACCTACAACAGTCGCCTTACTTGTCTGTTGAAGTGTATAGGCTACAAACTCCCACGAACCCGCCACAAAAGGCGATGTAACCACAAAAATAGGCACCTTCTCACCCATTTTAAAATCGGTATTACTCGCCACTAGCTGAGAAGCATTATTGTGAGCTAGGGTAAGCGTTGCGAGGGGTTTACCTGTAGGTACAAAGTAACTTAGGAATTGCTTAGCAACATGCAGGTCGACGTAGCCAGCACTTCTTAAATCGATAATGAGGGCAGTGGCGCTAGATAAGTAAGCCACAGCATTGTCTATATCGCTTTTTGCGTGCTCATTAAAAAGGTCGCCATCAATTCCCAAGTAGCCAATATTCGATTCGAGCAATTGGGTTTCAATGGTACTGGGGAAAACTCTATCTGGTGCGTTGGCCAAATTTTCTGACCCAGACCGCCATGTAATCTCAAAATTAGCATCATGGCTTGAAGAATATAACAAAGATTCGAGCTTTCGTTTAAACCGATGAAATTGATAATGACCGTCAAAGTCACCTTGGTTGAGGGAGGTGGTGATCTGCTCAGTTATCTTTTCCCGATGCTTCTCATGTAGGTAGTCTTTATCTACACTCACTACAAGATTATTCAGCGCCTTGACGACTTCTTGTTGTGATAGCAGTTCATCTTCAGCAGTCACACAAAATGATGCAAACATCGACGTAAAAAGAAACGCGAAGTATATCAACAAAGTAGGAAAATGGCGTAAGGTTATCAAGAGCTTTCCAGGTAATGTATTCAATGTATATGTTTGTCTTCGCCCTACTTTTTCAATAGGCAAATAAAAAAGTCACTACCTGAGCCTTGATAGTGACTTTCTCGATACGGTATTAAATCTACTGTTTAAGATCAGCTTGTAAAGTAGCCGTACCCCTTAGGTTGTTTAGCTAAACCTTGTGCTAAATCCTTATTGGGCCTTTGCTAAGCCCTTATTGAGCCTTTAATACGGGCAGCTTAAGCTGTATTGGCTGAGGCAGTGAACTTACAATCCCTTTTCGGCAGCTATGCCAAAATGCAGATAACAACAGTAGCGTTGAGCCAATAAATAGCCCGGTAATGGCAAAGCTATAGGTGACGAAACCCACGTTTTCCAGTAATGTCGAAAACGTATAAATAACATAAACTAGCGCCGACACCATTATTGCTCTGCGGTCGACTGCAATGGCAATAACCGCTAACAATACGTATAAACCAAGCACCACAGCGGAAATCATTAGCCCGCTATTGCCGTCTAACACACCGAGGCTATTAAAAATAGGATGTACAATCATAGGCGCTGAAATAAGGTGTAGCCAAAAAGCAGTATCCGAAGCACGAGTTTGTCTTAGTGTATCTTTGCTATCCCATACCATTGCCAAACCGAAAACAAGCAAACCAAACACTAAAACAATATGGTTAATGTAGCCTATCAACACAGGGGCCACATAAAATAAACATGCTACAGCAAAAGCACATAACGTAGCGGTACCCGCGGCTACGGTAATGGGTACATGAAAACGTGACCAATGCATTAAAGCGCCAACGGTGGTAATAAGACCTGCGGCAATAAAGGCGTACTCTTTTACCTCAGGCCTAAACAGTATTGGCGTTGCAAACAAGCCCCCGAGAAAGGCGAGTAAAAGTGCAATAGCGGGCAATGCCATACGACGTTTATTGACAAAGTATTCAGCTAACCCCCATGAACCTGCAGCCACAGTAATGCCAGCTAGTGGTGGGGAAATAATAAAGCCAAGCCATGCTAAAGAGCCAAGTAAAAGCGCACTGGCTATAACAACAAAGATGTCGTTAAAGCCATTGATAAGGCGAAAGTTCTCTTCATCAACCAAATGACTGTGACGCAGTGTATTGATAGATTCTCTGAACCTATTTACATCGCCCTGACTAAAAATGTTTTGCTGCACCGCATGTGCTAGGTCTTCATCTGTGTACATGGTCTTTCCTTATTATTGCTTTTAGCTAGATATGTAAAAATAGTAGTCAGAAGAATGAGAGCAAAAAGAGCGCCAAATAAAAATAACCAATATAATCATAAAGTTAAGAATTTTCGCTCTGTGAAGTAGCAATTTACGCTAACTCTTTTAAGTAATATGACGAAAATGTAGCGTGATATTTAATGTTAAAAAAGCAAGCGGGCTTATCACCCAGGTGCCCTAATCATCAGGAAAATAGGCAAACACTTCTTCTACAGATTTATCGAAGAGTTTGGCAATTTTGAACGCTACCTCTAGCGAGGGGTTATACTTGTTTTTTTCAATAGCCATAATAGTTTGCCGCGTAACACCAACGGCCTCAGCAAGTGTTTGTTGCGTCATCTCGTTAGCAAAAAAGCGACATTCTCTAATTTTATTCGTAATAGCCATAAAGGTTATACCGCGTCTTTTCTATAAAGTATGATTTGATGTGTAAATCTCACTATTTCCGAAAGAATAAACATAAGCAACAGCACATGCACTTCAAACAATGGGATGGGAAAGTAGGATTTTATCGACGATTCAACACCAAGTGCATGTGGTAGCAATAATTGACCTAATGTCATGACTACTCCAATACTTAATACCCAGTAGCCACTGTTGTTAGCAGTTAACGCGATAAATCGGTCTCGCTCATCACCTTCTATGTCAGCTTTAGAACCTGCAACAGCAATAAGTGACTGGAAAATAATTTCTACAATAATGATATATAAAATAGCCTGACTCAAATTTCCCATGGCTATATCAATAGCTTGCTGCTCTGACACGCTAGCTAAATCAATGTTGATTACATTTAGTGTGTACGAGCCAAAAATCACTAGTGTGGCAATGAGCGATAGCCAGGTACTTTTTTCTTTTAGTGTCATGTTCATAAGTAGCTCCATTAAGTTTGTTACCGCGACGTAATTTAAGACATTGTACGCTTGAGGGTGCGCTTTCAATGAACCAAGAGTAATTAATTTATTACTCAATGTATAGTATTTTTAACATTGAGATTGAAATAAATTACTTTTCGACATTTTTATGAATAAGATCGAATGCAGTAGAAGTGGAAATAGTAAAGGTGAATGTGCCAATTTTAATAAAAAAGAACCATTCGACGTACACCGTTTATTTAAAATAAACATTAACGGCTCATTGAAGGAGAGTATGTGTGCGATCGTCAGCCGTAGTAAATGCAAAAAATCTGACTTATAGTAACGGAAGTGTATTCTGTAGCCACCGACAAAAGGGAATGATGATCACCGATAGTAAGGAATTCTCAAGCTTTGTCGAAGCGTGCATAGATGAAGTGAAGAAGCGATTTGGCGATACTAGTAAAGCCAATCGCGTAGTGAGTTATTTATTGACGTGAAAGTGGCAGTACAGCAGTTTATTTTTGTGGTCGTTGTTTTCATTGGTTTGTCGGTGAAAACAGTTATGGCTATGCAAAATATGCCGCTTCGAAGTACGCTTGTTCAAAATAACACGTTAGAAAGTGGCCTTGGCCAGATACAACCCACACCCGCGCTATTAAACTCTCTTAAAGAGCGCATCAAACAAAACGAGCCATCTGTAGAAACCACGGTAAAAGGGCTTTCTCAGTACTTCACTGAACACCCCAATAATTACCACCACGCCCGACTTCTTAACTTAAAAGCCTATCGCGATATTTTAAAACAAGATTATGTATCAGCTTATCAACAGCTTTTAGATGCTCGCGAATATGCCAAGGTTGGTAATAACGAATTAGCCCTTGCCGAGTCATTTCGGTTGGAAGGATTTATTTTAGATTTCTCTGGCGAGCATGGGCGAGCACTAGATGCCTTGAATCATTCCCTTAAGCTATATAGCCAGTTAGATAGCGACGAAGTGCTGTCGGTATACAGTGCAATGGGTAATGTGTATGCCTCGCTCAAAGATTTTGAAAAGTTACTGTCGTTTAGCCATCAATATCTTTCCTGGGCGCAACGATTAGGGAATAGAGAAAGTGAAGGTATTGCTTATTATTTTCAAGGCTATGCACACAAAGAGTTAGGCAATTATCAGGATGCGAAAGTTAGCCTACTGCTAGCGGATGACATTCTGATTGAAATCAATTACCCCTTTATCGGCATTGTATATAGCTCTATGGCAGAGCTATACATAGCGCAAGGCAATATGAGTGAAGCATTACGAAGCCTCAACAAAGCCGCAGAAGCAGATCGCAAGGTTGGGTTTCGATACACCGAGGGGCCTCGTCTGCTGCAGCTGGTTGAAATTTATTTACAGCGGGGTGAAGTCGAGCTGGCTATCAGCGAGCTTGAGGCAGGACTTAAAAAAGAAGAGGTGCAGAGCGACAAGGCGCTGCTGCTTAGGTTTTTAGAGCAACTCATTTCACTATTTGAATCAACACACGATTATCAGTCGGCCCTGCAATATTCAAAACAGTTTCAAGAAACCTATAAGCAAAGTTTTAACGAACAACAGTCTAGATTACTCGCATTAAATCGCGTGCGTTTAGCAATAGCAGAAAAAGAAGACACGATACAACTGCTTGAGAAAGACAATCAGTTAAAAGAGCAGCGCAATATTATTCAACAAAAAACCAATACTTTTCAGCTTTACTTTATTGCCGGCGTTATCTTGTCTTTAGCGTTAGTAATAAGCTTGTTGCTTAGAACTCGGCAGCAGCGCAGTTCCCTAAACAAGCTGGCGAAAGAACTGCAAAAGGCAACCGACGCAAAATCTGATTTTCTTGCGCGTATGAGTCATGAAGTCCGAACTCCACTCAATGCAATTATCGGACTTACCAAACTTTCCCAGCGAGCGGCCGAAAGTAAGGACCAACAAACCAACCTATTGCAAATCGAAGGTGCATCAAAAACATTATTGAGCGTAGTGAACGATATTCTCGACTTTTCAAAAATTGAAGCGGGAAAAATGGATATTGAATCGACGCCTTTCAATGTTGACGCTTTGGTTAATCAGGCAATTCGTTATCACCTGCCCCGCGCCAACGAAAAACACATTGAGCTAATCCAGCACATAGCCAGAGATGTTCCTCATAATTTAATTGGGGATCCGCTACGCATACAGCAAATTTTAAATAACTTTTTAAGCAATGCGCTTAAATTTACCGACGATGGACTGGTCTCTGTTAGCGTGGGGTGTGAACTTGTCGCCGACGGCGTAGTGCTTGAATTTGAAGTAAAAGATACCGGTATTGGCTTAAATAACGAGGAAAAAAACAGGCTGTTTCAGCCTTTCAACCAAGGCAATGAATCCACATCTCGGCGCTATGGGGGAACCGGATTAGGTTTAGCCATATGTCAGCAGCTGGCTTCGTTGATGGGCGGAAAAACATGGGTTGAGAGCAAGTTAGGCAAAGGCGCTAGCTTTTACTTTACGGTAAACGTAAAACGTAATTTAGCAGTGAAGATAGTGTCTCCCTCTAAGCAGCTGTCTGCCCTAAAAGTGTTGGTTGTAGATGATGTAAGCTTATCACGGCACGCAATATCAGAAGCGTTATTGATGGCCAATATTGAAGCCGACCTTGCCACGGGCGGTCAAGAAGCTATAGCTAAATTACGCAACGCCACGGCCAACAATGCACCTTACGACTTGCTCATTTTAGATTGGAAAATGCCCGATATTGATGGCCTTGAAGTTGTCGCGATCATGAACCAAGAGTTTGCTGCTAAGCCTCCTAAAGTCATTATGCTATCTGCGTTTGAGTCGGCGCAAATGCGTGAGCAGGCAACACGCCTCGGTATAAAGACTTTTATCAAAAAGCCCTTCGGAGCCAGTGAACTCATCAATAATATTCAGGAGCTGTGTCTAGATTACCGCGCAAGTGCAGAAATAATAGAGACAGATGTGTCTGGATTTCTGGACCTTGCCGGTAAGACTATTCTGCTAGCAGAAGATAATGCGCTTAATCAAAAAGTGGCCTTAGGTTTACTTAAAGATACTCACGCCAACATTCAAGTGGCCAATAATGGCATAGAGGCTGTCGATATACTTCGTCGCAATAGCGCTTTTGATTTAGTGCTTATGGATATTCAAATGCCTGAAATGGATGGCTTAGAGGCAACCAAAGTCATTCGCGGTGAACTACAGCTTACAATGCCTATTATCGCTATGACAGCTCATGCTATGCAGCAAGAAATCGACAAAAGTATCGCGGCGGGAATGAACGCTCACCTCAACAAACCTGTCGAGCCGGACAAACTATTTAGTGTACTGGCAACCTTAATTCGCGAACATAAAGCCACGGCAGCCAGTATTGAAGCGAAAGAGTTGTACGAAACTCTTGCCGACGCTAAGCCTCTCAAAGCACTTACTCGTATCGACAAAACACGAGCGATGCAGTCTTTGCTTAACGATGAATCTTTATATACAACTTTGCTTACCGACTTTACAGCACTGCAAGCAGAGCTTGATGCGCTTTCTGTGGCTATTGCTGATAAAGATTACCTTTCAATTTCTCGAATAGTGCATATTTACAGTACTGCTCTTAAGTACATTGGTGCTTATGAACTTGCTGAATTAACACGCGCTGTCGAACTCACCATTCAAAATCAAGAAGAACGAGCCGAAGACTTTGAAACAGACTTTGACAGACAGCTTGAAACCATGAGTCGTGCGCTTGCTGAAATACATGAAATAGTTAAAGCAAACCTCAATGCTAGCGGCATCTCTGCGCACTAGGGAATATAGCAACTTAGAACCGTATTGCTGATCAAGCTTTAAACATTGGTGATTTTAGCAACATGTAACTATGCTTTCGTTATGGGAATTGCAAAAGGACTTTCTTTTTAAATGCACAGAAATATATCTTTAATTGAATTAGAACACCTGCTGGAGTTTGCGCCCTGTGTTCTATACAAATACGTGCTATTCCCTAACGGTGATGGGAGCCTTTTGTATGTAAGTCCAGGCAGCAATGACTTATTAGGCCTACACGCTAAAGACATGATGAACGATATCGATAATTTTTGGAATATAGTTTACCCAAGCGACTTAGAACGACTGCAAGCAGAAGATAATAGTGCGAACCAACTGGGCGATTTTTTTGTTTCAGACGTTCGCATAAACAATCCAGCAAAAGGTACTATTTGGATAAGATTGTCCTCCAAGCCAAGTGATGAATTTTATGAAGGACATCAAGTTTGGACAGGCTATATGGTTGATATTTCCGATACCAAACGCCTTGAAGCTGAGTTAGAAGAGCGCGCTCGACGAGATGCTATGACACAGCTGTGGAACAAAAGCGAGATAGTTAGCGCATTAGGCGAAGAGCTATCTCGTTTTGAACGAGATAACCTACCGTTCTCAATAATGATCATGGATTTAGACCACTTCAAAGCCATTAACGATAACCATGGCCATCTTGTTGGTGACGATGTGCTACTTAAATTCACCGAAATTGCCTCTTCAGAACTTAGAGAAGTCGATATTTTAGGTAGGTTCGGAGGTGAAGAGTTTTTAGCTATTATTCATAATGCGTCGCAAGAGGAGACAATGGTCATTGCCGAGAGGATAAGGCAATCCGTTGAAAAAACCTCTTTCACTGAAGGCACGACCTCGTTTTCAATTACGGTAAGCATTGGTATTACAGAAGTCAAAAAAACACATAAGCAAACACCTGAAGAGGTGATAAAGCGGGCAGATGACGCGCTTTATCAAGCAAAACAAAACGGGCGGAACACAATTAGATTCAAATAACGGTGTCGTTGACCCGCCCCATATTATCCAGCCAGCTTTTTCTCGCCAAGTATCCGCTTAAAAATTAAACTTCCTTTAATGTAAAAAACATGTGGCTATCTCGTTTTTTTATCCATGCGCCAAATTCGTGCCTCTAATTCGTGCCCCTCATTAACGATACGTATAAGTAATGGTCAACAATAATGCTCTTGATTTTCAAGACTGATATACTATGCCTGAATTTACTTAAATAAAGAGCAATGCTTTAAAACATGACTAAACACCTTCCCCATTTAGTAGGCACGCTGTGAAAATACCTAAACGCCTACAACCCCTTGTCGATGATGGTTTAATTGATGCAGTAATAAGCCGCTTAATGAGCGGCAAAGAAGCCGATGTGTTTATTGTTCGCTGTGGCGACCATATTCGCTGTGCAAAGGTTTACAAAGACGCGGTAAAACGCAGTTTCAAAAAAGCAGCTCAATACCAAGAAGGCAGAAAGGTACGGGGTGGTCGTCAAGCACGGGCTATGGGTAAGCGCTCAAGCTATGGCCGTCAGTTAGAGGAAGAGATTTGGCAGACTGCAGAAGTTGACGCCCTATCACGCCTTAATGAAGCCGGCGTGCGGGTACCTGATACCTATTGCTGCGTTGATGGTGTGCTGCTTATGGAGCTTGTGTCAGATGAGAGCGGCGATGTAGCTCCTCAGTTAGGCCATGTCTCAATGAGTGAAGATGAGGCGCTCAAGCAGCACAAAGAGATGATGCACAACATAATGCTCATGCTTTGCGCCGGCATAATTCACGGCGATCTCTCAGAATTTAACGTTCTTGTCGACGGTAAAGGCCCCGTAATCATCGACTTGCCACAAGCCGTTAATGCATCGGCCAATAACAGCGCTGAAGCCATGTTTGCCCGTGACGTAAACAACATGCGTCGCTATTACGGTGAATTTGCTCCTCAGCTATTACATACGAATTATGCCAAAGAAATGTGGGCTTTGTTTGAAGAAGGTAATTTAACGCCTAATTCCACGCTGACTGGCGAATTTGAAGATGATGACGAAGATGCGGATGTGGGCGCCATTCTTGAAGAAATTCAAGCGGCTGAAGACGAAGAAAAAGAACGCTTAGCGCGTATCAACTTTTCGGATGATGCTGAGTAAACACTCTAAAAAGCCTCAACTATTTACAGGCGACATCAGCTAAAAACATAAGCTAAATTGGGGCAGCGGCACCTTTACCTAATTTTATAGGTACACAAGCCACTGCCCAGCAATATTAGATGTTTGCTACAACAGCGTTGTAGAAAGCTTCTGGGTTAGCTGCTTCGTTTGTTGCAACTGATACTGCCATTTCAGCACGTACAGCAGTAACCACTTCTGCACGGTCCGCTTCGTTTACTTCTAGAATATCAAGCATTGCCGTTAAGTGTGCGCCAGAACCTTGGCTAGTTTCTTCAATGACGTTGTTGAAGTTGTTTTGAATGAAAATAGCTGCAGTCGCCATTTTGCCTTCACATGAATCAACAGATGAAATTTTTGAAGAAACCGCAGTAGTTCCTAAATCCCAAATGATGTTTGAAATAGCCGCTGCTGTGCCATTGTCGTCAAAAATCATGGCACCTATACCACAGTGTTTCCACGCATTGATGTTGTCATCAGCTGCTACATTTCCAGCAAAAGCAGTAGTCGTTAAAAGCGCTGCAAGAGTTAATTTTTTAAACATTTTTTTTATTCCTCTGATTTTCAAATTTATTTTTTATTTAATTTTCAATAATAATGCGAAATAAGCACGCCAAAGTCAGTACCTTGCTTGTTATCAATATTAAGTCTCACATCCCAGCGCTGATTAATTACATATCGTGCTGACACTGAGAGATAGTGCAGATCCTTCGATGGTTGATTTACAAACCATTGTTGGCCCACTGCCAATGACATTGCTATTTCAGGCGTGACATGTGCCACGCCCCCTACTTCTGAACCTACAGCAATAAAGCCGCCGTTCAGATTAGAGCTGGTAATGGAAGTGCTGAGTGCCGCATACCCCACAAGGTTGTGGCGAAATACCCAAGACTTCCCTATAAAACTGTCTATGTAACCCGCGCCACAATCTACACAATTATTTGCTTGGTCGCGGTAACCAAAGGCTAACTTCCAAGCCCAATTGCTATCTAGTGGTAACCCAGATTCAGATGCATTGAGGTTAATAATACGTACCGGTGTAAACTCCTTAATCGAGACTCCCTCTCCCTCAAGATACCGAAGACGTAAATTAAACGTGGTAAGTTCAGAATAAGGAATTCGCCCCGGATTAAGCGTAAGTAAATCATAATAATTCGCGCGAAAATTTAGTTCACTGGCCATTCCACCCGCTGACGAATTGTAAAGCGCTAAGCCGATACGGGTAGTGTCCTGAGCCTCATGGGGAGGACGTCTTTTCACTATATCCCAATTTGGCTTAACAGGTGCCATAGAAAATCGCTTTATCATGGCCTGCCGCTTTTGCGCTTTTTGCGTATCGGTAAGGTCGTCTTCTTTTTGCTCAATAAATGCAAAGTAATCGTAGAGGGTATCTATTACTCGTATCGCAGACGCATCCGTTAGCGATGCAAGCTGTTGATGCGTCTCTTGAGGTGCGCTTTCCAATACAGTTAGGAGTACTTGCTGTTCTCGAGGGTTTAGTTGTTGCCAGCGATCATACAGAGTCTGTTGACGTGAACCGTGGTAAATAACGTCACTAAACATGACTCGTTCGCTCTGATGGCGCTGCATCATCACCACTAAATCAAACGGCATCACCCATATCTTGTTGGGAGCAATAAGCGGTTTATCGAACACTAAACCAAGCAACTTTGCCAGTTGATAGGCACAGTTTTGCTCAAAAAAGTAATAGGTCATAGTGGCATTTTCCAGCTCCCACAAATGAGCTAGCAAAAATTGAATATCGTATTGGGTTAAATTGAGCTTGTACTCCCACATGTCGCGCAGCTCTGTTTCGCTATACGTTAAATGATGGTGGTGATACTTCTGATTTGAGAACTTGCCTTGGTAGCCGCCCAATATACCTTTGGTGATATACACCAGCTTATTTTCGTCAGGGGGAACCTTGGCGCCATAAGAAAACGTGTTATCTAAGAGTCCCTCTTCTGAGCCGCTATTAAACTTTAAGAAAACGTGACCAAACATAGACGCAGGGTTACCTAAATAACCCGAAGCAAATATAAGGCTTGCGCTTTGGGTTGAAAATGCATCTAAGTATTCTTGATACCGGGGGCATTTAACGTCAGGGAAGCTCAACTCTGGCAGATGCTTGTTAATAAAGAGCTTACGCGCAGGAAACTGGCATTGGCTGGTTGGCTTGTTAGTAAAAGCGCTTATCGTTGCTTTGAGCTCTGCATGGGGATTCTTGAAGCCATTTTCTGCTAAGTAAAAATTTTCATCGCTAGTATTTAACGACACTGCTGTTTGCTCAGCATGCAGCAACTGTTTCCACACGCTTTGCGATGCGGCGCTATCTACATCATGAGTTACACCTGTGGCAGAAGCGAGAGGCACAGTTGATAGCAAGAAAATACAACAGCGAATGAAAAAGGAGTACAACAGAGATTCCTACAATAAATCCATTTAAGTTCACAATGTCAGGGCTGACAGTTAACGCTCTGAATCCAGAGAAGAAATAAATATGCCTGCAGCCATGCGCATATACAAGCTGTAATTTAAAAAATGATGAGGAATGAGAGGTTGAGGCTAGAGTTATTCCGTAAAAAGCCAGCTTACTAATCACGACTGGCTTTTTACGAACTACTAATAAAACGTTACACACGCATTATCAATTATTTAGCTTCCGGGATGGCTTTCAATGTATCAACAATGTCACTGTTGCCACTTAGTTTCGCAAGGTCTATTAGGTAGTCCTTTTCCAGTGATTTAAGAGATTTACCGTCTAGCCTCGCTTTAACTTCATCAATGTCGCCATTGGCAATTGACGTTTTTATTGCTGCAAAGTCGCCTATTGATTGGTCGTTTTGATTACTATCATCATTTGGATTACTGTCTGAAGTATTAGAAGTCATATATTGTCCTTAACATGTTTATTGATTTAAGATGTTTATCCACCCTATTTATTTGAATACGGCTGTTGAGGTTGGCCTTTTGAACTCAGTCTTATAGCTAAGTCTTACAGCTAAGCCTTAAAACTAGGCCGTTAAATAAATTTTTGAAACCGAGTTGTAAACTCAAGTTTTAGACAGAGTAGAAATACATTACGGCGTTTGCCGTGCTGATTTAAAGCCACTTATACATTACCAATGCATCGACAAAGCCTTTCGCTGGATGATTGAACGCATTAGGTAGTTTCCCAACAGTGTCATACCCTAACTTGTGCCATAAGCGAATGGCTCCCTCGTTAGTTGAAGCAACAAAGTTAAATTGCATTGCCTTATACCCTAACTCTTTTGCCATGGTCTGAGAATGCTCACACATGGCCGTTGCTACTCCCTTCCCGCTTGCTGATGCCGCAACCATATAACCACAGTTGCAAACATGGTCTCCCGGGCCAGCGTGATTAGTTTTAAGATAATACGTACCTATCACTTCACCGTCATCCAATGCTATGTAAGTTTTGCGGGGAGTCTTGACCCAGATATTGAGTGCTTCTTCCTTTGAGGTGTCTGTGCGAAACGCATAGGTTTCGCCCGCTTTTGCTACCTCATGAAAAATAGGCCATATAAGATCAAAATCTTGAATAGAGGCTTCTTTTATTTCCATTTACACATGCTCTCTTTTAAAAAACTTAAACTGTGTGGCTAACAAATATCCATACGCCTACCAGTATAAGTATGAATCCACCGAATGCCTCAGCACGCTTACCTATTAACGAACCAAGTGCGCTTCCTAAAAGAATGCCAATAGTTACCATGGTAAATGTCGCCATGCCAATCATCATTGCAGCAATTGCGATATTAACCTCAACCAGTGCGAGGCCCACACCAACGGCCATAGCATCTATACTGGTGCCACACGCAGTAATTAATAAGAGGGCGAAAGACTGCTTTTGTGGCGCATTATATTCATCTTCAATCGGAGCAAAACTTTCCCGGATCATGTAAGCACCTAACGCAACTAATATAACAAGTGCAATCCAATGATCCCAAGCCTCCACATAACCTGAAGCAGCGCGCCCAATAAACCACCCAATTATTGGTGTGGCTGCTTCTACCAAACCAAATGTAAGACCTATTTTGAGGGCATAGCCTAAGCGTGGCTTTTTGATCTTCACACCTTTGCCTATTGCGGCAGCAAAAGCATCAGTAGACATAGCGAAGGCAAGTAGAATTAGGGCGAAGAAGTTCACTTTTTGTAGGTCCGGTTGGGCAAAATGGCGTCCATTATACATCCACAAGACTAATTACAAAGTTGAAAATACCGTTGCTCCTGACAAACAATGGCATCTACTCTAAGTAAGTGTTGTCTGTTGTGTAGATATACATCTTCCCAATAAAAAATGGAAAATAACAATGCCCTACCTGATGAACGATAGCGCTACCGAGAAACAATAGCCTATACATTTTGACGACTTGCAGGAGGGACTGCGTGCTTCCCTTGAAAAACACACAGCCAGTCAAGTTTGCGTCTAATTAGCTTTTTGAAGCTTTATAAGGCGTCCGCCCTCTTTGTCTTCAAGTACGTATATGTTGCCCATACCATCTTGCTCAACTTCGCGTACTCTTTTGCCCCATTCGTAACGCTCAGCTTCTTCAACATTCCACTTCCCTTTATCATCCTGATTAAAGCTAACCCGAACCAACGCTTGTGAAGACAGACCGCCGATAAAACCATCGCCTTGCCAATCTTTGTGTAAATCCCCTTTATAAATAATAAAGCCTGCAGGGCTTATCGCTGGCACCCAAGCTTTTTCTGGCGATTTAAAAATAGGAATATCTTCATGGTTTGGTATTTTTACACCAGAATAATGATCGCCTTGGGACACCGTTGGATAACCGTAGTTACGTGCCTTTTCGATAATATTTAACTCATCGCCGTGGCGAGGCCCCATTTCGTGCGACCATAAATTACCTTGCGCATCAAAATCGATACCCAATGGATTGCGATGACCTAACGACCATATTTGCTCTGTCACTGCACCATTGCCATAAAAAGGATTGTCTTCTGGCACACTCCCATCTGCATTCAGGCGTACAATTTTACCTAAGTTCATCGCCATATTCTGCGCAGGTGTAAATTTTTGTCTTTCACCAGAACTGATAAATAAATAACCATCAGGCGAAAACGCCATGCGATGGGAATAGTGTCCGTTTCCAGTTACCTTAGGGGACTGACGCCAAATTAGCTCTCTGTTCGATAGACTCGCGCCTTTATCAGTAATAGTGAGCGTAGCGCGCTCGATAACGGCTCCACTAAAGGCGTCATCGTTAGCATCTCGCTCTACATAAGAAACATAGATAGTATTATTCGACGCAAAATCTGGGTGCACTATCACATCGCCTAGGCCGCCTTGCCCACGGGGTGTAACCTTAGGCACATTGTCGACTTTAGCGCGCTTTTGCTGGTTTTCATCAAGCAACCACATTGCGCCTGTCTTTTCTGTCACCAAGCTGTGGCCATCGGGTAAAAATACCATGGCCCAAGGGTTATCAAATGATGTTATTGCGCTGCCCATTAGCACAGTACCTTCGCTGCCGGACATTTCCACCTGCGTTGGTGAGTTAGACTGAGCTAAGGCTCCGTATGAGGTGGCAACTAGCGTAACAATTAACGCTATTTTCCGTGGCAGAGTTTGAATATTGATTGAGCGCGTTTTAACAGATTGTCTTTGCATATTTCTCGTTTGCATAATAGCTGTCTCATCCTGATGTTGAATCTTAATTAAAGCTCGTGAATTCACAGCACCAACTTCATATGCTATGTCTGCGTTTATCGCTACGAGCCTGTTAAACTTCTTACGCTTGCCACCTCACGCGGTCCATCAAAGACTGGTTACCGAAGACCGAATACAAACTAGGCACAAAAGACGAGACACAAAAGCTCATTACAAAAGGCTAGTGAAAAGGACATATGGCACGCAAATGATAATTATTAGTGATGCTTACGGATTTCAATGCGGTTAGGCTCAACTAAAGTCTATTTCGACTGAGCACATTCGGTAAGCCTGCTTATCTAGTTGTCTAAACCTTAGGTTTAATGTGGTGCCTCTACATGTTTAATACATTCAAACATGAAGGCATCGACCTCGTTTTCTTTGTGGTAGTCGGAGTAATGCAAGCCAACTTCAGACTCTGTGTTGATATGACGAATTGCCCCTTTTATGGTGCAGCACATACCAGAACTAGGCAGCGTTAAAACAATCTTCACATTGCTACTTTTTGCGTTGCAGGCAGGAAGAAGCTCGGGCATTGCAGCATCTAACTTTATTCGAATGCCTGAGTAGCTCATATCAACCATGCTTCCCTTTAAGCAAATGCTGCTGTCATCTGCTGGGTTACTTATCATGATATTCGCATGCACACCTTTGAGACTAAACCGCGGATACTTCCGTTTATCAGAAGCAGTTTGTTCATCAATCGTCATAATTTTTGCCTCATTTTTCTTAAGCTTAGCACCACGTAACTAAAACACCACGTTTAACGGGCCCCTTCGAATAAGCAGAAGAAATAAGTTGGCAAATAATCACGCATCATTGCGCGACAACACGTATCATATCGCCAACTTTTAAAAGCTGTGAATGTCTTCTTTATGTCATCATCTGTGTCATCTTCTGCGTCTTCTTCGATATCGTCTCCAATGTCATTTGGCGAATTAGGTCTGTGTACCGAATTGGTAAATACTGTTACTGAAAAGGGCTACGCAAGTGCCTCTCCTATTCAGCAACAAGCTATTCCAGCAGTACTCAATGGTCGAGACGTAATTGCGATAGCACAAACGGGTACTGGCAAAACTGCAAGCTTTTCACTGCCAATTTTGCAGTTACTGGCAAATACTTCACCTGCGAAACCACATTGTGTAAAAGCACTCATTGTTGCACCAACGCGAGAACTCGCAGCGCAGGTTGCTAAAAACGTTGAAAGCTATAGCGACGATATGAATATTCGCTCGACAGCCGTTTTTGGAGGTGTTCGCATTGAGCCTCAAAAATTTGAGCTTGCGCAAGGAGTAGACATTTTAATTGCCACTCCTGGCCGCTTAGTCGACTTATACAAACAAGGCGATATTAATTTTGAGCATATCGAAATGTTGGTGCTTGATGAGGCCGATCGAATGTTGGACTTGGGCTTTGTTGAGCATATTCACTTTATACAAAGTCTCTTGCCAAAGCAGCGTCAAACGCTGCTATTTTCAGCCACTTTCTCTAAAGAAATAAAAGCACTAGCTGCCACCATGCTCAACAACCCAATGACAATTGAGCTGGCAACGGCTCACGATCATATTGAAAATATCACGCAAATATTGCATCCGGTAGACAAAGAGCGAAAGCACGAGCTCGTCATTCATCTTCTCAAAAGTAATGACTGGTCTCAGGTATTGGTTTTTACCCGCACTAAACGCGGTGCAGATGAATTGAGAAACGAATTAGAAGCAATGGGTATTGCAGCAGAATCTATACATGCCAATAGAACGCAACACGCGCGCACGCAAGCGCTAGATGGCTTTAGAGATGGCAGCCTAAAAGTTTTAATAGGTACCGACCTTGCTGCAAGAGGTATCGATATTCAGCAACTGCCGTGCGTTATCAATGTTGATTTACCCTATGTGCCTGAAGACTACATTCACAGAATAGGCCGTACGGGCAGAGCATCATCAAAGGGCTTAGCTATTTCACTGTATAGCGACGACGAGACGAAGCAGCTAAGGTCAATTGAACGCCTTACGGGTAGGCAATTTAAAAAGACGTTTATTTCTGAATTTACACCAAAGCCGAAACCGCCAGCGGTTAAAAAAGATAAAATAGAAGAAAATTTATACGGCAATTTCGAAGCTTTTGATAAGCCCGCTGGCAAAAGAAAATCGAAGGGGCGTAAAAAGCGTCGATAAATGTTAGCAAGCCTTTTTTGGGCAGCAGGAGTCACAGGCGGCAGGAGTTATTGGTAAAAGGCCGCGAGTGCAATATGCGCAAAAATGCCACATTCTATTGATTGGACGCGTGATATTTGCAATGCTGTTGATTAGTTATTATTCAACATTATTATTTTAAAACTAACTCAAAGCATCTCAGCACTAAATAAAAACTCATTCAAAGCAATCTCAGAGCCATCTCAAACTAAGGACAGTTATGAATAATTTAACTCGCTATATCGCTACTTTCACGACTACTTGCACTGCTATGCTTTTACTCGTTGGCTGCAACAGCGATTCAGATAATACGTTGGAAGACCTCAATGCAAACCGCGCAAAATGGGAAAGCGCGAACATCGACAATTACCAATTCGATTACAGCATTTCGTGTTTTTGTTTAGAAGATGCTACCCGCCCTCGCTTGGTGGTTGTAAATGCAAACCAGGTAGAATCGCAAACCATCATAGAAAATAGTGTCGCCCTGCCGCAAGATACCTTTAGTTCTCAAACCATAGCGGGCTTGTTCAACCGTATTGCATTAGAAGAGAGCCGTGCTGAATCGCTAAAGGTTGAATATCATCCCGAGCTTGGGTATCCAACGCGAATTCAAGTAGATGGTAATTCCCAAACTGCCGATGACGAATACACCATTGAAGTCAGTAATGTGATTGCAGCAGGCGACATTACCTGCACTACCAGTGTGGAAAATGGCTTGGTAGTGTCGGTTACCGACCAATCTACAAGCACACCCATTGCTTGTGATACAGCGGTTACGGTAAGCGAAGAAGACTTTTCAGAAGCAGCCACTGGTACATGTGACGGGGAGGAATCAATCGCTATGCTAGCTGAACGCCCTGGCTTTTATTCAATTACCGTTGAAAAAGCAGGCTATCAGACGTTTCAAGTAGACGACTTTGGTATTGGCAAAGACTTATGCCATGTTTTACCAAGAGAGCTTGAGGTGGAATTAGTACCAGAGTAATTAAGCGAGATGGAAAAGTAGCTATATCTACTTTCTTACCGCTCAAAAAACACATCAATGAGGTCGGCTAGAGACTCCTCTAGCCCTTCTTCAAACACATCAATATCTATATCGAAGCTGTTCATGTATTTATCTGCATTCTCACGAGACACAATGCTATTTTTGAACTGAAACTCTAACTCTGGCAGCGATTTGTCGTAGCGGGGTTTAATTGCCCAGCGCAAACAATGGCCGTGATGATTTTTAAGCCTCTGCTTGGCAAAGACACAAAATTCTTCCACGTAATCTGGGCCTTGCGGCCCAAGGCAGCCAGGCTCTACGCGAAATGTCACCAGCAGCTTTTTGTATATTGGGAGCTTTGTTTCCATTGTCTCTTTTAATGGCTTAAAAATTTGAGTATGAGCACATTGCTCTAATATTACCAGTGTAGCGTTAACTCAATAACTTAGAAAAGTCGCTTTTCGTGAGTGGCTTTGCCAAGTGATAGCCTTGGAACTTATCTACATTCATTTCAATTAAGGCGTTAAAATGCGCCTCGGTTTCAATGCCCTCAGCCGTCACCTGTAAGCTTAGGCTTTTCGCCATTGAGTGTATGGCATGACAGAGGTTTTTGGCCTCGTGATCATCCACAATATCTTTAACGAAACTGCGGTCAATTTTCAAAATGTCAAAGTTTACACTACGCAAATAGCTCAAGCTGGAATAGGCGATGCCAAAATCGTCAATGGCCGTTTTCACCCCTAGCTCAGACAACATCCGCATATTTTCTCGAACCAGTGTTAAATCATCGGCAAATACACGCTCGGTTAACTCAAGTACCAAGTTATCGCCTTTCAAGCCATGCTTGTCTAAGCAGCGGCGAGTGACATCAACCAAAGCGCAGTCGGCAAGTTGTCGATAGGAAATATTCACCGACATACTAAGCGCAGAATGCCCCTTCTCCTGCCACTCTCGCAATACCTGACAAGCAGCATCTATAACCCAATCGCCAATTTGCAAAATTTGGCCACCATCTTCGGCTATTGGAATGAAGTCATCTGGCGAAATAAAGCCCAGCTCGCTGTGTTTCCAACGCAACAAGGCTTCGGCGCCACAAAGCACTTTGTTTTTATCGAATATAGGTTGGAAAACCAACGACAATTCATTTTTATCCAATGCAAAATTCAAGTCGGTGTTAAGACGAAGCTTGCGCTGCAAATCAATGTCGTAATCTAGGTTGTAAAAAGCGAATGCGCCTTTCTCGTTAATTTTAGTACGGTACATAGCAGCATCTGCTTTGCGAAGTAAGTCGTTAGCATTTTCACTATCAACTGGGTATTGCGCTATGCCCACGCTTGAGCCAATGTTGTGCTGTCTGTTTTGGTAATAAATGGGCTGTAATATCACCTTTTGCACACGCTGAACCAAGCGCACAATTTCATCTTTAGAGGTGTCGATTTCACTTAGCAATATAAATTCATCACCACCGAAGCGACCGATAAAGTCACCTTCTCGTACACAGCGCTTTAAACGACGAGCAACTTCAACTAATACCGCATCGCCGGCTTCATGACCATGCATATCGTTAACGTCTTTAAACTTATCAAGGTCGATAAAAATAACAGCAAAAGACACGTTAGCGTGAAGTTTGAGCAAGGAAGCAAGATGCTCTTGAAGCATCAGGCGATTTGGCATTTTGGTGAGATGATCATAATGAGCTAGGTGAGACAACTCAGATTCATGCTTTTTACGATCGCTAATGTCTTCGATGGTGATCAAGCTGTGTCGATGTTCATTTTCATCTAAAACGCTAAGCGCAGAGTATTCAATCCAAACAATTCGGCCATCCTTGGTTTGTACCTGTATTTCTCGTGTCGGTTTGTCTACCGTATCTGCACCAAAAAGTCGGTCGGCGTGTAAACACAGCGTACTCACTGGTTGATGAATTAGCGTATTTTCAGCAAAGCCAAAAGTAGTATGAGCGGTGTAATTAGCGCGCTGTATAGTGCCTGTTTCATCTACCAACAACACACTTTGCGCTTTTGAATTAAACACCCCAGAAAACAAGTCACTTTCAAACGAGGCCAGTTTAAGGGCTTTACGCAAAAACAGCATTTTTTCGTTTAGCGTAAAGTAATAGGTGAGCATAATAAGGCTGAAAATTGTTAAACACATCAGGCGAGTAGCCAGTGTGTAGCCCATGTCACCCTCGTAGGGAAGTGTGTCCATTTGCTCGGGCCACACATAATAGTAAACGGTGCCAAGCACACTGATAAACCAAAAGAATATTTGCCCGCGCTACCCCATTGTTCCACCAGCAAGGATAGGAAAAATAAAGATCCACGCATAATGGACAGTATCAATACCCCCTGCAAAGGTGACGTTTGCCATGTGTATTGCAAACATACAAAACAGCATGATCGCTGCCGCTAGCGGTACATTATTGGTTTTCTTAAGCGCGACAACGTTCATCAAAATAACAAGCACACCAATGGCCTGAGTGATAACCACCCAATCTTCCATAAAGCTGTACAGGTCTTTAAACGTAAGCCCCAAAACGATGATGTAGATAAAGCTAGTGAAATTAACGATAGAAAACACGCCCGATGATCGAGCGCTTATAAAGAAGGCGCTAAAAGCCGATCTCGGTTGTTCAATAGTCATTTTTTCTGTTGTCATATTTTTCTATCGATACACTTCGTTTCTAAGTTTCGGCCTAATTGCAATTGGTAACCGTGATTGTGGGCTTTTCACCTTGATTGGGATGACGATAAGTAAGTTTGCACACATCGCTTGCTGCAATCTCAGCGTTAGTTAAGTCTGCAGTTTGACGCTCTAACGTAAAGGTGACTTCAGGTGCAGAGCCACTTAATTTCCAATCGTCTTCTGAAAAATCGGCCACTTCTTTTAAGTTTGTTTGCGTTGCATAAGGATAGCCGTAACGCACACGAATGCCAGAAGTGAGGGTAGTATCGGCACTTCCCTGCGCCCCTTCAATCAGCGCTTTTGCGTAAACAATTTCCGACGCGCCTAACAATGCTGCGTTAAGCCCTTCAAGTGCCCCCGCTTGTGCATCTTTTTGCACGTTTAAAAATTTAGGTGTAGCGGTAACGGCCAGTATTCCTAAAACGACTATTACAATAATTAACTCAATTAGCGTAAAGCCTTTACTGTTGTGATATTTATTCAAAATCGGACAGAACTGCGTTATCTGTAATTGCTGCAAGTGTATAGTATAAATGAAAAATTCTGAAATAGACCTTAGGACACAGTGTTAAAGCACATCTTAAGATAGTTAGCTGCACCTTTTATGAACCTTTAATTCCTCCCTCCCGTTACAACTATGTTATCCATTTAACGACGCTTTATTTTACCCAGCCTTATCTTCTCTGGCTTTATTTGACAGAGCTTTATTGAAAAGAGCCTTGTTTAACAGAGCTTAGCTCCACAGGTTTTGCGAAGTATGGTTGAACCGTTTAATGAAGTCGCCACCACTACAAGGATTTTTGAAATGAAACATTATGCTATTAACACCGAGGTTGAATGGGAATGGGGTAACGGCAGTGCTTCGGGCAATATTCGGGAGAAGTTTACAAGCGAGGTTGAACGCACTATCAAAGGCTCATCGGTTAAACGAGATGCAAGTGAAACCGACCCTGCGTATATGATTGAACAGGACGATGGAAGCAAAGTATTAAAATCTCACAGCGAACTGAAGAAGACATCTTAAGGTAGACTTAGCTTTCAATAACAAAGCCATCGATCGGCTTCTAGTGAATTACATCGCTGTATCTTTGTAATTATACAGCAAGATACAGTTCATCTTTCACCTAGCAGGGCTTCATTTGTCTTTGCATTGTTCATGTAAATTATACGAACACCTTGCAAATCAAACAGCCCCGCAGTGCTTTTTTCCGCTCAAAAAAATTAACGCCCTCTTAAAAAACAGATACTTATGCGATTTTCACGGCTGGTTTACTTATTGCAGGTTACCTGTTGAATGTTTTTAAAGACTGTAAGTGGGATTAACAATATTTGTTGATGCCGCATCGGCACAAAAACAACTTTATTGAATTAAAAAGGAGTGTTTAATTATGAGTAACAATCAAAACCTAAAGGGTAAAAAAATTGCTATTTTAGCGACCAATGGATTTGAGCAAAGTGAATTAGTTCAACCAAAGAATGAACTCATTAAACAAGGTGCTCATGTAGACATTTTGTCTATTGATAATCAAACCACCATTACAGCGTGGGATGAAGATAACTGGGGCGATAAGGTTAATGTAGATGCTCAAGTATCTTCTGTAACTTCTAGTGACTACGACGCGCTTATTTTACCTGGCGGCCAAATAAACCCAGACATTTTACGCACAAATGACGCCGCGGTCTCTTTCATCAAAAGCGCTTATTCAGAACAAAATATTAAAGCGATTGGTGCCATTTGTCACGGCCCATGGTTGCTTGTAGAAGCGGGTATCGTTAAAGATAAACAGCTTACAAGTTTCCCTAGTATCAAAACTGATTTAATTAATGCCGGGGCAAACTGGAAAGATGAAGAAGTGATACAAGATGGGAAGTTGGTTACCAGTAGAAATCCAAACGATATTCCTGCCTTTGTAGAGGCGATAGCGAAACTCGTTGCATAACGTGCAACTCTCAATTATTAACGGAAATTGATTATTCATAGCTTGAAGTTACTGCTAGTGCCTTTTCTCAGTGCGGTTGGGCAACTTTAATAAATGTAAATGCAGGCTTCGCTAGCTATAAAATAAAAAACGGAGCAGAGTAAGTTTCAAGTTATGAAACATACTCTGCTCCGCTTCACGTTTATTGATAAAAATTACAGCTTAATTACGTTATCTCCGCTGTCTCTATCAATCATTTTCACAAAGGGGTCAACTCCCACGTAGGCGGGCTTTTCATCCACCGTCACGGTTATTGTATTTTCCCCGCTAATTAATTTGTGTTTCTGGTTATAAAGCACCTGAGTGTTTTCAGACACGTCTTCAGGGTCGCCAGTGAACAGTGCAATATCAATGTATTCATCAACACTACCTTCTGTTTCGCGTCCATCGCCATTAGCCTCAAACTTGCCCGCCGATACTGTCATGGTTGCGACAAACTTCCCGTCGCTAGTTTCTTCAACCTCAGCTGACAGCATTTTTAAGTCGTATAGGGTAATGCGCTCAAACAAGTCTGCGATAAACTGCTGTTCCTCGTTTGTCGCCTCAGCATTAAGGGCAGACTGCAAATCTAAGGTAGTTGGATACGGGTCGTTTTTAAACTTATATGCCTCTAGAAAGTTTTTCAGTGCAGTATTGACACGCTTCTCCCCTAACCTATCTAGAATTGCCATCATGACTACCGAGCCTTTACGGTAATGAATATACTGCTGATCTTCGCTGCGCATAAACGGCATTTCTTCAATCAACTCGCTACCGCGGTCTCGAAGATAGCGATCCAGTTCATACTTGAGGAAGCGACGCATCTTCTCTTCGCCAAAGCGTTCACGCAATACCATAATGGCACTGTACTGAGACAAACTTTCAATAATGATTGATTGGCCCTGAACATTGGCAGCACCTACCTGATGTCCCCACCACTGGTGAGCTACTTCGTGGGCGGTAACATAGTACACATAGTCTATGTCTTCAGGATCGCGCAGGTCTGCAATAAACCCAATTTCCTCAGAATAAGGCACCGTATTGGCAAAACTCTGCGCAAACGACCGATACCCTGGAAACTCAATTATTCGCATCTGTTTGTGCTGATAAGGGCCAAAGGCGTTGGTGAAATAATCGAGAGAATCTTTCACGCTTTGCACCATAACATCCACATTCCAATGGTGTTCAGGGTGATAGTACACCTCAATATTCACACCTTTATGCTCGTCTCGCGAAACGTCGTGGCGCGCAGAAAGGTAGGAGAAGAAATTGACTATTGGCGCATCCATTTTGTAATGAAAATAGTTACGTCCGTTCTCCTGCCACTCTTTTTGCAGGTAACCCGGCGCAATAGCAATTTGGTCGCCGCTGGTGGACACCGTAGTTTCAAAGTCGATAAAGGTGACTCCCTTACCAAACCCACTTTCAGCATAACGTGAGGTATCTTCCAGTTTATAGGCCCGAGGGCGCTCTGGCAGATCCCGCTTACGTCGCTCGTGTCGGTCTGAAATTACATAACGCCCGTTAAACCCAAAAGATGGAAACAACGAGAAATTATCGATAAATGTGCCATTTTCAGCTACCTGCAAGTCGAAACCGCCATCTTTGAACCCCTTATGCTCACGCAGCGCTGACAGGGTTCCTTTTCTGGTTTCACCCGGCATTAGTGGTTTGTCGAAGGTTAGCCACGCCGCAGACAGGTTGTCGAAGCGTTCGGTAATTTGCGCGCCAGGTATCACCACATCCCATGTAGTCGTAAACCGTGGAATCGACAGCAAGGTGCGGGCAATTGGCTCATCAAACGGGTTGCTGATCGTCATATCTGCCGACACTTCTACACGGCGGGCCTCTGGGTAAATATCAACGTTCGCATTTACCTGGGTTACGACCGGCATTAAGTCGTCTTCATACTGGCCAAACTGACTTTTGTATTCAGCTTGAAGCTCAAAGGTCTCCTCTTGGGTAAGGTAAGTGTTGACTACCTTGGTGTTGTAGTGAATGTAGCCACCCGTAAGTACGAACACGAGAATGCTTACTGCTAACACTGCCTTTCCAGACGCCCCCAACTGATAACCTAGCAGCTTAAAACGGTGTTTAAGTGATACTTCTGGCCCGCGCTGCCACAATGCATAACCAATGGTGAATAGAGCTAACGAAAGTGCACTCCAATAAAGCATGTACCAAGCGAAAGGCGCTAAGAACCAGCCCCAGCCGTTCAGGTCGGAATACAGCACTCTTGGCGCGTCGCTAAAGCTGTACATGTTGTGCTCTAAACCTAGCTCAGCAAATACTAAGCTAACAATGAAGTACGCCACAAACAGCAGCATACCCACAAATTTATTCGGGCTTAGCACCTGAATAAAGAATGCCAGAACCGCCAATAGCGCCCACGGAACCCATGATACAAAATAGATGCCAATTAAATACGTACCAAAATCAAAGTCGAAATACCCTTGGGTAGCCTGATAGGTAACGGTAAAAACAATACCAATGGCAAATAGCACAGCGGTTACCGCCCACATTGCAAGCAGCTTAGATACCCAAAAAATCAGGTTGAAAGCGGGTGTTGAATCGACGATATCGCCCATACCAGAGCCGCGCTCACGCCATACAATCTCGCCACTGTAATAGGTGATAACAATTAGCATCATCAACCCAAAACTTTCGCGAATAAACTCAACCATTTTATAGGTAAGCGGCCAATCTGGCGTACCGTACACACCGCCAATAGGCACAAAGTACAGGGCAGACAGATTGAACAGCGTAAAAATCATCAGCACAAGAAGGGCTGGGCTAAACATAACTTGACGCATTTCAAAGCCAATGCGAGTTAGTAACTTACCAAACTGCCCACCCGCCTTCGCTTTAATAGTAAGGTTAAGGGTTTTGGGTGGAGCCACAGTCGAGGCTTTACTTGGCTTTTCTTTACGGCTTTTTTGCTGCCAGCGCATTTGATAAATACTGCCAACAGTGGCCAGTATAAATGCGCCAATGCCAAGCCATATCAAACGGTTTTGCAGTAACACACCTTCTAATGACACAACGGTGGTGTTTTTATCAAACACTGTCCAATATCGGGTTATCTCGGCGTAGGTACGAAGACCAAAGGGGTCTAACAATGCGCCAATGGTGCGGTACTCCGGCTCTGATGTTACTACGCCGCTAATTAGGTAGAAAATGAATATACCCATTGCGACCAAGTATGCGGCCATTATTGAGCGAAGGCGCTGGGCAACGGCATAAAAAATCATACCGAGTGCTAGCATGCTGGGCACTGAGAAGTAGAAAAAGGTAGTTAGATAGAAACTTAGATTAGTGGGCCCTATTCGCTCTTGATCTATCCAAGGCATTAACGAGCCTAATAAAATAGCAATAGGCACCATGGCAAACACGCAAATACTGACCAAGTAGGCACCTAAAAAGCGGCCCAAATGGTACGACAGCGGCGTAATTGGCCGAGTGTATATTAGCTCGCCCATATTGCTGGAGTGGTTTCGTGTAGCAGTACCCGACACAAAGTTAACCAACAAAAACAGCGCAAAAATACCCATAATGAGCGCGGTTTGAGTAATAGCAAACGAGCCGTTATACAGCACGTTTCCACCGCCACCAATACGAATATTATCGGTAGTGGTTGCCAAAAAAGGCAACAAGAAAAACGCCAACATGGTGACGTAAAAAGAAGGTTGGCGAAGGTAATATCGCCATTCAAACGTAAGGCTATTTAAAAACATGGTTATTCCCCTTACGCAGCAGTTGCAGCGCGGCTATTGTGCAAGGTAGAGAAATACACGTCTTCTAAATTAGCTGGCGCTTGTTCGAACCCTTCTGGCGGCGTGTCGGCCATTACATGAATAACGTGCTTACCGGCAATTAAACGGGCAGAAATGATATTCAGGCTCTGCTCAAGTTCGCGGTACTCATCTTGACTCACCTGCTTGCGCCAAATGCGTCCCGCCAGTTCTGTGGTGAGACTAATAGGGTTACCTTCTAATAAAATTTCTCCCTGCCCTAGCACGGCCATTTTCGGGCAAAGTTCTGATACATCATCAACAATGTGTGTAGAGAGTATAATAACCTTCTCTTCACCTAAGCTTACTAACAAGTTGTGAAAGCGATTGCGCTCTTCAGGGTCGAGGCCAGCGGTAGGCTCATCCACAATAATAAGATCGGGGTCGCCCAATAATGCCTGCGCAATACCAAAGCGCTGACGCATACCTCCAGAATAACCACTTACTGCTTTGTCTCTGTGCTGCCACAAATTGGTGTGAACCAACAAGCTTTCCACCGCGTCTTTACGCTCGGCTTTGCTGCTAATTCCCTTTAACACGGCTAGATGGTCTAGCAGCTTCTCTGCACTAATGCGCGGGTACACCCCAAAGTCTTGCGGTAAGTAGCCAAGGCATTGTCGCAACCCGTTAGGATCGGCAAGCACATCAATACCATTAAATTGGATAGAACCTGTATCAGGTGTTTGAAGGGTAGCGATTGTTCGCATTAAAGAGGATTTGCCGGCACCATTAGGGCCAAGTAACCCAAACATTCCCTTGGGAATTGATAGGTTGATGCCGTTAAGGGCTTTAACTCCATTGGGGTAAGTTTTGGTGAGACCGCTAATGTTGAGCATGATCATTCCTTTGTAGTAATTGTTAGTGAAGCGTTCTTTTTATTTGTTGTTCAAATTCTAAACTACGCCTAAATAATGCACCTGTTAACGCGAAACTTGTAACAAAGTGAGAAAAGAATGAATTTGGCCATGCAACATTGGTAAAATTGCAAATTAAAAATAAGAAATATTTACAGCTTTATTGGGAAAAATACTCACCATCGACCTGTGCTAGTTGTGCAATAGCATAAAAAGATGGACTTCCTTTTTATTACACCATCGCTCTACAGGCCTCACTGCGGCTACATTTCATACAATAATTTAAGCAACTTTTTAAAGTAGGCCTATGCTTTGCACCTTCAATTGTGAACTCACAAAATGAAGGGATACATTATGTTACGTTGGGCATTAATATTTTTAGTTGTTGCAATAGTTGCTGCCGTTTTAGGATTTGGTGGAATTGCAGGTTCTGCGGCCGGTATCGCCAAAATTATATTTGGTGTTTTCTTAATCTTACTGGTTGTATCACTCGTGATGAACATGGTGAGAGGCAAGTAGACAACCGCAAGCCGAGCGATGGGTTTAATTACCCATCGCAGCTTGCGATAGCTGTTTCTCACAAACTTTCTACATCTCATTTCTCACCAGTAAGTTTCACTACAAAGTTTTCACTACCAATTTAAGGAGAATATTATGAGTGACAAATTAATTACGACCGTAGGCATTGGCCTTGCCGCTGCATCAGCAGGCATGCTTGCCAGAAAAACACTTCAAAAATCGTGGGAAAAAGTGACAAACGAACCTGCCCCTAAAGACAAAGGAAGTGAAAATACCGATCTTCGAGAAGCCGTAACTTGGGCAGTGGTATCAGGCATTGGTGCAGGCGCCGCAAGAATGGCGGTTCAATACGCGTTGGATAAACGCAACTCCAAGTAGTTCTGCTTTTTGTTCATACTCAAAACCACGATCCGAAAAACGTAAGAGAAAGATTGTGGTTAATTTGAGCCTCTGCTGAAGAAGCACCGGGCGAATGAATGTAGTTATTCATATATCCCATTTCAACGCGCCATGTGTCGTTAAGTTGATAAGCGGGGCCCGCATAGAATCGATTTTGATCAAACCCACTTGCTTGCCCCCACTGAGTATCATTTAGCGTAACGAATAGCTCATCCCACACAACAAAAGACCACTTGTCGCCTAGCGGCTTTTCCCAACGAACAAATTGTCTAATTCTATGGCCTACGTCGTCACCTTGGTCGTTGCGATAGCGCTGCTCAAGACGGGTTCGTGCAGACACGTTGCCGCCTAAAAATGGTCGAAGCGAGTAGGTTGCTTGCTGCCAAAGACGGTCTTCTTCTACAGTACCGGCTTCTGAATCTATCGTGATTCTAGCGACACCTAACCACAACGTGAGGTCGTCAGACATACGATAACCAATGCTGGGGCGAAATATCGACACACCCAGTTGAGAAGCATCGTCTTTAAATCGCAGGTGCCCATCAAACCAAAATTGCAGGTCGCCCGCTTTATCAGCGTTACCGGCAAGGGCAACAGCATTCCAAGATTGAAAATCGTTTGTTGTTGCATGCGATTCAGCGGTGCACATCAGCAGTAATGATAAAGCGGTAATAGTGGTTATTATATTTTTTATCGTGCGCATAGAAACCTCGGTGTGATGAGCTTTATAGTGCTTAAATGAGAGGTAGCGCGATATGAAGTATTTCATATCGCGCTAATAGCGAGGTTTAATTTGATGATGGGTTATAAGGAAGTGACGACTGATGAGCGACAATACGCAAATCACCTTCGCTGTCTTTCACGTACGCAAATGTATATTCCACTTTGGTTTCGCCACCTGTGGTGTCAGTGAAATAATAATTACCCATTGCAACAGCCATACGGCAGCTATTATTGATAATTCCCACGTTGTCGAACTTCACTTTGGTATACGGCTTTATCGCAAAACCCTTATCTTCTTCGTAGGCATCGTTTCCACCTACGAAGTACGACAGTGCAGCATCAAAACTCGATCTAAACTGATCGTTGGCCGCTAGCGTGGGCTTAAATAAAACGCTGCTTAAATCATAGCCGTACATTTCCTGAATAAAATCAGCAGCTTCGTTAGAGTAATCACCTTTGTTAGAAAATACGCTGCCAATTCTAACAATGCCATCACCCCACATTTTCTGAGCATTCACTACCTCTCGTTCAGTAATACATTGGTTTGAATACAAAAGCACATCATCTGCGCTTTGAGACTTCATTGCAGCCGCGCTTTTGGTTGTGCCGTTACTCATTTGGGGTTTTGCCACAGCAGCGCAGCCAGTCGCGATAATCACTGAAGCAGTTAAAAGAGTAGCTTTCATTATTGATTGAGGACGTATTTTCATGAGTAAACTCCCACCTAAATAGCATTGAATAATACAAGGCAAGTCGCTTTGTATTTGATGCTATTAAGCATATACATCTATGGTTAAGAGTACTTTTACTGAACATTAAAAACAGATTAACAGCAGGTGGGCATTAAACGGTTTACTCTAAAGGGATTAAAGCGATAGGAACCAAAAACCAGATACATTTATAAAAGCTTATTCATGGTTTTCTCTAATAATCTTTGCATTTTTTTACCGGCAGCAGGAAGCAAACTTGCATCTGCATTAGGCACAGATACCTGCGCGCTAACGGTGAACTCTCGACCGCCTTGGTAATACGGGACACATACATGTGCAAGCACTACCACCTCTGTGGTACCGCGAGTTTCACTTGGCCCCCACCCTATTTTTTGAAATACACGCCATTCCCCCTGAGTTGCTTCGTCTAAAATGACTTTGGCGCTTTTACTTGTGCTTGTACTTGTACTTGTGCCTTTATTAACCTGAATACTGTTAGCAATTGCATGCTGCAGCATGACTGAGATCCCAGCACTCATACCTGCAAAGCGTTTATTACCTAATGAATTTCCGTCACCATAGAAAAGCGTTTTAACATCAGCGGCCTCAAGAGCAGAATGCTGAGTAAGTGGGTCGCGCTCATGGCTGGCCAGTCGCTTTAAAAACTCCGCTTGTGCCAGCGTTGTCATCGGCTTGTTGCCTGTTAATCCGCAGCTCTCGCAGCGATAATTTACATACCCTGGGTCATCCGCTGCGTTCAAATAGGGCCGTAATTCCGCACGCTTCATGCCATTAAGCATTTGCCACTCATACGAATTAGGCTTGTAGGCGCTAGGCCCATAAGCGCCTCGAAAAAATATGTTTGGTGTTGAAAGCTTTAACCAATCATCATAAAACAGCGCGCTGAGATTATCTCGGCCGGCAATATTGGCAAACAAAGTGGCGAGTTCATTTGAGTTGCTTATTGAGGTACCAAAGGCTTCATAAGTATATATAGAGGTGATCATATCAGCAACATAGGTGCTGCCAATTTGTGCCTGCGCCCCTAAGCCCTGTTCACGTAATTTTGCAACAGCGCCAGTAAAGGCAAATATCTTCGATGAACTCCACGGCTCATAAAGGGTATTGTGACTATTATCGTTACTTAAATAACGATACGCCAACGCATCCTCTGCCTGAGCAAAATCTACGATGAGAACACGCCCCTCTTGCTCTGGAATATCAAAGAATTCCGTTTGATGAGCGATACGCTCTTCCCATCCGTATTGCGCGTAATTAACTTCACTTGAGGTTTTAAAACCTGCATCTGCATTAGCTACCTTGCATTGTTCCTGTCGGTTAATCTGGTTCGCTGGTAAAAAAGGTGCCACGTTCATCACTTCATTTGAAAAACGTGCGTCATCGCTCGGGCTAAATGCTAATGCTGTGGATGAGGCTTTATCAACTGGTTGAACGGAAGAAAAGCAGGCGCTGAGCAAGGCTAAGGCAACACAACATACGGCGAACTTAAACACCATATCCACATATTTTGATGAAGCTGGGCTGCTTACCTTCTTTAAGGGGGTCAAAGTATAGTCTTCGCTAATAGTTTCTCAGTTGTATAAATCTTGCTGGTTTCACCATTGAAGTCAATAAGGGCTTTTAAACTGTAAAACATGTTGGCTACTGAAAGAGGCGACATTATGTGCTTGTAAACTACAAAGCTAGCGGACTAAAACTTACCAAACATAGCTAGGTTGTAAAAATGGTGAATTATGTGTGCCTCGTAAAAAAACCTGTTAGGCTTAGCACTTAGTAGCTAAGGAGGGCTGTCTATTCAATTGTGTCTCTCTGCTATATTAATCATCTTCGAGAGGTCACATGAAAGCAAGTTATTGGATAATTCTCATCATTGTCACATCCGCGTTAGCCTTTGCGGTTGGTCGTAATACTGCGCAACAAGCAACACCAAATTCAGATAGAGTTACTGACTCAAAAAGCACGTCCAACGATAAAGAATCGTCACTAGAGGCAAAAAACACGCTTAGTGTTAATCACAATGCCGCAGATAAATTATTGTCGAATCTGTCCGAAAGCTCCCCTAGTTCAATGGAAGATATTACTGCTGAAGTGGGCGAACTATTAGCTGCGATAGAAGAAAACCCTAGACAAGCAAAGCCAATTCTAAAACTGGTTGCATTACTAGAAGCATTATCTACCGAAGAACTATTAGCGTTAGCTCCGTGGTTCGAAAATAGCGATGAATTTCAACGAAATAAGCTCTATCAGATTATGACTGCGCAATTGATAGAAAAAGCCCCTGAACAAGCATTAGCTTTCGCAGAGCATTACAACCCAATGCCAGACTTTCCAAATTACTCAGCATTCATTAAGGCACAAATTGCTGAAAAAAGACCTGACCTAGGCTTTGAGTATTTAAACCAAATGCTTGAGTTTGCTCACGAAGACATCGATTTAAGCGCAAACTCCACTTTGTTAAATGTGCTAGCTAAAGCCGATTTACCGCAGTTAATAGATACCCTCGAAATGTTTAAAGATATGGGAGTCAGCCTTAAAAATAGTTTGACTTCGATAGGCTTTGAATTGGAAACAAGCGAAGAACATCTAAACCTATTTAATGAACTAAGGCGCTTAGATGATATGTCGATATTAAAGTCGGCGATTATTGATTGGGTGAAAATAGACCCTACCGCTTTATTTGAACGCTTAAATCAGATTGAAGATATCGCTGAGCGCGAAAATTTGGAACAAACCGCTTTTTACTTTTGGATGAGCGATTCACCGGAAGATGCCGCAAACCATTTTTTAGCAAATGCTTCAAATGAAGTTAAGACGCTAAAAGATATTATGCGAGCATGGCCAAACAAAAGAGCCGATGATGCCTTAGCGTGGATATCCGAACAAAGTAATATTGATACTAATCGCTTTAAAATTGATTTCTTAAAAAAACTGAGCTATTCCGAGCCGGAAGTTGTGCAATCCCACCTAGCTGATATCAACTTAAATGACGACGAAAAAATAGATTTCTATCGTAATCTATACAATAGCTTTAAGAGCAAAAGTAGCAAAGAGGCGGAGCAGTTTCTAAATACCCTTTCATTTAAGGATGAAATACTCGATGTAGCGGCAGAGAACGAAAACTCTGGTAATAACCGAATCGCTAAAATTAATCAGGCTTTTAACAAATATTTTGACTTCAAATATAAGAAGGCTTTTGCGCTTGCCTTAGGGGACAATGGAGCCTACGCATACTTCTATGTGGTTAATAAACCCTCTCAACATGAAGCCAACCAGCTAGCACTTAGTCAATGTGAACAGTACCGGTATAAACATAACGTTAGTAATAAATGTGAGATTTATGCTGAAGGCGATGTGAGAATGTTTAATTTGGTGCCATAAAGTCCAGAGGTAAAAAAGTTAAGTCGGAACTTTTTTATAACCTAATAAACAAATCTACAGCTGCCGCGACATCCATTGCAGTAACTATGACATGGCCCCTGCCGCTATGATAGAAAACGCATCAATCACTCGGCATTTTTTTGACAACTTTAGACATCTGTGACAGCTTAAGTTTTTGATTTTAAATAACAGAACCTGTCCCCATCACCGTGAAAAAGGAATTTCAAATGAATAAAAAGCTCTCCAGCATTTTGATTGGCATAGTATTGAGCCTTAGCTTTCACGTAAATGCTAAAGTACGAGGCAATGCGGAAGTTATAACGATAACCTCAGAAGTACTGAATGAGTCACGAGATTTGCTTATTCACCTACCCAACAATTATGCACGCTATAAAGACACCACCTACCCTGTTTTATATTTGCTGGACGGTCAGCGCAACTTCGCACATACCGTTGGTACGCTAGACCTGCTGAATCAGTCTGGTATGGCGCAGGAAATGATTGTTATAGGCATTACAAACACTGAACGAGCAAGAGATTTCACACCTACTTATGATGAAAGCTATAACGAGTGGGGAGTATCAGGTGGCGCAGACAACTTTTTAGATTTTCTAGAACAAGAGCTAAAGCCTTATGTTGCATCGAACTATCGTACCAACAACTACGCAATTATTGCTGGGCATTCGTTAAGCGCTTTATTCACTGTATACGCTTTGCATGAACGGCCCGAAATGTTTCAAGCCTACTTCGCTTTTAGCCCAAGTTTGTGGTGGCACGACAAAGTGATATTTCCAAAAGCAGAAAAGTTTTTCAATGCCGATAGCGATCTCAATAAATACCTTTATGTAAATATGGGCAGCGAAGGTGGGCATATGCTTAGTACATTTGAACGGTATTCTGAGCTATTGAAAAACAGCACGCGGAATGGATTTGCCTTTGATGCTGAATTAGATACGTCTGAAAGCCACAATACAACGGCCCTTGCAGGTATGAGCTTGGCCCTTCAAAAGCAATTGAACTCGCTACGCCCTTCAGGCTCACTAATACAAAAAGGCCTTCCTGCGATACAGCAGTACTACAAAGACCTTTCTCAAAAATATAACTTTCAAGCAAAACCAGAATATAAAGCGGTAAATCACGCTGGCTATGCCGCGCTGAAGCAGCAAGACTTTGAATCTGCCATTGCGATTTTCAAGAAAAACGTATCAAGTTTTCCAAACAAAGCAGATGCCTACGACAGCTTGGCAGATGGATATGAGGCAAAAGGCGATTTAGCTATGGCGCTTGAAATGAGAGAGAAAGTTTTGGTAATGAGCTATAAAGAGAATGTTGAAAATGGTGCCTATAAGACGCGGTTAATTAATTTACGCAAGAAAATAAAGAACGGAGAGGAGGGATAAATAGTTTTGGCTATTTGTTACTTATTTTAACGACTATTGCGGGCGCAAAACGGACATAAGCTAAAACAGCCTTAATAGTTCTCTAAAGACAAACAACGGACATTCAAGACTCTCTGCTCTTGATTCCGATATTTGCCAGAAGTGGTCATTACACATTGTTTGATTGTTACTTCGGCTCCACGCCCAAAGCGGACTCAACAACTTTTCTGTTTGAACGGTAAACTTGGTGGCAAATAATACGTTTCAGCGAACCTGTCCTCAGCAGGTTTCATCACGAATAATTTAACTTCGTTCTGACCCCGATTGTAATTGCTGTTAATTTTCATCATCTAAACAGTCGTGGACTATAGACCGAGGCTCTTGGACAAGAGAGAAGGAGTAGCAGTTCAACTTATTGTTTCGCTACTTCAAGTAAAATTAAATATTTAAAATCATAGATATGCAGTAAGTTTTCTACGCTGATTTTGTTACTGAAAGGAAGCTGAGCTGTCGACTGTAATTTGGGCGACAGTTTGTATATTTCCTTTGCAATATACTGCTGTAATCATTAGCAACTGATTTAGAGTCATAAAACAGTGATTGAACAAAACATTGGCTTAAAACCGATCAATTATGCCGATATAAAGGAATTGAATCTAAATGGTGCTAAATATTGCTATTTGGAGGCGGGCAATGGGCCGTTGGTCATCTTAGTTCACGGATACCCTGACAATGCATATAGCTGGGAGCACCAGATTCGATTTCTGAGTCAGAATGGTTATCGGGTAGTAGCCCCCTTTACCCGAGGTTATGCGCCAACTCAAGTGAGTGCAAACAGTTTCTTTGATAGAGCAACGCTGGCTCTAGACATACTCACATTGGCAGATTCACTAGATGATGGTCAAGACACCTTCTTGATAGGACAAGACTGGGGAGCTGCAATCAGTTACGGCGTACTAGGTGCATTTCCTGAAAGATTTAAGAGAGCTATGATTATGGCTGTCCCCCATCCATCGGAAATTAAACGCACTCTCAGAAAACATCCTAAACATTGTATTCGTTCTTTTCATTGGTTTTTGTTTCAGTTACCCGTGATACCTGAACTTATCATTCGGTCGACCAAGGGTTGGTTCCTAAAGTTTTTGTGGCGACTTTGGTCCCCAGATTTTAAAGACAGAGAGCATGTTGATCAGGTTGTGGAAAGCATGCGTTGGGGACAATCATTTGAACATACTTTGGCCTATTACCGTTCAGCGATTCAGAAAAAGTATCGCGACCCAAATCTGGCCAAACTGTTTGAAAAGCTAGATAACCCAATTCTTACCCCTACCAAGGTGCTATGCGGAGAGTGTGATATGCGCAAAGAGATGCTTCCGCGAGCAAAGGAGTTTTTCACCAATGAAGCAGACTATCAGTGGGAGTTAATACCAAACTCTGGCCATTTCCTGCATAGAGAAGAGCCAGAGCTGGTAAACCAGAAAATACTAGATTGGATAAGCCGTTAACATTTTTGAGACAGAAAATTGGAACTAAAAGGGGTTAGAGTTAATTTATGTGAACCACTTTTACCGTTTTGAATTCGTCAACGACCTTCTGCTGTGCCGATACAGCGAGTCAATAAACTAGCATCTCGAAGGTCTTTAAGTCGTGAGTCAACTTTGTAAAAGAACATAATAGGTCTGTTCTTAACACAGCTCAAAATATGAACGATCACTATCCGTCACATACCTTTGTGACACAAAAAAGGCGAACCAAACGGTTCGCCTCTCAAATCAGTATCAGTACTTCGACACCAACCTACCCCTCAATATAACTCTCTATACTTGGGCAAGAACAAATTAAGTTACGGTCGCCGTATACGTCATCAATACGGTTAACCGTTGGCCAGAATTTGTTTCTGTGTACTTCTGGTGCTGGGTACGCCGCTAGCATGCGGTCGTAGCTGCGGTTCCAGTCGCTGTCACAGATGTCAGCTAGCGTGTGCGGTGCATTGTGCAGTGGGTTATCTGTTGCATCCCACTCGCCGCTTTCCACTTTCGCTATTTCTTGGCGAATACTAATCATGGCATTAATGAAACGGTCTAACTCGTATTTCGCTTCAGACTCCGTTGGCTCTACCATTAATGTGCCTGCCACTGGGAAGCTCATTGTTGGTGAGTGGAAACCGTAGTCGTTTAAGCGCTTAGCAATGTCTAGCTCGGTTACGCCACTGGCTTCTTTTAGTGGGCGAAGGTCGATAATACATTCGTGGGCTACACGGTCGTTGTTGCCTTTGTAAAGTATTTCAAAGTGCCCTTCTAGCTTCTTAGCCACGTAGTTCGCGTTAAGAATGGCCACTTCAGTTGCACGGCGTAGGCCTTCGCTACCCATCATTTTGATGTACATGTAGCTGATAGGCAAAATAGACGCACTACCCCATGGTGCACCGCTTACTGCGCCGCAGTCTTTACCCGCAGTTTCTACGTTAATCACGGTGTGATTAGGTAAAAACGGTGCAAGGTGCGATTTAACGCCAATTGGCCCCATACCTGGGCCGCCACCACCGTGTGGAATGCAGAACGTTTTGTGCAAGTTAAGGTGCGATACGTCTGAGCCAATGAAGCCTGGTGATGTAATACCCACCTGCGCATTCATGTTAGCGCCGTCCATGTAAACCTGGCCGCCGTGCTCGTGAACGATGTCACATATTTCTTTAACCGTTTCTTCGTAAACACCGTGGGTAGACGGGTACGTGATCATTGCGCACGATAGGTTGTCGCCCACTTCTTCCGCTTTTTTGCGAAGGTCGTTAAGGTCTACGTTACCGTTTGAGTCACACGCTACTACCACTACTTTTAGGCTAACCATTTGCGCAGACGCTGGGTTAGTACCATGAGCAGAACTTGGTATTAAGCATACGTTTCTGTGGCTGTCGCCGCGGCTTTCATGGTAACGCTGAATAGCCAATAGGCCAGCATATTCGCCCTGTGCACCTGAGTTAGGCTGCATAGAAAGTGCGTCGTAACCCGTTACATCAATGAGCCACTCAGCTAATTCTGCAATCATTTCTTGATAGCCTACGGCTTGATCAAGTGGCGCAAACGGGTGCAATTGCCCAAATTCGGCCCAGGTTACGGGTATCATTTCTGCCGTCGCGTTTAGCTTCATGGTGCAAGAGCCCAATGAAATCATTGAATGGTTTAATGCCAAATCTTTGTTTTCAAGGCTTTTGATATAACGCAGCATTTCAGTTTCAGAGTGATACTTATTGAACACTTCGTGAGTCAAAATGTCGCTAGTACGCACTAACTCTTCTGGAATAGACTTAACGCCTTGTGTAGTTACTTCTGCGTCTAGGTCTTCAACACTTAAACCGTGATCATCACCTAAAATAACGTTGAATAACGCAAGAATGTCTTCGCGAGTAGTAGTTTCATCTAACGCTACGCCTACTGCACCGTCTAAATCTGAACGTAAGTTCATGCCATTGGCATAGGCTTTTGCGAGTACGTCTTCTTTGTTTTCAACCATTACAGTGAGTGTATCGAAGTACGTGCTGTGCTTAAGGGCTACGCCTTTGCTAGCGCCTTTTTGTGTAAGGCCGGTAGCAAGTATGTCAGCAAAACGGTGAATGCGCTCGGCGATGGTTTTTAAGCCCTGCGGGCCGTGGTATACGGCGTAAAAACTTGCCATGTTGGCAAGTAATACCTGCGCGGTACAAATGTTTGAGTTCGCTTTTTCGCGGCGAATGTGTTGCTCGCGAGTTTGCAGTGCCATACGCAGTGCTGGGCGATTGCGTGTGTCTTTACTTACACCAATAATACGCCCTGGCAATGAACGCTTGTAGCTCTCACGGGTGGCGAAGAAAGCAGCATGAGGACCGCCATAGCCCATTGGTACACCAAAGCGCTGCGCACTACCTAGTGCAACGTCTGCGCCTAGTTCGCCAGGCGACTTAAGCATAACTAAGCTCATTAAGTCTGCCGCTACTGCCACAATCCCTTTTTTCGCTTGTACGGCGGCAATAATGTCAGAAATATCTTTAATTTCGCCCGTGCTAGTTGGGTATTGTAGAAGCGCACCGAACACATCGTGCTCTGCGGCTTCTTCTGCAGGGCCAGTCACAATTTCAAAACCAAACATTTCTGCGCGAGTTTGCACAACGTCTAGTGTTTGTGGGTGCACATCGTCAGACACAAAAAAGATATTCGCTTTTTTGTTTTTCGATACACGCTTGGCAAGGCCCATCGCCTCGGCTGCTGCTGTGCTCTCATCTAGCAATGATGCAGATGCTAGCTCTAAGCCTGTTAAATCGATGGTTACTTGCTGGAAGTTCAAAATAGCTTCTAAACGCCCTTGCGCAATCTCTGGCTGATAAGGCGTGTACGCCGTGTACCAACCTGGATTTTCTAGCACATTACGCAAAATAACGTTCGGTACATGGGTATCGTAGTAACCCATTCCGATAAACGAACGGTTAATTTTGTTTTTCGCCGCAACCGCTTTCAACTCACTTAATGCTTCAACTTCTGTCGCACCTTCGCCGCATTTTAATGGTTCTGGTAGCGCAATACCTGCCGGTACGGTTTGCTCAATTAAATCATCTAATGAGCTAGCACCAATGGCAGACAGCATTTCTTCAATTTCGCCTTTACCCGGGCCAATATGACGACGGATAAACGTATCTTTTTGCTCTAATTGAGCCAATGTAGGAGAAGTATTCGACATAACGTTGTTAAGCACTCTTAATGGTTGCCGCAAGGGCGTCGTTAAATCTAAAAGTTAAAAAGGGGCTGAATAATATTCATGCCCCTTTTTCAACTGTGTATCTTTCTATCAGCGTAACGAATTACTCTTCGTCAATACTGTTTTCATAACCTTCTGCGTCAAGCAAGCTTTCTACTTCTGCAGGGTCTTCCGCTTTAATCTTAAACATCCAGCCTTCGCCGTATGGGTCAGAGTTTACTAGCTCTGGCGAGTCTTCTAGGTCTGCATTAACTTCTATTACTTCACCCGTAATTGGCGTGTAAACATCAGAAGCCGCTTTAACCGACTCAGCAACACACACGTCGTCGCCAGTAGTTACCGCGTCACCCACATCAGGTAGCTCAACGAAAACCATGTCGCCAAGTAAACCTTGTGCGTGCTCAGAAATACCTACAGTAAAAACACCGTCGCCTTCAGAGCGAACCCATTCGTGGGTAGCGGCATAACGTAAATCAGTTGGGATGTTGCTCATAATCGTTCCTATTAATCTTTGTCAATTTTACAAACTTGAGACGTAAACTTATAAAACACTTTTTCCGTTGCGAACAAAGGAGGGCTTAACCACTTTTACTGTAACCCACTTTTTGCGCATTTCCACTTCTACTGTGTCACCCACATTGCTAGGTACTCGTGCCATGGCAATAGAGTGGCCTAAAGTGGGTGAAAACGTACCTGAAGTGATAACCCCCTCGCCGCTGTCTGTTTTTACTTTTAGGCCGTGGCGCAGTACGCCTTTTTCAGTCATTACCAAGCCAACGAGCTTGTCGGTACCTGTTTCACGCAATGCTTCAAGGGCTTTTCTGCCAACGAAGTCTCTGTCTGCTGGCTCCCAGGTAATTGTCCAGCCCATGTTAGCGGCAAGTGGCGATATAGTTTCATCCATATCTTGACCGTAAAGGTTCATGCCAGCCTCTAAACGCAATGTATCTCGTGCGCCTAGGCCGCATGGCTTAACGCCTGCATCTAACAAGCTTTGCCAAAAGCTTGACGCTTGCGCCGTTGGCACCATAATTTCGTAGCCCGCTTCACCGGTATAGCCTGTTGTTGCAATGAAAAGGTCTTCAGCTTGTACACCAAAGAACGGCTTCATGCCGGCTACTGCTTCTTTTTGGGCCGCGCTGAAAAGCGTTGCCGCTTTTTCTTTTGCATTCGGGCCTTGCACTGCAATCATCGCGAACTCAGAACGTTCGTTGATGGTTACGTCAAAACCTTCCGCTTTGCTCAACAGCCAGTTCATATCTTTTTCGCGAGTGGCTGAGTTAACTACTAGGCGGTAATTAGTTTCGTCAAAGTGATACACGATAAGGTCATCAACAACCCCACCCTCTTCATTCAACATACCGCTATAAAGGGCTTTGCCTTTGTCTTTCAGCTTGGCAACGTCGTTTGCCAAAAGGTATTGAAGATACGCTTTTGCCTGCGGGCCTTTCGCGTCAACAATGGTCATATGAGACACATCAAACATACCGGCGTCTTGGCGCACGGCGTGATGTTCTTCAATTTGAGAACCATAATTAATCGGCATATCCCAGCCGAAAAAGTCGACCATTTTGGCACCAGCTTCTAGGTGCTTCGCATGTAGGGCGGTGGTGTTGGACATTCCACTTTACTCTTGTTGAAAGATAGAAAACGATGATGAGTATAGATAGGTAACAATCGCGTAACAAATTGATAATTCTTATCACTACATTTGAAAACCTGATGTAGATACTAGATAACATCAGAAAAGGTTATATTCATAAAGGGGGGAAGAAGAGCTTTAGAAGAGCCTTCGAGGAGAACCTGTTGAGCCAGATTAAAGAGAGTTTACAGAGCAGGTTTGCCAATAAGGGAAAAGTAGAGAGCGCAAAATAAAAAACGCTACATATTGATGCAGCGTTTTATTGAGAATGCGTGAATACGATGCAGCTTAACTGTCGACGTTTTGGGCCTGCTGGCGCGACTCTAGCTCTACGGTAAGCTTTTCGGAAATGCGGCCTCGTAACGCCTCATCTTGATTAGCGGCAAGAGAAATTTCACGGTATTTCTGCATGGCTATACCGCTGTCGGAAATCGCGGTTTGCATTTTGTCTCTGGCTTCTTGCTGGAGATCTTTGGCCTTTGCCTGATCGTCAGTGGCCTGAATTTCTGCTTGATACTTCTGCCCTATTAACTGAACTGTTAAATAGGCATCAACAAACTGATCTACCTGCTTTTCAGAAATTTGCACCTGTTGTGTGGCGCTCTGCTGTTCTTGAGCTTTTACGGCTTGTGTATTTGTTTCCTGTGCAATGGCTGCACCTGCACTTAGTCCTGCGGTTAAGGCGGCGGTGAGCAATGTTGTCTTAATAAGCTTCATTAAAGCTCCTTGTCATTTCGTGAATGTCAATTAACCCGATGAGCTGTACCCTTTAAAAAATAAAGCCATAAACATATTGTTTAAATACAAGCCACCTAGCCAATTGTTGGTAACTGTGGTTTTGCCAGTTGCAGTTTTTGACAGTTACAATACGTCGGGCAATGGCGAGTTTCAAAAGTTCAAATACTAAGGGCAAAGTTTTCGATACTTTTTTTGGCCACGCACATTCGCCACTCGTTCTCACCACCGCCCTTTCGCTTAACAAATTGCCACTCAACAAGACAGCCACTTAACAAAACTGCGCTTCACCAAGCTAACCGCTTACCAAATTTGCTTTTTACTTCCCCAAATAGCGTAGTAGCCAATAAAGCAATAGCAAGGCAACATAATAGCGTAGGCATGCTGCCCGCCTACCCACTCACTTGCACCGCCATATACCATTGGCAATATGGCGCCACCGGCTATTCCCATAATAAGTAGCGCAGAGCCTTGCGCGGTATATTTACCTAAATTATTGAGAGCCAGCGGCCAAATTGCAGGCCATACTAACGCGTTAGCAAAACCCAACAGTGCGATAAGCGCTACGCTGTTTGGCAATACCTGAATTCCAGCCCAGCCCCATAAGGCATCTGAAATTGAAGTACTTGTATCTGATGCAAACAAAATGGCGCAGGTGAATAGCACACCAGTAACAGCAGAGCCAAGCAGCGCCGCCTGCTGAGAGAATAACCGAGGAATACACACCAAACCAATGGCATACCCAATTACCATAGCTACCATTGTGTACGAGGTTAACGTTGTCGCGTTATCAACACCAAGGGATGAACCGTACAAACCTATTGTGTCGCCAGCCACTACCTCTACCCCTACGTAAAAGAATAGACTGACTGCGCCCAACACCAAGTGAGGGAACTGCAAAATACGTTTGTCAGCTTGCGGGGTATTAAGGCTACTGTCTACATTGCAAGCCTGCTCAGAATTACCTTCCCCAATGGCGGGTAAATTAATTTTTGTAAAACCCAGCGCAAGCACTGCAAGCGCAATAGCCATTCCTATGTAAGGCTGTATAAGAGACACCGACATATCGTTAATTAGCGCCGCCCGCTCTTGCTCTGCCATTGCAGATAGCATTTCCTGATTCACATCAGGTAAGCCATTTAGCACTAGCGCGGTAAATATAATGGGTGCTAATACGCCAGCGGCCTTGTTTAAAAGCCCCATAAACGCTATTCGCGCAGCCGCGCTTTCTTCACTGCCTAATCGCACGATAAAAGGGTTAGAGGCGGTTTGCAGTATGGTTAACCCACTGCCCACAACAAATTGCGCGAGTAAAAATATGGGAAACCATGCGCTTAGGGCGGCAGGTACAAACAGCGCACACCCAAGAGCAATAATACCCAACCCTAAACTCATGCCCTTTTGATAGCCTGTTTTCTCAAGTATTTTCGCCATCGGTAGCGCCATCACCACGTAGGCAATGTAAAAACAAAAGGCAATAAGCAAGGCTTGAATTTCAGTGAGTTCGCACACCATTTGTAAAAATGGAATAAGCGCACCGTTAAGCCAGGTGATAAAACCAAATATAAAAAACAGTAGCCCAATACTTACTATTGGGGTGTAGCGCGCTAGGCCGCTTGGCGGCGCCACGCTTGTTTGGGCATGTAGGGTCATATTATGCTCTCTTTAAGATATTGCCGTGCTGCCACACTTGTTTAAGGTGAAGCTGCTCATCAAGTACAACAAAATTAGCGGCAGCCCCTGTTACTAACTGCCCAATGTTACGCTGAGTGCGAGTGAAGCAAGACGCCGTGGTACTTGCCATTACACTGGCACTTTTTAGCGTGATGCCTAAATCATTAACGCAATGACGTAGCGCCGAGTGCATATCTAAACAGCTGCCGGCTAATGTGCCATCGGGTGTGGTTAACTTCTCCCCCGTTCGAGTGATCTCAGTATCAAAGAAGGCAACGGTGTCTTGTGCTCCCCCAACATGAGCCATGGCATCGGTGACAAGCATAATGCCCTCTTCCCCTTTTACTTTGCAGGCGAGTTCTGCCGACTTTTTATGAAGGTGTTGATGGTCAACAATCAGCCCGCAAACGGCATCAGATAAAAGTGCAGCACCTACCATGCCTGGCTCTCTAGAGGTTAATGGCGACATGGCATTAAATAAGTGGGTGAACCCAGTAGCACCAGCATCAAGGGCTTGCTGTACCACCTCATATGGCGCATTTGAATGGCCTAGCGCAACAATCACATTCTCTTTAACTAGGATTTGAACGACCTCAGGCGACACATTTTCGGGCGCCACGGTAACAATAACTTGGCCAATGTCTTTTCGCGTGTACACCGCCAACTCTTCATCAGAAATTGATCTGATATGAGCCGCTTTATGAACCCCTTTTTTCGCTACCGACAAATGCGGCCCTTCAAAATGAACGCCCATGATGGAGGGGTGATTTAAGCGTATAGCCTGCGATATAGCGTCGGCAGCGCTGCAAATGGTGGCAAAGTCATCGGTGATAAGCGTGGGAAACAAACTCGTAGTGCCAAATTGCGCATGGGCGTCAGCGATAATGTTTAAGCTTTCCAGTGTGGGGGCATGATTAAACATAACGCCGCCACCGCCATTCACCTGGGTATCTACGTAGCCAGGTATAACAGTACCTTCAATACGCTCGTCAACATTCACCATGCTAGCGAGGTGTTTACTATTTGCAGTCATTTCACTGCCGGTAGCGAATTTAGCAGCGTCGACAATGTCAGAAATAGTGCCGTCTTCAACAATAATCACCTGCTGCGTTTTCCATTCAGCGTTGACTAAGATTGAATCGACATAGATAGTTTTTTTCATTGTGTTTTCGTTACCTTATTAAGCCCTGGCGGCGTGTCTGGATTAAGCCCCATCTCCACCGCAATATGTTCAATATCTAAGTAGAAACGCTGCATTATTAGCAAGGGTAGCAAACGAGGGTGAAGGCCACTATCTGTAATCGCTCTAGCAGTAGTAATCGCTCTAGCAGTAGTAATCGCTCTGGCAGAAGTAATCGCGCTACCTGCGTTTATTTCAGTACATTGAGCGCCGCGGCCTATTACATCTCCAATAATGGCCCTGTGCAGTGCTTCACTTTCATCGTTAACAAGTAACGAAATTACCTTGAGTTGCTGCTCTACCAATGTGACTGGGCCATGGATAAACTCTGCGCTACTAAAAGCCTCGGCATGAATGCCTAACACTTCTTTTAGTTTAAGCGCCACCTCACGACCAATAGCATAGCCAAAGCCGCGCCCCAGTATAATGGTGTTTCGCGTTGCCCTTAGAAACTCAGTGGTTAGCTGCATGGGGGCGCTCACCACTGAATCTAAGCTAGCTGGCAATTGCTGTAGCGATGAAAGTAGTTCATCGTTTTTACCCCAGTGTCCGCACAAGTGTAACAGCGCAGACAGCGTCGCTAGATAGCTTTTAGTTGCGGCTACGGCTTTTTCTTCGCCAGCAGAGATGGGGATAACCGCATCGACCAAATGGGCTAGCGGCGACGTTTCATCGTTCACAATAGCAATAGTAAACGCACCGCCCTTTTTGGCAGATTCGGCTTGCCTTAAAATGTCTGGGCTTCTTCCCGACTGTGATATTACAAAAGCCACTGCGTTGTTTAGGTTTAATTGCTTATTAAATACCCCAGCAATACTAAGGGCTGCGCTACATACGGGTATACCCAGCTCAGTTTCAAATAAATATTTACCAAATACCCCAGCGTGATCCGAGGTACCGCGCCCAATAATGTAGATGAGTTGAGGGTTAATACTGCGAAGCTTATCGGCAATTCGCTTTACGTTGTCATCGTTGCTAGACAACTGATTCTGTATTACCAAAGGAGCTTCTCTGGCTTCTTTAGCCATAACTGAAGAATTCATTGTTCACCTGTTAAATGTGAGGATTGGAGATCGGAAAATCGAGTTTTAGCGAAAAATAGTGCGCCTTGCTGAGGCGATGACTTGCTCGATACAGTGCGCGCCTGTATATCGCTAGAAAGATGCTGAGAGTAGATGGTGCTTAATCCGCCAATCATGGCAAGCGAGCATTCGTTATTCGCTAACAGTACGTTCGCCACGCGCTCAAGGTAGTTTGCCCCCTCTTTAAACAGACTCACCACACTGTCTACCGACATATAAAGTAGTGGCAGCATCTGCTCTACCAGCGCGGCAAAGTGATGGGTGTTGTAGGTGGCACTAACGCTAACAATATCGTTTGCATTTTGTGTGTGAAGCGCCTTGCAAATTGTTGCCGACAGTTCGTCTTCTGGGCGTAAACCGTCTAAACAGAGCAAAGTATGCTGCACGGCTTTTAAGCCAAGCCATGCCCCGCTTGCCACATCGCCAATGGGGAATCCATGACCGCCAATGTCGGTAAACATACCGTTGTTCCAACATGTAGCCGACGACCCTGTTCCCGTGATAATTGCTGCGCCAGCTTGCCCATTGTGCGCCCCTAAACAGGCTGCGTGCAGGTCGCTAAGTACATGCATTTGGTGAAAAGGGTGTGACCAACATCTAAACTGTTCAGCCGCTTGCGCAATGTTAGCACCGGCAAGACCTGCGCCGACCACACATTGCTCTTTACCAATAGAGAGCCTTGATGCAGCAATCGCTTTTTCAATAGCCTCAATCATTGAGCGCTGTGCCAGGGCACTATCGCGCATAATATTGGCAGGCCCGCTGATACCTTCGCCAATTAGCATGCCATTGCTGTCTTCTAGACGAGCTCGGCACTTTGTACCGCCACCGTCTATTCCAATAAAAAATAAGTCAGATTTCATTCACATTTTCTCATGCGGGAATATGTCCCTAATTTTTAAAACAGCGCCTTCGATAATGACAGCGCTGTCATTTTTAACTAATAAAAACAACAAGTTAAGAGGCAAACTCACAACACTAAAGCTCGGCTATACGATTGTGTGCCTGCCACTTTTGTGCGCACGTGCACGCTGCTGTTAACAGGAAGAGGAAACGGCTGAGTAAATTCCCGCCATGTTTGTCCGTCGATATTGTACTCATTGACTAAACCAGGAAGCTGTTTCATTACAAGGTGTTGCTCTTTAATTGCTGCAGCAGGCGTAGGTACCCGCAGGTTAATGCCTTGCTTAACCAGTGCTGGAATATGCTGCGTGTAAAGCGCGTTTCGAAAATTTATCCAAGCTTTGTGGCGCTGGGTGTCTTTTTTATTAGCGTTGTCGGTGTTAAGCACGCTGCTCTGAGGGCGCTCGCTTTGCTGCAACTTGCTTTGCTGCCAGGCACTTTGATGCCAGGCTCGCTCGGCTAACGCCAGCAGTCGCGGAAACAGCATGTATTCCACTGCGTCTTGATTAACAGTGACTTCGCTCCAAAGCTGTCCCTGAATACCTATTACCGACGCGGTATTATTGTTGTCGGATGTTTCATAATCGTTGCCCATTCTGTTTTGCCAAATACTGCTGTGTTGCGGCAAATTTTCAGGCATAAAAGAAAAGATCTTTTCACTCGATGTCGCCTTTGAACCCCAATAGTAGCCAGGCTCATGGGGATGACTGGCGTAGGGAAAATCAAAATACAGCACATCTGGAAATGACAGCACTACCGGAATGTCTTCATTGGCAAAGTGGGCAACGGTATCGTTTCCACCAGCCGCTAAAAGATGCCACACATTGGTGTATGCGCTTTCGTTATCTAGGGTAGAGGCGGCTTTTTCCATGCCATCACTCCAGCCCCCTATTTCTAGCCCTGCCTTTGTGGCTAGTTGCTGCACTCGGGTGACAAACGCAGGCAGTATAGTGTCTGTATTTACTCCATTGGCCTGACATACCGGTGATTGTGTCCATGCGCCTGCCGTTTCATCCGCACCAATATGGAAGCGTTTAAGAGGCACATCTGCTGCTATATGTAGCGCCTTAATCTCTCGCATTACCGTATCGATAAACGTAAACGTGCTGTCTAAACACGGGTTTACCGTGTTGTCGGTATAAAACTGAACGCTTTCGTAGCGGGTGGTGTCGTCTTTATCTACCAAGAGATATTGTGCTGCGGCTTCTTTTTTACCGTCTTTCATTAAACGATGATATCGCGCGTTCATTGACACAATGGCAGCTCTGGCATGCCCCGGCATATCAAGAGAGGGAATAATTTCGATGCCGCGCTGATGGGCATAACGCACTAACTCAATGTAATCCTCTTTAGAGAGGTAACCATTTCCAACGGCACTTCTGTGCGGACCACTTCCTAACTGCGGCAGTAGGCATTGGGTTTCTGACAAATCGTGACAGCGGTATGCGCCAATATTGGTTAGTTCAGGCAGCGATCCTATTTCAATACGCCAGCCCTCATCATCACTAAGGTGCAAGTGCAGGGTGTTCAACTTATAGGTGAACATTTGCGTGATAACATTTTTTACTGCTTGCTTACCGGGAAAATGGCGCGCCACGTCCATATGCATGCCGCGAAAATCATATCGCGGTGAGTCTTTAATATAAGTGGCTGGAAATTCGTTATCACGGTGATTATAAAGCTGCATTAGTGTGAGCAGGGCGTAGTTTGCAGCAATGGTGTTATCTGCGGTTATCTCAATGCCGGTTTCGTTTACGACCAACTCATAGCCGTTATCTGCGTATTTTGCTTGTTCGGCAGTGCGAAGCCCAGATTGGCCATTAATTAACACCGACACCATCAAGCCCTCTGCATGCTGTTGTAGACCAAAAAATGCCATTTGTGCACGAGCAGGCGCCAGCAGTTCAGCATTCTTATCAGAAAATTGAATACCTGGTGTGGTTATGGCGTTGCCCGTATTTTCTTGTACCAATACATTTGGAATAACGCGCTGCGGTACATTAGGTAGTGAGTCAACTTTCTTTGAGTAAGCGCTTGCCGATAACGCTTCGCTTTGCAGCTTTTCATACGCATACTCGCTATCCATAAGCGGCATATTATCGATGGTGGCTCGCTTGTATTGCTCTTCATTTAGCCAATCTCCCGTGTGCTGGTTGATAAGCAGCCCGCTGCCTGGCTCTTTTACTCGAGTAGTAGCGGCAACAACGACAGGAGATAGCTCCCCTAAAGTAAGGTAGTAATTCGCCATAGCGTCTGAACGAGATGCGTGCCAAAACGGGGCAGCAACATCAACACTAACTGGCGTATTCGGAGGTACAGCTTTATTAAATGTTAACCGATGGAGGTCGCCATTTAAGTGTTCAATCGCGATATCGCTTGTGGAGGAGAAACCTCGAATTGGCGCGATATGGCTAAAATAAAGTGAGGTAGTTGCTGCAATGGTCTGCGCTTTAGCACGTAACTGGATGCGCGACGAGAAACAATCACCTTTTTGAATATAAGATTTACAAAATGTATCGTCGAGATTGCTCAGCACGTTGTAACTTACATCAAGGTGCTCTCCCAACGCATTTAACGCAGCTTGTTCGGGTTTGGATTTAGGGGCAGGCTCTGCCTTCCCCATCTTTACTGCTGCGTTGGCGTTAAGTGTATAACTTGCCAATAGCAACAATGATAAACCTAAGACACGTTTCACTATGTAATTCCTTGTTGTTTCGTTTGCTCTTTCAAGCCGCTCTTTGCACCTGCGTTCTCAAGCTGTTTTATAAGCCGCTACATCGACAATTGCAGGGGAAAAATGTTGGGGCAAGACAGATGCCCTGCCCCTCATTTTTAACGAACTCTTTTTCATGTTTTGTTCGGTAAAGTACTAATTCAAAAAGTACTAATTCAAAAAGTACAAGCTCGCTAAAGTTCTAATTAGCTATCAAAACCTCATGCTAGCGCCTACAAAGAAACGACGTCCATTAGCACTTTGCGTTCCACCCAGTCGCTTGCCATCACTTGAGCGAACATAATAGTTCTCCCAAATCTCATTGGTTAAGTTAAGGGCTTCAGCTTTAAGCGTAATGGTTTCGGTTATGTTCCAGCTAAACTGCGCATCAAGCTGAGATTGCTCGTCTCGGAATTGATCGCCAATTTCGGCTTGAGCAATAAAGTACTGTGAACGATAGTTGTAGTTCAGTCGTGCACTGTATAAGTCAGTTTCGTAGAACACCCCTACGTTAAACGAGTCTTTAGACGTATTTGGAAAGCTCACTGTACGCGAGGCTAACGTGGCCCCCGTTATGTTGCCGTCGGCATCAGTCACTGGCACAGCTTCGTCAACCTGTGCATCTGCTACGTCGGTGTAAGTGTAGTTAGCATAGCCACCAAACCCATTTTCAAACACGTGCTGCACTTGTACTTCAACACCGTCAATGCTGGTAGAGCCACCATTTTCAGGCGTTCTTAGCTGATTAATCTGCTGCCCATCAATCTCGCGAGACACGGTTTTAGTAAAGATAAAGTCATTAATATCTTTCTTAAATACCGTAATTGCTGCAATTGACGACTCGCTAAAGTACCACTCGGCACCTACTTCAAACTGATTGGCTGTTAACGGATCTAACTGTGGGTTACCGGCAGAACCTGAACTAGTTTCAGGTGTTAGGTTAACCGCTGGAGCGAGTTGGAACGGCGCCGGGCGGGTTAGCACTCGTGATGCCGCCATTCTTACTAATACGTCATCCGCTAAATCGTAAGATAGGTTAATGCTTGGCAGCCATTCGTTGTATCCGCCGTCAAACGAAACCGCTTCACCAGAATTTAAGTCGAAGCCATTAGACGTTGAGTCGGTCTCAACATAGCGTAAACCCATGTTACCTCTAAAGCCTTCACCGCTAAATTTAGCCATTACGTAAAGTGCAGTAATGTCTTCTTCTACATCAAAAGAAGCTTCAGGCAAGAAGCGGTCGGTAGTGCGGCACAACGTTGTTGCATCACCACTACATTCAGCAACGTTATAGAACGCGTTGTACATGCTGTCTTTATCTGGGAAGAAATAGCTTGCTGATACCGCATTGGTCTCGCTGTGAGAAACGTTAAGCATATCGCCAGTCCAAAAGTCTGACGCAGGCCCTAAACTTCCTTCGCCTACTGGCGCTAAATTGGCCAAATCAGTTCTGTAACGCGACTGTGAAAAACTTCTATCACGCCGTTTTACACCAGTTTTCACTTCGGTGATCGCGCCCCAATCTACTGAGTGCTCGTAATCAAACTGCACGTAGTTTTCAGTATCTTCTGTGCTGTTGAATTGATCGAATATACCGCCCAGCCACATTTCGTCAGTTGGGTTAGCTAGCCACGGACTTGCTGTTGTGAAGTCGATGTAAGGCGAATCACCGCCTGGATTATAGAAGTCGAACGCAGCACGAGGGTCGTTAGCATCTGCCCAGAACTCAGTGAAGAAATCGCGGTTTTCACCCTCACCCGTCGTGGTACCAATTTGGAAGTGCAGCACGCCGTTGTCGGTAAGGTAGTTACCTTCGATATCGATAATTTCAGTAGACATTTCTGAACCGTCGCGGAAAATATTATCATAAGCGATAAATCGAGCCCACGCTGGACGCTGCGGTAAGCCAGTGACATTAAGCGACTCTACAACGCCGTCGCTAACCGTCCCCTCGTTTGTATCGGTTCCCATGTAGGCAATACCGCGAAATGGAATACCGATAAGGTTTGAGTTGACGTTGTCTGCTTTAAGGGTGGAAGATAGATAGTGCACCGACATATCGAAGTTATCGGTTGGTGCCCATTGAGCGGTTACATCAAAACCAACGCGTTCGCGGTTTTGTTTAAATAAGGCAGACCCCATTCCCCACGGCAGTGCGCCTTTTTCCTGCGCTCCGCTTGGGGCTTCTATAAGAGGGTCGATACGCGCAATGCTAGGTCCAAACCAACCAAAGTCTTCGTTGGTTTCACGCTCTACGGTACGTTCTTGGTATGAGCCTGAAAACAAGATACCAAACGTTTCTTCTTCATTTTTCCAGCTGTATAAGCCCGACACTGATGGGTCTAACGCATCGGCAATATCACCGTACTGACCTTCAATAGATAATTGACCAGAGTTCGCGTCTAGGTCGAATGGCTTTCGAGTTTTAAGTATTACCGTTCCGCCTAATGCCCCCTCATCAATATCGGCTTGAGACGACTTGTACACTTCAAGCCCTGCAATCATTTCAGAAGCTAAAATTTCAAAGTTAAAATTACGAGTGGCATCGGATAGTACAAACCATTGCCCTGTACCAACCGCTTGACCATTCACTAAGGTCAAGTTTTGATCAGGCTGTACACCGCGAATTGTGACGCCCTGACCTTCACCAAAATCTCTGTCGATAGTAATACCTGGCACACGTGCTAGGGTTTCTGCCACGTTCTTATCGGGAAACTTGCCAATGTCTTCGGCTGTTATTGCATCGACAATTGCGTTTGAAAAACGCTTAGCGTTGATGTTTGCTTTTTGGCTGCCGCGAATACCCGTCACTTCTATTACTTCAGTGTGATTCTTTTTAGCTTGCTGTTGGTCGTCTTGCTGCTGTGCTAGTGCAACCGGCATTGTCATACCGCTTAATGCGCCCATTGTAATGGCGAGGCGAATGCTTCTCGTGAGTTTGCTTTGTTGATTTTTGTACATGGTTTTAACCTTCTCTCAGCCAAAATGACAACGCTGTCATTTATTATAATAATAAAATGACAGGCGCTGTTTTCTGCATATATTTAAAGATGACAACGCTGTCATTAGGTGTTAAGTTACATTACTAGATGTGAACGCGCAATTAAAAATTTAACAAATTAGTAATAAATGGAACTTATTTGTTGAAATTTAAAGCAATTTTTTGGTGAGGTGAAAATTGGCTGCAACAATTAAAAGTGTCGCTGAGTTGGCCGGTGTCTCTATTAAAACGGTGTCTCGTGTGGTTAATAAAGAAGGCACGGTTAAGCCCGACACATTACAACGGGTAGAACAGGCTATTGCCGAGCTAAAGTACACGCCAAATAAGGCCGCGCGGGATCTTGCAAGTAACGCCACCTCGGTGCTCGGTTACGTTTACGACAACCCTAACGCCTACTACATCATTGATATGCAGAAAGGTATTTTAGATGTTTGTCGCAAGAATAACTTCGAGCTTCTTATTCATCCTTGCGATGCTAGCTCTGAGAATATTGCACAAGAGTTAGTGGATATGGTGGATTCTGCACAGCTTGCTGGGCTAGTACTTTCCCCTCCCCTCTCTGAAATGCCCGATGTACTGCACCATCTTAATGAGAAAAACATTAGCTATGTGCGTATTTTGTCTGGCGATAGCGAATTTAGTTCTACCCTGCCCTATGTGTTGGTAAACGATTTTAAGGCCGCCTTTCACATTACCGAGCATTTAATTGCCCAAGGCCACAAACATATCGCATTTATCGCTGGTGAAGTCATCCACAAATCGACCACCGAGCGCTTAAATGGCTATAAAGCCGCATTGGAAAAAGCCTCAATACCGTTTGATGAATCGTTAGTTATAGAAGGCACCTATTCATTTGAAACCGGGGTAAAAAGTGCTGATATTTTGCTCTCTATGCAGGCACGCCCCACCGCAGTATTTGCCTGTAACGATGAAATAGCCGCGGGAACTCTGTTTGGCGCAAGAATGAAAGGGGTTGATGTACCCAAAGATTTAGCCATTGCGGGGTTTGAGGATAGCCCATTCTCCCGACAAACTTTTCCGCCGCTAACAACCGCGTCTCAGCCCACAAATGAAATTGCCCAATCGGCAACCTCGTCGCTTATCCAATATTTACGGGCTAAAAAGACAAAATCACATTTCGATAATTTAACCCAAACCTTTATTCCGCAATTAGTGGTGAGATCCTCCACTAAGGTTTCGCTATGAAAGCATTGCCCAATAACATTGTCATTGTTGGTGGAGGCAGCGCAGGCTGGATGACAGCCTGTTATCTTGCAAGGGCCGCCGAGTTATCTGGTTCTCTCTCTTCCACGTCACAAAAGCAGCATGAACAAAAAGAGCACCACTCTGTGTCATCTTGCAGTTTGACGCTGCTGGAGTCATCCTCAATTCCCACCGTAGGCGTGGGTGAAGGTTCTACCCCCTATTTACGACATTTCTTTGCCTATTTGGGGGTAGAAGAAAGCACTTGGATGGAGGCCTGTAATGCGACTTACAAAATGGGCATTAACTTTGAAGCATGGAATAAAAGCGATGACTCCTGCGCATCTAGTGCGGCCTCGTATTTTCATCCTTTTTTCTCCGCACTTGATGTGCCTACTGCCGAGCATTACTTTAATGCAGTGAACAAACGGCGGCATGGACAGCTTAGTAATATTTCTGAGTCGCATTATTTTACCGCCGCTGAAATGGTAAAACAGAACATAGCGCCCAACACCATAGTAGACAGTGCCAATGTTGACTATGCCTATCATTTTGATGCTGGCTTGTTGGGGGAATTTTTAAAGCGCTATGCCACTAGCAAAGGGGTTATTCACAAAGTAGGCAATGTAGTCGATGTACACGCTCATGGTAATAACATCGAAGCGATCCAAACAGATTCACACGGTGTGCTGCACGCTGATTTATTTATCGACTGCTCTGGCTTTCGCGGCATTTTAGGTAAAAAAGCACTGAATAGGCCGGTTACATCTTATGCCGATACTCTTTTTAACGATGCTGCTGTAGCCATACCCACTAAACGCAGTGACACCATAAAATATCAAACACGTTCAATAGCCCTAAAATATGGCTGGCAGTGGAATATTCCCCTTACCGCTCGCAGGGGCAATGGCTACGTGTATAGCTCTCGCTTTTGTACATCGGTGCAAGCAGAACAAGAGCTTAGAAGCGTATTAGGTGCTGAAAATACTCCTAACAATAGCGCGTCTGACAGCCCTGCCCGTCATTTAAAGATGGAGGTAGGCCGGTTAAATACCCATTGGGCAGGAAACTGTTTAAGTGTTGGTCTGTCTCAAGGCTTTATTGAGCCGTTAGAAGCTACGGCTTTGATGTTAGTGCAATACGCGCTTCATCACTTTATCGACTGCTGGCAGCAGCCAATACCTGATACCCGTAAACACGCTATATACAATAATGAAATGAACCGCATGTTTGATGGCATTAGAGATTACATTGCTGCACATTATTATCTTAATACGCGCACCGACACTCCTTATTGGGTGGCGTGTAGAAACGAAATGAAGGTGCCAGATACCCTTGCCTACTTGCTAAAAGAGTGGGACAGCGGCGCAAATTTTGAAGACGCATTAAACGAAGTAGATGCCAATTTAGTGTATTTACGCCCCTCTTGGTATTGCATCTTTGCTGGCATGAAACGCTTTTCCCCACTTAAGCACGATAGTGCACGAAATAAAGCAGCAGCGACGATTAACCCACAGCAAATGGTGAAAGACATGCTGCTTAAAATGCAAAAACCGAATACGAGAACTTATTGATTGAGTAATAGCGGTTTTCAATATTAACATTTACAAATATAATATTGAGCGGGTAGGTAATTAGAAATACTTATATAATGAAACAGCTTTCGTTAGATAACTTGCGTACATTTGTGAGTGTTATTGAGCTTGGTGGGTACGCTAAAGCCGGCGACTTTCTTGGTCGTTCTCAGCCAGCTATCAGCTTGCAAATTAAGAAGCTGGAATCGCAGCTAGACCGCAAGCTGTTTATCAAGCTAGGCCAGCGACATGTGCCAAGTGCAGATGGCAATTGGCTTTACGCAAAAGCTAAAGAGTTACTTGAACTCAACGACAGCATATTTCGAAGTTTAACCCCTGCCCCGCTTAGCGGCCGCCTTCGATTGGGCATTCCCAATGAGTTTGCCTCTACCCTTTTGCCAGGGTTAATTGGCGAATTTTCAAAGCGCTACCCCGATGTATCATTAGAAGTCACGTCCTCGCTCAGCCGAGACTTGCTGCATCCTAGCCAGCGCGATCATTTTGACCTTATTTTGGCCTTGGTTAACCCCGATGAAGACACCGAAGGCGAAGTGGTGTTAGAAGATGATGTGGTGTGGGTAGGAGATAGTGCCCATCCTCTGGTAGGTAGCACTATTCCCCTTGTACTGGCCCCAGATGGCTGTATGTATAGAAGCCGGGTAATAGAGCAACTCAAGCAGCAAACCTTTGCTTGGAAAATCACGTATACCAACGCCGATTTAGGGGGCATAACTGCGGCTATTCAGCAGGGCTTGGGCGTTACCGCGTTGGCAAAATCAAGCCTACCTGCCAACCTGACTTTGCTAAAACACCCTCACCTACCAAAACTGGGCAAGGTGAATATTTGCTTGTTCAACCAAGATACCCAGCACCCTGTTATTAGTAAAACCTTGGCGGAGTTTTTTACTACACGACTTAAAAATAACTAACGGGTGAAAGTGGTCTTTGAAGGTCGTTTTTAAAGTCGTTCTTGAGATCAGTTTCTGAAGATGTGCTTTGAAGGTGTTGAATAAGCGCGCATAAGCAATGCGCGCCCTTTTACAACATAAGTTAAATTAACCATGCTTATTTGAAAATCACGAGGCAAGAGGTACTAGGCGACCTAGCGGCTCTTCTAGCGATGCAGGTGGCTCAGTAAAGTATCGTGGGCCTTTGTCTGTCATATACAAACAGTCTTCTAATCGCACGCCAAACTCACCAGGAATGTATAAGCCAGGCTCGTTAGAAAAACACATACCCTTTTTAAGCGGCGCTGTTTCGCCGCGCACAAAATTCACGCTTTCGTGACCTTCCATGCCAATGCCATGTCCTGTGCGATGACTTAGCCCAGGTAGTGCATAGTCTTTGTCGTAACCTTGAGTGACGTAATAAGCACGCACGGCGTCATCTACCTTACCGGCAGGTGTGCCCACTTTGGCTGCATCAAACGCGACATTTTGACCCTCTCGCACAGTATTCCATACGTCTGTCACTTTTTGTGATGGCTTACCGAACACAAGAGTTCGGCTGATATCACTTTGATACCCATGCACACTGCATCCGCTATCAAGCAACACTACTGAACCTTGCTGAATAACTTGCTTTGCATTGGTTCCGTGCGGGTACGCGCTGGCGTCATTGAATAAGGCAAGGCACCACGTATTGCTGCCACCTAGCTGTTGCTGTGCTTTGTGCATTAAGGCTTTTACTTCAGCTTGGGTCATGCCTAGCTTAAGATGCTTAAACACAACGTCGTACGCTGCAAGCGTGACTTCATTCGCCTTATGCATCAGTGTTAACTCGGCGGCCGTTTTATACATTCTGCAGCCACGGGTAATGGGCTCTGCAGGCACAATATCCATATTAGGCATGGCATTACTCACACCGTTCACAACAAAGTAGCGAACGCTATTTTCTACACCTAACTTGCCGCTGGTAACGCCTCTTGATTTTAGAATGTCAGCAACAACGTCAAAGGGGCTTTCGTGCTCTTGCCATACGCGAACGTCATCGCCTACTTTAAGAGACTCCAATACGCTCGGCTTTTCAAAAAACGGGGTAACAACAGCAATATCCCCTTTTTGAGGAATAATAAGCGCCGTTAGTCGTTCGCTGCGCCACCACTGAATACCAGAAAAGTAGTCCATTGCTGCGCCCGGCTCTATTAGAATGGCCGCTATGCCTTGTGCTTTCATCAAAGACTGTGCGTTTTCTATTCTTGCTTTTCTTTCTGTTAGGTTAATGGGCTTTGCGTTTTCAGTGAGCGGTTTTAGTGATGATAGCGATGGCATAGAAGCAGTGCCGCTGCCCTCAGCACTGGAAGAGGCACTTGCCGCCACCGAAAGTGCCGGTGAGAGTGCGAGCCCAGCGCCTGCAAACTTTAAAAAATGTCGTTTATCCATGAAATTCACCTGTCGTTTATATTATTATTTTTTAAATGGTTTCTTTAAACTACGTTCTTATTACCGCTTTTTTAAAATGCACAAGGCGGTTTATAACCCCATCGCATGACTGACGAAGGCCTGCTTAATCGCCCCCACTTTATCAGTTGCCGCTAAGCCCACGCCGCGGATAAGCTTTTTAAGCGGGTCGTCACCGTCAAATAGCAACTTAAAACCGTCCATGGCTGCAATCATCTTCATCGCTTCAGTTTTACGACTGCGCTCGTAAGGTCGTAGGTTTTTGTGTAACCCAATATCGCTGCCCTCGTTCGACAGCTGTATCAATAATTCAGCCAGTGCTAGCGCGTCCTGCATTCCTAAGTTTGCGCCTTGTCCAGCAAGAGGATGAATGGTGTGAGCGGCATCTCCCACTAACGCGATGCCGTCTTTAGCCCATTCTCTGGCGTAGCGCATGGTTAATGGAAATGCTGAACGCTGAGTTTCTAGAGCGGTTATGCCAAGAATGCTGTTACTTGCGGCGGTGAGGGCATTGCAGAAGTCACTGTCGCTCATTGCGGTAAGCTTAGCAGCAGCGTCAGGTGTTTGTGACCACACGATAGAACAGACGTTGGGTTCTGCCATAGGCAATAGCGCAAGAGGCCCTGTTGGAGTAAACGCTTGTCTTGCAACGTTTTCATGGGGCAGCGCCGTTTTGATATTGGCAACAATGGCCGTATGTTCGTAGTCTTTAAAGGTGATTGGAAAACCTGCCTGCTGACGAACAAAGGAGTTAGCACCATCTGCGCCAATGAGCAGTCGGCAGCTAAGGGCGTCGTTATTGTCAAACATCACCATATTTTGATTTGGCCCTGATAGCACCCGCTCTATGCCAGATTCAAACACCTGAACGTTAGCCTGACTTTCCACACTCTGAGCCAGCGCATTAATTAACGCCTGGTTTTCAACAATAACGCCCAGGGCATCGCTGCCCATTTCTTCGCAGCTAAAATGGATATCGCCAAAGCTGTCTTTATCCCACACATGCATGGCCACGTAGGCATTGGCGCGATCTTTTTGCAGGTGTTGCCATGCGTCTAACGACTGCAAGGCAGCAATATTGGCCTGATTAATAGCACTGACTCGTGCGGTAGGCTTCTCGCCTAGGGCTGTTGATAAAGGGTGCTTATCAATTATCGCAACAGACAGCGAACTTTCTTTTAGCGCAGCGGCTAGCGTTAAGCCAACAATTCCGCCACCCACTATTCCAATATCAACGTGTTGCATAACTCTCTCTTATTTTTTTCGTACAAACTCGGTTAACGCTCGTTAGAGCCTTAGTTTGAATTCGTTTAAAAACTGGTTAACTTCAGCTATGTGCGTGGCAATGGCTCACTTAGCGCCAAGGCCGTATCCAGTGGTTTGCTTAACAAACTGCTTTTTGGCAGCGGGCAACATTCCAAGCGCAAGTAGCGATAAATTTCGCCCTACAACAAGGGGAAAGTGACGGTTAGAAAATGTATGTACCAAGGTGTCGGTGAGCGCCACCGTGGCTTTTCTGTCTTTGCTTCTCTTGTTTGCGTATTCATGTAAAACAGAGAAATCGCCCGGGTCAGAGGGTGATATCGTGTTGCGAGTAAGCACCGATATCAAGGTGTGGATATCTCTAAGGCCCAGGTTAAAGCCCTGTCCCGCTATGGGATGAAGCGCCTGTGCAGCATTACCCACAATCACTGTTCGGTGAGCCATTACGTCACTGGCAAGTTTTAGTGAAAGTGGATAGCTGCTTTTATCGCTTACCTTTTCTATTTTACCTTGGCGATAGCCAAACGCGCCTTGTAAAGCGTTAGCAAACTCATTGGCCGACATGGCTAATAGGTGAGCGGCTTTGTCAGATTTTACTGTCCACACCACTGAAAACCCACTGTTTGATGACTTTTCACCGTCTATTTCGTTATCAAAGGGTAAAAACGCTAATGGGCCAGAGTCGGTGAAACGTTCGTATGCCTTATTGCCGTGAGATAGCTGGGTGTGAACGTTAAACACAATGGCGGTTTGACCGTAGTCGCTTTCACTTCTGCCTATGCCCACCTGCTCAGCCAGTGGAGAGCGACCGCCATCGGCCAGCACCAACAGCTTAGCCCGATAACTTTCGCCGTTATCTAAGGTAACGTCGGTGTGTGCAACATGCTGCTTTACACTCACTACCTTTGCAGGCGCTACATGCTCGTAACTGTCATTAGAGTCTGCAACAAGCTTAGTCAATGCACTTAACGAGACCACCTGCCCAAACGAGGAAATGTGGAAGTCTTTTGCTGCTAAATTCACTAACCCTAGGTGGCCACTGTCGCTTACTTCAATAGCATTAATGGTCGGCGGTAATTCGCCAAAGCTGTATTCTGCCAGTTTATCTAACTGTACGTTGAGTGCGGTAAGCTCTTGTACCGTGCGGCGAGCAAGGGCGATAACACGGGTATCGGTAAATGGATTGAAGTCGTTGGTGACAGGTGTGTTTGTTGGTGCTTTTGTTTTCAGCGAGCTTGATGAAACTGGCGCTGTCGAATCAATCAGAACTACTTTCAGCCCTGAGCGCTGAGACAGCCCTGAGCCCTGGGACAGCCCTTTTGCGAGAACGCAACCGACAATTCCGCCGCCAACAACAACTACATCAACACTCTTCACTCAGTACGTTCCTTCTAGGTGCATTTATTTAGCCCAGTCTTATTTAAGGCTAAATTACGCCATTAGTGCTTCAATTTCATCAATCTCTTTTGGCACGTCTTTAGTGAGTATCTCAACGCCAGTAGCGGTGATAGCTACATCGTCTTCTATTCTAACGCCAATACCTTTGAAACGCTCTGGCACATCGCAATCGCTACTAATATAGATCCCAGGCTCTACGGTAATGACCATGCCAGGGCTGAGCGCTCGGTCATCGCCATCGTGCTTGTAGTCGCCAACATCGTGCACGTCTAGGCCTAAAAAGTGCCCTAAACCGTGCATATAAAATTGTCGCCAGGTTTGATTATCTAAGTTTTCCGCAATACTGCCGGTTAATATGCCCAGCTCAATTAAACCTTCGGTGATCACTTCTGCGCTGTGAGTCATTGCTTGGGGTAAAGTAACGCCCGGTGCCAGCATATCTAAAACGCTTTTTTGCGCTTTTAAGACCAAACTGTATATGGCGCGTTGCGCGTCGCTAAACTTACCGTTCACTGGAAATGTGCGCGTGATATCGGCAGCGTACCCTTGATACTCGGCACCCGCATCAATAAGCACTAAATCGCCATTGTTAACCTGTGCGCTGTTTTGCGTGTAGTGCAGTATGCATGCATTTTCTCCGCTACCCACTATGGTACCGTAAGCCGGACTTCGTGCGCCCGCCATGGCAAATTCATGATGAAGTTCAGCTTCTAACTGATATTCAAAGCACCCTGGGTGCGCAAACTGCATGGCGCGCTTGTGGGCACGAGCACTTATTTCACAGGCCGCTTTCATAACCGCAACTTCACTTGCCGACTTATACACGCGCATCTCGTGTAGCAAAGGCTGTATATCGTGCACAGTAGCAGGTGCAAGAGACTGTTTCGGGGCCTCTTTCAACGTCTTTAAGGCGTTAACAATTAACTGATCGTGCTGCTCGTTTACACCAAGAGCCACATAAAGATGTTGCTGTCCCTGCATTGCTTCAAGAATGGCTTCTTCTAACTCTTGCTCTTCAAATGCCTCGTCTAGGCTAAATAGAGACAATGCCGCCTCAGCGCCTAATCGTTTTCCTTGCCACACTTCCGCTTGTTTGTCTTTAGCTTGCACTACCATTGCGCGGTAGCTTTCACCATAGCGGGGATGATTTGAAATGATTAACCATGCGTTTGGCTCTTCAAAACCCGTTAAATACCAAAAGTCGCTGTCTTGTCTGAATAAATATTCCGTATCTCGACTTCGGGTAACTAAAGACGCTGCGGGTACAATGCATACACTGTTTGGTTGGCACTGTGCTAATAATCTATCTTGCCTAGAAATAAACTCTTGCGCGCTAATCATAAATTCACAAACCCTGTCGGCATTATTTTTAGAAAACGGTGTTTTTGCAGCATTTTTTATTACTTTTACTTACTCAACCTATGAGCAGTTTGTTTATAAGTGATTTATATTTAAGAAACCTGCTTATAAAAGTCGTCCTAGGAATTAACGCCCAGCTTTAAAACCCAGCTCTAAAAAATGGGCTCTTCGTAATTAATGTATTGAAGGCTTTTCTTTTTGGTCGTCCAGCAATGACTGCCCCAACTCGCTGAAGCATAGAATTGCTGAAATCTTTACATATTCTTCTACTTCAAAAAGTGCTTTCTCAGACTCTTCGTCTGCATCCATTGGCTCTTCCATTCGAGAAATGTCAGAAAAATCTTCAAGTGCTTCTTTTACGTCATCACTGCACTTCACTAAATCTTGCTGGTGTAATCCAAACCCAAGCATAAACCCTTGCACCCAATTAATAAGGGCAGCGCCGCGATCGTTTATTGGGGCATGGTCTTCTGGAAGTAGCAAAGTAAGTGCAAACTCTGGCTCTAGTAACTGCTGGCAAGTTTGGTTAAATAAAGTCGTTAACGTAAAAACAACCGGCTCACTAAAGCTTTCGTCTTGATTCACCGTTTCGCTTAACGCTTCTAACCATTTTTGATCGGTAAGAGACATACCACCGCACAACATGCCGCAGAGGATGCCGTGTATTTCGGCGCCGTCTACTATTACGCCATGTTGTGACAATTTATTGGTAACGCTGTCGTAATCAAGCTGCTTTTCCACTGGTAACTCTCTTTATGTTTGAAATTTGATGTAATGCATGGAAATTATTCTCTTTGCCTTTATCCGCTTTTTTAGGCTTGAGCACACCCGCTTAGGTGTGAGTGAACCACGCGAAGTAAAACAACGTCAAAAAGATAACCGCCGTGCTTATACTATGGGTTTATAGTAGCAAAATCGGGATATAAAACCTACTTTTGCCAATTTGATTACTCACTGTTCAAACGAGTGAGCAAAAGCAGCAAAACCTTTAACTTCTCTGGTAACCCACGTGTATTTCTACTACCATTAAGACGTGGACAAGGACTTCCCTTTGCAACAGGGAGAAAGCGCTGGCGTAAAGAGAGATCGCGGTTTTCTTGAGCTTGTCGCATATGCGTGTATACTTGCTGACCAACAGGTGCTGACCAAATGGTCAAGAATAAGACATTCTGTAAGCAGCTATACTCAACAACGCAAAGTTTTGCTACGCACAAGAGTGATCTCCTTCACTAGTACATGCGTTTCATATACCCTGTTGCGTTAATACAACAACAATGTTTCCTGGGATGTTTGCTAGTTCATTCATGTCCCTGGCCGATGCTATAAACCTAGGAAGTTGAAACTGTAACTATTGTGCAAGCTCGGCTCGTATCGAGAAGCCTACGGTCATAGTGATTCTTCCGCCCTGAACATTTCGGTTCACGGGCGAAAATGAACACGCGGCATTCTGGGAGACGCCCTCTTTCGACGGAAGAAGAAATGGCAATAATAAATTTTGGCTCCATTAATATCGACCACGTTTACCAAGTAGAGCATTTTGTTCAACCTGGTGAAACAATCGCCTCCACGCACTACCAAACCTTGTTAGGTGGTAAAGGCGCAAACCAATCAATTGCGCTAGCGCAAGCCGGTGCCGACGTTAGGCATGTAGGCAGCATCCACCAAAATGACGCCTCTTTTAAGCAAGCGCTGATCAAAAAAGGTGTGGATTGTCGCGGCGTAAAATGCTCTGAGACTCCCTCAGGTCATGCCATAATCCAAGTTACCCCAAGCGGCGAAAATGCCATCGTTCTATTTGGCGGTGCAAATCAAACCATTACTGCTAAAACCGTTATGGCTGCGTTAGATGACACTAAGCCCTCAGACTGGGTACTAACGCAAAACGAAACTAGCAGCATTGACGAAGTGCTTCGCCAAGCAAAAGAAAAACAGCTAAAAGTTGCCTTTAACCCTGCGCCAATGAGCGAGTCGGTTAAAGCGTTGCCTCACGATTGTATAGACTTGCTTATCGTTAATGAGACAGAAGCAGCCGCATTAACTGGTAAAGAAGCAATGGATGACATTGTTGCTGAATTTAAGCAGCAGTGGGCCCACTGTGAGGTCATTATCACCTTGGGTAAAGCCGGTGTAATGATGCTTAGAAAAGGCGAAGTCGTTAACGTTGATGCCTTTTCTGTTGATGCTGTCGATACGACCGCCGCAGGCGATACCTTCATCGGATACTTCTTATCAGCATACAGTCATCACACAGACGCTAAACAGGCGCTTAAACGCGGCTGCGCGGCATCAGCAATTGCGGTTACACGAGAAGGCGCTGCGCAAAGCATTCCAACTCAAAAAGAAGTAGACCGTTTTTTAGCAAAGCATTCCGGCTAAAATTATTCCAGAGAGAATTTCATGGCACATAAAATAATATTAGACACCGATCCGGGCATTGATGATGCAATGGCCATATTTTTTGCATTTCAATCACCTGATATTGAACTGCTTGGCTTAACAACGGTTTACGGTAATGTTCCCGTTACAATGGCTGCGCAAAATGCCCTAACGCTTTGCGAACTGGCTGGCAAAAACGACATTCCAGTAACGAAAGGGGTTGGCATGCCGTGGGTTGGCGAAGAGTCGACCTATGCTCACTTCGTTCATGGAGAGCACGGATTTGGCCACATTAAGCCAGAGCCGCCTAAAGGTGAGCTTGACCCACGCAGCTCGGCACAGTTTATCGTTGATATGGCCCGTAAATACCCAGGCGAAATCACGTTAGTTGCAATAGGCCCACTTGGAAACCTAGCGCTAGCGCTTCGTTTAGAGCCAGAACTTCCTAAGTTGGTTAAAGGCGTAAGCATTATGGGCGGTGCTGCGTTTGTACCTGGCAATGTAACGCCGGTTGCAGAAGCGAATATCTGGAATGATGCTTATGCAGCAGAGATTGTGTGCGCTGCAGATTGGGATTTAACCATGTTTGGTTTAGACGTAACCAACGACGTTCCATTTGCGCCTACATTTGTTGACGTACTTGCTGAGAAAAACCCAACGCTAGGTGGTTTCGTACAAGAAAGCGCTCAGTTCTATATGGATTTTTACTCGCAAAATAGAGAAGACAGAGTGTGTTTCTTCCACGATGCGTTTCCTATTGCCCACCTTCGCCACCCAGAGCTTTTCGAATTAACCGAAGGCCACGTTAGGGTTGGAACAGGCGAGCTAGACAGAGGCCAAACGGTGGTTGCACCTAAAGGCACAACACCAAGTCCGCTTTGGAACGACGCAAATACCATCAAAGTAGCGACAAAAGTAGACCATAGTAGACTTGAGAAATTGTTCATAGACACCTACGCTCTTTAGTAATATTGTTAGGGGAATCAGTAGATTCCCCCTACTAACATGTACTATTGAGGTTAAAAACCAGTACTATGAAGTCTGCACCTATTCCAGAGAACGAAAAAGAACGGTTAGCTGAACTTCTAAGCTACGACATCTTAGATACTGAAGCTGAAAAGCTTTTCGACGATCTTACTGCGCTTGCCTCACAAATTTGCGGTACGCCTATCGCGCTGATTAGTCTAATCGACCTTGATAGGCAGTGGTTTAAATCTCGCGTGGGCCTTGATGCCGAAGAAACATCCCGCGATATTGCATTTTGCTCGCACGCTATTTTGCAGCAAAAAGTATTCGAAGTTCCTGATGCCACTAAAGACGAACGTTTTCGCGACAATCCCCTTGTAACTGGCTCTCCTGATATTCGATTTTATGCGGGTGCACCGCTTATTACCCCTTCTGGTTATCCAATTGGCACGCTTTGCGCCATTGATAAAAAGCCAAATAAACTAACAGAAGAACAGAAAAAAGCGCTGGAAACACTGGGGCAATCAGTTGTCGCCCATTTAGAATTAAAACGTAAAAATAGAGAGCTTGAGCGCACAAGCCAATTTAAGTCTGATTTTTTGTCTTATGTTAGCCATGAAATTCGCACGCCGCTTAACGCGATTAACACGTTTAGTAATTTACTAGAAAGTGAGGCTCGAAAGCTGTCGCTTCCATCTCAATTTAGTTCGTCACTGTCGCACATTAGTAAAAGCGGCGAACGCCTGCTAGAGATCGTCAATTCAGTGCTTGATATTAAGCAGATAGAAGCGGGTAAAATGCGTGTGATGCCACGCGCTGTTAATACGAACGATTTTTTCACTCACCTGTTTTCAGTAACCCGGGTTCGCGCCGAACAAAACGACATCACCTTTACTGCTACATTAGATACTAGCCTTCCGGCCTCTATTTATTTAGATGACACTAAGTTTGGGCAAGTTGCGCTAAATATACTTTCCAATGCCATTAAATTTACGCCTAGAAATAAGGCGGTGACTTGTCTAGTAAAATACAAAAAAGGCGCCTTAATATTTACTGTTTCCGATGAAGGTATTGGTATTAGCGATGACGACCAGGCGCGCCTATTTACTCGATTCGAGCGTATGGATAATGCACATAAAATACCTGGTTCTGGTTTGGGACTGAGTATATCTAAGCAACTGGTTGAGCTAATGGATGGCTCAATAAAGCTTAAAAGTAAGCTGCAAGAAGGTACAAGAGTCAGTATCTCAATTCCATCTGCGCAGATGGACCAAAATCATGTGTCAGAAGCCTCCCCTCAAAATGCTTCTGCCCAACTTTCTATCTCAAGGCCTGTTAATATTCTGATTGTGGAAGACCATCAGATTAACCAAGCGGTGATCGTAGCGCTTTTTGAAAAATTAGGGCTGGCGTTTACCATTGTTGATACCGGTGAACAAGGCGTTGAATACATTGAATCCAATCACGCCGACCTTGTTTTAATGGATATCAATTTACCCGGTATTCAGGGCGACCAAGCATCGAGGCTGATTAAAGCGCAATACCCTAACCTCCCTATCGTAGCACTCACCGCAGATGCTATTACTACGTCAGACACTTTGAAAGAGAGAGGACTGGACGACGTGTTGACGAAACCGATTAATGCAGCAAACTTGGTAAAAGTGCTTAATCATTATCTTGGTTAAGATTGCCTCGGTTAAGATTGCCTTGGATAAGATTATCTTGGTTATGACTGCCTTGGTTAAGAATACATTGGTTAAAAATACCTTGGTCAAAAGTGTCTATTTTAAAAGGGCTTTGACCGAGCTAGCCTAGATTAAGCGTGCACTCATTGAAGGAATGATTAAAAGCATGATTAAGAGCAAGTTGGTTTGAGAGTAGCATGGCGATGAGTGAGTTTTTACCCAATACTGAACGTGTTGAGAGCAAAGCAAGCCTACGCAAACATTTGCGCAAGAGTCTGAGAAAAGTAAGAAATAGTATCCCCCCTGAGCAACGTGCACATTCTGCGCTGCAAATTAGCCAACAGCTCAACTCGTTACCCTGCGTGGCCGCAGCAAAAACAATTGCTGGGTATTTGGTGAATGATGGAGAGCTAGACCTCAGCGCCTTTATGCAGGATGCGTTTACCCGTGCCAAAGATATGCACAAAGAAGTGACGAGCAGCTTCGATTATTCATCTACGTCTCTCTCAGCATCAACAGCTGCATCAGCTCTTACACCAAGTCCTAAATCAGCTCTTACAACGATGCCCACCACGTTCTCACTGCCCATACTACATCCTGTTTGTAAAGGCCACCTGCTGTTTCTTGAGTATGGCCCACATACCACGCTGGTAAAAAATAAATACAACATTGATGAGCCTGAACTGGCCTGCCACAACGTTGTTCCCACTAGCACCATAGACGTTATTTTAATGCCATTGGTGGGCTTTGATAGCAAAGGCAACCGACTGGGCATGGGCGGCGGTTACTACGACCGTACGCTAGCATTTACTCAAGTTACTCAACTTACTCAACTTACTCAACTTACTCAACTTACTCAACTTACTCAACAGAAGCCCATTTTGATTGGCATTGCACACGATGAGCAAGAAGTTGAGACCCTGCCCTTTGAGCCTTGGGATATTCCGGTTGATATTATTGTGACCCCTAAGCGAATACTCACCTTTTCTGATATTAAGCCCAAATCATAGGTCCATTTCTTTTAAAGACATAAAGCTGCGATTTTGCGCCTTATCGGTTACACTTCAAGCAAACCAAAAGGAGAGTAACAATGGATCAGAACGCGAAAAAACAAGCAGTGGCAAAAGCGGCGATAGACTATGTTGAACAAGACAGCATTGTTGGAGTAGGCACAGGTTCAACCGTTAACTTTTTTATTGAAGAATTAGGCAAAATCAAACATAAAATAGAGGGGGCTGTATCAAGCTCTGAAGCCTCTACAGAAAAGCTTAAAGCATTAGGCATTGAGGTTTTCGAGCTTAACGACGTTAGCAACCTATCGGTGTATATTGACGGGGCCGACGAAGTCACCGAACACAAGCATATGATTAAAGGCGGAGGCGCTGCGCTTACACGTGAGAAAATAGTGGCTGGCGTGGCAAAAACGTTCGTGTGTATTGTTGATGACAGTAAGCGCGTTCCTGTCCTCGGTAATTTCCCCCTTCCGGTGGAAGTGATCCCTATGGCGCGCTCTTTTGTGGCTAGAGAGTTAGTGAAATTGGGTGGCGATCCTGAATACCGTCAGGGTGTCGTGACCGACAATGGCAATGTCATTTTAGATGTCCACAATTTAGATATACTCAATCCTCGTGAATTAGAGCAAGCAATTAATAATATTCCCGGTGTTGTTACTAACGGAATTTTCGCTTTGCGCGGCGCGGATATCGTGCTTTCAGCAACCGATGAAGGTGTAAAAACCTTTAAGTGAAATACTCCTTTTAACTGAGGGCGTTTTCTGTTATTTTCCTTTTAGACGTCTAGATGGCTCAACCCATATTTTCGAACCGAAACACAACAGCGAGAGACAGCGAGTTCATGAGTAAAGTTTCACTTGAGAAGGACAAAATCCGAATTTTATTGTTAGAGGGTGTTCACCAGAGCGCGCTCGAAACACTGAAAAATAACGGTTACACAAACATTGAGTATCTTAAAACTTCTCTTCCAGAAGATGAGTTGATTGAAAAAATCAAAGATGCCCACTTCGTCGGACTCCGTTCTCGTACCCAAATTACTGAGAAGGTGGTGGATGCCGCTAAAAAGCTCGTTGCCATTGGTTGCTTTTGTATTGGTACAAACCAAGTTGACCTAGCTGCTACTCAGCGCCGCGGTATTCCTGTGTTTAACGCGCCCTTTTCAAACACTCGCTCTGTTGCCGAGCTAGTGCTAGGCCAAATTATTCTTTTACTTCGTCAAGTGCCAAGCAAAAATGCAAAAGCACACCGCGGAGAATGGGAAAAGACTGCAGTTGGCTCTTACGAAGCAAGAGGCAAAACGCTGGGAATTATTGGGTATGGCCACATTGGTACGCAGCTTAGCATCTTGGCAGAACACTTGGGCATGCGCGTGCAGTTTTTTGACATCGAAGATAAGCTAGTGCTGGGTAACTCAGCTCAAGTTAAGTCTCTAGAGAAACTGCTTAACACCTCTGACGTAGTTACGCTTCACGTACCTGAGACACCTGAAACGCAAAACATGATAGGTGAAAAAGAGCTGTCACAAATGAAGCCTGGCAGCATACTCATTAATGCGTCTCGCGGAACAGTGGTTGATATAGACGCGCTATCAGGGGCACTTAAAAGCGGCCAGTTAAATGGTGCTGCCATTGACGTATTCCCAGTAGAGCCTAAGTCGAATGGCGAAGAGTTTGAATCACCTTTACGAGAATTCGACAACGTCATTCTTACGCCACACGTTGGGGGAAGCACCCAAGAAGCGCAAGAGAATATTGGTATTGAAGTGGCGGGTAAGCTTGCAAAATATAGCGATAACGGTTCAACCCTGTCTGCAGTTAACTTCCCAGAAGTATCGCTGCCAGAGCACAACAGCCGCTCACGCTTGCTTCACGTTCACAAAAACCAGCCAGGTATTCTTACGCAAATTAACCAAGCGTTTGCAGAGAAAGGCATCAACATTGAAGCCCAGTACCTTCAAACGAACGCTGAAATTGGTTACGTTGTAGTAGACGTTAAAGAAGACAGAGGCTATGAAGCCCTTGCTGAACTTCAGCAAATTGACGGCACTATAAAGACACGTATATTGCACTAGGCTGCATAGCGGCACGTTCAAATGGTGAATAGCCCAAATAAAAACGCCGCATCGACAAATGTCTATGCGGCGTTTTTTTATAGCTAAACAGTGAATACTGCTAGCGAATCGGCTGGTTTAAAAGAAGTTATATACCAAGCTAACTGCTGTTTCGGTATCAAGATTATCTCTGTTATCAGCGACGTCTGAGTTATGGTCCATTTTGAACGACAAACGCATTGAAAGGTTGCCTGAGATCACTGCAGTCAATGCCGATTCAGCACGAGACTTTGTATTCTCAGAACCTACTTCCGTACTCAGTGTTTGAGTAAACTTAGACGTGTCTGAAATTAACCACGAGTAGGCTGTTGAAGCACGGACAATAACACTGTCTTGATCTTCGCCATCTTGCGTTTCAACAAACGAGTAACCCGGACCAATTGAATACTCTAATGTATGTCTCTCGTTCTGTAATACCTTTTGGTTCCAACCCAGTGCTAGTGTAGCTTGATAATTAAAGTTGCTAAGGCGGTCATCTTCGAAGGACGCAAAGCCGAACAAGCGGTTATCTGGATTTTCTAATTTATAGTTACCCTGAGCTGAGGCGAAAAACTTCTGCGCTGATGTAAACTCAACGTCTTCACCGTCGTCTCCCTCAACACTCTCTTCTTTGTAAAGACCTTCGATAAGGTAATCATTGCTCCACATCTCTAGCTCTTGATGCGCAGTAATACCAGCATTTATCGATGTGGTTTCTGTGTTACCCGTTGTTGAGATAAACCCTAACTCACCTTCCATAGTAAATGGCTTTGGCTTGTCTTGAGCAAAAGCAGATGGTGCAAGTGAGAATGCGATTATCGATGCGAGAACGCGCTTATTCATTGAACAGTCCTATTGATTAACTTTCCCTTCGTTACGCTGCGATCACTTCATTGACGACGCAACACAACCATTTTCAGGATATTAACAACGATACAAATCGCTGCCGGTGATGTGTGCCGCGCAGTGTACCGATTAAAAATTGACAGTCAACGTGAAAAGGTCAAAAAATCGACGAAAGTAGTAAAATGCGCAACGGATATACAAGGTCTAAAAAAATTGGTAAACAAGAGCCACAGAGGTTTCGGTGCTTAAAGGCGCTATATCTTCTGCTGTATCTGTTTCATGGTTTAAAATGAAGGATAACTTCATGGCAAGGGAGCCGAAAACGTTAGCAGATAAAGAGGTTTCACTGCGGGATTTGGTGTTCTCTTCTCCAGCTTCGGTACTCACAAATTGCCTGAGTTTGGCGCCTGAACTCCAGCGGTATTTGTATTCCGCTGAGGCTCTGACTATAACGCCGTCGTTTACCATGGTGTTATTGTCCGCCTGCGCTTCAATGAAGCTGTAACCAGGGCCAATGCTGTAGCGAAATTCGCTATCCTCATTGCGCCAAAGTCGCTCTGAATAACCCGCTGCTAGTGACGCACGGTGCTCATAACCAGTAAACCTGTCATCCTCATAATCGCCATACATAAAAATTCGACGACCATTGGCCACAAGCTTGTAATCAAATTGAGCGCTACCAAAGAAGCGCTGGGCACTAATATCTCGTTTAGCACCAATGGTGGCACTTTCTTTATAAAGAAGCTCTGCGAAGTACACACTGCTCCACGTTTCGGTCTCATGGTCGGCATTCACTGCGGCTTTTACACTTGCCGCAGATGTATTTCCGGTGTTTACCAAAACGCCCAGCTCGCCATCAAGATTAAATCGCGGGATGGTATCGTCCGTGTCCGGAGTGAAGTCGGCGTGGTAAAGCGTTTGAATAAGATCGGTGGCCTGCGCAGATGAAGAGATGCTGGTGCACATAACGCACAGCGCGATGCAGGTCTTGATGAGGTCAGTGAGCATAATTAAATTAACGTTGGCTTTATCGTTTTTGTTATTGGCTTTTATGAACTTTCTATTTGAGAGTGCTTTTAAGTAAAAACACTTATTCAAGTCCATTTGAGCGTTGAGCCACGAGTGAGCAATGACTAGCTATAATAACATTCGCTTAAGTAATATATTTACTGAAGCACTATATTCGCTTTGCGGTTTACGCTTTGACTCATCTGATTAGTGCAGCAATTTTCACTGTTTCACGCTCTGCGTAATCAGTGGCATTACTCACCATTTCCATGTCTAAACTTACTGTATTGGCTATTTCAGAAGTAAAAAGTTCAATATCTGAATGATTTTCTTCGTCTAACTGACGCACTGCAATTCGATTGGACAACGCCAGCACCCCAATTTCACGATCTGACGACTGTCTTGCCACATCGTTCACATGCGTGATTGGGTAGAATAAACCAATAGGTAAGTTCCAACTTTCCAATATGATACCGCTACAGTGTGCGAAGGTAAAACCGAAAAGCTGCTTTTGTCGCTGGTAAGGAAGTAGTGATTTATCACTGTCTAAATATTGTTGGTAAAGCTCTGGCGAACGCTTTGCTATTACAAGCTCGCTTAAGTTTTGCAGTATTCCCATCACAAAAAAGCGCTCTATGACTTTCGCATTGGTACTCATAGCCAGGTGTTTGGCTAACATGCCTGAATAAACAGACGCATGCCAATGTTGCTTTAAATCGATAAGTTCAGAATCAAAACACTTGAAGGCAGTGCTGGCTGTTTCAGAGACAACTAAGTTATACAGCGCCTCTCCGCCAATCACGTTAATGGCTTTTGACACAGACTCAATTTGAGAGGGAAAACGGAACAAAGAACTGTTTGCAAGGCGTAGCACCTTAGCTGTAAGCGAGGGGTCAATACTGATTAAGTTACCTATGTCTTCAGCGCTTGAGCGTGGGCAGTCGAGTAATTCACGCAACCTTACGCATACATTGGGCAGCGCAAAGGATTTAGTGGCAAACTTTACGTATTTCTTTATCGACATTAACACACTCTCAATTGGTATTAGACGCGGCTATAACAACTGATTCTAAAGCCTTTGGGCTCTGGCTCGTCAGCTATTCATTATCGCGTTGCTCGTTCTCAAACAGGCCTATTTGGCTATTTGTCTTCTTACTTTGTGCTTCTAGTTGCTGTTTGCGTGCTCTGGCAATAATGGCGCGCTTACGCCTCATGCAGGCCGCTATAATTTGGCGTTTCGTTGCATCATTCACTTGAAGCCAATAAAGACGTTCATCTCGGCTTCTAAGACACCCTTTGCAAAAACCACGAGGTCCTGATTCGCAAACCCCAATACACGGGCTTGGTATTTCAAAGAACTCCAGTTGTTCAGACTGTGGTTTCTGCTGTGACATGATCTCTCATTGTTTTTGTTAGAATGAGTGCGTTACCGCAGCCCTTTCTACTGTGATGTTAACGTTAGCGAACTCACGGCGCCGATTAAACACGAAACTCAACCTTACTGCTACTAGACATTAGCATCAAATAAGCCTTGAACCTCATAGCGCCTTCAGCTTACATAAAGCCCTTAACGTGAATATAGCACTCAGCTTAAATATAGCCTTTAGCGATTAATCTACTAACGTGTAATCGATGGTTGATACCACGCGCACTTTTTTAATGTGAGGGTGATAACTATCTCTACTGCTTATGCTAAAGCGACCTTGATTGGCTCGCTTGATTTTACCTAATGTACTTTGCGAATCTGTTGCGAACTTCTCGGCCACTTCTCTTGCATTTAATGTGGCCTCTTCAATCATCGACGGTTTCACTTCGTTTAATCGAGTAAACACGTAGTCAGGTTGATTTTCATAGCGATTCTCAGATAACACTATGCCCGATTTAATTAGCTTACCCACCTGCTGCATAGCTATGCGAACCGTTTCTACTTGCGTCGAAAAAACGGTAATAGTTTGCATACTGCTATACCTAAATGGTGCTCTTTCGCCCCCACCATACTGCTGTGCAAGCTTGTCAGTGATCTGGGGTTTACCGGTAGTAATGCTGTCTGACTTAATACCGCTTTCTTCTAAAAAGCGAACTACTGTTGCACTATTTTGTTCAATTCGATCGTAAAGCTCTGGTAAGTCGTTACCCGCATCCACAAACTGAATTGGCCAAATAACTTGGTCGGCAACATATTCTCTTTCTGATAGCCCTTTTACCGTCACCACCCTATTCCAAGTTTGCATATCTTTCATCGATGCAGATAGGGTTGTGCCAAGAAACGCGACAGCCAGGATCATACCTAGTGCAATAACAATGGCGGCACCTACTTTCATGTGATTGATCTCCTTTATGCTTTTATACTCAGTATCTACTTCAGTTAGGTTACTGTGATTGCGCATTAATCACTAGTGCTTATTCATTTACCTATTTTAGTTTACGCACAAAAGATAAGGCATAAATTTAAGGGCTATTTTCAATATGTAGGGGCGAAGACAAAATTTGAAGATGCGAAAAACCGTTAGCTAAAAAAAAGGCCACTCAATAGAGTGGCCTAAAAATGCTCTTTAAGAGAGCAACGCTTGGGTAGACGGGAATGTTCAATGAATAGAAACGTAGATTAAAAGCGCTAGTCGATACGCTCTAGCCTTTCCGTTTCAGTAGGTAATAAAACACCGGTGTAAGGATAAGGCCAAAGACGGTAACTCCTATCATGCCAGAGAAAACTGCCACGCCCATGGCTTGACGCATTTCAGCCCCTGCACCTGTAGAGAGCACCATTGGCAGTACCCCCATGATGAATGCGATTGAAGTCATTAAAATAGGGCGTAAACGCAAGCGACTTGCTTCCTTAATGGCCGCTAACGCGCTCATGCCGCTGTCTTGTAACTCTTTCGCAAACTCCACAATAAGAATGGCGTTTTTAGTTGCCAAGCCAACCAACACGATTAACCCTATTTGGGTGAATATGTTGTTATCTCCACCATAAATCTTAACCCCGATTAACGCGCTTAGCAGGGTCATAGGCACAATAAGAATAATGGCTAACGGCAAACGCAAGCTTTCATATTGGGCCGCGAGTACGAGAAACACCAACAGCACAACAAGTGGGAAAATGTAAGCCGCTGCATTACCTGCCAGTATTTGCTGGTAGGTGAGCTCTGTCCACTCGTAGGTCATACCTAGCGGTAATGTCTCGGCAAGAATTTCCTCAATAGCGGCTCTAGCCTGATCAGATGAATATCCAGGTGCAGGTGCGCCATTAATTTCTGCCGTAATGTAGCCGTTGTAATGCATCACTCTGTCTGGGCCGGCGCTATGCTCAACATCTAAAAAAGAACCAAGGGGGATCATGTTGCCCTGAGCGTTTCGTATTTTGAATTGGCTAATATCTTCTATATCTTGACGGTACTGTGCATCGGCCTGCACGTTCACCTGATAAGTTCGCCCAAATAGATTGAAGTCGTTCACATACAGTGAGCCTAGGTAAGCTTGCATGGTGGTGAATAGAGTATCTATGTTCACACCTTGGCTCACTGCTTTTTCCCGATCCACATCTACATCTAATTGAGGAACGGCAACGGTAAAGCTAGTGAAGGCATCGGTAAGCGCAGGATGCTGCCACGCTTTGCCAATCACTTCTTGAGTGACTCGCTCTAGCTCTTCAAATCCAAGGTTGCCTCTATCTTCAACCTGAAGTCTAAAGCCACCAATCGTACCTAACCCATTTACCGGAGGCGGTGGAAAAATAGCCACGTAGGCGCCTTTTATCGAGCCGAACTGTTGATTTAGTTTAGCGGCAATAGCACCCGCCGAGAGCTCAGGAGACTGACGCTCGTCGAAAGGTTTTAACGGCGTAAACAAGATGCCCGAGCTGGGACTGTTGGTAAATCCGTTAATATTTAGCCCAGGAAATGCTACCGCGTCTGAGACACCAGGGTGTTCCATAGCAATACTCGACATCTCTCGAATAACTTCTTCAGTTCTGTCCAAACTTGCAGCATTAGGAAGCTGAGCAAACGCCACAAGATATTGCTTATCTTGAGGGGGCACATACCCCGTTGGCGTAGTAGCAAATTGATTGTAAGTTAGCGCAATAAGGCCGGCGTAAAGCACTAATACAATACTGCTCTTGCGGATTAATCCACCAACTGCATTGGTATACCCTTTAGCACTGCGCTCGAACAAACGATTAAAGGGCACAAACACAAATCTGCCAAACACTTTGTCCATGCCCCGCGTTAGCCAATCGTTAGACTTGCCGTGAGGTTTTAGCAACAGCGCAGACAGCGCTGGGCTAAGGGTTAAAGAGTTTATCGCAGAGATAACCGTTGAAATGGTAATGGTTAATGCAAACTGTTTATAGAACTGCCCAGTTAAGCCGCTCATAAATGCAGTGGGAACAAATACTGCAGCCAGTACTAGCGTGGTGGCAATGATAGGCCCAGTGACCTCTTTCATCGCCTGCACAGTGGCATCAAAAGGTGTTTTACCCTCTGCGATATTTCGCTCTACGTTTTCCACCACCACAATGGCATCGTCAACAACAATACCTATTGCCAGTACTAACCCGAACAGAGACAGCGCATTGAGGGAAAAGCCCATTAGCTGCATAAATGCAAAGGTACCTACCAACGAAATAGGAACCGCTACTAAGGGAATAATTGAAGCGCGCCACGTCTGCAAAAACAGAACCACGACCAGCACTACCAACAACACGGCTTCAAAAAGGGTGTTTACTACCGCTTCTATGGAGCCCCTAACAAACACAGTGGGGTCGTAAACAATGTCGAACTCTAGCCCCTCAGGGAACAGCTGAGATAATTCAGCCATGCGAGCGCGGACATCGTCAGAGATCTGTATTGCATTTGAACCTGGAGCCTGAAAAATAGGGATTGCCGCAGCCGGCTTGTTATTAAGTAGCGAACGCAACGAGTAAGTATTTGCACCAAGCTCTATACGCGCTATATCTTTTAGTCGCGTAATTTCACCATCATCGCCAGTTTTAACGATGATATTTTCAAACTCTGACTCGTCTTTTAAACGGCCGCGAACGTTGATTAACAGCTGAAATTCACTAGACCCAGTAGGCTGTGCGCCCAAGCTACCAGCGGCAGCTTGTTGATTTTGATCAGCAATAGCGGCAACCACGTCGCCGGGGTTCATTTGCAGTGCAGCAAGCTTACTTGGGTTAAGCCATACGCGCATGCTGAACTCACCTGCGCCAAATAAACGCACCTGACCAACACCGTCAATTCGCGCCAGTTCATCTTTCACATTTTGATCAGCGTAGTTCGACAAGTACAGCATGTCGTAACGATTATCCGGTGACGTTAAATGCACCACCATAGTTAAGTTTGGGGATGACTTTTCGGTCACTACACCAAGGCGCTGTACTTCTTGTGGCAATCGAGGGGTCGCGCGATTCACACGGTTTTGTACTAGGGTTGTGGCATCGTCTGGGTCGGTACCAATGGCAAAAGTGATAGTGAGCGTCATACGTCCGTCGCTTGTAGCCTGCGACGACATATACAACATATTTTCTACCCCATTAATCTCTTGCTCTAACGGAGTGGCGACGGTTTCTGCTATTACTTCAGGATTAGCACCAGGATAGTTTGCCGTGACTACAACTGTGGGTGGCACCACTTCTGGGTATTCAGTAATGGGTAGCTGCCATACCGCAATGGCACCACCGATAAATATAAGTATGGACAATACGCCGGCGAATATCGGCCGGCTGATAAAAAATTGCGAAACATTCATTACTTAAGGCCTGCCGTTGCTGAACCGGTAGAAAATGAACCTCCTGATAACACGTCTTCCACTTGCGCCATGTTTTGGGTAACTTGCGTTGCGCTATCAACGCGAGACTGCCAATGCTCTAAGTTTGCAAGGGCATCTTCATCACTCATGGGAACTTTGTTTCTGGCTACGGTTGCGCCTGGGCGAACTCGTTGAAGTCCGTTAACTACAATCGTGTCGTCTGTAGACAGCCCCTGTTTAATAATGCGCATGCTTCCTACTTTGTCGCCTAATGTGACTGGGCGGTACTCCGCTTTATTGTCATCATTTACCACAAGCACATACTTATTATTAAGGTCGGTTCCTATGGCTCTTTCTTTAATTAGTATGCCCTTCTCATTGGTATCACCAGCAAGTTTCAAATGAGCGAACAAACCTGGAATTAAACGGCCGTTTTCATTGTCGAACACAGCGCGTACGCGAAGGGTTCCAGTATTTGCATTAACCTGGTTGTCAATAAAGTCGATTTGCCCCCAGTGCATGTAATCGTTCTCGTTTGCTAGGCGCATTGCTACTGGCTGCTCACTCACCGCGCTAGAGGCACTAGTTTTATCAGATAAGTAATTAAGGTAGGTTTGCTCGTCAATATCGAAGTAGGCATACAGACGGTCAGTAGACACGATACGGGTAAGTTCGGTTTGCCCTGCGGTAACAAAGTTACCTTCGGTGATATTGGCGCGCGACACGCGCCCTGAAATAGGCGCTTCAACACGGGCAAAACCGCGATTTAATCTAGCAACTTCTAATGAAGCTTGAGTTTGATTTAGACTCGCCGTCGCTTGATTCTTTTCGGCTAGTCGAGCATCTAACACTTCTTCTGATACCGCTTGAGTTTCGCGCAGCTTAAAGGCACGGTCGTAATTTTGCTTGGCAAGAGAGAGTCGGCTTTTGGCTTCTTCAAGCTGCGCCGTTAAACGGGATACCTCTGCTTTAAACATTCTGTTGTCGATAAGAAATAGGGTTTGTCCTTGCTCAACATATTCACCCTCTTCATAGGCAACAAAATCAACATAGCCTGAAACACGAGGGCGAAGCGCTACAATATGCGGCGATTCTAGGCGACCAGTAAAGTTGTCCCACTCGGTCAAGCGTTGTGATACCACAGTAGCTACATCTACCGGTACACCCTTACTCGCTTGCATCATTTGATCAGATTCCTGCTTATCACCGCATGCAGCGATAAGTGCAGTGAGACCTACCACTGCCATAAAACGGGTTAAACTTTTCATTGCAAGATACTCTTTTGAAATTAGCTATAGGTTTGATGGCGCGCATTATGCTAAAGTCTAAACAATAAAAATAATTATCTTTTCGTATGCAACACATCATTTAATGTGATACTTTGAGAGTATGTAAAACCCTTGTTAACCGCACATATATATAGCGTAAAAATTGGCTATAAACGCTCAATATTGAGGCTATATTCAGGTTTTAATGGAGACGGCAATGCGTCCACATGACTTAAATTTATTGATGATTTTCGATGCCATCATGACAGAGGGCGCGATTACGCGTGCAGCAGATAGGCTTTCAATGACCCAGCCCGCTGTATCGAACGCCTTATCTAGAATGCGCACCGCATGGAAAGATGAGCTGTTTGTAAAAGACGGTAGAGGCATACAGCCCACGTCTTACGCAAAGAACCTTTGGAGTCAAATTCAAGGGCCACTGGGTGAGCTTGAAGTGGCGGTTAACCCCACCGATTTCAATCCGGCTACTGCCAAACGCACTTTTCGTATAGCCGCCACTGACAGTATTGTGTCTATGGTATGGGGCCCACTTCGAAAGGTGATTGAGAATGAAGCACCTGGCATTAATATTCACGCTATTCCTAATTACGATATGGAAACGGACAAGATATTAAAAGACGCCGAGGCTGAGTTAACGTTTTCAAAGCATCAAGAGCCTGATTCAGTGATACGTGCAGAACATGTGCTAGACCCGAGTTGGGTGGTAATAATGCGCCCCGATCATCCTCTTGCAGCGTCTCAACTTACACTGGATGACTTTGTAGCAGCCGATCATTTATTGGTGTCGGTGACTGGCGATGTCACTGGCCCAACCGATCAAGTATTAGCTAACTTGGGACTTAAAAGACGGGTTGCCATGTCGGTTAATCAGTTTTATAACGCTACCCCACTTTTGAAAGAGAGTAACCTTATCTGCGTGGCGCCATCTCTGGTGGTAGAAAAAGAAATATTTTCTGGCGAGTTGGCTGTGTTCGAAACCCCAGTGGAAATTGTCAGCTCACCACTTTCGGTAATGTGGCATAAGCGTCAAGATCAAGACGCTGGGTTGCAATGGTTGCGGGGGCTGGTTGTGAAGTTTATTCGGGAACGGGTTCAACGCCATGAATTACTGTTGTCGCAATGCTGCAGAAAAGCTTACTGTGAAGATACGGTGAAACGTCTTATGGCACAGCGCAATATGGATAGCAGTGAGTTTACTCCAGCGCACTTGCAAACCGCCAACGATGCGGTAGCAGAGCCTGAGTCTGAACCTGCATTGAAAGACAAGGCTACAGCCTAAGTTTTATCTGAAAACACAATTAAAAAACCCGCTAATTAGCGGGTTTTTGTAACATCAGAAAAAGTTGTTTATTTCTTTTTCTTTGCCTTAGGGTTTGGCAAATCAGTAATGCTTCCTTCGAATATTTCAGACGCTAGTCCAATTGATTCGTTTAACGTAGGGTGAGCGTGAATGGTAAGCGCAACGTCTTCACCGTCGGCACCCATCTCAATAGCTAGGCCAATCTCGCCAAGCATTTCGCCCGCGTTAGTACCTACCATTGCACCACCGATAACGCGACCAGATTCTTTATCGAAAATCATCTTGGTCAAACCGTTAGTGGAATCCTGAGCAATTGCGCGGCCTGATGCAGCCCACGGGAACGAAGCTACTTCGTAGTTTACGCCCTGCTCTTTAGCCTCTTTCTCGGTTAAACCAACCCAGGCAACTTCTGGCTCTGTGTAGGCAACTGATGGAATGGCACGTGGGTCGAAGTAGTGCTTCTGACCTGCAACCACTTCTGCAGCAACATGACCTTCATGTACCGCTTTGTGTGCAAGCATAGGCTGACCTACAAGGTCACCAATGGCAAAGATATGCTCTACGTTAGTACGCATTTGCTTATCAACATTGATGAAACCGCGCTCATCAACATTAACGCCTGCTTTATCAGCGCTTACTAGGTTACCATTTGGCTTACGGCCAACTGCTACAAGTACTTTGTCGTAGCGTACTGGTTCAGCAGGTGCTTTTTTGCCTTCAAAAGTAACGTACAAACCATCATCTTTTGCTTCAACCGCAGTCACTTTGGTTTCTAGCATGATGTTGAATTTTTCTTTGTAGTCTTTCATGAATACTTTCATGATGTCTTTATCGGCAGCTGGAATAAGCTGGTCTAAAAACTCAACTACATCAACGTTTGAGCCTAGTGCTTCATACACTGTACCCATTTCAAGACCGATGATACCACCGCCAAGGACTAGCATTTTCTCTGGAATATCTTTCATTTCCAAAGCGCCAGTTGAGTCGATTACGCGATCGTCTTCTGGAATGAATGGCAAGCTAATTGGCTCAGAGCCTGCAGCAATAATCGCTTTTTCAAACGTAATAGTGGTAACGCCGTCGTCACCTTGCACTTCAAGAGTGTTGCTGCCCGTAAACTTACCGTAGCCTTTCACATGCTTGGTTTTACGCATTTTAGACATACCGGCAAGACCGTTGGTAAGCTGCTTAACAACGCCGTCTTTGTAGTCACGGATCTTGTCTAGATCAATCTTTGGCTCGCCAAAGCTCACGCCATGACTTGCCAAGTGCTTTGCTTCTTTCATTACTTTCGCAACGTGAAGAAGTGCCTTTGACGGAATACAGCCAACATTAAGACATACACCGCCTAATGAATCGCGCGAATCTACGATAACTGTTTCAATGCCTAAATCGGCTGCACGGAATGCTGCAGAATAACCGCCAGGGCCGCCGCCCAGTACCACTAATTGCGTTTTAATTTCGCTCATTGTGAACCTCAATCCTCTTTTTTGATTATGCTAACACGCGTTGCTTACACATATAGGCGCTAGCATAACCTAAATACCGCCCTAAGGGCCTATAAAATCGTCAAAAATGTTAATCATATTGTAAACATTTTACGATTTTTTTTTAAAGTATAATTCTACGTAAGTCCGTTAGGTTAGCAGCAACTTCTGCAGCAAACCTTGCACCTACAGCACCATCAATAACGCGGTGGTCGTATGACAAGCTTAACGGAACCATTAAACGAGGTTCAAATTCGCTGCCATTCCACTTAGGTTTCATCTCTGATTTAGAGACACCTAAGATACCCACTTCGGGGGCATTCACGATTGGCGTAAACGCCGTACCGCCAATACCACCTAGGCTAGAGATAGTGAACGTGCCGCCTTGCATATCGGCAGACTTCAACTTGCCTTCACGTGCCTTCTTAGATGTATCAATTAGCTCTTGAGACAGTTGCTCAATGCCTTTTTTGTTTACATCTTTAATGACTGGCACAACAAGGCCGCCAGGAGTTTCTACCGCAATACCGATATTGATGAACTTCTTAATGATCAAGCTTTCGCCATCATCAGATAACGACGAGTTAAACACCTCGTATTTTTCTAGCGCTTTCGCTACGGCTTTCATAACAAAAACAAGTGGCGTGATCTTTAAGCCAGACTTTATTTTTGCATGATAAGCATTCTGCTCTTTACGGAATGCTTCAACGCCAGTGATATCAGCTTCATCAAACTGCGTAACGTGTGGAATAGTCGCCCAGTTACGATGTAAGAACGGCCCAGAAATTTTCTGGATACGCGATAGCTTCTGCTCTTCAACTTCACCAAACTTGCTGTGATCAACAGGTTTAACCGGCACAATTTGAAGTACATTGTCACCTACAGGTGCATTACCTGACGCGGCAGCCGTTTTAGGCTTAGCCAATTCAGCTTTAACGTACTCTTGAACATCTTCCTTCAAAATACGATTCTTACGACCAGAGCCTTTTACCAAGGTGAGGTCTACACCGAACTCTCGTGCCACTCTGCGCACTGATGGAGAAGCATGGGCTTTACCGTCATTGCTTTCTTTGTCAGAGCTTGAGTCTGCTTTAGCCGGCGCAGGCTTTTGCGCTGGTGCTTTTGACTTTTCTTCAGTCTTCTTGTCCGCAGATTCTTTACTAGAAGAATCTGACTGCTTCGATGCTTCAGAGTTGCTTTCTTCTTTCGCTGAAGAGGCTGATGCGCCACCACTAGTTTCTAATTTCACCACTAGTGTGCCTTGCTTAACCTTATCGCCTGTTGAAATAAGCACTTCTTTTACCGTACCAGCATGTGTTGATGGCACATCCATGGTGGCTTTATCGGTTTCAAGTGTGATCAGGCCATCTTCTTTTTCAATGGTATCGCCAACAGAAACGAGTACGTCGATAACATCGACTTCACCGTCTTCACCAATATCAGGAACAGATACTTCAATCACTTCACTTGATGACGAATCTGAAGATGCTGCGTTAGACGACTTGGCTTCTTCGTCAGCACTATCTGAAGAGCCAGAGCTCGAGCTTTCCGTGTTTTCAGATGAGTCAGAACCGCTGACCTCAAGCTTGATAACCACGGTACCCTCTTTAACTTTATCGCCATTGCTAATTAACACTTCTTTCACGGTACCGGCGTGACTTGAGGGCACGTCCATTGTCGCTTTGTCAGTTTCTAGCGTAATGAGGCCATCTTCTTTTTCAATGGTATCGCCCACAGCAACTAGCACATCGATAACGTCAACTTCGCCGTCTTCACCAATATCTGGTACAGCAACTTCAATTATGTTGCTGCCTGAAGATTGAGCAGAGTCTGATGTTGATTCAGACTCTTTTTTAGGCTCTTCATTAGGCTCTTCACTAGGAGAGTCGTTTGAAGATGACTCACTGTCCGACTCGGCGCTGTCTGCTGAGCTGCTCGCCTCAGAAGCATCAGCTTCAGAATCATTACCTTCAGAATCAGCACCAGCACTGGTTTTGATTTCGCCGATAACGTCGCCTTCTTTAATCTTGTCACCCACGGCAACAGATAGGCTTACTATTTCGCCTTCAAACGGCGCAGGAATGTCCATAGATGCTTTATCGCTCTCTACGGTAACAATCCCTTCATCTGCCTCTAATGTGTCGCCAACGGAAACACACAGTTCGATAACTTCAACTTCGTCACCACCAACATCGGGAACGACAATCTTTTGAATATCTGACATATGTAAAATACCTTATGTGTCTGTGACTACGCGTAAAGTGGGTTAAGTTTTTCAGCGTTAATTTCAAAACGCTTAATAGCATCTGCCACCACTTTTTTCTCAACGTCACCGCGCTGTGCAAGCTCGTAAAGTGATGCCACTACGATGTAGGCAGCATTCACTTCGAAATGCGTACGCAAGTTTTCACGGCTGTCACTTCTTCCGAAGCCGTCTGTACCTAAACAACGATATTCTGTATCGATGAAAGCGCGAACTTGGTCAGAGTAGTTCTTCACGTAATCTGTTGCAGAAATTGCTGGGCCTGCATCTTTTGTGATCACTTGGCTAATGTACGGTGTTTTTTGCTCTGCTTCTGGATTAAGCATGTTCCAGCGTGCAATGCCTTGACCTTCACGAGCCAGCTCGTTGAAAGACGTTACCGAGTACACGTCAGAAGACACATCGTAATCGTCACTAAGAATTTGTGCCGCTTTGCGCACTTCATTCAAAATAGTGCCCGAGCCCATCAATTGAACATTGTGCTTAGCTTTCTTACCTTCAACACGCTCTAGCTTATAAATACCTTTGATGATTTGCTCTGCAATATCGTCATCTTCAGGCATCGCAGGATGCTGATAGTTTTCATTCATTAACGTGAGGTAGTAGAAAACGTTTTCGTTTTCACCGTACATACGGCGTAAGCCATCTTGTACGATAACCGCCACTTCGTAGCCATACGTTGGATCGTACGTTACACAGTTAGGAATTAAGTTAGCCTGTACATGTGAATGGCCATCCTGATGCTGTAGACCTTCACCATTCAGTGTTGTTCTACCTGCTGTCGCACCTAATAGGAAACCACGAGCCTGGCTATCACCCGCTGCCCATGCTAAGTCGCCAACACGTTGGAAACCGAACATTGAGTAGTAGATATAGAAAGGAATAGTGGTCGCGTTACAGGTTGAATAAGACGTACCCGCCGCCACCCAAGACGCCATAGCGCCTAGCTCGTTAATACCTTCTTGCAGTACCTGGCCTTTCTTATCTTCGCGATAGTAAGCCACTTGGTCGGCATCTTGTGGAACGTATTTCTGCCCTTCATTAGCGTAAATACCTACCTGACGGAACAGACCTTCCATACCGAATGTACGTGCTTCATCAGGAATAATTGGCACAATGCGCTTGCCAATTTTCTTATCTTTAAGCAACGCGTTAAGTACGCGTACAAAGGTCATGGTAGATGACACTTGACGATCGCCAGAGCCTTTCAAAATAGCGTCAAAGGCTTTTAACTCTGGTACTTCTAACTGCTCTTCTGCTTGCTCTCTGCGCGCTGGAAGATATCCGCCAAGGGCCTCACGGCGCTCTTTCAGATACTTAAGTTCTTCACTGTCTTCTGGGAAGCGGTAGTAAGGAAGATCGGCAATTTTGTCGTCTTCAATAGGAATGTTGAAACGGTCACGGAATTTCTTAATCGATTCCACTTCCATTTTCTTCACGTTGTGAGCCACGTTCTGTGCTTCACCCGATGAACCAAGACCAAAGCCTTTAACGGTTTTCGCAAGAATAACCGTTGGGCGACCTTTGGTATCGATGGCTTTTTGATATGCAGCAAATACCTTAACCGGATCGTGACCACCACGATTTAAGCGCCAGATGTCTTCATCTGAATAGTTAGCCACTAACGCTTTCGTTTCTGGGTACTTGTTAAAGAAGTTTTCGCGGGTGTACTTACCGCCCTTCGCTTTACAGTTCTGGTATTCACCGTCTACGGTTTCGCCCATAAGCTGAATTAGCTTGCCTGATTTGTCACGGGCAAGAAGCTCATCCCAGTAGCTACCCCAAATAACTTTAACCACTTCCCAGCCTGCGCCGCGGAATGTGCCTTCAAGTTCTTGGATAATTTTGCCATTACCACGTACAGGGCCGTCTAAGCGCTGTAAGTTACAGTTAATAACAAATGTTAGGTTGTCTAAGCCTTCGCGAGACGCTAAGCCAATTGCACCCAATGATTCTGGCTCATCACACTCACCATCACCCATGTAGCAGTATACGCGCTGCGCTGAACAGTCTTTAATACCGCGGTTAGTAAGGTATTTTAAGAAACGCGCTGTGTATATCGCCTGCAGTGGACCAAGGCCCATAGATACTGTTGGGAACTGCCAGTAGTCTTTCATCAAATGCGGGTGCGGGTACGATGATAGTCCGTCGCCGTTACACTCTTGACGGAAGTTGTTTAGCTGCTCTTCCGTTAAGTTACCTTCGATGAAAGAACGAGCGTAAATGCCCGGAGAAATGTGGCCTTGAGCGAATATAAAGTCGCCGCCGTTACCATCTGTTGGCGCTTTGAAAAAGTGGTTAAAGCCAACATCGTACAGCATGGCTGAAGAGGCAAAGCTACCAATGTGACCACCAAGTTCTAGATCTTTCTTAGACGCGCGTAGCACTATCATTAACGCGTTCCAACGAATTGCAGCACGGATGCGCGCTTCGATAGTGAGATCGCCAGGCATGTTAGGTTCTTGCGCTGCAGGGATAGTGTTGATATACGCTGTTGTAGCGTCGTACGGTAAGTGAGCTCCACTACGGCGAGCTTTATCAACAAGCTTCTCAAGTAAGTAATGAGCGCGTTCTACACCTTCCTCTTCGAATACAGATTCGAGTGCATCTAGCCACTCTTTAGTTTCTTGAGGGTCCACATCTTGGTGCATCATATCAGTCATGGTGCCATCCTATTTTTGCTTATATAGAAAATCCTCCTTACGCAACATTTACACCCTGCGTTAAAGGAGGAAAACTAAACTACGTTGTACTCACAGTGACCCGTTCTGGCTCACCTGCTTGGGCAGTGGCACGGGTACAACCCGACCGGCCTCTGCGAATAATTAACCGCGAGCAGCGTGCTCTAGGCTAAATTTCTAAACGACGCAACGCTCGCTGAACACGAGTGTCGCGCTGATTAATGGTTAACAGCGTTTTTTCAATAAACGCCAAATGCGTGTTACAAGCTTGACGAGCAGCTTCTGGATCTTGCGACGCTATGGCTTCCACAATTTCTCGTCGCTGTTTGGCAATATCTGCCACTGCATCAGTATGCATCGCCAGCATGTCTAAATTTCGTTCTATGTTGTCAACTAACATACTTTGCATGGTGCTCATTACGTGAAGCAGCACCATATTGTGCGAAGCTCGCGCCATGATGATGTAAAACTGTCCTAGCGCCTCGGCTTGGCCACGTTTACTCTCGCTCACTTTTGGCGACGGAAGCTCATTTAATGCTTGAGTTAGCGCATCAATATCTTCTGGTTGCCCGCGAAGCGCAGCGTAATAAGCCGACATACCCTCTAAGGCATGTCTAAATTCGAGTAGATCAAACTGAGTTTCTGGACGTTTGCTCACTAAATCCATTAGTGGGTCTTTCATTGCCGCATTGAGATTGCGGTTCACAAACGTTCCGCCACCTTGCTTCCTTTCTACCAGACCACGGGCTTGCAGATTACCAATAGCTTCACGCAAGGAGGGACGAGACACATCAAACTTCAACGCAAGCTCTCGCTCTGGCGGCAATTTTTGCCCCGCCAATAGAGAACCATCGAGAATCATAGATTCAAGTTGCTCAGTAATGACATCTGCTAGTTTTTTTCGCTGCTGACGCATGCGGCCCCTGTCTCTGTAGTGAAGTCCTTTAGTGTTAATCACAGTTGTGAATACGCTAAATTAGTGACATTAATGTAAACTCAACTCAAATTGGTAATACCATTTTACCTATACAGTTTAAGGCAGATCGTTTTGGAGGTAAATACTCTCAAGCATAGCAAACCTGACTGAGTTTGCTGCCTGTTAAGCTTTATTGTTGAATTTGTTAAGAAAAGTGTTTAAACCATTACTGGTCTGATGAGAAGATGAAAGAAGATGTAGAAGCAAAAGCATCTGATCTAGCAAGAGTTTTTTGCTAGACCAAATGTTTTCATTATTTTAAATGTTAAAAATAGTGATTATGCGAGACTGCCTATAACCGTAAGTGCCGAAGTGACAACCAGTAAAAAAATAACATTACGTTTTGCTAACTTTACAAGCACCTTGGGTTCAACCGATGCATTTTCAGCCTGTAGCGCTTGTTCTTCTGGCGTTAGCATTTCAGCTTTCGCCGAAATAATAGTGAGTACGTCGTAGGCAGATACATCTAATTGCAACGCATATTTAATCCATTCGGGCAATGCGCGAGAGAAGTGCCCCATCATCAACATACCAAATGCAGTAATTCGAACCGGAATATAATCTAATGCAAACATGAGACGGGCTGCAGTTTCGCGCATGGGATGATTAGCTGCACAAAGCGCTTCAGTAGTACTTCTACTCAGGCTATAAAATAATGCGCCAGGCGCGCCAAACGCAATAAACCACAGCATAACAGCGGCGTAGTGCTGATAATTAAGCCATGTTAAATGTTGCCCAAAGCTTTGACCTTGGTATTTTGCGCTACTCGTGTCGTCAGCCTCTTCATTATTTGCGTTTTCGTTAACACTACTGTGACTATCACGCTCGTTGGTACAGTGGCCCAATTGGTCGGTGTACATACTACAGGCCTGCAAATCATTTCGCTCGGCCGCGTTTAAGAAGCATTTATAAGTGGCCCTTAGTGCAGGACAACCAATGCAAATAAATAGGACAACGCTTTGCTCGATAAACGTAAGAAAAGCGCCGAAAATAAAATATTCTATTCCTGCAAGTACAGCGGCTGGAGCTAGCAGGCAAAGATACAATGACGCAGACGTGTTCTTTTTAGACAACCAGCGCTTTTCAATAAGCCACTCACGGTATTGACTGGCGTATTTTTCAATATGCCAGCGGGGATCTTTACTTACTAATCGCTCTAAACTTAGTACTAATAGCAAACTCATTAAAATCATGTGGTAGATCGCTTCCAGTTATTTGACGCAATGCAGGTATTTATCTTAGTTGTTGATTAAGCCTGACTAGACGCGGTGACCCACTTTATAGGCATTCATTTTATTGCTTGGTTTACTAAGAATTGCCTACAGTAAATTGATAAGGGTCTTTCTATACCTAGCCCAGTCAAACGCAACTCCAGGGTCGGTTTTTCTCCCTGGTGCAATATCGTTATGACCTACGATACGCCCTAACGAGATATGAGGATAGTGCTTAACGATGAAATTGGTCAGTTTTGTCAATGCGGTATACTGCTCACCGGTGAAAGGAAGTGTGTCTGTGCCTTCTAGTTCTATACCAATAGAAAAATCATTACATCGACGCGTACCTTGAAACACCGATAGCCCGGCATGCCATGCTCTTTGGTTAAAAGGAACGAATTGCTCAATCTTTCCCGTGCGGTAGATGACACAATGTGCCGATACCCGTAGACCGGCAATTTCCCTATAAAAGGGATGTTCATTAATATTAAGCTGCCCCATAAACAAATCACGAATTCCTGACGTACCAAATTGAGATGGTGGTAGAGAAATATTGTGAACCACCAGCAGGCTTACTTGTGCGTCATCAGGACGAGCATCACAATGAGGCGACGGTACAAAGGTCGCATTGTCGTATTTCAACATAGGGTGAAGCACCTCGGTGTGGGTTTATTTTAATGTTTGCCAGCATTATTACATATCAAATTTTACATATTAGATGCCTGTGCATATAGAAGTGTTACATTGCTCTACTGGCAAAATCAATAACTTAAGCCAAAGGCAGGTTTTAAAAAGCTATGAAAAAAACTACGGAAGCAACTAATATAAAAGCGATCGTAAGCGCTCTAACGGGAGAGTAATGTCTCAGGAACACAATGAAACAAGCGCCGCTGGAAAGTGGATGGTGCTATTAGCGTGGGTGTGCGGACTGGGTTTACTTGTGTATGTTTTCTCCGGCCTATTGGAAAAACAAGTTAACCCGAATAGCACGCCTATTTCGCAGCAAATGGGATCGCAAACCGAAGTGCGCCTTAAACAGAACCGTCAGGGCCATTACATCACCAGCGGCTATATTAACGGTGAAGAGGTTGTATTTTTAGTCGACACTGGTGCGACGGACGTTGCTGTGCCGGCACATTTGGCCAGTAAGCTTCAGTTGCAGGCAGGCCGCCAAGCACTGGCAAGAACCGCGAACGGAACGGTCAGAATAGCCGAATCCACCATAGACACCCTTCGCATTGGCGATATAGAAGTACGAAATGTAAAAGCCAACTTAAACCCTGGTATGCAAGATAACCATATATTGCTCGGAATGAGCGTTCTTCGCCAATTAGAGTTTACTCAGCGTGGCGATTGGTTAATATTGCGTACCCTCTAAAAAGACAAAGTGAAAAGAAAACAGCAATGAAGATGACGTCACCCGATATACAAGCCATCCGCGAACAGGTTTCTCAAGCGCTCATTGAAGACTTAGGTGGTGAACTGAATGCCGATAACGACATAACTGCCAACCTAATTGATAAAGAAGTGACAGCGAGTGCTACTATTATTACCAGAGAGCCTTGCGTTATTTGTGGCGTTGCTTGGGTAAATCAAGCGTTTGCCTTAATAGATGAGTCAGTGTCGGTAGCTTGGCATGTAAAAGACGGGGACCATGTTGAAGCCGATACGGTGTTAGTGAGTTTATCTGGCTCTGCCCGAGCTATTCTTACCGCTGAACGCACCGCGCTTAACTTTTTACAGACCTTATCAGGCAGCGCAACGGTAACGGCTTCTTACACCAAATATTTAGCCGGTACTAACACCAAAATTCTTGATACACGGAAAACCCTTCCAGGACTTAGATACGCGCAAAAATACGCCGTACGCTGCGGCGGTGGTCAAAATCACCGTGTCGGGTTGTTCGACGCTTACTTAATTAAAGAAAATCACATCTTCTCCTGCGGCGGTATTCACAATGCAATAAGCCGAGCAAAAACAAACATGCCAGGTAAAACTGTTGAGGTTGAAGTTGAAAGCATTGAAGAATTTCAACAGGCCCTTGATGCGGGTGCTGATATTGTAATGTTAGACAACTTTACTAACGAACAGATCCAGCAGGCAGTAGCCATGAATAACGCACAGTGTAAGCTGGAAGTGTCTGGCAACATTACCGATGAACGTTTGGCTTCGTTATCAAAACTTGGGGTAGATTATATCTCTTCAGGGGCACTAACAAAGCACGTGCAAGCGATTGATTTGTCGCTACGTATCCAGTTAGATTAAGGCTACTTTTGTTTAGTTTTGCTAGCAATGATCGCTGTCAATAACTGAGCAAGTTAGAAAATATACCGAAATCAACGGAAAATTAGCAGAATATGAACCTGCGACGAGTAGTTACGCGAAGGTCAACATATAAAACATTAAATGTTGTGGTTTGTATTGCTCAACATACTTTGCCAGTAGGAATAGTTTTATACGAAAGTTCAATGACATAGAGCTGCAATGGTGTGAACGAACGTGTCATACTGATTGTGTCAGACATAGGTATAATTCTAGATACTTGTCATAGACAAAGAAAATTCTATACTGAGTAACAAGTACCAGGGGCGTTTAAGGACGACTCGGGTATAAACGTCAATTTGAATTTATTTAAACTTAGCGTGTTATACACGTCCCGGAGATAGACCATGATGAAAATGAAAACTACAAACCAAAAAGGTTTTACCCTAATCGAACTAATGATCGTTGTTGCGATCATCGGTATTCTTGCAGCAATCGCATTGCCTGCTTATCAGAACTACACGCAGAAAGCGAAGTTCACTGAAGTGACTAACGCTACTGCCGCAGCGAAAACAGCTGTAGAGATTTGCTATTCATCAACGGGTAATATTACCGATTGTGATCAAGGCACAAATGGGGTTCCCGCTTTAATTGGGCCAGATGCAGATACTGTCGGGGTAACAATCACTGATGGAGTAATCAAAGCGACTGCTTCGGGAGACTCTGGTCTTAAAAACGGAGCTGATGCCGCTACTTATACGTTATCACCTGATGTAACTGATGGTAACGTTAAGTGGACTAAAGCGTGTCTTCCAGCTGACATCTGCTAACCAAACAGAATATCCCAAAAGCCCAGCATTAACTGGGCTTTTTTTGTTTTATGTCGTTCAAGAAGAGTCAGAAGAATTGCTATGGCAAGAGCACCAACAGTTTTTATATGGCAGGGCAAAGACAGAAGGGGCCAGTCGCGAAAAGGTGAGTTATCAGCCGTATCTGTTTCAGAGGCCAAGAATCTACTTCGTCGTCAGGGTATTTCCGCTAATAAAGTTAAAAAGCTGAGTAAGCCTATATTTGGCTCTGGCGCAGCAAAAATAACACCGGCAGACATATCAGTTACTTCACGCCAAATCGCCACTATGCTTAGCGCTGGCGTTACTCTTATTCAATCCTTAGAAATGATCGCTCAAGGTCACGCAAAAGTCAGTATGCGCAAGTTGCTAGGCGAAATAACTGAAGAAGTTAAAGCAGGTAATCCACTTTCCTCGGCATTAAGAAAGCATCCAAACTATTTTGACGACCTTTATTGTGATTTGGTTTATACCGGTGAACAATCTGGTGCACTAGAGTTAATTTACGACCGAATTGCGACCTATAAAGAAAAAGCAGAAGCCTTAAAATCTAAAATTAAAAAGGCCATGTTCTATCCTATTGCTGTAGTGGTAGTAGCCTTTATTGTAACCACTATACTGCTTATTTTTGTGGTACCTCAATTTGAAGAGATATTTAGTAGCTTTGGAGCAGAACTGCCCGCATTTACCCAGTTTGTATTAGGCATTTCTCGATTTGTGCAAGACTACGGTATTTTTATTGCTATAGCGGTAGGTATTGCAGGCTTCTTATTTGGCCGTGCTTACAAAAAGAGCCAAAAGCTGCGCGATTCCTGTGACAAACTTGTATTGAAAATTCCGGTAATTGGAGAAATTCTTAGAAAAGCCAGTATTGCTCGATTTACCCGGACCCTTGCCACTACTTTCGCTGCAGGCGTTCCTCTTATAGGAGCCCTTGAGTCAGCTGCAGGTGCATCAGGTAATGCAGTATTCCGAGATGCCATTTTGTTTATACGTAAAGAAGTGGCAGGCGGTATTCCCATGCATGTTGCCATGCGTGCCACTAACGTGTTCCCAGATATGGTGACCCAGATGATAGCTATTGGTGAAGAATCTGGCGCCGTTGATGAGATGCTCAGTAAAATCGCCACAATATACGAGGCGGAGGTGGATGATATGGTAGATGGCTTAACTAGCTTACTTGAGCCTATGATAATGGCAGTATTGGGCGTAGTTATAGGTGGTCTTATCATTGCCATGTACTTACCTATATTCGATATGGGTAACGTGGTATAACTATCCGTCGACTTCAAGGAAGAAACTAGCACAAATCGCTAGCGTTGATTTTCCAATGCAAAAAGTAAAACTTCTCTGCTTAAAAACAATAACAAATAACTAGCTCGCACTTTCGCGGGCTTTTTCTTATTCTGGTAGGTATCGATAGCGCGTAAATACGTTGCTGACAACAGAATTATATTAATGGAACTGCTTTAATGGATGCAATTATTACCCTCAGTCAACTCCACCCAGAGTTCTTTTACGTATTCGTTTTTCTGGTTAGCCTCATGGTTGGCAGTTTTTTGAATGTGGTTATTTATCGTCTGCCAATTATGATGGAGCGAAGCTGGCAAGAAGAATACGATAGCTACTTTGCTGAGGTAAATAGTGATGAAGACGCCAATGCTGCTTCTACGGTTGACCCAGCCCTATCTATCCCTTCGGCCCCCTCAGCCCCGTTTAACCTTGTAAAGCCCGATAGCACCTGCCCTAAGTGTGGGCATACCATTCGAGCGTGGGAAAATATTCCAGTACTCAGCTATTTGTTTTTAAAAGGCAAATGCGCCAATTGTAAAACAGGTATTTCCCCTCGCTATCCGTTAGTAGAGCTTTTTACTGCTATCGCCTGTACGTTTACTGCATATCACTTTGGGCCGACTTCCCAAGCTGTGTGGGCTATTTTAATTACCTATGTACTTATTTCGCTTATTTTCATCGACGTGGATAAAATGTTGCTGCCAGACCAACTGACGCTATCACTGCTTTGGCTCGGTTTGCTATTGAGCACGAGTAACGTATTTGTTGGCACTACCGATGCCATAATTGGTGCTGCTGCAGGGTATTTAAGCTTATGGTCTGTTTATTGGCTGTTTAAGCTAGTGACTGGCAAAGAAGGTATGGGCTACGGCGACTTTAAGTTGCTGGCTGCGCTTGGTGCCTATACTGGCTGGCAGGGCCTGCCGGTTATTATTTTACTCTCTTCTTTTGTGGGCGCCATTATTGGTATTGCCATTATGATGATACAAAATAAGGGTAAATCGCTGGCGATTCCTTTTGGGCCTTATTTAGCAGTTGCGGGCTGGCTGACGCTTTTATACAAAGACGTTATTATTACCACCTACCTTGATATGGTTTTGTAGCAATAGACTAATTAGCTTTGAACAATTTAGTTCGGCAACGTCAATTTTTCAGTCGAACTTAAAGCTTAAGCTTATGGCTCGAACTTATGATTCAAGCTGATAATTTAAGAGCGGCGGCTGTGGCAAACGGCGCCGGTTTGGTAACTACAACATGTAGCGAATATTCATTTGTTTGACGTTCTTGTTTAATGTGTTGGGTAAACTGATTGGCTTACTGTGTTTAATTAACGTATTTGGGAGAATAAATATTGAATAACACATTTGTTGTTGGCCTGACGGGCGGTATTGGTAGCGGTAAATCGGCAGCTACTGATTTGTTTAAAACCCATGGTATTAATGTTGTCGATGCCGATGAAGTAGCACGAGATGTGGTTTTACCAGGCACAACTGGGTTGCAGAGTATTGTCGAGCGCTTTGGCGACAGTGTGTTGCTGAGCGATGGCACCCTTGATAGAGCGCAACTTCGTAAGTTAGTGTTTACCGATAGCACTGCGAAAGACTGGCTGAATAGCTTACTTCACCCCCTTATACGGGAGCGTATGCAGCAACTGATAGCCGACACATCGAGCGCTTACTGCATACTCTCTGTACCGCTGCTTGTTGAAAACAAACTCACTACAATGTGCAACAAAGTCGTTGTAGTTGACTGCAGCGAAAGCACTCAGCTGACTCGTGCAGTGAATAGAGATAGCAGTGATGTAGAAACGATAAAGAACATTATGGATGCCCAAGCTACCCGCGAAGAACGTTTAAGTGCAGCTGATTATGTATTAGATAACAATACAAGCTTACTATCGCTTAAGCAGCAAGTAGCAGATTTACACCATCAATTATTAGCGCAAGCCTCAACTACTCCTTCTTCCTAGAGCAATCCGCACTCCCTAGAGCGAGCCTTCCCTGTCTGCACATTTTTACAGTGGCTTATTCTCAAATTAGATAAGGCAAATAGTTAAAGGCATCTTGCTGTAACAGCGATTGATGACAATTTGCCTGTTTTTGAAACTTTTTTGCTCATTTAGTATCTAAAGACTAGTTTGGTTGGTAAGTATACTTGGCTTAATGCTCACTATGCTTTAGGCTTTACGCTTTCTCCTTACGTAATTGTATTTAAAGGATATCCATGAGCGACGCTGTATTCGAATTCCCCCTAAAGGAAAAGGTGCGTAATTACCTACGCGTAGAACAGCTGCTTGGGCAACTTAAAATTACGGCTAAGGCAGAGCAAAGTAGCTTGCAGCTTGTATTTTTTGAGCAACTCTTTGAGCTACTTGACCTCATAGAGCGAATCGATCTTCGCTCAGATCTCACTAAAGATTTAGAAGCTCATGAAAAGAGCCTCGTTTACTGGTCAAAACACCCTAAAATCGACTCTACTGCCCTTGATCATGCGTTAAAAACCGTATTGCGTTTACGCCAAAAAATTAAAACAGAAGGTCGGTTTGGCAATGCGCTAAAAGAAGACAAATTATTAAGCTCCATAAGGCAGCGATTCGCCATACCTGGCGGTGCCTGTAGTTTTGATTTACCTAATTTGCATTTTTGGTTACATCAACCCCTTGAGCGTCGCCTAACAGAAATAGCACAATGGCTGGATACTCTCGCCTTATTAGATGACGCTATCACGGTAGGCTTATCGTTTATTCGCGAACGAGGTCAATTTAAGAGTACTATTGCAGAAAGCGGCTTCTATCAAGGAGCAGCAGAAGACAAAAATGAACTGATAAGAGTCAAATGTCGCACCGATGAAGGTTACTACCCAACCCTTAGCGGTAACAAATATCGCTATGCCCTTCGCTTTATGCTCTTCTCAAGTGATGACAGTAAAAGCGGTTCTGTAGAAGAAAACGTTCAATTCCTTTTAGCAGCCTGCTAACCTGTATTTAAGAGCTACCCTTACTTAAAAACCCGTATATGCTATTTAGAATGACTGGCATTCCTAACTTTTTTAATGGCTGTGTCTGCAGCGCATAATGGCTGTACCTGCAAAGCATTGAGACGCATGTGATCGATTCGTCCTAGTAGCTCATTCAAGGAGTTAGCCTATTTTATGCGTGGTTAAACACATGTGGTACTAAGTTATCAGCAAGGGTGATTATGCCCTAGCGTTTTGTTTTAGCATTCTTTTTGGAGAGATAGATGGAAGTAAAATGTCCTATTTGCACCAAACCTGTCGTGTGGTCGCCACAAAGTGAATACCGCCCTTTTTGCAGTAAAAAGTGTCAGCTAATAGATTTAGGTGAATGGGCCGGTGAAGATAGAAAGATAGCCGGTAAGCCAGCTCAAGATGCTACGCCTCAAGCTATGGATATAGAGGAAATTGAGGCAATGCTAGCGCAGCAGCCTAACGACTTCTTCAAGCATTAATTTATCTTTTTAAGGAACATCATGATTAACCATATTGCACTGGTAGGTGGTACTCACGGCAATGAAATGAGCGGCATTCAGCTTATTCAAAATTGGGAATCTAGCGGTATTCCTTCTCAGTTTAATGAGCTAGACGTCACGCTTTATACCGCCAACCCTGCTGCTATTGCAGCCAACGTTCGGTTTTTAGAGGAAGATTTAAATCGCCAATTTACTCCCGACGGCCTAAACACAGATTCATTTGAAGCTGCCAGCACGAGTGAAGAGCACAAGCTAGCAAAAACGATTAACGAACAATTAGGCCCTAAAGGCGATGCTTCCACCGACCTTGTAATCGATATACACAATACCACCAGCAATATGGGTGCAACACTTATCATTCTCGATACAAGCGATGTGTACGTTAAAATGGCCCGATATGTAAAGCAACATATGCCAGAAGCTAATATTTTAGTTGAAGACGAAATGGCCTATGCCTCTCACGGTTATTTATGCACTACAGGTAAATACGGCGTAATGATTGAGGCTGGCGCCCAGCCTCAAGGCGTATTGCGAGAGGACGTATTTTTGGCCACACAGAAAATGGCAGAAGTATTGTTAGCCTTTTGTATCGCCTACAACAAAGGCGAGTGCAACGACCTTGCGGCCTGCGAGGCATTTCGACTTGGTGAGAACATCTCTTTCCCATTAAATGATGAAGGCAACCGCACGGCTATGATCCATCATTCGTTGCAAGATAACGACTTTGTTCCCTTAATGCCTGGCGCCCCCATGTTTAGGCGTTTTGATGGTAAAGACATTGTATGGGAGGGTACAGAGCCAACCTACCCGCATTTTATCAATGAAGCGGCCTATCACAAACTAGATGTGGCCTTTGCCACCTCGTCACTAATTTCGCTATAGCCGAACTAAAATCATACAAACAGGAGCGATATGCTTTGCATTTCAGTGCTTGGCGATATCGCTTCTCAGAATAGTTGTATTTTGGGCTCTCTCGCTTCTTCAACCTCTGTTTTAACACTGTTACCTTTATCCTCATTGATATCAAAGTGAATCTTACGCTGATCTTCCATAACGTAATTTTCAAACATCTTCTTTGTATTTAAGTTAAAAGTTTCATCAAACTCTTCTCGAGAATCAATATATGAAGAAAAATGGCCGAACAATCCCACAATAGCATCTTGTTCTAGCTTTATGTGCTCTGCGCGCTGCCTAATGATATCTTGAAACTGAATTTTACCAATTGCCCCACTTACTTTCTTCGCGACTTCGCTCGCACTTTTTGCAAAACACGCAAGCATTGCAGGATTTAAATCTTCTAATGACTTGTAATGTTGAGTAATGCTTTTCAGGGAGCTTGAGAAACCACTTAGCAAGTCACAGGTTTCGTTTGACTGAGTTGATGCCAACATTTTATCACCCTGAAGACGAGCAGCATCAAGCGCCGACTTTATTCCAAATTCAATTTTATCTGCTGCTTCAGAAGATTGCGAAGACAGAATACGAACTTGCTCTGCGACCACTGCAAAACCTCGACCATACTCCCCGGCTCTTGCTGCTTCTATTGCAGCGTTCAACGCTAGAAGGTTAGTTTGGTTTGCGATGTTTTTGACTAAATCCGTCAACTCTTTGAGTTTCTCCACTTCGGACATAACATTTTGGATAGACTCATTGTGTTCGATGTCTTGCTCTCGCTGCTGGTTTATAAGAGTCTGTATTTGCGATAAGCGCGTTTCAACTTTTAAAAACTCAATTGCACTTTCCTTCTTGCAATTAACACTTTGACGTTGGTTCATTTCAACGTTGTCCAAGCTGCTTTGAATGGAACTTTCGATCTCATAAAGCGCAGTCATTAGCTCTAATGACGCCTCTTCGGTAATCGTACTAATCCCATCAATTTGTCCTTTCAGTATTGCAACGTAATCGTTTACTTGATTATGGGTATCGCTTAATTGACTCGACGCTTCTTTTAAATAGAGATTTTGTATGTGTATCTCTGCATTCAACTCCTTCCTCACCTTCTTCGTATTCCAATAGCAGCTGAACAAAATTCCTGATGCAACGAGAACCATATCAAGAGCTCCGCCAAGCGCCATTGATAAACTTGAGTGAAGATTTGCCCCAAGCCCTATAAGCAAAGAGAGGGTTATGCAGAAACAAAAAACAATTCTTTGAAGGCTGAAAAAGCTGACAAACGAATCTATGGAGATTTTCATGTCTGCAAATTTCATTTTGCTCGCAACAAACTGATTATCAAAAAAAGTTGATTTCTTCATCATGTTTAACCTTATGCTGCAGGAACCAGTTGCTTTACTACGCCAATTAGCTGATCGGGCTCTACGGGCTTAACCAACCAACCTGTTGCACCAGCTCGCTTCGCCTCCTCACGTCGGCTTTGCTGTGACTCAGTAGTCAACATCAGCATCGGCATAAACCGAAACTTTGTTTGTTGTTTGAGAGTCTGAATGAGATCTATTCCATTCATACCTGGCATATTCAAATCTGTGATGATGAGTTTAGGCGTGATCTCTTCAAGGTCTTTTATCGCAGCTTCAGCGCTGTTTGATTTTGTTACGGTATATCCTGCTCGCTTAAGTAGCATTTCCATACTCATTAGCATGGTTGCAGAATCGTCAATTAAATGTATTGTACTCATAGTTGCTCCGTTGTTACTCTGAAATCATGGCGTTACACAGTGCGTCATAGTCTTTCGCTCCCCGACATTTAGGGGCAAACTCACTTATTGGCTTATTGGTACTGAATGCTTCCGCCAATTTGATGCACTTATAAATAGGGGAAAATACCTTTGCATTCCCAAATCTCTCTCTCCATTGGTTGAGCGTTAGGCGGTGAAGCCTCACGTTTTTCTCGACCATGACAGGGAGTAGCTTTATGCTTTTTGCTCTAAACTTTCTTTCTGACACCGCTTTTAAACAAGCAAAAAGCAGTTTATCTACACCATCGGAGCTAAGCGGCAATGGAGCCGCGGGTATAACGATTTCTGTCGCAGCCGCTAATGCAGCCATTAGCTGAGCATTGAGCGTTGGTGGGGTATCAATAAGAATCACGTCGTAGCGTGCGCACAATCTTGAATCATCACACCACTCTCTTACCGCTTGCAAATGTATCTGGCTTCCAATATCGGAACTTGTATTGTTGACTTCTGTGATATCAATATTGGGGTGCACAGCCACAAGTTGTTTATAAAAATGCGCAATTGGGAAAGCAGGCGAAATAGGGCCTTGCTCGCCTTGAGAGAATCCGTGTAGCACATGCCCTTGATTGTCTAGGTCTAGTACCAATACACGTTGCCCCCTAGTCGCAAGACCATAAGCAAGGTTTACAACAGTAGTCGTTTTAGCACTCCCACCTTTTCTATTTGCGACCGTTATAACCCGCATCACAGCCAAACCTCTTTCGAATCGTTCGTTAATAGTTCTTTAAACCAAAAGAGTGAAGTGTCCTCAGGCATTATCGATATCGTAGGTTGGAGCCCTAAGATCACCTGATAGATAGCTGTATGTGCGGAGGTCAGCTCTTTTAAATTAAGCGAACGTCCAGAGGCCTCCTGCAGCCAATTGAACAAGCTTTCTGCTTCCTCTATTTCGCAGTGTCCACAGAGCACCGCCACTTTTTTCTTCAATACTAATGGCATGCAAGTATCTCCTGAATATTTACAATCAGCATCACACGCCCATCGCCTAGTAGTGCTGTACCTGAAAAATGGGAATAGCCAGACAGGACTCCCTCTAAAGGCTTTTGAATAACATCTATTCCCTCGTGAAATTTATCTATCACTAGTCCATGCTCGCCAGTAGGAGAACTAACGATCAAGATAGAACACTCTTCTCCATTTTCAATATTTTCAAAACCAAGCGCCGAACGCAGTTCACACAGAGGGATTAACTTATCGCGGATAACAAGTACATTCTGGTTGCGAATTCGTTGAACTTCACTTCGATGCACTTTTACAGTTTCCACAACCGCGTCCATACTGACACCGAACATTTGATCGGCGACTTCAAACATCATCACGTGGTTTACCGACATGGTTTGAGGCAGCAATAGTTTAAATGTGGTTCCAATACCGAGCTTACTGCTCATTTCAATCTTTCCGCCGGCCTGATTGACCATGGTGCGAACAGCATCCATGCCAACTCCACGTCCCGATAAATCAGACACCTCTTCGTTGGTTGAAAATCCCGGAGCAAAAATAAGTTGAAGCGCATCCTCATCATTTATTGTTTCTAGCTGATGCTCAGTGATGATGCCCTTTTGGAAGGCAAGTATTTTTAATTTTTCAGGGTCAATTCCTTTACCGTCATCGCGAATTTCAATGACAACGCTATCATCAAGCGGAGTAGCAATAAGATCTATTCTTCCTTTTTCCGCTTTACCCTGCTGTATCCTCAAATCTGGAAGCTCAATACCATGATCAATGCTATTTCGCAGCAGGTGAATAAGCGGTTCAGACAGTGATTCGATTAAATTTTTGTCGAATTCTGTATCCTCTCCACTCATAACTAACTCAATTTTTTTATTAAGCTTTCTAGCAAGGTCACGCACCAAACGAGGATACCGTTCGAAAACATGAGATACTGGCACCATACGAATCTGAAGCACAGCACTTTGTAACGACTCTGTTAAACGATTCACGATAGAAAAATGAGACTTAATCTGCTTACTCAACACTTTACTTCCCCCTTCTTCTTCAGCTTGCTTTGCTAAGTAGGGTAAAGAATTTTTTGCGACAGCCAGTTCACCAACGATATCCATGAGATAATCAATTTTTTCTTGGTCGACTTTGAGCATTTTCACGACGTGGCGTTCTGATTTAGCCATTTCTTCAGAGGGTGAAATAGAAGAAGCATGCCTGTTATGCGAATCAACATTTATTGAATTACTGTCGTTCTCTGGTTGCGAATTCTCTAAAGCGGTGCTAGCCACTGACAAGGCGCGATCTATCGCATTTCGTATGCTCTCCTCACAGGTCAAATCACATTCAATTGCAAAACGACTCAGCAATTGTTGCGTTAGGTTCGCTACTGAAGGGAGCATAAGCTCGCGATTGTAATACTCTGCGTCAAGTAATTTGCGCTGCTGTTGCAATAGCTCGACTTCATAGAGGCTGACAGATTTAACGTGCTTATTGTCTGTAAGCTGAATAGATTCTAGCTTCAGGCTATCTTGCATATGGGCTTGAGGCGAATTAGCAGGGTACTCATTTCCTTTTGCCAAATAGCAGAGCACTGCATTTGTGATAGGGTCGTGATTACCCGAGGTTTGCAGTATTTCGGCAACACTTTGTATCTGCTCCAACTCACCATCTTCAATCGCAATAAGGAGACTTTCATTCGCAAGTTTCTCGACAGCGTCTCTTATTTCAGCGGCAAAAGACAATGCTAATTCGCAGCGAGAGATGTGCGATACGTGATACTGTCCCTCGTAATATGCCATATGGCTATCGATTTCACTTATATCCGCTTCGCCGATGGCAATAAAAGAGAGAGCACTCTGATAAATATCGCTTTCGCTTGTTAAAAGTGGAACTGCTGCTTTGAAGCCCAATAAACCAGGCATTGTGATTAAGACATTGAACGGATCTTCGCCCCGAAAAAAGCAGTCGTGATCTGGCTGATAGTCTATGAGATACAGGTTTTCACTTTGCGTTTTTGCCAAAAGAGTGATTGCCGAGCTTGATGAAAACTTGGACGTGAATGTACCGATAGTGCTATTGAATGGGCCAGCGCTAGATGATTCACTCGTTGTATTTCCAATAACATTGACAGAAGTCAATGAGTCGGGGTGCGGCGGCTCTTCATCGCTGGTGCCCTTTGCGTTGTTTGCACTAATGAATGCACGCAATGAATCGCTTAGTTTTACTGAAACTGGTTTCCATTCGTTCATGTTTTCAGTACCGAGTTCAAGCTCATCGAACCACGAGGATATTTGATCTAGCACCTCTAATAGAAGGTCACCAATTTCTTCGGTATAAACGACTTCACTCGCTCGTAGGCAATCAAGCAAATCTTCTGCGGCGTGCGCTAACGCGGTGAGGGGTTTAATATCGAAAAGATCAGAAGAGCCTTTAATTGTGTGGATGTCTCTAAAAATACCGTCAATAATACCGTTGTGGGAGCTCGAGGAGTGTATAGTTAAAAGGCCTCGACTTGCTGACTCTAGATTTTCTCTCGACTCATTAATAAATACATCTAGAAGCTCACTCATACCGCATCCCCTAATATAGCCGCAACAAGCACTTTGAGTTGTTCACTGTCTACAGGCTTTGACATATAAAAATTTGCACCACTTCTATAGGCCCGTTCCTCATCCTGCTTCGCTGACTCTGTACTTATCATGATAACTGTGGATGAGCGTAGCTCGTCACGTTGTCTGATTTCTTGGCATAGTCGGTACCCGTCCATTTTTGGCATGTTGATATCAACTAAGAACAGATCAATAGGAGCTTTAAGCGCTTTCTCTAATGCCTCTACCCCATTTTCAGCCTCTTCTATGTGACGGTTTATAGAAGAAATGACGCCTTTGTGAAACATACGAACTGTAGTAGCGTCGTCAACAATCATTATATTCTTCATCTCACTCACCCCCTGTCATAGGTTTTTGGTAAGCAATCACATCACCAAATCTTTTAATTTTAAACATAGACGATATGCGACTCATCGACTCAGAATGACCGAGAAAAATATACCCCCCTGGCTTCATAGCATCGTACAAAACTTGTGCGGCTCGCTTGCGTGAGTCATCGTCGAAATAAATCAATAAATTCCGACAAAATATGAGATCAAAATGTCGAAACTGCTTCATATTGCTTGAAGATAAAATGTTGGCGAGAGTGAATGAAACAGAATCGCGAATATCTTCAATTAGTTGGAATTGCCCGTTGTTTTCTACAAAGTATTTTCTTTGAATATCCACTGGAATATTTTGTACCGAGCGTTTTGAATAGAGCCCTTTCTGTGCGGCTTGCAATACCTTGCTATCGATATCTGAAGAGATTATTTCTACATCTCGATGTGATATTCCTTTCCAATATTCAAGTAATTGAATTGCGATAGAATAAGGCTCTTCGCCAGTACTAGAAGGAACCGACCAAATTCTGAGATCTTCACTAGGCTGACGTATACTATCAAGCTCGTCCATTATATGTTTTGTCATGGCAGAAAACTGATAGTCTTCACGAAAGAAGTAAGTTTCGTTGACTGTCATGGCATTCACCAAGTTTTGAAATTCATCACCGCTTGCCTGAAATCGCATGAACGTAAAGTAGCTTTTAAATGTTGTATGCCCCGTGACTTTCATTCGTTCATAGAGCCGTTTATCAACGAAATAACGCTTCCCATCTTCAAAGTGAATACCTGTTTTTCGATAAAACAGTGAGCGGAAGCGCTCAAAATCTGCTGTTGAAATTTTGTCTAATGATGGACTATTCATCAGCTGAACCCAGCTGTTGATAAAGAATATTGATGACAAATTCTATGTACGTATTACCAGCATGTCGTTTAGCAACCAATGGTAATACTTCCAACGTTGTGCCGTCGCCTACCTCTGTGAGTTTGTCTAATGCGGTTCCTACAACATTTATGTCTGTATCCGTTAGTGCAATTTCATGTAGCCAGTTTGTAGCCTCTTTGTGTGCAACAGCGCCAATAATATCGACACAGAAAATTCGTAAATCTGGATCGTTATCATTGATAATATTGTCAATTTGAGAAGCGAACTCAACAGGATTGAGCTGAAAAAGTTCTATAGCTCCATTTCGAACCTGAACGTTTTCTGATTTGAGCAAATCAAGCATCCCATTTGCTGTCTTTGACGAAAACTTCCTGTCTAAAGCAGAGAATAGCGCCTCAATAATGGTAACGTCAGTCTCTTTATGAAGCCGTTCGATGAACACTTCGTCCGAAGTGTCACTGGCCCTTAAATCACGAATTGCCCAGCGTCTGACCTCTATGTCGCATGAGGATAAATCGCGAATTAACTGTTCGTAAGTTCTGGCTGTTGCACGGCGTTCTGACTCGCTCGACTCAGTTTCAAAACTAACTTCATTTTTCTTTTTCAATCCCATTCGAATCCCCTCAGCTGCACAGTGCGTTCAATTTTCCGGAAATATGATGGCTATCAAGGGTAAAACTGGCACATCCAGCCTCTATTAACTCTTTAGGCATGCCAAACACCACTGCAGACTTTTCACTTTCGGCAATCGTTATAGCCCCACCTTTGAACGCTTTACTCATAGCTTGCGCCCCGTCATACCCCATTCCGGTGAGTTGGACACAAACCATATTCATCGGCTCATAGCAGGAAAGTGCTGACTCAACCATGCGATCTACACTCGGGTGCCACAGAAAAGAAGGACTAGAGGGAACCGGCCTAATAAAAATGTCTTGGCCTGATTTTGAGAATACGACGTCCGAATCCCCCTTTGCTATATACACACAGCCGCGCTTCAATTTGGTTTTATTGCCGGCTTCCATGACAGGAAGTGGGCAAATTCCATCCAACCGATTGCTTAGTGCGCTAGTAAATGAAGCAGGCATGTGCTGAGCAATAACGATAGGTGCCGGAAAATGTGGTGAAAGCTGAGTTAATATTTGCTCCAATTTTTTTGGACCGCCCGTTGAAACTCCAATAAGCACGACATCCACCTGCCGGTTTGAAGATGTATTCTGCGGGACAGGGGCTGCAGCTGAATTTACTTTTCGAATTGATCTTACTGGCTTAACAGCGTTTGTCAGAGCATGGACTTTATCAATCAGCGAAGCTTCTATATCTGCAATATCACGTGATACGGTTCCGCCAGTTTTTAGTACAAAATCGGCGGCGCCTAAGGTGAGCGCTTCTAAGGTGACAAACGCACCTTTTTGAGTGAGCGATGAAACCATAATGATTGGGCAAGAGTATAAGTCTTTCAAAATAGCTAAACATGTCATCCCATCCATCACGGGCATATTGATGTCTAACGTAATGCAGTCTGGTTGAAACTCAACGGCTTTGTTCAGTGCTTCTTCTCCGTTGCGCGCTATGTCAACCGCAAACCCCTCCCTGATGAATAGGCCAGAGAAGTGTTTACGCATAAGAGCGGAGTCATCGACGATAAGAACTTTAATGGGCATTTCTTGACCTCTCAAGCGATAAAATGTTTAACCACGGGCAGTTTCTACAGCTTTGTCGTGAAGCAACACGCTAGGCTCGATAAGTTGGATAATGCGTTTTTCATCGCTGAGCTTTATTAACCTGTTTAAAAATTCACTTTGTGAATCTGATAAGGAAGGTGCTTTTTCAATCGCATTTCGCACCACGGTTTTTACTTCAACAACGCTGTCTACAATGAAACCTGTACGTAACTTATTTTTCGTCAGTACAACAATCCTCTGACGCTCACAGCTTTGCGACGAAGGCAGATTTAAACGGCTTCTCAAATCGATAACAGGTAAGACTGTACCTCTTAAATTAACAATACCTTTCAGGTAGTGAGGAGTGCCTGGCACACTCTCCAGCTTCTCTGGAACACGAGTTATCTCCTGTGTGTCTTCAATACTAACGCCATACTCCTGTCCCTCAATCCAGAATATGACGTACTGTTCATAGTCGTCTTCGCCCGCCGAGTCTTGCTTAACCTCGGTCACGTTATCCTCTCCTATAAGATCGGTTTCCATGGTATTTAGCGTATGTGATAATGAACGCATGAAAATATTCTCCAACGAAATTATTGAAACTAAACTTTTACCGCCGTCTCGTCGGTAAACCGCTTCAAGGAAGCCAGACTCTGCGCCATCGTTACAAACACTAGGAACAGGCTCCATCTCATTACTGCAAATTGACATGACGTTGCTTACCTTAGCGACAACGAAGCCAATACTTCCATAATGTGCGCTATGTATGATCACAATTCTGCTTGCATCGTTAATTTGAGAACTTTTCATGTGTATGGTCGACGCAAGATCGATAATAGGAATAATTCGCCCCCTGAGATTAACAAGCCCTAAAACACAAGGTAGGCTATCGGGTAATTGCGACATGACATCTGGTACCCGCACTATTTCTTGCACGTCCTGTAGATGCAGGGCAAAGTCTTGAGCATCCAGCGAAAAACAGACAAGTTGCTGCAAGTCATCTGTCTCTTCTTCAATACTGGCCTTACTGTCAGCTGATGCAAAGTGAGAAAGAGTGGCATTTTGCGATTCTACCTTTGCTATTGATTGTGCTTTAGCTAAGGAAGACACATTCAGAATTTGCTCAACAGGCCTGTCTGCTTGCTTTATAATTCCGTCTAAATAGTCGTAAGCCACAGCTATCGTTTTACTATCGCTGTCGACCACGCAATTGCTTGGCACGCTGTACACTTTGAGAACTCTGTCTACAAGGAAACCAATACTCCCAAGCTCTGTATCAACTACGATAACGCGATTCACATCGGATACCGCTGAAGGCGTGCTAAGTAAAATCATTGACAGATCGTAAACTGGCAGCACATTTCCTCTCAGATTTGCCAGTCCTTGCATTTGAGGCGGACCTAATGGGACAGATACCAAAACTGGAACTCTGATGATTTCTCCGACTGATACCATTTGGAATGCAAAACATTCTTCTTGGATTAAAAAAGAAACAAATTGTTTTTCAATATCTGCGCTATCAGTGTGAACTTGTTCGGTTATACTCATCACTGCCTCCTCATCTCGACCGCTTCGTTTTGACCACTTTGCACAAACCACATTTTAATGACCGATTTCTATTAACCAATTCAACTAGCCGTTTTGCATTTCATCAGCTACCGATGCAATTTCTTCAATGGACTTAGCGAGTAACTCCATTCCCCTACTCTGCTGCTCGGCAGCCACAAGCGCTTGCTGACAGTTACTGCTGGCCTGTTCATTGGCAGTAGCAATTTGCTCGAGTCCTTTTTGCGCTTGTGTTACCCCCGCTGATATTTCCTGCCCACTGTCTTTCATTCCTTGGTTGAACTTAATAATTTCGCCAATATCAATACTGATTTTTTCCACATCCTTCATTGTTTGCTGTGCTTTTTGAACTTCTCGTGATGCGCTTTCTGCAACATTAGTAAGGTCAAATTTGACTTTAACTGTTTGATCTTGAATGGCTTTTATTAAGTCTTTGATTTGCTCTACGTTTTCCGCCGCTTCATCTGCTAAACTTTGAATATCGGAAGAAACGACAGCAAAGCCTTTTCCAAATTCGCCCGCTCTTGCCGCTTCCACAGCACCGTTAACCGCTAACATGCTAGTCTTCACGGATACTGTGGTAATAGTGTCTATAACTTTATCGATCTGTCGGGTCATTGCTTCCATGGTAGAAATGGATGAGACATTTTCTTTGCTGGTTTCGAGCGCGATATCAATTCCCGACACCATCTCTTCGATAAGTGTTTTATTCGTTGCGAGTAAGACAGAAATGGATTCACCTTTTTCTAAAGCTGTATCACATTGTGAAGAGGCTTTATCCACACCCTCTCGCAGAATTTCAATGTTACCTACCGCCTGCTCAACCGCGCTTGCAGCTTGCTGAGCACCGTTGTTAACCTGAGTAAGAGCGGTTGATATTTCTGTTGATGACCGACTGATCTCTTCAAGAGTCGCAGATAGTTCTTCAGCAGAGGAGGCGACTTCTTCTGCGCTTTTATTAATGTCCGTGCTATTGCGTAGCTCCTCGGTTATGATTTCGAGCGATTGTGCGGCTTGCTCTGCTTGGGTCAGTGCAGCGCTTTGTTCAGCGACATTAGATGAAACCTCTTGGGCCGCTGATGACTGCTCTTCCGCTGCGCACGATATTGCTTCTGAAGCAGTCTGAATTTCTGTTGCAGCATGTTCCATTGATTTAACCTGAGCTTGAAGCTCATAAGCACCATTCGAAATTGCTTGCATATCCTCTTTTATCGTACTGAGCTGCGAAGTAACTGTTTCTCCTTTTTTTACTTCTTCCAGTGCTGACTCAGAGGATGATTTAACAGAGTCTGAAACTTGGTTCGACTGCATTTGAATAGACTCGATTTGCTTTGCAATTTCAGATGCACTCTTATCAGATACTTCTGCCAAAGCACGCACCGTGTCAGCGACAACCGCAAACCCCTTTCCGTGCTTACCAGCTCGCCCCGCTTCAATTGCTGCATTGAGCGCAAGAAGATTAGTTTGGTCAGCAATACGAGTCACTTGTTTGACCGCCTCGCCAATGTTGGAGGCCTGCTGCTCTAATTCACTCATCATCACAACAGAACGGGATTGATTTTCAGATGCCACCTTTACGCTTGACATAATAATCGCCAAATCATTAACCACTCTTTCAATGTATTTTTCTAGCTCGTTGGATTTACCCAACGTCGCGGTAGATAGCTCAGTTTGCTCTGTTAAACCGCCCGCAATTTGAGTGATAGCTGCCAAACTTTCTTGGCTTGCACTACTTGACTCTTCTGCTCCAGCCGATATTTCACTAACCGCAGTTGAGAGTTGATCTGTAGCACTCGATGATTCGTTGATTCCACTTGCAAGCTCAGTTGTTGCCGTTGCAATCCGCTCAGCTGCTTGTTGTTGCCTCGCTAGAGTGCGTGCCTTTTTACGTGCATCTTCCGCTTGTTTCCTCATTCTAGCGTCAACATTAACGGTGGGGGCAGAGCTTTGCTCGGTGTTTTTTTTGAGTGCCATGGGTTACCTCAGTACGGTTCAGAATAGATACACATTTACTATCAGCGACTTTCTGAATAATTTAGGTATAAATCAAAATACTAAAGTATAGAAATGACGAACTAAGAAAATGATCCCGCTACAGAGATTTCGAGAACACAAGCAGAATGCACAAATGGCACTAATGTCTCGTAAAAGTAAAATATTGATCTGCAAGATAAAATGTAAAAGGCTGACAATTGGAAAAATTGTCAATTATCTTTCGTCTAATAGGAGAAAGTTTGAAAAGAAAATTTTTGAGTTTTTGCGTAACTGAACGACATTTGTATGACGTTCATTACGAAAAAGAGGTTAGGGAAGTGTTAAAGCTTGTATGATGGGTTTGTTCGCCGCAGGGAATTCATCGCTGTTAATGTCACTCAATGACTGCCAGCGTGATGACTGACCTTCTTTGCCGTGAGGCTCGCCGTTAAACTGCGTTACGCGATGCACATCTAGTTTTACTCGCTTATCGCCATAATCATGCTCGATAAGTATTAACGGCTCGCTAGATAGCACGTCTATGCCAATCTCTTCAGCGAGTTCTCGTTTAAGGGCATCAGTAACCGTTTCTCCGCTTTCCACTTTTCCACCGGGAAACTCCCATTTCCCGCCTTGGTGAGCGTCTTTTGCGCGAAGGGTGGTAAAGATATCATCGCCGCGGGCAACAACGCCCACGGCAACATGTACCACTTTCATTAACTTAATTTACCGTGGCACTGCTTATACTTCTTACCCGAACCACAAGGGCACGGATCGTTACGGCCTACTTTAGGGCCATTTCTTACGGCAGTACGTGGCGTATTACTGGCCTCTTCTGGCTGCGTTTCAGAAGCATCTTGATGCTCAAAGTTTTTAGGTACGTCATCGGCTTGGCGACGCTGCTCTTCCACTTTTTGCACGTCTTCTTCTGCCTGTACTTTTACGCGGGCAAGAATGGTAATAACTTCAACTTTTAAGGTCTCTAGCATTTGTGAGAATAACGCGAAGGATTCTCGCTTGTACTCTTGCTTTGGATTCTTCTGAGCATAGCCACGCAAGTGAATACCTTGGCGCAGATGATCCATAGCCGCCAAATGCTCTTTCCAGTGGCTGTCTAGGTTTTGTAGCATTACCGCTTTTTCAAACTGACGCAACACGTCAGCCCCTACTACTTTTTCTTTCTCTGTGTAAGCGCCTACTACTTCACCGTGAATGCGTTCACGAAGCTTCTCTTCATAAAGCTTGTCGTCGTTTTCTAACCATGACTGCACCGGCAAATCCACAGCGAAGTCTGCCTTCAAGCGCTCTTCTAGGCCCTTTACATCCCACATTTCTTCAAGAGACTGCGGTGGAATGTATTCGTCTACAACGCTCGTGATAACGTCTTCACGGATAGCAGAAATTGTTTCGCTGATATCGCCTTCATCGAGTAGTTCGTTACGCTGCTCGTAAATAACTTTACGCTGATCGTTAGCCACGTCATCGTATTCAAGAAGCTGTTTACGGGTATCGAAGTTACGACCTTCCACTTTGCGCTGTGCGTTTTCAATAGCGCGCGTCACCCAAGGGTGTTCAATAGCCTCGCCACGCTCCATGCCTAAACGCTTCATCATATTGCCCATTTTTTCAGAAGCAAATATGCGCATAAGCGCGTCGTCTAACGATAGATAAAAACGGCTTGAACCAGGGTCACCCTGACGGCCTGAACGTCCGCGAAGCTGATTATCGATACGACGAGATTCGTGACGCTCGGTACCAATGATATGTAAACCACCTGCAGCGAGTACTTCGTCGTGTCTTATTTTCCACTCTGCTTTAATTTTCTCTACCTGAGCGTCGGTAGGATTTTCAATATTTTCAATTTCAGCCTGCCAGTTACCGCCCAATACAATATCAGTACCACGGCCTGCCATGTTAGTCGCAATAGTGACAGCACCCGTTTTACCCGCTTGTGCCACTATATCAGCTTCATGCTCGTGGAATTTGGCATTCAGTACTTTGTGCGGAATTTTCGCTTTTTTAAGAATACGCGAGATAAGCTCAGAGTTTTCAATTGATACCGTACCTACTAAGGTAGGCTGTCCACGCTTCACGCAGTCTTTTATGTCTTCTACTATCGCCTCATATTTTTCTTCAGCGGTTAAGTAGATAAGGTCAGCCATGTCTTTGCGCTGCATTGGCTTGTTGGTAGGAACAACCACGGTTTCTAAACCATAAATATGCTGAAATTCAAACGCTTCTGTATCTGCCGTACCTGTCATACCCGCTAGTTTGTTGTATATGCGGAAGTAGTTCTGGAAAGTAATTGAAGCAAGCGTTTGGTTTTCGTTTTGAATGCGTACACCTTCTTTCGCCTCTATGGCTTGGTGTAACCCTTCAGACCAACGGCGCCCGTCCATTGTGCGACCAGTATGTTCATCAACAATAACAATTTGATCTTCTTTAACAATGTAATCTACGTCTTTAGTAAACAGCTTGTGGGCACGCAGTGCAGCATTAATATGGTGCAGCAGTGAAATATTGCCCGCAGCGAATAGAGATTCGCCCTCGGGTAGCACGCCTTCTTCCTGAAGAATTTCTTCTACATGAAGCTGTCCACGCTCAGTTAAGTGAATCTGCTTGGCTTTAAGGTCGATGGTGTAATCGCCATCACCTTCTTGGCCTTCTTCGTCTTCCTTTTCTTGCTGTTCAAGTTGAGGAATTAACACGTTGATTCTGCGATAGAGCTCTGAACTATCTTCAGCTTGGCCGGAGATGATCAAAGGCGTCCGCGCTTCGTCAATTAAAATGGAATCAACCTCATCCACTACTGCGTAGTTAAGTGGACGCTGCACTCTGTCTTGGGGGCTAAATGCCATGTTGTCGCGAAGGTAATCGAAACCGAATTCGTTGTTCGTACCGTAAGTCACATCAGCTTGGTAGGCTTTGCGCTTTTCCTCTGATGACATGCCCGGCACGTTACAACCGACTTCCATGCCCAAGAAGTTGAACAGTTGATTACTCCACTGCGCATCACGCTTGGCAAGGTAGTCGTTCACAGTAATAACGTGAACACCTTTACCCGATAATGCATTTAAGTAGGTAGGCAAGGTTGCAGTTAGCGTTTTACCTTCACCGGTACGCATTTCCGAAATGTTGCCTTGATGCAGTACCTGACCGCCCAACATTTGCACGTCGAAGTGACGCATGCCGTATACGCGTTTACTGGCTTCTCGTACCGTCGCAAACGCTTCATTTAGCAACGCATCTAGGGTTTCGCCCTTTTCAATGCGCGCTTTAAATTCGTCGGTTTTTGCTTTTAGCGCCTCATCAGAAAGCTTTTCATACTCTGCTTCCAGTGCATTGATGGCATCTACGTTTTTACGTAATTTTTTTAATAGACGGTCGTTTCTACTTCCGAATACTTTTCTAAGGATGCTTGAAAACATTAGCTTTTTTATTCCACTACTTGTCGAGACGCCATACCAAAGGTACAGCAAAAATTAATTGTATAAGACTGAAGCCACCACGTGGCATTGCCTTGCGATTTTCACATAAAATGCGATTTGTAGCGCATTAACACTGTTAAAATATGCACTTTATATTGACGCAGGAATAACCCTACTTACCTGGCTGCTACCTTTATTTTTTTCTTACATAAGGTAGAGGATCGACTTGTTTTCCGTTTCTTATTACTTCGTAGTGAACATGAGCGCCAGTCGAACGACCGGTATTGCCCATTTTAGCGATAGGTTGTCCCTTGGTAACCACATCACCGATGGAAACAGACAGTGTGTCGTTGTGCCCATAGCGGGTAACGAATCCATCTCCATGATCAATTTCTACTAGTTGGCCATAACCGTAGCGATCACCTGCCCAGGTAACAATACCTGCAGCTGTTGTCACTACGTCTACACCCGCCTCTCCAGCAAAATCCAGCCCTTTGTGCATAGCTGATTCGCCAGTAAACGGGTCGGCCCGCATACCGTAATAAGATGACAACCATCCCGACGCAATCGGACGACCAGATAATCGACTCTGCTCTTGGATATGGTGACCCCGAACCAAACTTTCAAGCATAGCTAGCTGTTGCGATTTCAAATCGAGTGATTGCTCTAGCTTGGCTATCTCATTGAGGATGGGGTCGTCTTGGATGTTGTCTGGTATCGATACCGGTACGAAAGCGTCCAGGTCAGCCGCTGACATACCTAATTCTGTTGCAATTTGTTTGCCTTGCTCGTCAAGAATGGTTGCTTGTGCCGAGAGTTCGGCCACACGTGAGAGCAGTGCTTTTAATTTTGTCGTGGTTTGATTTTTTAGCGCGTTAATGTCTTCTTTAGCGCCATCGACTTGTGATTGAGCTAAGCGAACCCGAGCAACGTCTTCAGGAACAGACTCTGTTGAACGGCTCGACACCAGCATAAAAATAGATGTGAGCACAGTTGCGCTCACAAGCGTACGGACACTGATACTGTGCCGATAGCGTGTATTTTTACCTGCTAGTGTAATTGTTAACTTCATACCACAAAACGGAATTGGACTTCACACTCGAACGTGTTCTTTGCACGCTAGGCTAATTCCCTAGGGCTTTATTATTAATGTCGAGACGGAATTCTGTAAATTATCGGCTTACTTTATCATTTATTGAAACGATTGCCACGTGAAAAAAAACCGCCAAGTTGGCGGCTTTTTCAAATTATGCTAATACGGGTTGTGCGTAGCGTATTGGCGCGGACTCCTGAGAGTCATACGTCACGAACTCCCAGCAATCTTGTTGTGCTAATAGAGCATTCAGCAGCTTGTTATTTAAACCATGACCGGTTTTATACGCTCTCAGTTCGCCGATTAAGCTGTTTCCGCCAAGATACAAATCACCGATAGCATCCAAAATCTTATGCTTCAGGAATTCATCGTCGAAGCGCAACCCTTCAGGATTTAACACGCGAAACTCGTCAAGGGCCACGGCATTTTCCATGCTGCCACCTAATGCTAGGTTATTCGCATTCATATACTCAAGATCGCGCATAAAACCGAAGGTGCGCGCTCTGCTAACTTCGTTAACATAAGAGCACGAATCAAAATCCATCACCATGTGTTGGCGGGTTTGGCTAATAACGGGGTGGTCAAAGTCGATTTTGAAATCTACACGAAAGCCGTCATAAGGAACCAGCTCAGCCCATTTGTCTTCATCTTCTACGCGCACCGGTTTCTTTATACGGATAAACTGCTTAGGTGCATTTAATTCTTCAATACCCGCCGTTTGAAGCAGAAATACAAACGGACTTGCACTTCCATCCATGATTGGCAGTTCGTTACTGTCAACTTCAACGATGATATTGTCGATGCCTAAGCCAGCAAGAGCAGAAGCAAGATGCTCAACGGTCTGAATTGTCACACCGTCTTCGTTATTTAAACACGTGCACAGCATGGTGTTCCCTACCGCGTCGGCGCGAGAAGGAATATCAACATGAGGGATAAGGTCAACACGCCTAAACACGATTCCCGTGTTCGCAGGCGCAGGCCGGAGAGTCATCGTGACCTTTTCCCCTTTATGAAGCCCAATGCCGGTTTCTTGAACCGGATGCTTGATTGTACGTTGTCTAATCATTTGCTTATGCTTTTACCTTTTAAAAAAGCGGGCGCGAATTATAGTGAGTTATTACTCACATGTCAAAAAACACACAAATTGTGGAATTTCTCCCACTGCTTTGCCTGAGCAGAAATACTGAATAACTTGCTTCAACAAGCGGTGAAGTAGTTTACAAAGCACCCCGTGCTTGCTCGCAGTTTATCCAACCAGTGCTTGTTTCACTCTAAGCTTAGGACTCTAACCATAATGCTCTAGCCTTAACACTCTGACCTTAACACTATGACCTTAACACTGTGAGTACATTACTCAGACCACAGAAAAACTAAAAGATTCCCCGCAGTTTCCTGACGTTTTTCGCAGATTTTTTCAAATGCCTCGAAAAATTTTCGAAAACGCCAGGCAGTGCGTTAGTCTGCCTGCTTACGCAAAAACGCAGGAATATCTAAATATTCCAAATCATTGTCAGGCTGTGCACTGTCTTCTGCTTTTAATGCTTGGTTGCCTTCGGTACCACCAACAGAAGAGCGTGATTCGGATGTATTGCTATTACTACCGTACTCTTTAGCAGGCTGAGTTAAGCGAGAACCTTCAGTGCTAACTAACGAAATATCAGCCTTACGCTCTGCACCAATACCCGTGGCAACAACAGTGACACGTAGCTCGTCCGTCATTTCCATATCGATAACGGTACCAACAACAACAGTAGCGTTTTCAGATGCAAATGCTTTAACCGCATTACCCACGGTTTCAAACTCGTCGATAGCAAAGTCTGGGCCCGCTGTAATGTTAACAAGAATGCCTCGCGCACCTGATAAATCGATATCTTCAAGCAGTGGACTCGCAATAGCTGATTCAGCTGCTTCTTCAGCACGGTCTGGACCGCTTGCTGCACCGCTGCCCATCATGGCTTTACCCATTTCAGACATAACAGTTCTTACGTCGGCGAAATCCACATTGATCAAACCAGGGCGTGTAATCAGCTCTGCGATACCTTGAACCGCACCGCGTAATACATCGTTCGCCGCGCTAAATGCTTGAAGAAGCGGCGTGCCAGGACCCATTACTTTTAACAGCTTTTCGTTAGGGATAGTGATCAATGAGTCAACGTTGTTCGCTAGTTCAACAATACCTTGCTCAGCAAAAGAGGTACGTTTCTTCCCTTCGAATGGAAATGGTTTGGTTACCACGGCCACTGTAAGAATACCCATTTCACGGGCTATCTTTGCCACCTCTGGCGCAGCTCCCGTTCCAGTACCGCCACCCATACCAGCGGTAATGAAAACCATATCGGCCCCATCTAACGCTTGACGAATAGTTTCTCTGTCTTCTTGTGCTGCATCTCTACCGATATTTGGATCGGCGCCTGCGCCTAACCCTTTTGTGACACTTGAGCCAATTTGCAGCGTAATATCTGCATTTGAACTACGAAGTACCTGTGCATCAGTATTCACAGCGATAAACTCTACGCCTTCAATGCTTTGAGACACCATGTGCTCAACTGCATTACCTCCGCCACCGCCTACACCGATGACTTTGATTACGGCTTCTTCGCCGTGACTATCCATTAATTCGAACATACTTACTCTCCGGTTGTACGTCTTTAAAACACTGCACTAGGTCACGTTGTTGACTAATAGCATCCTGCTAGTCTTAATGCCTTTACTGCAGCGCCCCCTAAAAAATTAAAATTCACCTTTGAACCAGCTTTGCACTCGATGAAACAAACTTTCGCTCGATTTCTGCGTACTGGAATTCTTATTATCAGTTTGTACTTTGCCGTATTGCAGTAAACCCACCACAGTTGCAAATCCGGCATCATCAACATATTCGGCTAGGCCTTTCACATTGATAGGTTTGCCCACGCGAACAGGCATCTGGAAAAGTTCCTCGGCAAATTCAACAGCACCTTCCATCTTCGCGGTGCCTCCTGTAAGCACAAGGCCCGCAGCAATTTGCTCTTCCAGACCACTGGCACGAATCTCATCATGTACCAGTTCAAAAAGTTCTTGATAGCGAGGCTCAATGACCTCAGCTAATGTATGACGAGACATGACTCTGGCAGGACGTCCACCCACGCTAGGTACTTCAATGCTGTCTTCCATACTTACCATATCTTTTAATGCACACGCGTAATTGATTTTAATCTCTTCCGCATTGCTGATAGGTGTTCTAAATATTTTCGCTATGTCGCTCGTAATCTGATTGCCAGCAACAGGTATTACAGCAGTGTGACGAATTGCGCCATCAGTGTAAATAACCATATCCATGGTACCGCCACCGATATCAACCACACACACGCCTAATTCGCGCTCATCGTCAGTGAGTACTGCATAACTTGAGGCCAGTGCAGAGAAAATGAGCTGGTCTGCGTTTAGTTCGCAGCGCTCTACACATTTCACCATATTTTTAGCCATATCGTCTGCACAGGTAATGATGTGTGCATCGGCCTCCATACGCACCCCTGACATACCAATGGGGTTTTTAATCCCCTCTTGCACATCAATAGTGAATTCTTGTGGCAACACGTGAAGCAGGCGTCTTTCAGCTGCTATTGGCACACTGCGCGCCGCGTGAATAACATTGTCCACGTCTTCTTGTGTCACTTCTTGATTATTAATCGGCACCATGCCGTTTTCGTTCTGGCATTTAACATGACGTCCTGAGATAGACATAAATACCGACGAAACACGACAATCTGCCATTAATTCCATTTCATTAACAGCACGTTGTACTGATTTTACCACTAAATTCAGATCGTTAACGCCACCTTTATCCATGCCTTTCGATGCATGAGTGCCCACACCAACAATACTGATTTGATCATCATCTAGTACTTCGCCCACCACGGCCTTAACTTGGCTGGTGCCGATATCTAGTCCTACAATCAGATTGCGTTCCGCAGGTTTTGACATGGTTTTCTTAACTCTCTTTGTTTGTCGTGTTGCTGTTGTCGTTTTCATTCCAACCAACAGCTACACCAGTGTCATAGCGAAGGTCGACGTAACGTACAGCCTTCTCTTGTTGCGCTAACAGTGGATACACATCGATAAAGCGCTGTAGCCTATCGATAAAATCCTGGCGCCCTAAATTCAATCTAATGCCATTTTCTAGCTGTACCTGCCAAGCAAATCGCTCGCTGAGTGACAGTTCATCAATAGCCATATTGGTAGTGCCTATCAGTGCATGCATGCTATTAAAGCCTTCTAGCGCCGTTTTCTCACTACCACCGGGACCATACAGCCGCGGCAAATCAATCTCAACGCCTTCATCATTAAAGGTGTCGCCGTACGGATTAAGCAGTAAGTCTTCGTTCCACTTTGCAACGGCTTGCTGCTCAACCAAGTAAATCTTCAGCGTGTTCGGCCACTTTTTGCGAACCGACGCGCGGTATACCCATGACTGTGCTTCAACTAACTCGAACACGTCATTAACATCCAAAGCAAAAAAACTGCCGGGCTGCGCCTTTCTAATCAATCTCTCTAGCTTAGTGATATCGATGTGCTGGTAATCCCCAGAAAAATCGATAACTTGTACCGGCATTTGTTGTTCATCATGCAAGTATTGGTTGGCCTTCATACCGCCAAACACCACACCCGATATCACCAACAGCAAAAAGAGTACGCCGGCCCACATTGTGCGCCTATTGTTCTTCGACGCTTTAGCTTTTGAACCTGCGCCCGACTCATCGGCGGCTTTAGTCATTCGCATTGTTAGTAACGCTATCGAAGCTCGTTGATAAAATGCTTAACACCAACTCATCGAAACTCAGCCCTGCCACTTTTGCTGCCTTTGGCACTAAGCTTTTTTCAGTCATCCCGGGCACCGTATTCGCTTCTAGCAAATAAAACTGGCGCTGGTTGTCCTGCATCACGTCTACTCTTCCCCAGCCGCTTCCTGAAATAGCGTCAAAAGCGCGAGATGCTAGTGATGCCAGCTGCTCTTCTTGCGCTTCTGATAAGCCGCTTGGGCAAAAGTATTCGGTTGTATTATCCTGATATTTCGCAGCATAGTCGTAGAACGTGTGAGGCGTAGACATACGGATTGACGGTAAAGCCTGCCCCTGAACAACAGAAACAGTAAACTCAGGGCCGTCGATATACTGCTCTAGCAATACTTGATCGTCATATTGAAAGGCATCTTGAACAGCCGTTTCTAGTTGTTCAGCGCTTGTCACCTTTGCCATGCCAATACTCGACCCTTCTTGAGCCGGTTTTACCATGACCTCATTTCCCAACTTTTCCATTATAGCGCTGCACTTACCAGCATCAAAGCGCCTTTTGTCAGCAATTTCATATTTCGCTGTAGGTAAGCCAAGACTTTGCCACACCTGCTTAGTGTGGATTTTGTCCATTGCCAGTGCAGAGCCTAAAACTCGACTGCCAGTATAGGGAATTTTGAGCAGCTGAAGTGCCCCTTGCATAGAGCCATCTTCACCACCGCGACCGTGCAGCATGATAAGCGCGCGATCGACTTTTAAGTCAATCAAATCGGTAAGCGGACGCTCGGCAGGGTCAAAAGCAAAGGCATCAACCCCTTGTCGTAACAGGGCGTTTAACACCGTGTTACCCGAATTAAGCGATACCTCACGCTCGGCAGAATCACCACCAAGTAACACTGCAACTTTGCCGTATTGCTCTGGTGTATGAGAAGTCACCATTGGCTTAAGCATGGTCACCTCCTTCGCTAGCAAGCTTCGCTGGCTCTAATTCACAAGCCGCTAATCGTTTTGAAATTTGACCGATATTGCCTGCGCCCTGCGTCATAACAATATCGCCGTCTTGTAATATGTTCGCCAATATTGTGGGCAACGCCTCTTTATCGCCCACATACACAGGCTCTATTTGGCCTCGTTGTCGAATAGAGCGACACAATGACTTGCTATCTGCCCCTTCAATGGGCTGCTCGCTAGCGGCATACACGTCAAGCAACAGCAGTGCATCAACACTTGATAGCACCTCAACAAAGTCTTCGTACAAATCTCGAGTTCGCGTGTAGCGGTGAGGCTGATAAACCATCACTAAGCGATTGTCTGGCCAATTGGCTCGTGCTGCTGCAATAGTCGCCTTTACTTCGGTAGGGTGATGGCCGTAGTCATCGACTAAACACACTTCACCTTTACTGGTATTAAACGTGCCTAATTGTTCGAATCGACGCCCTATACCGCCAAAGCTTGCCAGTGCGCTTACTATCGATTCATCATCAATGCCTTCATCACAGGCTACCGCTATGGCGGCGAGCGCATTGAGCACATTGTGATTACCGGTTAAGTTGAGCATTATCTCAAGGGGCTCAGCATCAGGTCGGTGTACAGTGAAATTCGCTTTACCAAAGGACAGCGTAATGTTCTTGGCGCGATAGTCGTTATGCTCCTCAAAGCCATAAGTGACAATGCTTCTGCCTATACGCGGGCGTATTTCTTGAATATTAGTATCATCGCCACACACAATGGCCTGACCGTAAAACGGCAGGTTAGACAGAAAATCCACAAAGGTATCTTTAACCTTTGAGAAGTCGCCGCCATAGGTATCCATGTGGTCGGCTTCGATATTGGTCACTACAGAGACCATAGGCTGTAGATGCAAAAATGATGCATCGCTTTCATCAGCCTCAGCAATTAGGTAACGACTTTTCCCTAAGCGGGCATTGGTGCCAGCACTATTTAACAACCCACCAATCACGAAGGTTGGGTCGTAGTGGGCCTCAGCAAAAATGGTCGAAATTAAGCTGGTCGTGGTCGTTTTACCATGCGTACCAGCAACCGCTATTCCGTGGCGAAACCGCATTAGCTCAGCAAGCATTTCAGCTCGGCGAATAATGGGAATACGGTTTTCTCTTGCGGTGATTATTTCAGGGTTTTCCTCGTTAATCGCACTAGAGACTACGATCACATCCATGCCATCGACATTTTCCGCTCGGTGTCCAATTTTAACGTCAGCACCTAACTCGCTTAGGCGTTTTGTCATTGGGCCCTGTTGGATATCTGAGCCCGCTATTTGATACCCTTCATTAAGAAGAACTTCTGCAATACCACCCATACCGGCGCCGCCGATACCGATAAAGAAAATATTATTAACCCGACGCATTTGCGGGCTTTCAAATGGGGTTTTAAAAACCATTAGTCCCCTACTCCTACCACTGACTTAATGTGGCTTACTACTTGGTGTGTGGCGTGGGGGCTTGCACATTTACGTGCAAGCTCGCCCATTTTCAAACAGTCCTCTGGATGCTGTATCCAGTGACGAACGGTTTGCCCTAAATTCTCTTTTAATACCGATTGCACAATCATGACGCCAGCGCTGTGCTTAACCAGCGACTGTGCATTTTTAGTTTGATGATCGTCCACCGCATGAGGCAGCGGTACAAAAATCGCCGCTCTTCCCGCCGCCGCAACTTCGCTAACGGTAAGCGCGCCCGCTCTGCATACAATAAAATCGGCCCATTCGTAAGCGTCTGCCATATCGTCAATAAAATCACTCACTATTACATCTACTGTATTAGCGCCTAAATTATCGTAGGTCTGTTTTACAGACGAGGCGTTATCTTTGCCGCATTGATGGCGAATGGATAACCCTTTTAATGCGCTGCACACTTGCGGCACTACTTCGTTGAGCACTTGTGCTCCTAGACTGCCGCCAACAACTAGCATGTTGAGGGAAGATGCATTGCTCTTATTGGCTGTATTGACGCGTTTCTCTGAGCTATTCTCTGGGCTTTTTTCTGAGCTATTTTCTAAAATATTGGCCGAGCTATTGACCGCTTGGGGTTCGTTTTGGTGAGCCCTCTGTAAGTGAGGCTTACGAGAGACTTCCCAAATATCGTCTCTTACTGGGTTGCCAACAACGTGCACTTTGCCGGCCACGTTGGCAAATTGCGCTTTCGCATCCTCAAACCCAAGTAAAACGCGATGCGCCACTTTGCTCAATAGTTTGTTCGTCATTCCGGCAGCCGCATTTTGCTCGTGAATAATCACCGGAATGCCAAGAGTCTTAGCGGCTATGCCACCAGGTCCACTCGCGTAACCGCCAAAACCGACGACAATATCAGGCTGTATACGCTTGATAATACGCCTTGCCGATAGCAAACTTTTTAGTAGCGCGATGCAGCCTTGAATACGCGCTGACATACCTTTGCCACGTAACCCTTTTACCGGAATAAAGTGAATAGGAATATCGTGCTTTGGCACCACGCTCGCTTCCATACGCTCAGCAGTACCAAGCCAATGAATGTCCCACCCTTCTGTGCGAAGCGCGTTGGCTACTGCGAGTCCAGGGAATACATGCCCGCCAGTGCCGCCGGCCATAATAAGACAACGTTTAGTCATTATCGGCCTCCTCGGCTACCCGTGCGAGTATAGCTTTGATACCGGCCTTTCCTTCGTCTTCCGGTTTTGCTTTAGCACTAGAAGAGTTAGATGCAGCCTGTGAAGAAGCATTCGCCCCAGCGCTGTTATCTGAGCTTGGGGCATTTGAGCCTGCAGCATTTGATGCAGAAGCCTTAGTCTTTCTCTTTTCCCCGCGATTTAATGCCTGTACGCCATCTACGCGAAGCTCAAAGTCTATTCGCAATAAAATGGCAACCGCAATCGACATGATAATAAGGGAAGAGCCACCGTAGCTGACAAGCGGTAGCGTAAGCCCTTTTGTGGGTAAAATACCTGCGCTAGCGCCAATATTTACCGCCGTTTGAAAGCTAAACCAAATGCCGATACTGTAAGATAGGAAACCGTCGAACGCCCGTCCTCTCTCCAATGCGTGATTGCCAATATGCAGTGCTTTAATCACCATCCATAAAATAAGACCTAACACAGCAAGAACGCCTACAAAGCCCAGCTCTTCAGCTAATATTGCCATCACGAAATCGGTATGGGCTTCAGGCAAAAACTCTAACTTCTGCAGACTATTCCCTAGCCCTTGACCAAGCCAGTTACCTCTACCGTAGGCCATTAGCGATTGGGTTAGCTGATATCCAGCGCCGAAAGGGTCGGCCCACGGATCTAAGAACGATGTCACGCGCTTAAGGCGGTATTCTTCAAATACAATAAGCGCAACCACAGCCATAAGACCAACAAACACTAAAGCGAAGAACTGCCACAACCTTGCGCCAGCTAAAAACAACAGCCCTATAGTGGTGGCAAACATAACTACGACTGTGCCTAAATCTGGCTGCAGTAGCAGTAGTAGCGCAAGTAAGAAGAACACGCCGAGGGGCTTGATAAACCCTTTTAAATTCTCGGTAACTTCTTCATAACGACGAACTAAATACCCAGCAAGGTAGGCAAAGAAAAATAACTTTGCCGGTTCGGCTGCTTGAATGGTAATGGGCCCAAGTGCTAACCACCGGGTACTGCCGTTTACGGTTCGACCAATAAGCAGTACCGCTAGCAATAAGCCTATTGCGGCAAAAAGAAGGTAAGGGTTAGTCACACGCCAAAACTGCATGGGCAACTGCAATACAGCAATAGCCGCTAAGATGGCGCCGACGATATAAATGCCGTGGCGAATAGCAAAGTGAAAAGGATTACCGTGTAATCGGTCAGCCACAGGCATTGATGCCGAGGTAACAATAATGACTCCTATGCTCATTAGCGCTAGCGCAATCAGCACCAAGGTAGCATCGTAAGGGTACTTTGGTTGCTGCGGTTTATCATGCTTGGCTGCAAATAGCGCGCTGAGTTTGGTAGAGGTTAACATCATGCTGCTAATACCTCTTCAACGGCCTGCTTAAATACATCGCCACGGTGCATATAGTTGTTAAACATATCAATGCTAGCGCAGGCCGGAGACAGCAAAACCACATCGCCATTGCTTGCCACCTTGCACGCACTTTTCACTGCGTCGTTTAAATTGCTGCTTATTACGGTGTTGGCAAAAGCAGTGGTGAACAAAGGCGCATCTTTACCGATGGCAAATACGTGTGAGACAAACTGATTCAAATAGGGAGACAGCGCATTAATATCGCCGCCTTTTGCATCTCCACCGGCAATAAGGATGAGCTTACCTTGTGTGACAGGCGCTAACCCTTCAAGGGCGGCAATGGTGGCACCTACGTTTGTGGCTTTTGAGTCATCAATAAAGCGCACGCCATTGTTTGCAATTTCAACACAGCGGTGTGGAGCACTGGTAAAGCTGCCGATATGCGTTGCAGCCGCCTCTAGACTTATCTCTAGTGCATGGCTCTTATTTAACGCATAGCAGAGACCTAGCGATGCCATTACGTTAAGCACATTATGCGTGCCTGCAAGATGGATGCTGCTGAGGCTGCAAAGAGGTTTACCGTTAAAGGTTAACTGCGGCTTCTCGGCAGAATCGCTAACACCAAAGCCATGCAGCGCTTCCCCTAACCCATAGTGTAGCTGTAAAACAGAGGATGATTCAGGTGCGACATGATGACCATCGCGCCACACAATAGCCTGCGATGCATTATCAAAAATACGATGCTTTGCAAGGGCATAGTGTTCAAACGAGCCGTGGCGATCAAGGTGGTCATCGGACAGATTAAGAATAGTGGCGGCACAGAGCGACAGGCTTGATGTGGTTTCAAGCTGAAAGCTAGAAAGCTCAAGCACAATAACATCTGCATCAGAATCCAACGTATCTAAAGCAGGAAGCCCTACATTGCCAGCAGCAATCGCTTTAACGCCAAGTGAGTTGAGCAAGTGCGTAGTCAGTAAGGTCACTGTGGTCTTGCCATTTGAACCGGTAATGCCGACAACGGGTTTGGTGTTCAGTCGAGCAAAAAGCTCTATATCACCAATAACTTCAACGCCACATTGCTTCGCTAGTTTAACTTGCTCTATATCCGGCGATAAGCCAGGACTGAGCACTAGCGTATCCACATTATCGAAAAAAGCGGCAGACAAAGGTGCAGTTTCTATTTTGCCCTTCATACTTGCTTGCATGGCTTCTGGCATTGAAGCCATTATCGATGAAGCTGAAGGTCGCGTATCGAACGCTTTTACACTAGCGCTTTGTTGAAGTAAGAAGCGCACGCAAGCCTGACCTGTTATTCCAAGGCCTCCTACTACATAGCTGTGCTCGCGTACGTTATACGTCATTATCGACTTATCTCAACTTCAGCGTTGCTAGACCTACTAGCACTAAAATAATGGATATAATCCAGAACCGAACAATAACTCTGGGTTCAGGCCAACCCTTCAATTCATAGTGATGATGAATAGGTGCCATTCTAAAAATACGTTGCCCGCGCAGTTTGTAAGAGCCCACTTGTAAGATCACCGACAGCGTCTCTATTACAAACACACCGCCCATAATGATAAGTACCAGCTCTTGCCTTACTAATACCGCTAGCACGCCAAGTGTGCCACCTAGGGCTAACGAGCCCACATCGCCCATGAATACTTGAGCTGGATAGGTGTTAAACCACAAAAAGCCAAGTCCTGCGCCCACCATAGCGGTGCAGACAATCACCAGTTCACTGGTAAGGGGGATGTGTGGAATATTTAGGTAGGCCGCGAAATTGGCGTTTCCTGTCACATAGGCAAAAACGGCAAACGCACCGGCAACTAAAATGGTTGGCACAATGGCCAAGCCATCAAGGCCATCGGTTAAGTTCACAGCGTTACTCGTCCCCACAATAGCGAAGTAAGTAATAATGATGAAAAATATCCCTAACTGCGGGAATACTTCTTTGAAGAAGGGCACTAGTAGGGATGTTTCTGCACTTAGCGTAGCGCTACTGTAAAGATAAAACGCAACACCCAACGCAATCACTGATTGCCAAAAATACTTCCACCTGGCAATAAGACCTTTTGAGTCTTTGCGTATTACTTTTCTGTAGTCGTCAACAAAGCCAATGATGCCATAAGCCACGACCACGGTAAGCGTCACAAGCACGTATCGATTTGATAAATCAGCCCACAGCAAACCGCTTATTACAATTGCCGCGAGTATGAGTAGGCCGCCCATTGTAGGCGTTCCAGACTTCGACAAGTGACTTTGCGGGCCATCGTCGCGCACCGTTTGGCCTATTTGCATGTTTTGCAAATAGCGGATCATTTTAGGACCGATAAGAATAGCAATCAGAAGCGCAGTTAACGTACTTAAAATAGCCCGTAACGTGAGGTACGAAAATACGTTAAACCCTGAATCGAATTGAGTTAGCCAATCGGCCAGCCACATTAACATTTACTTTGCTCCTCATTACTATCGCACTGTCCGAATGAAGAGGCTTCAATAGCCTTAACGACTCGCTCCATTTTTGAACTACGGGATCCTTTTACCAAAATTGAAATATCTTGGTGTGCTGTCACTACGTCGTCTTGTAGCGAGGCGAGTAAACTGTCAAGGTTGTCGAAGTGACGCCCCCCGAATGATTCACTCGCTAAATGACTTAGGGCACCCATGGTGTAAAGGTAATTTATACCCTGCTGCTTTGCATACTCGCCGACGTGCTGATGGTAATAATCTGACTCATCACCAAGCTCTGCCATATCACCTAAAACGAGCACCTTGGCGCCAGAAAATTCGCCCAAGGTGTTAATAGCGGCTTTCACCGAGGCAACATTGGCGTTGTAAGTATCGTCAAGCACTCGTAGCTGCTTATTAAGCCGCTTAACGTTAAGTCGGCCATCTACTTGATTCATTGCACTTAGCCCTGCGCTTACATCAGCAAGGGTAGCTCCAACATTCAGCGTAAGAGCTGCTGCAAGTAGTGCATTGCCTACGTTGTGAATGCCGGGAATAGTTAGCGCAATAGCTATGTGACCCTTTGGTGTATTAAGCGTAAAAGACGCACAGCCGCTGTCTTTTATTTCAATATCTGTGGCAGTGAAGTCTGCTGCGTTTTTTTGATCAGGTGAAAACGTCAGGGTTTGCTTACCGCTCACTTTGTCCAACCAAAAATCACCAAATTCACTGTCAATGTTCACTATGGCAACGCCATTGTTGCCTAAGCCATCGAATATTTCGCTTTTTGCTCGTGCCACACCATCTACGCTACCAAATCCCTCAAGGTGTGATGCAGCGGCATTAACAATGGTGGCGACATCAGGCTTTACTAGTTCAGTGGTATAGGCAATTTCACCTTTGTGGTTTGCACCAATCTCCATGACTGCAAAGTCATGATGAGGTTCAAGGCGAAGTAAGGTAAGCGGGACGCCAATATCATTGTTGAAATTGCCCTTTGTGGCCAACACACTTCCGCAACCTTGCAATATGGATGCGCACATTTCTTTTACTGTGGTTTTGCCACTGCTGCCTGTTATGGCGATAGTTTTTGGAGCCACAGAAGCTTTTACTGCCGCCCCTAACAACCCTAAGGCTACTTTTGTGTCTGAAACCTGAATGACGGGTAAGGATGTCGTAATATCTTCGCTAGCGATTATCGCTTTTGCACCTGCACGTTGTGCCTGGTTAACAAAATCGTGACCATTAAAATTAGGGCCCTTAAGCGCAAGATAGATAGCCCCTTCGCTAATTGTCCGGGTGTCTGTGCTAACGTTTGAAACGTCGCAATCATTTCCTATTAATGTACCGTTTATTTTCTCGGCTACCCAAGACAGCGTTGTAATTATCATTTGCTGTATTCCTGTTGTAGTCGCGCCACTACTGCACGTTCATCGTAATTTGTTTTCGTATCACCAATAATTTGGTAATTTTCGTGGCCTTTACCCGCCACGATGATAATGTCGCCCGCTGCGCTGTGCGCTAAACAGTAACGAATTGCCTTCTCTCTATCGGGGATTGACACCGCAATGTCTGGGTTGTGCAACCCTTCAACAATGTCTTTTGCAATGTTCTCAGGTGCTTCACTTCGACTGTTGTCGGTAGTAATCACTATGCTGTCTGCACCCGTTTCTGCCGCGCGCCCCATCAAAGGACGCTTTCCTTTGTCTCTGTCTCCACCGCAGCCAAATACGCACCACACATTTCCTTGTGTATGCGCCTTAGCGCTGGCAAGCACTTTTTCAAGGGCATCAGGAGTGTGAGCGTAATCCACAACCACATTGGCGTGAGCTTGAAAGGGAAATACTTCCATACGCCCTTCAACGGGTGTAATTGTATTAACGGCGCTTACCACCTCATTAAAACGCTCTCCCTGCTGCAATAAAGTCGCAATGGCACTAAGCACATTGGCAACATTAAATGCTCCAAATAGCGGAAGCGCTATCGCGGCATTCCCCCAAGAGCTTTGAATGTCAAAACGACAGCCGGCTTCGTGGTACTCGGCATTTAGCGCAAAACAATATTTGCTAGCGGGGCTCTTTGCACTCGTAGTTAAAGCGGAGCCTTGGTTTTCATACGTACTGACTGAAACTTCGTTACTAGTTACACCAGTCCACACACGAGTAATGTGTTTTTCTGCCGCATGGTCCCAACGATTACTTTCTTCATCGTTCGCATTTAATACAATTGCCGCAAGCCCCGGTTGTTTTAGCAACAAACGTTTAGCCTTTGCGTACTCTTCCATAGAGCCATGATAATCAAGATGGTCGCGAGTTAAGTTAGTCAACACCGCAATATCGGTTTTAACATGACTCAGACGCCCCTGAACCAGAGCATGAGAACTCGCCTCAAACGCAACGTGCTTCACATCGCTTTGCACAAACTCTGCCAACAAGTACTGCATGCGAATGGCATCGGGCGTGGTATTTGCCGCCGACGTTGTCTGCCACTGAGTATCAGCACCTTCAAACACACTGCTACCTAAGGTTCCAATACTGGCACTGCGTGTACCTAGCGCGTCTTTAAGTTGCGTAAGCAATTGAACTGTCGATGTTTTTCCGTTCGTACCCGTTACCGCAACCGATGTCATTTTTTGTGCAGGATAATCGTAAAATGCGCCTGCTAATGTGGATAGCAAATTGGGCAACTGATAAAGCGAAATGATAACGCTATGGTCGCGCATCTCCATAGCGCCATGGTCATCACTGTCGTCAGTTTGCGCCAGAATCACTCGGGCACCTAAGCTGATGGCTTGGGGAATAAATTCACGACCGTCCCTTTCATGACCTTTTATGGCAACAAACGCTGAGCGCGTGCTAACTTCACGGCTATCAAGGGTGAGTCCTTCTACGCGGATATCAGGGGCATCTACGCCAAACTTTGCGAGTAAGGCTCGAATGCTTTGAGTGAAGGCGCTAGCTACCACTTTCACCTCCCTTCAAAAATCGACTGAACGTAACCTGCTTGTCATCGGGGGTAATATTTAATATGTGAAGTGCCCCACCCATAATGGATGAAAATACAGGGGCAGCGGTGTCGCCTGCGTGGTACAAATCGCCACCAGGCTCATTAATAAGCACAACCGTGACTAATCGCGGATCGGAAACAGGGGCTATGCCTGCAAAAATATTCACATACTCTTCGCCATAACCACCCGCTACTGCTTTTCGACTTGTGCCCGTTTTGCCCGCAACACGGTAGCCAGGTACAGCGGCCTTAGTTGCTGTACCGCCACGCTGGGTAACGCTCTCCATCATTTGAACAATGGCTTTTGCATTTTCTTCGCTAATCACGCGCTCAGCCTGCCCTTGCCATGCAGGCTGCTCTGGCGACTTCACCATATTAAGTGGCGTTTTAATTCCACCATTGGCGATAGTAGCGTAAAGCCGTGCTAACTGAGCAGTGGTTACCGAAATACCGTAGCCAAAAGACAGCGTGGCTAATTCAAATTTAGACCATCGGCTTCTTTCGTGGAAAATACCGCTGCTTTCCCCAGACATATTAAGCCCAGTGTCGCTCATTAAGCCAAGGTTGTAGTAGGTGTCTAATAAGAAGTTTTTAGGCACAGAAAGCCCTAATTTAGACGTTCCCATGTTGCTTGAGTGTTGAATAATTTCTTCAAGCGATAGTTCACCGTAATTGCGAGAGTCTTTGACTAAGCTACCGCCAAGTCGCATCCAACCAGGACTAGTATCAATAATATCGTTAGGTTCTACTTCGCCAAACTCAAGTGCCGTAAGCACCGCTAGTGGTTTTAATGCAGAGCCTGGCTCAAAGGCATCAGTAATTACGCGGTTACGCATTCTGTGCGGGGCAATATCACTTCTGTCATTAGGATTAAATGACGGTGCGTTTACCATGGCCAATACATCGCCCGTTTTTACGTCAACCACCATGGCTGATGCAGAGCTGGACTGATAATAAATCATGGCTTCTTTAATTTCTTTATATGCCAGAGCCTGGATACGCTGGTCTATAGCAAGCTGAAGATTACCGGCTTTTTCGCCTGCTTTGGTCTCCAAAATTTCTACCTGCCGTCCTTTTGCATCGCGACGGATTTTTCGAGAGCCAGGCGTGCCCGTTAGCCACTCATCGAACATGTGTTCAAGACCTTCAACACCCGTATCATCAACATCGGTGATGCCAATAAGCTGTGCTGATACTTCACCGGTTGGGTAATAACGGCGACTTTCTCTTCTGAGATAAATACCGGGAATATCAAGTTTGTCCACGTATTCGGCCATAGCTGGCGATACCTGGCGCTGCAGATACACAAATCGACGTTTAGGGTTTGCTACCTTTTCTTTCAGTTCAGTCACGTCCTGACGTAAAACGTCTGCCAGTGCATCCCAGCGGCGCACTTCATCAAAACCGTTGTTTTCATGGATTACTTTTGGATCGGCATAAATCGCTCTTACCGGTACACTGACCGCTAATTCAACGCCGTTTCTATCGGTAATAATGCCGCGGTAGGTGGGCATATTGCGTGTACGCAGTGTGCGGCTGTCACCCTGTTGAATAAGCTCATCGGGCTCTATCACTTGAATAAACGCGGCGCGGGCTGCAAGTACGCCAAACACAGAGGTAATAACCACAAGCACAACGAGGAATCGCCAGTGCATGAAACTTGGCGTTACGTTTTGTTTTGCGCCTGTCTTCTTGCGCGACCGAGTAGTCGATACCGTGCTCATTTAAGTCTGACCACCACTTCATCATCGGCAGTAGGACGATACATACCAAGCTGCTTTTCAACTAAGGTTTCGATGCGGTTGTGCTCGGTCAAAGCGCGTTGCTCAAGCACGAGATTTCTCCACTCAACGTCAAGCTCGTCTTTCTCCTGCATAAGGTCTTCTAACGCAATAACTTGCTGTCTATTGTGGTGACTACTCAGAATCACGGCCATAGCACTTGTAATAACCATCAAATACAACAAAACCCGCAACTTGTTGCGGGTCAAATCTGAGACGATAATCAGTATTAAGTTAAAATTAGTACTGGCTTTATTCGGCGTTGTCATAGCTTTTCGGCCACCCGCAATACTGAGCTGCGAGAGCGCACGTTATTTATGACTTCTTGCTCAGATGGCTTGATAGCTCGACTAAGCGCTTTTAGCACTTTGTCGGCATCAATTTCGGCTTGAGTAATGGGCATGTTGTGAGGAACCGACTTCCCTTTACTCTGATCTTTAATAAACCGTTTAACCAATCTGTCTTCTAACGAGTGAAAAGAGATAACCGCTAATCGACCTTCTTTCGCCAACACCTGAGTGGCTGCTTTTAACCCAACGCGAAGCTGCTCAAGCTCAGCGTTGATATAAATTCGAATGCCCTGGAAAGCTCTTGTGGCCGGGTGCTTATATTTATCTTTCACCGGCACGGCTTCATCGATAATTTTTGCTAATTGGGCTGTACGAGTAATAGGCGTTTCCTTGCGAGTATTCACAATCGCATGGGCTATTCGCTTGCCGAACTTCTCTTCACCGAACTCTTTTATAACTTGCGTGATATCTTGCTCTTCTGCGTGCGCCAACCAATCAGCAGCGCTTTGGCCTTTAGAGGTATCCATACGCATATCAAGAGGGCCATCGCGAAGAAAGCTGAAACCCCGTTCAGCATCGTCAAGCTGAGGTGATGACACACCTAAGTCCATTAATACGCCATCAATTTTCCCCGTCAAACCTAGGGCTTCTATTTCTTCGGCCATATTGCCGAAGGGCGCGTGGATAATACTGAAGCGTTCGTCCTCGGCAAAGCGTTCAGCTGCCTTGATAGCTTGTGGGTCGCGATCAAACGCAATAAGTCTCCCGCCACTACCTAACGCCGCTAAAATGTGCGCAGAATGGCCTCCACGTCCAAAGGTCGCGTCAATATAAGTACCATTAGGCTTAATAGATAACGCCTCGATACATTCATCAAGCAATACGGAAATATGTTTAAATTCGCCTGTTGATGATGTGTTTTGCGATGTCATAGAGAGAAATCCTGTAGCCGTTCGGTAAGTTCAAATTCGCCTTTGCGTTCGGTGTCTATATCAACCTCAATTTGTTGAGCCCAAACATCGGCATCCCAAATTTCAAATTTGTTTAACTGACCAACTAACATGACTTCTTTGGATAGCTTTGCGTGAGCACGCAAAGGTGTAGGTATAAGAATTCGACCGCTTTTATCCATTTCCCCCTCTGAAGCATGGCCTAATAGCAAGCGCTGCATTCTGCGCTCGGCTGGAACCATACTAGAGAGCTTAATGAGTTTGAGCTCGATTTCTTCCCATTCGGGAAGTGGGTAAAGTAGCAAACAGCTTTGCTGTGTATCGACAGTGCAGACAAGTTGTCCCTCACAATCATCCAGCAGCGACTGACGATACCGCGTAGGTATAGCTAGTCTGCCTTTTGTATCCAGATTAATTGCGTTAGCGCCGCGGAACATTCCCCTAGCCTTTTGTTATTTGCTTTTATTTTTCTTACTTTTTGAGTACTAATCTGCAAAGTGATGATGATTTGATCCACATTTCGCCACATTTACCCACTAGGTGACAGTTTAGGTATCATTGATCCCCACTGTCAAGTATAAAAACAACGCCAAGCCCGCGTATTTACTGGCTTTAGACTGTGTGTATATACAGTACTTAGAGGAAGTGTATGATTAGGCATGTAAAAAAGAGAAAAATAATGGGAAAAGAAATTAAGCCTAGAAAAATTAATCGATGAACTGCAGTAAATAGTGTGGCTAACGGGTTAATTTGCGTGAGATACAAAAAGCCCCGCAAAAAGCGGGGCTTTGAAATACGCTAGGCCGTATAGACTACGGTTAAATCTATTATTCGCTTGCTTGTTGCTCTTCAGGCTGAACGGCTGAAAGCTGCATGTTGCGAATTGGGTTTTCTGTCTCGTTAGAAAGCTCAACCAAACGGTTTAATTGACCCACTGACATCATTACCGCGTAGATTGCACCTAAGAAGCCCGCTTTATGTAGCTCAAGTACTTGCTCTTCAGGAAGCTCAAGTAACTTCTTCTCATTGATGCTCATCATGCCAGTTACATTGCGTTGTTTACCGTCTTGGTAAGTTAGGCGAATTTGGATTTGATCAAGAAGGTCTAGCTCAACTACTTTAGCAACGAAACGCTGTGTTAGCATTTCGCTGTTAGCAAGGTCTGCTAAGAACTTCTGACGACCGTCTAGGAACTCGCTTGGCTCGCCAGCATCAGTGAACAGTGCTTGACCTTCACCCGTTGACACTAGGTCGCTGTTCTCATCGATGTATACACCTAATTTGTCGCCGTCAGGACGCACGTCAAACGGATAACGAAGAATGTTCATTGGAACATGAGGGCCTTTCCACGTGTCGCCAGTTAAAAACAAGTTTTGACCTTGTTCCATACCTAGCATAGTGACTACGTGGTGACGCTTTGATGTTGGATCTTCGATGAACACTAGAGGCATAGTTGCCGCAAGTTGTGCAAACTCACGAATTGTTGCCGCAGCAAGGTGAGTATTTTTTGCGAAGCTGAAAGATGAATTTACCGCAACCTTCAGGTCTTTATGCTTTTCTTTATCTAGCGGTACAAAATTAATAGCCATATTTATTTCTCATACTTGTTAACGGTGGCCCCTGCTTTTGTTTTGATAAGTGCGGAGCCACAAAAAATGTAGTTTTGCCGTTCAGGTGATATGTCGTCATCACCCATCGGACGAGCGCTAGGGCGTGCTGACCTCTGATGTACAGCAAAGGTCAACACGCCCAGGGATTCTCCCGAAAATAGCGCCATGAAGTATCCCGTATTCGCGCAATGAAGTCACGCAGGCTTCACCATAACAAGTTTTAAATTTTTATTGCAATGTAAACTTGAGGTAAATACGCCCGACCGCTTTAAAAATGAGCAATTGAGGTAAAAACCTAGCTCAATAGGCCTAATAGTCGAAAGGAAGGTAGTAAATAGGCTCTAGTAACCCGTTTAGAAACTGCGATAATAAACGATAGAAAAGCAGTCGTTGTAGCCCACCAAAATATGCATTAGGCTCATAGTATCGACTAAGCTCTGGTTTAAAAGCTCTAACACAAGGGCTTTTATCTACACCTAATGACCCACGAGTAATGAAAATAACAAATAAGGAATAAAATAATGAAGGGGCGTCTACCAACAACACACTTTTTAAAAAGTAAGTGTGCACTGGCTATCACCACATTTTTTACCGCCAGCGTATTGTCTGCTGGCGCATTCGCTTTTGTACCATTGTCTCAAGGCCAGGCACAGGACAATGGCCCTGCGGCTTCTAAATCATACAGTGCTTCAGATAAAGCAGTTAGCATTGCCAAGGAAACCATTATTGTCGATGGCCATATTGATGTTCCCTATCGGGTTAAAAATCAGTGGGTTGATGTGACTAAAGCCACCGACGATGGTGACTTTGACTACCCTCGGGCGGTAAAAGGAGGATTAAACGCTCCCTTTATGAGTATTTATGTTCCAGCCAGTTTGGATAACTCGCCCGAATCAACCCAACTGGCACATCTGCTTATCGATTCTGTAGAGGCCATTGTGGCGAGAGCGCCCGATAAGTTTGCCATTGCCAAAAGCCCAAGCGACGTAAAAGCACATTTTAAAAAAGGCATTATTTCACTTCCGCTTGGAATGGAAAATGGCTCACCTATTCAGGGTAACTTAGATAATCTGAAAGACTTTCACGAGCGCGGCATTCGGTATATAACCCTTGCACATAGCCAGTCTAATCATATTTCAGATTCATCCTATGACCTGCGTCGACAGTGGAAAGGATTAAGCCCGTTTGGAAAGCAGTTGGTTAGCGAAATGAACAACATTGGCATTATGCTGGATATTTCTCATGTGTCTGATGATGCCTTCTATCAGGTGATTGAACTTACTCACGTTCCTGTCATTGCATCACACTCTTCGCTGCGCCGTTTTACCCCAGGGTTTGAGCGCAACATGAACGATGACATGATTAAAAAGCTGGGCGACAATGGTGGCGTGATCATGATTAACTTTGGCTCAAGCTTTGTTTCTAAAGAAGCGGGTCAATGGCGCACTGGACTCACTAATGCGCGAAAAGCGCTGATAAAAGCTGAAGGCGAAGACAGTCCTAAGCTCGAAGATTTTGAAGCACAGTATCGCAAAGAAGTGCCTTATCCATACTCTACCCTTGACGAAGTGTTGGATCATATTGATCACGTGGTTAAGTTAATTGGCGTTGACCACGTAGGGATTGGCTCAGACTATGACGGCGTTGGCGACTCATTACCAATAGGCCTTAAGGATGTTGCGAGCTTTCCAAACTTAGTGCAAGGCTTGTTAGACAGAGACTACAGCCGAGCCGATATTGAGAAGATATTAAGTGGCAATTTACTGCGTGTGTGGCAACAAGTAGAAGACTACGCAGAAACACACTAAAACACGTTTATCAAAACGGCTGTAACTGTTGCTCACCGAGTCTTATGTAATCTAAAATATTGAAAAAAGGGGTGTTTTCTATAAAGAAAACGCCCCTTTTTTTGTCTTTTGCTTGCTGTTTATTGCTACTGTCTATTGTTGCTGTCTATTGTTACTGTTTAGTGAATCATAGTGTCGTCAGCTCGCAATCCATACCTCAGTTTAAAACTGCTTCACTGGCTTATGCTTCACTGGCTTATGCTTTACTTAGACTTGTCTTGCTTAAGTCTGCCCTACTTAAGTCTGCCTTACTTAAACCTGCCTTGCTTAAACCTGCTTTACTTAAACTGATTCAGATAATCTACTAACATCAGTTTCATGGTAGGGAACAACGGGTTTGCTTTTGGAATAGCACATTCTTCCTGTTGATTGACCATATTTGCATTAAAGTCCATTTTGGCAAGCAGCGCAGCGTTAACGACTAAGTCGGCATGACAAAGCTTGTAAGATTCATCAATCACGAAAAAGGTGTTGATACCTCTACTTTGCGCTATCAGGTTTTCAACCCCGTAAATAGGCGTTGTTGAATCCGCCTGAGAGTGGGCAGCAAATACAGGGATGTCTATGTGCTTCTGTGCGCCAGAGCTGTTTTTATCAGAACTGTTCTCATCAAAGCTATCTTCAGCATCGTTGGAAGCATCCATCACGTCGCGAATATCATTAATGATATCCATTAGTTCCAAACCAGCAAAACCAGCCACATTAGGATACTTATAAGGGTTGGGGCCATGAGTTTCGTAAGTGCCATCAACAATTTTGGCAAGCAGTTTTATGCCCCAAATTCGAGACATGCCTTCTGCGTTATCAGACAACGCTAACGCCCCCGAAAACAGCATGAGTCCATCAATATTGTTTTCTTTGGTAAGATAGTTATCAACGGCCAACGCACCACCTGTGGAAAATCCGCCGACTACAAGAGTGTCTCCCATAGTGCCCGCTAATGAAATGACATCGTCCACATGGGTTTGCCAACGCTCTGCAAGGCTCCAATCCGACATATCGTCATCGGCTTCTCGTAAGCCGTGCCCCGGTAGCAGCGGCACTACAACTGAAAAGCCTTCATCAAACAATACTTGTGCTATTGCACGCATGAAAAAGGGAGAGTCGCTCAAACCATGTACGAGCACTGCAACCTTGTCGCTATTTTTGTTATGCAAAATAAAAGGCGCATTTCCTTCATTTCGCAAAACGTTGCTACAAACGCCAAACTTATTTAACGCCGTTTCGCGGCACGTTTGTGTCTGTCCCCACTCGCGCTCGTAAAATCCTTTAAACCGCTCATTAGCTTCATTAGCCCCAGCTAACATCGACATTAACGACAATATGAGTGCAGAAAGTAGTTTAAAACCTAATTTTGACGACACCTTAAATCTCCACGGAAAAGCTCAAAAAACGGCGGTTAACAAATGACAATAAAAAACGGGGCCATGTTATCACGGCCCCGCTAATTGTTGTTCACATTAGCTTTAGCTTACAACAACCTCTTTAGCTGAAGTAGGCTTCTAAGTCATCAGAACCACCAATGTGCTTACCACCGATAAACACTTGAGGTACTGTTTCTCTTCCGCTAATGGCTGAAAGGCTGGTTAACGTAGCATCTTTCCCTAGCACTAGCTCTTCGTACTCGTACCCTTTTTCTGTAAGAAGTGCTTTAGCTTTCGCACAGAAAGGGCAGCCTGGCTTGGTGATTAGTGCAACCGGTGCATTGGCGACTTCTTCAGGTGCAATATAAGACAACATAGTATCAGCATCTGATACTTCAAATGGGTCGCCTGGCACATCTGGTTCGATAAACATTTTATCTACCACACCGTCTTTCACTAGCATAGAATAGCGCCAGCTGCGTTTACCAAAACCTAAGTCTGCTTTGTCTACTAGCATACCCATTCCATCAGTAAACTCGCCGTTTCCATCTGGTATAACGGTAATGTTTTCTGCCTCTTGGTCGGCAGACCACGCATTCATAACAAAGGTGTCATTCACTGACATGCACACAATGTCGTCGATACCGTGCTTGGCGAATTTTTTCGCAAGGGCGTTAAAACGAGGTAGGTGTGTAGATGAGCACGTTGGCGTGAAAGCCCCCGGTAAAGAAAACACTACAACGTTCTTTTTAGCAAAAATGTCTTCCGTCGTTTTCGCTACCCACGACTCACCTTCTCTACACTGAAACGTTACGCTTGGTACTTTTTGGCCTTCTTTGGATGTGAAACGACTCTCTGACATATTTCTCTCACTGTTAAAGTTACTGTTATTAGTGGCGACTTATCTTTGCTGTGTATATTTTTGCTGCATGCATGTTGTTCACTCTACGTGCGTGCAGCACACTCTCGGCACATATTGTTTGTGCGCAGATTCGCGACACATCTTAAAGGTGCAATGAATCTGCATCTCAAGCAAACAACAAATAAAAACACATTGTGACAAGACTAGTTTGTGTTAGATCACAAATCAATAGATGCCCTTTATAAACTGCATCATGCTTTATAAACAGCATCGGGGAGCGATTATGCCATAACAACAGTCACTTAATCATTATTAGGTATTTAACTACATTCGTTAATATCGTTTTTGATGCTGAAGATTCACCCAAGTGTTTCTATGCTTTGTGTCATAGGTTACCGACGCCGCACATTCAAAGCGTGGTTCATGTTGGTAGCACAACGATTTATTAAAGGTTTACTTGAGGGTTTGTACCATGATTATTCTAGTCGGTGGTGAAAAAGGCGGAAGCGGTAAAAGTTGCTTAGCCCAGAACATAGCAGTGTATTTGCGTACCGAAAAAGGTGCAAATGTGCTAATGGTCGATTGCGACCCTCAACGAACCACATCGGATTGGATCCAAGAGAGAAAAGCCAACCCGAGACTTGCTGAAATAAATTGCGTTCAGTTATACGGAAAAATACGTAACGAACTTTTGAATCTTCGTCAGTATTACGATTACGTCGTAATAGACTGCGGTGGGCAAGACAACCTTGCACTTCGCTCTTCTATGGCAGTGGCCGACCATATTCTTATTCCGCTTCGCCCAAAACGCAGAGACTTAAAAACCGTTCCCCACATGGAAGATATACTGTCAACGTGTAAGATGGTAAATCCAAAAATGAATGCTGCATTTGTTGTAACGCAGTGCCCTTCACTACCTAGCCTTGCAGGACGAATTCTAGAAGCGAAAGAAGTGTGCCGTTCTTTTGGTATTCCAGTGCTTAACGCAGTTACCTTCAGCCGCAATATGTATGATGATTCAGAAGAATCAGGACAGTCAGTCATAGAGAGCGAGCCGGAAGGTAAAGCGTCGCACGAAATAAGAACCTTGTTTGAAGAGCTATTAGCGGGAAAAGTGGAGGATTCGCATGAGTTTACTCAGCCTCAAAAAGTCGAAGCCGTCAGCTAAAGCCACGCTTCACTCTGTCGATTCGTTTATTGACGATGCAATATCTTACGCAGCGGGTAAGGGGTTACAACAAGAAACGCCATTGGAAACGCTGGTAGACTCGAACCAAAAACCAAAAGACACTCGAGCAAAACCGTGCCTGAAAGCGGTTAAGTGTAATGCCACTCAGAAACAGAAAAAAGGCATGCGCCATGCAACCTTTACCCTTTCACCCGAGTGTATTACGCAGCTTTCACTGCTATCGCAAGATAGCGGTATGGCGAAATCAGCAATAATAAGAGAATGGATATCAGCTGAATTTGCCAAGCGTCAATTTAGAAAGCGCTAATTTTTAAAGCTCTAATTTATAGAGCTTTAATTTAGAAAGCCCTTATATATAAATCTCATTTTACAGATAACCGCGGTACACAAGAGCGCGGCACGGATGGCGTTGCGAAAAAGAAATGAGCGTGGCTCAACACGTTTCATAGAGAAATAAAGATCATAAAACACTGAGCTTTATTTAGGCTCAGTTCGTTTAATCATTTATACTAAAGTATAACTGCCATCCTAGACGTTATTGAAAAACCGTTTATTGTTTATGCACGATGGGAGTATATAGACGGCAGTATTTCGATGCCATCATGGCGGCTCTCGCTACCTAGCGCTCCGAGAACAAGGAGCACTCAAAAAAAGAGCCTATAAAGCGACACCTAAAACGCTATATCTAAAAAGCTATCAGCTAAAGAGTTATTATTAAAAATCTTATCACGCAACTCAGGAGGAAGAACGTGATTTACAGCTTCAAGCTTATTCACTCGCTTGTTCTTTCTCTTTTATTAAGCAGTATCTTCGTCACACCTTCGCTTGCACAAAGTAATGAAAAAAGCGAAGTTAATGAACTCAACGTTATCAGCGGACTTTTAGAAGCGAAAAGATATGCAGATGCTGACAGACAAGCGCTGCTTTTTATAGAAAGAGCGCTTCAAAAAGATAATGCACCGTCAGACTACTTACCCTTGGGAACGCTGCTTCAAGCCTACTCACGATTCAAAGCTTCCAAAGCAGTACTAAACGCAGCCCTCGAAAGGTATACACGTGAGGGTAAGTTACTCAACGTAGCTCGTTCACTTCTGCACCTAGCCAGCGCTGAACGGCACTTATCAAATTACGCATCTGCAGAAGAATATTTACGTCGTTCCCTATCGATTGCCGAAATGAGAAACGACAGACAGCTTAAAGCAAAAGTGCATTTAGAGTTGGGCGTCGTATATAAAGAGCAAGATAAATTAGAGCTCGCTTTGGAGCCTTTGAAGCTCGCATTGGCTGTGTTTCGCGACAACGACAACGTAACTTATTCAAGTCTTTGCTTGTCTCATATCGGGGATATTTACGGCTTACTTGGCCACACTACCCTCGCCTTTACGTATTATGACGATGCGTACTCTGCTGTTTCTAACTTAAGCGCAAATGTAGAAAATAAACGCTTATTAGGAATGATAAAAAGCAAAATGGGAAGTCTCCAGCTCAAAGACAACGAAAAAGAAGAAGCACTGCAATCAATTACTGATGGGCTTGATCTTCTTTTATCGACCAATGATGTTGGCGCCATTTTCGAGGCAAAGATGTTAATGGGCAAAGCGCTGTTAGAAACCGGAGACACAGCCAAAGGCACCGCTTTGTTGCAAGAGGCAATGAGTTTTGCGTTGGAATCAGGACAAATTGGTTTAGTCAATGATGTGCGCTTAGCGCTCGCTCAGGGCTATATGCGAGAACAAAAGTTTGACCTAGCTCTCGTCTATGCGCGCGCCGGAACCGTTGACGCTCGAAAACATGGGAACTTGCGAGACCAATTGCGCTTTTTAGCTATTCAGCTAAGCGCCAATGTTAGCCTTGGCGATTTCGAGAAAGCATTGGACATACAGTCGGTGGTTCAAGAGCTTCGCGAGGCGCTTCTTAATTCCGAAACCCAGAATGCCGTAAAGGGGCTTCAAGCGGAAATTGAGCTCGTTAGGCAGTCAGGAGAGCTTGAAAAATTAGAAGAGTCCAAACAGCTTGTTATTGCAAAAGCGGAGCGGGAAAAGCTAAAAAACACTCTCTTTTGGAGTGCGTCTGTCGCGGTATTACTCATGCTTTTTTTAATGTGGAGCAGGTTTAAGCAGCGCCAACAAACCATTATTTTACGCCGTGAAGTTAGGCAGCAAACTGAAACCTTACAAGAGAAGAATAGTGAATTAGAGCAAGCCTACAAAACCTTAGAGCATGTCAGCTTACGCGACCCACTCACTGGGTTATACAACCGACATTACTTGGAATCTCAACTACCTTCAGAGATTAAACGCAGTCAGGTTGAAATTGACAATATATCGACCCCGTCAAAGAAGCGGGATCTTCTGTGTTTACTCATTGATATAGACCACTTTAAAAGTATTAATGATGATTATGGACATTTAGCAGGCGATAAGGTGCTCGAAGGTTTCTCATCTGTACTTAAAGAGGTGTTTAGGCACACCGATTTGATTATTCGCTGGGGCGGGGAAGAATTTCTTGTGGTTTGCCGTCATTCCTCGCGAGAGGAGCTTCCTGAATTAGCAGAACGTTGTCGGGCAACAGTCGCGAGCAATGTGTTTAACATCGGCGATGACAAAACGGTTAAAGTTACCTGCAGTATTGGATTTTCACTGCTTCCACCTAACGAAATTTCACATTTTGATAAGGCGTGGCAACGAACGTTTGCGGTCGTTGATTATGCCCTGTATGCCGCTAAACTTTCTGGCAGAAATGGGTGGATAGGGCTAATTGAAACCTATCACACGACAGATGCCAATCGAACGCCCTTAGACTGTAAGTTCGATTTTCCAAGTTCAAGAATAGCAACATCATTTAACAATATCGCTAGTATTCAATGGCCTGAAGAAGTAACGAGGTAGCAGTATGTATAGGGGAAATTGCAAATGCCAAGCTGTGCATTTTGAATTAGCCGATGGCAACCATCTAGAAGCCCACTCTTCAACGTCTCTGCTAACAGATGACAGTAAAATGTTACTTGAAGCTGATAGACAGCATGTCATTGTAGATTGCGCACCATCAAGTGTCGCACGACTCCATGCTTCAAGCGGCGAAACACATCATGTTTGCAATATATGTGGGTCGCTGTTGTTTGTGGAAGTAAAGCCAAATACTTTCCAGCTTGAAGTCGTGTTTGCAGGGCATAGTAAACCGATTGGTTTCGCCTAAGTTGGCGGCTCAATTCAGTACATTACGGTATTGACCCATTGCGGTTTCTTCTTTGTGGGCGCTAATTATCGCTATACAAATACTTCTCACACTTTGCTTTAGAATTAGGCTAGACTCGTGAAGTTAAGCGTAAGCTGAGGTGTGGTAGAGTCATTACCTGTTCTACGCTTATCAACTTGTGACACCAGCACTCAAATTATCCGGCAAAAGGAGTTTTACCATGAAAACAAAAACAATTGCGCTAGCACTACTACTTACCACTCTTGGCGTAGCAGGCTGCTCTGATCAGAAAGAAGAGCCGAAAGAAGAAGTAATGGCTGAAATGGAAAAGGCAGGCGAAGCAACTGCTGATACCTATGAAGATGCAAAGGAGAAAGCAGCAGATTCATGGGATGAGACCAAAGATGCAACATCTGATGCCTACGAAGAAGGTAAAGACATGGCGTCTGACGCGTATGAAGACGGCAAAGATATGGCCTCTGATGCATACGAAGACGGCAAAGAAATGGGCTCTGATATGATGGACAAAGGCGCTGAAAAATCTGAAGAGCTGAAAGATGCGGCATCAGAAAAAATGCGCGAAGCGTGTATCAAAATGAAGAAAAAAATGGGTGGCGACGTTAGCGAATGCGACACGCAAGACTAATTTAGTCAATGCGATACGCAAGGCTAATTCAACGAATACGAATTTCCTAGCTACTTAGCAAGTTACCCTGTGAAGTGTTGGTTGGCGTAAGCCACCCAACACTTTATTTTGTAGAGACTATTCAACAGGTCTCGTTCTTTACTGGCGCAAATGCAAAAACTCGGTTGACTAGCTCGATTATCTGGCTCAGTCGCTACTTTTAATATCTTCCATGTGATATTTATCGATAAGCGAATAAAGCGTTGGTCTTGTAACCCCGAGTAACTCCGCAGTTTTAGACATGTTCTTTTCAGCTTTTTGATAAGCGTTTCGAATTGCCTTACTTTCCGCTATTTCTCGCACTTCCCTCAAATTTAATGTGGTGGGCTCATCAACACCATCTGCAGGTAACAACCCTAAATCATCGGGCTGTATCACCGTTCCCTCAGCCATAATTACCGCTGATTTGAGTTTATTCTGCATTTCCCGAATATTGCCAGGCCATTTGTGAGCTAGCAGTGCGTTAACAGCAGACTCGGAAAAGCTTTTTGCTTTCGCTTTAAACTCTTCGCGATAAATATTGAGAAACGTCCGTGCGAGTAAAATGACATCCTGATCCCGGTCTCGCAGTGGTGGGATCATAATAGGCATTTCCCCTACCCTGTAATATAAATCTTCTCTGAATGTTTCGTTCGCCACCATAGCCTGCAAATCTCTATGGGTTGCACAGATAACTCGTATATCGACGGGTATCTCACTTCTTCCACCTACACGTTCGATAATGCGCTCTTGAAGAAAACGCAGCATTTTAGCCTGTAGCCCAATCGGCATATCGCCAATTTCATCAAGAAATAGCGTTCCGCCCTGAGCGGTTTCGATTTTACCGAGCGTGGTTTTGTTAGCTCCGGTAAATGCCCCTTTTTCATAACCAAACAGCTCACTTTCAAGTAAGTTTTCCGGTATGGATGCGCAATTAATAGCCACAAACGGCTTATCTTTTCGCGGACTATGTTCGTGAATACTGCGGGCAAACACCTCTTTACCCGTACCACTTTCCCCAAGAAGCAACGTGCTAATATCAGTATTTGCTATTTTTTCTGCGCGTCTTACCACCGTTTGAATGGCTTCGCTGTTTCCTACAATTCGAGACATCCCGGTACGAGTGCGGGCTAAAATAGCGTTCTCGTGTTCCAATTTTGCTAAGTTTAAGGCGCGGTTTACCAACAGCTTTATCGTATCTGAATCGATAGGTTTTTGATAAAAGTCATAGGCACCAAAGTCGATGGCCTTTAGCGCATTTTGTTTATCGCTGTTGCCCGTTACCACGATTACCTTTGTACGAGGCGCGAGAGAGATTATATCGTGAAGTATACGCAGCCCCTCTGAGGCGTTTGCAGGGTCTGGAGGGAGTCCTAAGTCAAGAGTAACAACTTTGGGCTCATGACGTCGCAACTGGGCAATTGCCGAGGTGTGATCATCGGCAAACACAACGTTGTAGTCGGTTAAACTCCACTTGAGCTGCTTTTGGATACCGAGGTCATCATCAACTACCAGTATGGTATCTGTCATCTTGTCATCCTATTCTTCTACTTCATCATACGCCGCGAACAATCCACTGCGCTCGTATTTGATTGCGTGCTTACTGCGCCTAAGCGCTATTTTGCGAAAGGTATCATCGCCTACTCTATGGGAAAATGCAGAGTAAAACAGCTTCCTTTTCCCACTTCACTTTGTACGGTAAGTTTGCCGCCGATAGACTCTAGGTAGGTTTTTGCATCGTAAGCGCCAATGCCCATACCTGCATTTCCTTTTGTTGTATCAAAGGGTTTGAAAAGGCGCTCTTCAATAAAGGCTTTTTCCATGCCGGTACCGGTATCTTCAATCATGATCATTTGCGTGCGCTCTGCGCCATCAACCGTCAATACCACATCAACCTCACCATCATCTGCGGTAGCCTGCTGAGCATTGCTGATTAAGTGATAAAGTACATTGGCCACTTTCTCTTTGTCCACAATAACAGATTCTTCTTTCATCAAGTGGACTTTTGGTATCGGAGAAATTGAACTGCAGCGCTGCGTTACCACCTCATCGACTATTCGCGACAGATACTGATCATCATTCACACTCTCTTCAATGACCTTTTTATCGGTTAATTGTTTCAGCATTTTTTCCATACGCGCTTTTGTGTGCTCAAGCGTCTCAAACGTATCTTCAATGAACTCGGGATTATGTTTGTGCTGCTGCGCATTAGCAAGAATGAGGTCTACCTGAGCAAGTACGTTTTTCAAATCGTGCAGCACAAATGCGGACATTCGATTGAAAGCGGCAAATTGTGCATTCTCAGCGACGACTTGAGCTGCTTCATGATGTTGTATAAAGGTACCGACTTGTTCTGATACTGCGTTGAGGTAATCTTTAACTTCCCAATTCAAAGCGACTTTTTCTTTATCACCCGCGGCTAACACGGCAAAGCCCCATACTTGGGCATCTTGCATGAAGGGGATGAATAGTTGGTAATCCCACTGTTTTAACACTTCCCTATCAAGCTTTAACCCTTCATAGTCAAAGGGCTTTACCAAATAAGCATCCGTATCGATTACCCACCCTTTTTCACCACTATATCCAATTAGTTGCGTAAGCATAGCGTGCTGCTTTTCATTCAGGCTTGTATCGCCAGACGGAGAGGCAGCGGCGACGCAGTCGAGGCCGCTTTTTGATACTTTGAACAACAAGCCCGAGTCGTATTGAATGGCATTTAATAGACCGGTTAACCCCGAATGATAAACGTCTGCCGTGCTATCCCCTGAGCGGGTTAACCATTTAGTAAGCTTTACCCACTCCACTCGATAATCGTATTGATTAGCAAAAAAGTGCTTGGTGATGAAAATTTTGATTTTTGTTCGAAATGCATTTGATAAAAAGACAGTGGCTAACAACGCGAAAGACATAACCACCAAAATAATTTGTACTGTGGCGCCCCAGCTCCCCCCTACGAAGTTAATCGCATAGCCAACAACGGCCATGACAAATAAATAGCCACCAGCCACAAGTAACAGGGAGCTATGCAGAACCACATCTCGGGAAATAAAAATGTCGATACCCCAGTGATGGATACGACGAATAGAGATAACGAGGAGCGGCATAAGCAGGAAATAGATATAACCGCGCGCTGCGATGTAACCGACCTCGACCTGGTTCACCATGGTTGCATTCGCATAGGTGACAAATTCAAATACATTTGCCGCACCAAGGTAAATGATGAGGGGTTTAAACGCCCACTGTTCCCGACCCGCTTGGCGATAGACAACCTCGAGTAGTACCAGCACTTCCAGCGACAACACAATGAGCGTTAAAAAGCTCCACGTAGGGTCAATAGCAAACAGATAGGGAGCAACAAGTGCGACAATGGCAGGCGCTATGATCATTAATGTCGCAGGGCGACGAAGCACGTGATGAAGATTTTGAAAATTAGTTTGAATACAGCCAGCAAGGAAAAGAAGCCACGCCAACTGTTTGACTATGTCGACAGTGAGTAACCAGTTTAGCGAAATAGGCCCAAACAACACCGTAATTAAACTTGTCGACCAAACGAATGTGGTGGCAGTAGCGAGCACGAGCAAATGCTTCGCTACACCTGGCTTCCTTACCGTTAGCAATAAAAGTAGCAGTGCTAAATGCGCTAGGCTATTTAGCCCATAACCTAAATCTGAAACCATCCCTTCGCTGTCATCCTAGTAAGTCTTATTATTTGGGTGCCGATAGGCTATTTCTCTTAAGCGCTCTTTTAAAGCGCTGTTCTTGTAACCATTTTTAAGTACTTATGTTTACGTACTTGGCTTTAAGCACTTATCTTAAAGCCCTTGGCCTAAGACAATTGACTTGAAGCGCTTATTTTCGAGTACTTGGCTTCAAGTGCCTATTTTTAAATGCTTAGCGCTTTTTAACGACCAACGAGCCAATCGAGTAACCTGCACCAAATGAACATAGCACGCCCACATCGCCAGAAACTAGGTCTTGATGATGCAATCCAAACGCAATCACCGACCCTGCTGACGCTGTGTTAGCATACTCATCTAGCACAATTGGCGCTTCTTGTTGTGTGGCATCTCTGCCAAGCAGGCGCTTACAGATCAGTGTATTCATGTTGATATTCGCCTGATGGAGCCACCATCGTTTCACTTGCGCAGGCGTAATATTGTGTTTTTCTAAATGCGCTTCGATGTGTGAGGCCGCCATGGGGCAAACTTCTTTGAATACTTTGCGCCCTGCCTGATGGAACAACTTGTCGACACCATAAGGTTCAACGTCTTCAGCTCTCGTTAAATAACCAAAATTCGAGCGTATATTGTTTGAAAACTTAGTGACCGCTTTTGTGCTCAGCACGTCGTACACATGCTCGCTTTTTGCAGTATCAGCTAATTCCATAACGGTTGCTGTGGCTACGTCGCCAAAAATGAAATGGCTATCTCGGTCGGTATAATTTATTTGCGGCGATACTAGCTCAGGATTTATCACCAACACTCGAGAGGCGTTGCCGGCACTTAGCATTTCAAATGCTCTGTGCATCCCAAACGTTGCTGCTGAACATGCCACGAGCATGTCAAAACCAAAACCCTCTATGTTCAGTGCTTCTTGTACTTCAATGGCAATTGCGGGATATGCCCGTTGCGTATAAGCACACGAAACAATAACGGCATCTATCTCTTCTGCATTTACGTTCGCTGAATTAAGTGCCAAGCGCGCAGCTTCAACAGCGATTTCAGCCTGATGGGACAACGCGTCATCACTGCGAGGAGAAATTTTAGGCTTCATTCGCTCGATATCCAAAGCACCTTCTTTCTGATAGATATATCGGCTTTTAATACCTGATGCTTTTTCGATGAATTCAGCACTTGAATAAGGCATTGGCGCTACGTCGCCACTTTCGATGTCCTGTTTATTCTTTTCGTTGAAGCTGTCTACATACGCATTGTAACTTGCTACCAATTCTTCGTTGGTTATGCTTTCTTCAGGGTGCCAGACACCCACGCCACTTATCACGACTTGCTGAGACATAGTTACTCTCTTCTAATTATACGCTTCTATTATTTGGTGAGCCTAGATGGTAAATACAGGGCACAAACCCTATTATTAAAGCAATCGCTTGCGCCTCGATTTACGGCTGAATCACCTACGCATCAATATTAAAGGTATTAATACACAGTCTGTGTATTTGAATTAGGCAAACCTTCGATATCTTTGCTCGCGGGCATCCTATAAAACGCCACTTCTTTTGCCATAGCTTACCTCAATCAAGTCGCTCTGTAACTATTCTCAACCATTGAGACGCTCTTGCATTACTACGAAAGTCCGCAGTGTATTTATACAACAGAGTGACTCGCTAACCCTTGATACAAAAAAACCCGCTGTTAAGCGGGTTTTTGTCACTAATGCAATACACTAGGTTGTTGTCATAATTTATTACAGCTGGCTAATTTGCCATACCGAAACGGTACCACTTACTTCGTTACCGACAATCAGTAACGCTTCGCCGCTTGGGCTGTCTTCTGCACTAACAAACACCAAACTCTCAGGCGCTAAGTCGCCAATCACATCGTCAGAGGTTAGGCCTTCAGTTAGGTCACGGTTAATTACGTATTCGGTAAATTGCGCATCATACGGATTAGTCACATCATAAACGAAAATTCCGCCCATGCGCTCTAGACCGATAAAGGCGTAAGTACGATCGCCAATTTGACCAACGGTAATAGCTTCCGGCTCAGGCCCTTTGTTTTCAGAGCGTGAATCGCCTTCATTTACATCATTGTCGTTATTAAACTGTGCGCCGTGCACTGACGCCGTAATGCGTTCAAAGTCATCACCTGAATCGAAAACCACTAAACCGTTTTGATCCCAGATTGTGAATGAACGTGCACCGTAGGTAAATGCAGCGTCATACTCACCGTCGCTATCAGCATCACCCATGGCTGTTGTAACACGTAAATCATCAGCTTCACCAGTGGCTTGCAACATCGCTAATTCAGAGTTTGCTTCTGCAACTAAATCGCCCACTTGTACTTCATCGGTGTAAGCTAAACAGCCGTCGTCTTCATCAAAAGAAACGCCACCTGCAGCGGTACATGCAGCATCATCAGCAGCATCAAAGAAGTATTCACGAGCATCACCTTCGTTAGCTGTCACAATAAAGGTAGCGTCTTTCCATGTAAAAGTAGCAAGGCTGTCAGGCTGATATACGCCGTATAGACCAGTGTACTGACCAAAGCTTACGGAGCTGTCTTCTTGAATATCGATATTCAAATCAGCCCATGCTTTAGTACCTAACCCAACAACATCAACGGTTAACTCTTCTAAATCAAGTACCGCTAGGCCGTTATTTTCTTGCAAGCTGACGTACGCTACGTCATTAGTTGCTGCAATGTATTCAGGCTCTAAATCTTGCGCTACTGTCGTTGCAATGCCAGTCCCATTGATTGTGCGACCAGATGGGTTGGGGAACATCATGCCCTGTGCCATAAGCTCAGCTTGTGAGCCGTTGAATGCCGTGAACCCAACGGTGGTTCCCGTTTCTTCTGGTTCGCCACTGGCAAGTACATTAATAACGGATATTGAACCAACCGGGTCTACCGTGTAATCGTCTGAGGGCTCGCCTTCGTTAGCCACTAACACTTTGCCGCCATCGGGAGTGAACGTAACCATATCTGGTAGCGCGCCCACTTCTACCGAATCTAAAAATGCCGGCGTTGCGCTATCTAAACCGTTGTAGAAAAGCACATAGCCGTTGTCAGTTTTCACTGCTGCTGATACGGCAACAGCCATAAGGTCACCGCTAACCGCAATGCTATTAACACCGCCAAGGGCAACCCCATTAATGTCTGCTGGTAAATCAACAGTTGAAGGTGTCAGGTTAATTGTGTTTATCGGGTCGCCTAACGCCGCTGTAGTAACAGTGCCAGCGGGAATAACCGCTATAGTATTGGTTGAGGTGTTAGTCGCGTAAATCGTTTGGGTATCAGCGTGATATTGAACAATTTCCGCAGCGCCCTGGTTACCTAAAAATGCACGACCAACAACATCTAAGGCAATACCAATTGAAGCATCAGTACCGTCAGAACCATCTGCGCCAGGTGTTCCCTGTTCACCCTGAGGCCCTTGAGCACCCGTTTCGCCTTGCTCGCCATCGTCGCCGTCTAGGCCACAACCAGTTAACGATGCAGACACAAGAAGGGCGAGTAATCCGTACTTGAATTTATTACGCACTGCCATTTTTATTTCCTTTTTTATTAGTGTGTTATTCAGTGTTGAACTGTTGAAATAGGTATCGCTTCCTGCGCACTAGTACAATCAGCAGGTGTAGGTATCTGTTCAACATTATTCCAGTACAACAGAAATATCATGTAACTTCTATGTATAAATTAAAGCCAGTTTATGACACAAATATTAATTTGGCAAAGGCTTTACCAAGGGCTATCAACTACTTATTGAGCGATGATATTTTTACCATTGCGCACCACGGGAACCACTAAATAATTTAGCCACTATTGATGCACTAAAAATAAAGGTATGCTTAGCGTCAGCCTAATGACCTTTGGTCTGCACGTTTCTGCGCTTTCTTAGGCCTTAAAAGTGCAAACCAAAGATCATCAGGCCCAAAGCCAAACGATGTTTAAGACACAAAGGACTCAAAATGAAATTGAAATTCACCTTATCAGCGGCGGTGGCCGCAGCGCTCGCACTATCAGCGTGCGCCACCTCCCCAACTGGCAGAAACCAAGTACTGCTTTTTTCTGACTCCCAGTTATCTGAAATGGGAGCACAAGCGTTTTCAGGCATGAAAGAAGAACTCAAAGTGTCGACTACGCGAGTGCAGAACACTTACGTGGAATGTATTGCCAATGCAATTACTGCACAGGTGCCCTCCTCTGTTTTTGACGGAAAATGGGAAGTGGTAGTTTTTGACGATGAGCAAGTCAATGCATTTGCTTTGCCTGGCGGTAAAATAGGGGTTTACACTGGCCTTCTTGGTGTCGCTGAAAACCAGCACCAGCTTGCAGCGGTAATAGGCCATGAAGTCGGTCACGTTATCGCTGAACACGGTAACGAGCGTATGTCTCAATCTACCTTAATCAATATGGGTACTCAGGCAGCAGGCCAGGTGCTTGCAGCGAATGAGGTGCCTCAGTCGGGCCCTATTATGGCGGCCATTGGATTAGGTATGCAGGTTGGCGTTCAATTGCCTTTTAGCAGAACTCACGAATCAGAAGCCGATGAAATAGGTCTTCAGCTAATGGCAAAGTCTGGCTTTGACCCTCGTCAGTCTGTCAACCTTTGGCAGAACATGGAGGCAGCGAGTGGAGGAAATAGCCCAATGGAGTTTTTATCTACTCACCCGGCTCCGCAAACGCGTATTGCAGATTTAAGAGCAAATATGGGTCCAGCGCTTGCTGATTATCAAGCCACGAACAACCGCCCCAATTGTAAGCAGTAATTCAAAGTAATAGTAATAAAAAACGCCGCTTAAAAGCGGCGTTTTTGTTTATCTAGCTGGCGTAATCTTATTCGCCATCTGTTTTATGCAAATGCACATCCATTTGTGGAAACGGAATAGAGATGCCTTCTTGGTCGAAACGCAATTTAACCGCTTCAGTAAAGTCGAACTTAACGCCCCAGAAATCTGCTGCCTTAACCCATGGGCGAACCACAAAGTTCACACTGCTATCGGCAAGTTCAGATACTGCAACCGTTGGCGCTGGCTCTGCTAAAATTCGTTCATCAGCTGACACCATTTCTTGAAGTATTTGCTTCGCTTTCAATAAGTCAGCGTCGTAGCCAATACCTACAACCATATCTACACGACGAGTTTCCTTAGCCGAGTAATTGGTAATATTACCACTGTAGATATTACCGTTTGGTACAATAATTTCTTTATTGTCAGGCGTTGTCATTGTCGTTGTGAAAATGCCAATCTTTTTAATTGAGCCCGCAGTTCCACCCGCTTCAACGAAGTCACCCGCTTTAAATGGTTTGAATAAAAGAAGCATTACGCCCGCTGCGAAATTCTTGAGCGAGTCTTGTAATGACAAACCAATGGCTAGGCCAGCTGCACCTAAAATAGCAACAAGCGATGTGGTATCAACACCAAGTTGGTCTAGCGATGCCACAATAACGAAAAGCATTAGTATGGCGCTAATGATTGCTTCTAAGAAATCAACGAGCATGTCGTCGTATTTAGATTTGGCCATTACGCGTCGGAAAACTGACAGCAACAGACCGACAACAATTTTACCAATTACATAAATTGCGATTGCCATGGCGATATTAATGCCCCATGGAATTGCGTAATCATTTATATACCTTTCAACGTCACTTGCAGAAAAGAGCGAGAGTTGTTCTTCCATAATTATTCCTTGTTGAGTTTATAGTTACTATGCAACTCACGGTATCAGTAAAAACTAACATCACCAATAGTTAAACTAAGTTAATCTTCAAAACTAAGCTAAAGTCTAACGCTGAAGCAGCCTATAGAGGGCATTCATTATCCAAAAGTAGTAAGTTTTATGGTTATACATTTACGATTTCTGTTATCATTGCAAATGTCATTTTGATTTCATTTCGAACTTAATTTTGTGTTCACTCACCTGTCACATTTCTCACCTAAGCTTTAAGCATAGTTTTAGGGCGTGTTGTTCTTTGCTGTACGTTTTTGCAGCGCCTGTGAGCTATTTAAACAAGGCGAATGGTTGAAGGTCTAGCGGGCTAAATCGAAACCATTCAACGCAGAGTAAATAGCTCACAGGCCCTGCCCGAAGGGGGCGTTATGGAAGCATTTTACTCTTTGTCACAGCCCTTTGACGTAGCCCACTAGGCCTACAGGACTGTTTCGCGATTAAAATGCTTCCATTTAGCCCAAAACTCGTAAAGCAAAGAGCAACACGCCCTAGCTTACGTATTAATTTAAATACTTCATTTTAAATCTTCATATTGATCACATAGATAGTTTTTTAGACAGTATGAGAAGAAAAATGCTGATGTTTTTTTAATCAAAAAAGTTTACACTAGGGCTTCACGGATGGTGCATTAGGAAATTGCATCGACTTTTAAATAAAAGTCGGTTCATTGAACTCCTAATGCAAAGACATTAAGTACGCTGTTGTATAAAAACCACAGCCACACTGATGCTTTAGTAGATTATTATAAAAAAGGATTATCGTATGTTGCTCTTAACCACGTTATTTACTGTCGTTGCTGGAATTTTTCTTTATTCTTTGCGATCAGACACCGGCAAACATACCAAGCACGCACGAGCTCAACGGGACATGAACCGTAATAAAAGCGAAAATACAGCGTCGACGCCTACTCACTCTCTACAGTCGGGTTCCACGGATTCAGCTCGCGCTGCGTAGTCGCTTCTATTTAACATTCACACGGTTTCTGTCACGCTTTCTCACTGTATTGAGTTGCTCATTGGCTTAACTCAATTGCGAATGTTTACAGTAAAGTAGCTAACGAAAGAACGTGTTTAAACGTGTTATCGCCGATTTCGCTGACGTCGGCGTTGCATGTCGCCCCCCTCCCCACGTATTATACGCAAAAACGACAACTGCAAATTTTTCATGCGTATACCTAGAGTTTATTACCCCGATCCTATCGCCTTAGAACAAGAATTTGAGCTTACCCAAGAAGCAGGACATCACGTTGCAACGGTTTTACGCCTGAAACCTAATCGACCGATTGTTTTGTTTAACGGCGATGGCAATGAGTACAGTGGAATAATCATCAGTGTTCAGCGGAAAAACGTTATCGTTGAGATTGATGCCTGCTTGTCTGTCTCTAATGAGTCACCTCTGCACCTGCATTTAGGTCAAGGCGTTTCTAAAGGTGACAGAATGGATATGGTGTTGCAAAAGAGCGTTGAATTGGGCGTAAGTGAAATTACCCCAATCATCACCGAGCGGTGTGCAGTGAAATTAGAGCCATCACGCTGGGAAAAAAAGCTGCAACAATGGCAAAAAATTATCCTAGGTGCCTGTGAGCAAAGCGGTCGAAACAGAGTGCCTACGCTTAATGAGCCAGTTTCTCTTGTTCAGTGGCTGTCTCAATCTACTTCTAGTTCTCGTATAGTCCTTGCACCGGGTGCGTCACAGCCTCTTGCTAAGCAACCCTACAATACGCAAGGCTACAGATTACTAGTGGGGCCGGAGGGCGGCCTTTCTGAGACAGAAATTCATCAGGCTAATGAAAATGGATACCTGTCGGTAAGCTTAGGTCCACGAATTTTAAGAACAGAAACTGCAGCCCTCACGTCGTTAAGCATACTGCAAGCTCAACATGGCGATTTCTGAGTAACCTGAATCCTGTTTACATTGTAGAACATAACGCCGCTGTCTTGAACTGTGGTAGAGCGCCCCAACATAAGGGGGTATAAGGTCATAGTGACTACCGTTAATTTTAAAGCGAGAACCTAATGCAATATACTGTCGGCGTAATCATGGACCCCATTGAGGCCATCACACCTCACAAAGATACCAGCCTCGCAATGATGCTAGAAGCACAGCGCCGCGGTGCAACTGTAGTGTATTTTGAACTTAAGGATCTCTACTTAGAAAACGGTAAGCCAATGGGATTGGCGAAAACGGTAACAGTGAAAGATCAGCCCGCAGACTTTTACGAGATTACCGAAACCAATGCGGTTCACCTAGGTGATATCGATGTGTTGCTTATGCGTAAGGATCCGCCATTTGACAGTGAATTTCTCTATGCCACTCAAATGCTGTCGTTGGCACAAGATGCAGGCGCTCTTGTGGTAAATAACCCTCAGGCGTTGCGAGACTACAACGAAAAGCTGTTTACTTCATACTTCCCTGAACATATTCCAGCTACGCTTGTTGCTAATAACCAAGTGCCAATTCGTGAATTTCACGCTAAGTACCAAGATATTATTTGTAAACCTCTCGATGGAATGGGCGGAGCTTCCATATTTCGTGTGAAGCCTGACGGCAATAACCTTGGGGTCATCATTGAAACGCTGACTCACCTAGGCACGCGCTACATGATGGTTCAAGAATATTTGCCGCAAATAAAAGACGGTGACAAGCGCGTACTTATTGTAGACGGTGAAGTTATTCCTTATTGCTTGGCTCGCTTACCTACCAAGGGAGAAACTCGAGGTAATTTAGCCGCCGGCGGTACCGGACGGCCCCAACCCATTTCTGAATCAGACAGAGCGTTAGCAGAAGCCATTGCACCAACGCTGAAAGAGAACAACATTCTTTTTGTTGGACTTGATGTGATTGGCAATAAAATAACGGAAATAAACATTACTAGCCCCACATGCGTACGAGAAATTGAACGTCATTTCGATATCAACATTATGGCGAAGCTGTTTGAGGCAATTGAAAAACGCTTGGCACTCAAGGCTTAGTGCAACTCAGGCTAGGTAAAACCCAGGCCTAGTAAAAGCTAGGCTTGACGAAACTAAGCCTTTATAAAAACTGAACGTGATAAATTTTGAGAGAAATAAACTGAAAGTGAAAAAAATATGACAGAGTTAACGAGTTTAAAAAATCACTTTTTGGTAGCAATGCCAAGCTTAGGCGACCCTTATTTTTCTCGCTCTTTGATTTATGTTTGTGAACATGACTCAGAAGGCGCCATGGGAATTGTGGTGAATCAACCCTCCACAATGAATGTGAAGCAACTTTTAGAACAAACCGACAAAGAACTCACGGTGTCAGACGATAAAGCCGAAGAGATCGTACTGGCAGGCGGCCCTGTAAGTCAGGAACGAGGGTTTGTATTGCACTCTACGCAAAAAGGTTGGGCCTCGAGTCTAGCCCTAGCACCAGGGGTAATGGTAACAACGTCAAAGGACATTTTAACCGCCATCGGTAACGATGAAGGTCCTGATGATGCCATTATCGCTCTGGGGTTTGCCGGTTGGTCTAAAGGGCAGTTGGAGCAGGAAATGCAAGATAACGCATGGCTAACGATTGAAGCTGATGAGGAAATCTTATTTCACACTCCTATCCATAAGAAATGGCAAGCTACCGTGAACAAGCTCGGCGTCGATGTGTGGCAATTAGCACCAGGCTCTGGTCATGCCTAAAATGGGAAATAAACTTGGCAACAGAACAATACTTTCCTTCGATTTTGGTACTAAAAGCATTGGCGTTGCCGTAGGCCAAGAAGTCACAGGTACCGCATCGCCCCTTCCCGCTTTGAAAGCCAGAGACGGCATTCCCGATTGGAACCTTATCGAAACCTTATATAAGGATTGGCTTCCTGATGTGGTCGTTGTTGGGCTACCGCTAAATATGGACGGTACTGAGCAGCAGATGACCCAGCGGGCTCGTAAGTTTGCTAATCGCTTGCACAATCGCTTTAAGGTTAAAGTAGAGGTTTGCGACGAGCGGCTAACTACCACCGACGCTAAAGCCATGCTGTTCGAACTAGGTGGGTATAAAAAACTGACAAAAGAGAAAGTAGATAGTGTGTCGGCGTGCGTTATTTTTACTAGCTGGATAGAAAGCGCCTACGAGTAAGGCTTCAGACCGATTTTAAGCGTCGACGCCTGAAAATTACTTCTCTACTACTGGCCCTTTAGATGCTCGTAGCCTTAGAGATCATCGCCGCATTGCCAGCAAACCTCAAACGCACTGCCATTTTCTTCACCGCAACTGTTGCATACCCATTCGCGCTCTTCCTGGCCCTGGCCGCCTTGGCTAGATGCAAAATTGGCTTTAATGCCGTCCACTACCTTTGAAGCGCGATGAAACCACGTATCGTCAACCAACCACAACTCTTGCTGTGCTTCTTGCCATGGCAGTTCCCCAAGTGCTCCACTAGCAAACTCGTTTTTTATCATGTAGGGAATACTAAGCGCGTCAAGCTCGCTGCGCACTGCCTGAAGTTCAAACGCATGCTCAGAAGAAAACAGTTTTTTCAAGCAATCACTCCCGCGGCGCTCCAACTCATGTTGCTATTCATCCATATCAAAAGACACATTCGATAGCGTTCCCAAACTTGAGTTATCACTGGCATCTAGCTTAATCATAAGGCGAAGGTCGTTTGGTGAGTCAGCGTGATGCAGCGCTTGGTCCATTTCAATCCGTCCTTGCTTATACAAGTCGTACAGGGCCATATCAAAGCTCTGCATGCCCTGCTCTTTACCTTTTTTCATCGCTTCTTTAAGACTGCCAATCTCGTTGCGTTGAATAAGGTCGCTTACCAACGGCGTGTTAAGTAGCACTTCTATTGCCGCGACTCGGCCTTTTCCGTCTGGCGTAGGCACCAATTGCTGCGCCACAATAGCGCGGATGTTTAGGCTTAAATCGAAACGCAGCTTGTCGTGCATGTCTTTTGGCGCTAGGTGCATTATTCGCTCAATGGCTTGGTTGGCATTATTAGCGTGCAAAGTCGCTACACATAAATGCCCTGTATCGGCAAACGACATGGCATACTCCATCGTCTCCATAGAGCGAATTTCACCAATAAGAATGACATCTGGCGCTTGGCGTAGAGAGCTTTTTAACGCATCATCAAAAGATTGCGTATCTATGCCTACTTCACGCTGGGTTATAACGCAGTTGTTGTGTTCGTGAACGAATTCAATTGGGTCTTCAATAGTAAGAATGTGACCGTGAGAGTTTTCATTTCTGTGGCCAATTAGCGCGGCTAAAGAGGTTGATTTACCGGTACCGGTTCCCCCGACAAATAGTACGAGCCCGCGTTTTGCCATAATGATTTCTTTTAAGACTCTCGGTAGCCCTAAATCATCGGCCTTGGGGATTTGCGTAACGATCCGCCTTATAACCATTCCTGCTTGGTCGCGCTGCCAAAAAGCAGAGCAACGAAAACGCCCAATTCCTTCTCTAACGATAGCAAAGTTACACTCTTTTGATGTATGAAACTCGTGTTGCTGCTTTTCTGTCATCGCTTCATGTACCAGAGACAGCGCTAATTCTTCAGAGGTTACTGAATCGGAGATAGGCGTAAGCTTGCCGTTAATTTTTGCACTAATTGGAAAGTTTGCCGTGACGAATAAATCTGAGGCATTACCGTCGATCATTTTTTGTAAAAGCGAATCTAGCATTATGGTTCCTGGGCTTTAAACCTGAAAAGTTGGACCTAATTACGGGTGTTTAACAAACTGTCTAGAAGCTATTCATCGATTGTTTATCAACAGACTTAGCCGCAGCATCTTGCTTTGTAATCACGCCCATTGCCACCAAGCGCTGCAAACACTGATCCATGGTTTGCATACCATGTGCCTGACCGGTCTGAATAACCGAGTACATCTGCGGCACTTTGTCTTCGCGGATAAGGTTTCTAATGGCCGGGATACCCACCATAATCTCATGGGCAGCTACTCGTCCACCGCCTACTTTTTTCAATAGGGTTTGCGATATTACCGCTCGTAAAGATTCGGATAACATTGAACGCACCATTGACTTTTCCTCTGCCGGAAACACGTCGATAATCCGGTCAATGGTTTTTGGCGCTGAGTTGGTATGCAAGGTACCAAATACCAAGTGACCAGTTTCCGCGGCGGAGATAGCAAGGCGTATAGTTTCTAAATCACGTAGCTCGCCCACAAGAATAACATCGGGATCTTCACGTAACGCCGAGCGCAGCGCATTGTTGAACGAGTGTGTGTCTCGATGCACTTCACGCTGGTTAATCAGGCTAAGTTTATTGTCGTGCACAAATTCAATGGGGTCTTCTATGGTAAGAATATGCTCTCGTTTGTGGGTATTAATGTGATCGACCATAGCCGCCAATGTGGTACTTTTACCCGAGCCGGTAGCACCTGTCACTAACACTATTCCAGTTGGCTGATTGATAATTTCTTTGAAAATATCTGGTGCACCTAAATCGTCTAAAGTAAGCACATCGCTAGGGATTGTACGAAGTACCGCTGCGGCGCCGCGATTTTGCACAAACGCGTTTACACGAAAGCGCGATAGTCCTTTTACTTCAAAAGAAAAATCGGTTTCTAAGTTTTCCTCGTATTCTTTGCGTTGCATGTCGTTCATGATTTCATAAACGAGGCCATGAACCTGCTTGTGATCAAGGGCTGGAACGTTGAGCTTACGCATTTCGCCATCAACGCGAATAAGCGGCGGGAGTCCGGCTGACAAATGTAAATCTGAGGCGTTATTCTTAACACTAAACGCTAAAAGTTCGGTAATATCCACAACCACTTCTCCATAACAAGGTGAATAATGCAAACAATAGCAGAAAGAATAAATTCCGCACTAGAGGGAATTACACAAGCCGCTAAGTCAGTACATCGTCCACCAAATTCAGTCAAATTACTAGCGGTAAGCAAAACTAAACCCGTATCGGATATTATTGAAGCGTATGAAGCGGGACAACGATTGTTCGCAGAGAACTATGTTCAGGAAGGTGTTGAAAAAGTTCAGGAACTTGCTCACCTCACCGATATAGAGTGGCACATGATTGGCCCCATTCAATCGAATAAAACCAAGGTCGTAGCCGAGCACTTTCACTGGGTACAGTCGGTTGATAGAGAAAAAGTGGCGCGAAGACTAAATGATCAACGCCCCGACAACTTATCTGCGCTAAATGTATGCATTCAACTCAACATTGATGATGAAGACAGCAAATCTGGCGTTAAACCTAGCGAACTTGACGGCTTAATTCAGTTTATCGAATCGCAGGAAAAATTATGTCTTCGCGGCATTATGGCCATTCCAAAAGCCAACCCAAGCGAGGAAGAACAAGCCCATACTCTCGGTAAACTGAAAGAATTATATGACCATTACCACAAATCGCTGGCCAATTTTGATACCCTATCAGTAGGAATGAGCAGCGACATGAACGCTGCCATCAAAAATGGTTCTACAATGGTGCGTATAGGCACGGCTATTTTTGGTAAACGTGGTTGAGTCGTCTCCCCCAAGCGTGAGCGTTTTAAAGTAAGCCGCTAGCGTTTGAAAATGAGCCGCTAGCGTTTGAAAATGAGCCGCGAGCGTAAAAAGTGAAACGTTGGCGTTCAAAAAACGAGGCGACAACGTTAAAACCCACGATTTAACTACTTATTCAGCAATACGCGATTGCGACGTTACTTTTGTGCAATTATGCGTGTTGAATTAAGCATTACATAGACAACAAATAGGATTTACATGCAACAGAAAAAATTGGCATTTATTGGCGCAGGCAACATGAGCCGCAGCATCATTAGTGGATTAATTCAGTCTGGCTATGCAAAAGAAAATATACTTGCAGCTAACCCGTCTACACCGAAATTAGACAAGCTGAAAGAAGAGTTCGGCATACAAACGACCCAATCGAACGATGAAGCCTGCCAGTTTGCCGATGCCATTGTGCTTGCAGTAAAACCACAAATTATGGGCGACATGTGCGCCGACTTACAGAAAAACAATGACCTCGCGGGTAAGCTCTTTTTGAGTATTGCAGCAGGCCTTCCGGTATCTCGCCTGCAAGAGATGCTAGGTGGTGACTACCCAGTTGTTCGTATTATGCCAAATACGCCAAGTTTATTAGGTAAAGGCATGTCGGGTATGTATGCCGATGACACAGTGACGCAAGAAGACAGAACCTATGTAGACGATGTAATGAACAGCGTAGGTGAAACCGTTTGGGTTAATGAAGAAGATGGTATCAACGGTGTCATTGCCGCTGCCGGTAGTAGTCCTGCGTACTTCTTCTTATTCCTTCAGAACATGCAAGAAGAAGCCATGAATATGGGGTTTGATAAAGACCAGTCTCGTCTTATGGTACAGCAAGCTATGCTAGGTGCAGCTGAAATGGTGTGCAATAACCCAGACCTTGAATTAAGTGAGCTTCGTGCCCAAGTTACCTCTAAAGGCGGCACCACCGCACAGGCGGTAAATACGTTCATTGACGAAGGCTTAAAAGATATTGTCAGCAAGTCTATGCGCGCTGCCGTCGCTCGAGCCGAAGAAATGGCAAAACAGCTTTAACGTTTTTAGGAAAAACAGTAGATGAACGCAACGGTATTTTTAGTCGATACATTATTTAACCTTTACCTGATGATTGTCATCTTGAGGTTGTGGCTGCAGATGGTACAAGCAGACTTTTACAACCCCATGAGCCAATTTATCGTGAAGGCCACACATCCGATTGTAGGACCGTTGCGACGCATTATCCCGTCCATAGGTCGATTTGATACGGCCACCTTTGTGTTAGCGATTGCTGTTTGTGCGCTTAAAATCATTACCTTAATACTGATATCTGGCGGCAATCTAAACCCTATCGGGATTGCCATTATGTCAGTCATGGGTGTGATAAAAGAAACCTTGTCGCTTATGTTCTGGGTGCTGTTATTGCGGGCAATTTTAAGCTGGGTCTCACAGGGTCAGTCTCCTATAGACTATGTGCTTCATCAGCTTACCGAGCCTTTCTTAGCGCCTATTCGCAAAATTATTCCTCCCTTAGGCGGCCTTGATTTGTCGGTGCTTATCGCAATTATTGGATTACAGTTTTTACAGCTGCTGATCCAAGACGCGCTCAGAGTGCTATGAGTCTATAAATAATGAATGGGCAATCCTCTCTCTTTGTAGGTGAAGATTTACGTAGGTGAGGATTAACGCTAACGCCGTCCACCAAATCGAAAGAAAACGGTGCGAACAATGTCAATGCGAGGAACAGCGGTGAATATAGTTAAAAAAGTGTCATCAGTGTTTATAGGTGCACTACTCATGTGCCTAAGCGTACAGGCTCATGCGGAGCAAAAAGAAACTCTCGGTGAGTGGGATGTGCACTACATGGTAGTGAATACGCCGTTTTTAACACCTGAGGTGGCAGCTAACTACGGTATCGTTCGCAGTAAATACAATGCGCTGGTGAATATTTCAGTGTTAAATAAGGATTCTGGCGAAGCTCAGCGAGTATCAGTGACTGGCAACGCAACGAACTTGCTTGGTAGTAAAAAGCAGCTGACGTTTAAAAAGGTGGAAGATGGTGATGCTATTTATTATTTGGCAGTATTACCGTTTCGCGATCAAGAGACTTATCGCTTTGAAGTCACCGCTCAAAGAGCCGCTGAAAAGCAAACCCTTAAGTTTAAACAAAAAATGTACGTGGACTAAGGCGAGCTGCCTTTGTTGATTACTTTTTAAAAACGAGGTCTTTGACCTCGTTTTTTTATGTCCGCTATATTTTATACCAGTCCGCATAGATAATTGCTCACTCAGAAGGCGCTGGCAAGTTTCCTAGCGAAGCGTGGGAATGCAGGAATGGCTGTTCCCTTTCAAATTCCCAGAATGAAGCTAGGGAACTTGCCAGACCTTCCCAAAGGGCGAGTTTAAAATGTCCGTACTCTTTGTTGTGTCACCTTGATGTAGAACCACTGCACCTGCGGTAACACGCCGCGATTACGAACATTTTAAGTCTCGCTGAGTGGGTAACTATCTATGCGGACTGGTATTAATAAACTCTCTTTACGATACGCTGTTCCTAGTAAATAATCAGAACAGCGTTATTTTATGTATTCACATACTATTATATTGTATTAGACATGAGAGCGGCTTGTTAGGTGCGGCTTGTATACTGCGACTTATATGTTGGAACACTTGCTTTGCGACCCGTGCAGTTTAGATTATCTACCTCAACACGTTTTGCTTTAAATAAAGCGCTTTATATAAAAGGCTTCGGAAAACGTGAGGCAAACCACTAAAATTATAAAAAGAGAAATGACTATGACTACGCCCTACCCCCACCTTCTCGAGCCTCTTGACTTAGGCTTTACCACATTGCGAAACCGCACATTGATGGGCTCTATGCATTTAGGCTTAGAGGAAGAAAAAGGCGGGTTTGATAAATTGGCTGCATTCTATGCAGAGCGAGCTAAAGGCGGCGTAGGTCTCATTGTAACGGGAGGAATAAGTCCCAACATTTCTGGGTGGGTAGCCCCATTTGCAGGGAGAATGACCAGTAAGAGACATGCTAAGAAACACAAAGTTATTACCGAGGCTGTTCACGCTGAAGGCGGCAAGATATGCATGCAAATTCTTCACTCTGGGCGTTACGGCTACCACCCTCTAGCGGTATCAGCTTCACCCGTGAAATCACCTATTACCCCCTTTAAACCACGAGCACTGTCTTCAAACGGTATTAAAAGCACAATAAAAGACTATGCAAATTGCGCAGGTTTAGCTCAAAAGGCTGGATACGACGGCGTAGAAATAATGGGGTCAGAAGGCTACCTCATCAATCAGTTCTTCTGTGAGCGCACTAACCAGCGTAATGATGAATGGGGAGGAAGCCTCGAAAATAGAGCGCGATTGGCTATTGAGGTAGTGAGAAGTGTGCGTGAAAAAGTAGGGGCTGAGTTTATAATCATTTATCGTCTTTCCATGCTGGATTTAGTGGAAGGCGGAGCCCAATGGGATGAGGTGGTTTATTTAGCTAAAGAGATAGAAAAGGCAGGCGCAACGCTTATCAATACAGGTATTGGGTGGCATGAAGCGAGAGTGCCAACAATATCAACCTCGGTCCCACGAGCAGCTTTCACTTGGATAACCAAGCGGATGAAGGCAGAGGTATCATTGCCGCTAGTGACAACTAACCGAATAAATACGCCAGAAGTTGCTGAATCAGTGTTGGCAGAGGGCCACGCAGACATGGTTTCCATGGCTCGCCCTTTTCTTGCCGACGCTCACTTTGTGGCCAAAGCAATGCAAAATGAATCGAAGCTTATCAACACCTGTATAGCTTGTAACCAAGCCTGCTTAGACCATGCCTTTGAGCAAAAGCGTGCAAGCTGCTTAGTGAATCCTCAGGCCTGCTATGAAACCGAACTCACTTTCTCGCCAACCTCGAACAAGAAAAAACTGGCGGTTATTGGTGCAGGACCAGCAGGCCTGTCTTTTGCGATGTACGCCGCCGACCGCGGGCACGATGTGCATCTATTCGACCAGGCTAGCGAGATTGGTGGTCAATTTAATTACGCAAAGCAAATACCGGGAAAAGAAGAGTTTTATGAAACCCTTCGTTACTTCAAGCATCAACTAGCGCGAGCCAATGTCACTATTCATTTAAATACGCTTGCAACCACAGAGACATTAAAAGATGGAAGCTTCGATGAGGTTATCTTAGCTAGCGGTATTAAACCTAGAAGCTTAACTATTGAAGGTCACGATCACCCGAAAGTGTTGGGTTATCTAGACGTATTGCGGGATCATGTTGAAGTAGGTCAGCGTGTAGCGGTAATCGGTGCTGGAGGCATCGGGTTTGATGTCGCTGAATACCTAGTTGAAGATGCAGATCTTACTGAAAATAGAGACAAGTGGCTGCAGCACTGGGGAATTGATAAAAGCTATGCCGCCGGCGGCGCACTTAAGGAAAAACACCTGACCCCAACCACCCGCGAGGTGTTTTTACTTCAGCGTAAAACCACAAAAGTGGGTAAGGGCTTGGGCAAAACAACAGGCTGGATCCACCGTCAGTCTCTCAAACTTCACAACGTGCAAATGATCAATGGCGTATCTTACGAGAAAATTGATGACAAAGGGCTTCATGTTGTTATTAACGACAAACCAAAACTACTGGAAGTCGATAACGTGATCGTATGTGCGGGCCAAGAACCATTCACGCCATTAAAAGCGCCTCTTGAAGAAGCTGGGTTTAAGGTACACATCATAGGTGGCGCCGACGTAGCAGCAGAACTTGATGCTAAAAGAGCCATTCGTCAGGGCGCCGAATTGGCTGCGAAAATCTAAGCGTTATTTGGTTGTATAACTAATAAGGTTACTTTGCTAATTAATCGGTAAATTTATTAACACGCTGCAGGGCGTCAAGCTTTGCAGCGTATAACCCTCTTTCCTTTTCACCAAAGGCGAGTTCCTTTGCTTTTTTAAGCTTCGACTCTGCACGTTCTATATCGCCAAGTAAAAAGTATGCTTTTGCTAACCCCATATAACCTTCACTCAGGTACGGCCCAGTTTTTACCGACTTGTTGAAAAGGGCAACCGCCCTTCTTGTTTCGCCTTGATTCAAATATTTAACGCCTTGGTCGTACCATTGATAGGGATTGTTCTCTTCAACGTCCAAAAGCTTACTTCTTATCTTCGCTAATGTTGCACTATCTCCTACCTCGGATAACAGCACAGCATAGTTGGATAAGGTGTGTATAGATTCAACGTTATTCTCAATCGCAAATTCATATATGTCTCGCGCTTTTTTATACAGCATGTTCTGACGATAAAACACCGCCAAAGCGTTAAGGGTTTCTGGATTAAGTGGGGTTTGGCGCATTGCCCTTGAGAGTAAACTGTAGACTAGTGACGAGTTATTAACTGCCATCGCCTTTGCCGCTTTGTTTTGATAATACATAGAAATAAAATCGTTAAAGGCTACGTACTCCCCTGTGTCGTTAAGCGATGACGGGAAATAATCTATAACGGTTCGGCTGCGAAAAAATATAACGCCAAGCTTTTTCTCTTCCGCCTCAGGGCCAAGCACAATGGTTTTAACATGGGCAGAGGTGGTCAAAACATGATTGTGGCGCCGGTAAATAGGCGGCGTGAACACCTTTTTATAATATACATCTAACCCAACAACGTTAGCGAGTGCGGTGGTTAGTATTGCCAGCGTCAGGCAATTTCCCGACCTTTTTTCAAACGCTTCTGTTGCAGTAAATGTGTCTCCTGCGTAGCTAAAATCCGTAGCCCATTTCTCTAAAAAGTTGGATATACGAAAATTGGGGGATACGTCTTGCTGTTCGTCGCTATTGAAAAAGGATAAAAATTCCGCTTTTTGTTTGGGTGTGAGCACCAATATCTCATGGGGCTTAATAACCTTGGTTTGGCTAAATTTGTCGCTTTGCCAGTTGAGTGAAGAAGACAGATTGCTGGGAATATCATCGCTGCTACTCACTTGCTGTGAGGTGCTTTGGCAGCCAGAGAGGCTTAACGCTACACAGGCAAAGCCAATAGCGGCTAAAGACGCGAAAAATCCATTATTTTGCTTCATTGCGTTCCCCATACTTTACTTTCCATTCCCGACGGGCTGAATTTTAGAGTAGAGGAAGAGAGATCAAAAAACCAGCTTTCACTTGATGGCAAAAGCTGGCTTTGTGCGTACTTTTTTAAGAGGCTAATTTTTTGGCTAGCTTTTCTGACTGGCTATCCAACGGTCTATTTTTTGTTCAAGAATAGCCAGCGGGATGCCACCTGTATTTAATACCTGCGCATGGAATTCTCGAATATCAAAATTCTTGCCAAGGGCTTGTTCAGCCCGTGCGCGTAACTCTTGTATTTTTAATGCTCCAACCTTGTAAGATAAGGCTTGTGAGGGAATAGCAATATAACGCTCAACCTCTGCCACTACCTCAGTGCGCGTCATGCCAGAGTTATCGAGCATAAAGTCGATGGCTTTTTCTCTGCTCCAGCCCTTCGCGTGAATACCGGTATCAACCACCAAGCGCATGGCTCTTAACTGCTCATCTTGCAATGTGCCGTAACGGTTCCACGGATCATCGAAAAACCCCATTTCGTAGCCTAGCGTTTCAGAGTATAGCGCCCATCCCTCGCCGAAAGCGGGTAAAAAGCTAAAGCGCATAAATGAAGGCAGTGAGTCATTTTCTTGAGCAAGGCTTATTTGAAAATGATGGCCCGGTGCTCCCTCGTGAAGATATAGCGTCACGTTCCCGGTAGTTAAACGGCTAGGTAAATCATAGGCGTTAAAGAAAAACGTGCCTGGACGTGACCCATCAGGCGTACCCGGTTGATAAGAACCACCGGCGCTAAACTGCTCAATAGCCGGATCGTAAGGCTTTATCTCTAGCTCTGACTTTGGCAATAATGAGAAATACTCACCAATTTTCTTGTCTACCTCTTTGCCAATACGATAGTAACTTTGGGTCAGTGCTTCACGACTTTCAGGCTTAAACTGCGGATCTGTGCGCACGAAATCAAACAATTCGTTTAACGTGCCGTCAAATTCAACTTCGTCTTTTATTGCTAGCATGTCGTTTTTAACGCGCTTGACTTCTCTAAGCCCAAGTTCATGCAGTTCGTCAGGAGTCAGAGGTAGCGTAGTCGAGCCCTCTACCATCAGCTCATAAAGCTTTGCTCCGCCTTTCATGTCGCTCAAACCGATGGTTTCACGAGCAACAGGTAGGTATTCAGTTTGAAGAAAATCGCGCATACGAGTGGTTGCATCATATATATCTTGCGTCGCTTGCTCATATTCACTTGTTAAGCGAGCCTTTTCTTCATCAGAAAATGATTCTGGAAGCATCGTCATAGGCCCCCAAAACTGCGATTCTTTAAGCGGTATTGCTAGCTGTGTATCAAACTGCTTAATAACGCGGTCTATGGTGAGCGTGGTTTCTAACACGCCAGATTCCATTCCCTCTTTAAAACGCTCTATAGCCCGGTCTGAAATGGCAATATAGTCTTTGTGGCGTGATAAGTTGTTCTCGTAGTCTTCAACGGTTTTAAAAGGAGCTGCGCCCTTACCGCTTGCAAATGATGGATAGAAAGTATGGAACCCACTAAAGTGATTAACAGGACGTACTTCGGTTAAGGCGCTTATCTCAGGAGAGGACATCTCAAGTGCGCGCTCTTGATTGTACTTAAAAACGTCATAAGCCAATTTATCAGTATCATCTAGCTTGCTTCTATCAATTTGCGCAAGTTCCGATAAATTGAGCTGTGTATTGGTACGGCTTGCTAAATCATGAGCATCAGTTAAAAAATCGCCCAAGCGATCTGCACGTCGCATATCACCGCGAAATATGGCCATTACGGGGTTCAGCGCTAAATTACGCTCGTCCGATGCTGCAAAAAGCGCAAAGAGTTTTTCATGCTCATTCTGAGCTTCTTGCATAACGGTTGGCTCTTTTAAAGCGTCATTATGAGAATTTGCGATAGCAGCTGAAGTGCCTAGCGCTAGCGCGACTGCACTGCTAATCAACAGCATCTTTTTGATAATCATACTTTTTCCTTTGTCGTTTTATTTTTAATTAGGTTTTGCAGACTACAATACAGCTAGCCCTTTCTCTGTACAATTGGCCTGTAAGAATGCTTGTAAAATCGCAAAGTAAAATTACTCTGTAAATCTACTTTGCTAATTTGGGCCGCTGCCGAAATCAGCGCATATTTTAATAAACAGAGCAAAACTTAATAAAGTGCGCCACTCAATCAAATACACGGTTTTATTTTAACCTTTTAAGATGCAACCCGAATTAGCGTGAACAGAGCCAGTCATTACTTCGGCGTGTTGATCTTTACTGTACATTTATGCGGAGGCCTTTCTTAGCTGATTAACGCTTACTTTAGGCCTTATCCACACAAAGTGCTACGTGTGCGTGCATATCAATTGTTACGCAATATATACGAGGGGTGCTGTTTAAGAGGAAAGCTGGCTTGAAGGACTAGGTATCTGTACGAAAGAATCTGTTGGTAGAGGTATCAATATGAAAATAAGCGAATGTATGCAAACGGCAAGACCGACACGCCATCTGGCGTGCCGGTGAGTATTACGTCTTCTGGTTTCGCTTCAAGGTTACTCTTCTTGGGTTATGCTTCTTGGTTGCGCAAAAAGACAAGCTCAGTTGAGGAGCTTTGTTCTTCACTAAACTGGTAGCCATCAGTGTCAAACGCTTTTAACCCGTCTACATCAGCCACTTTGTTATCAATAATATAACGGGCCATAAGGCCTCGCGCTTTTTTAGCGAAAAAGCTGATTATCTTATACTGCCCGTTTTTGCAGTCTTTGAATGTAGGAGTAATAACCATCCCATCTAGTGTATTTTTCTTAACGGCTTTAAAGTATTCGTTTGATGCCAAGTTAATTAACACGTTATCACCTTGGGCCGCTAGTGCTTCGTTCAGCACCTCGGTAATGCGGTTATTCCAAAACGCGTATAAATCCTTACCTTCGCTGTTGGCGAGTTTTGTCCCCATTTCCAGTCGATATGCCTGCATTAAATCGAGTGGACGCAGCAGTCCGTAAAGCCCTGACAATATTCTCAAATGATCTTGCGCAAACGCTACCGATTCATCACTGAGGGTATATGCATCAAGTCCGGTGTAAACGTCACCGTTAAACGCATAAATGGCCTGACGGGCATTGTCTTTATCAAAAGGAGTAGAAAATTCAGCGAAACGATTAGCGTTTAAAGTTGCTAGCTTATCGCTAATTTTCATTAGAGACGATAAGTCTGCTGGCGACAAGGTACGACATACTTCCATAAGACGCTTTGTATCGTCCATCATGGTTGGCTGAGTGAACGAACTCACTGGAATTTCAGTTTCGAAATCAAGATTCTTTGCTGGGGAAACTACCACTAACATGTCAACTCCTTAGGTTTCTACAGACTAGCTCTTATAAACCCGAGTATATCACCACCTGATAGTGAAAAAATAATACCCCGCAACAAACATACAAATTGGCTTAACAGAGAAATCCGATTAGCAGTAAATTAGCGCCTGTAAGCTATAATTTGTCACATGATTTTGGTATAACTATGTACCATAAGAATTTCATTAACGTAATCAAACGTTAATTCCCTACTCGCAGAAAAACGAACCATTTTATTCAACTTGTCTCCCTGACAAGTTGTACAAATTTTGAATGACTAATAGAGAGAATTATGAGCAATCAGCTAGCATCGTTACGTGATATCACTACCGTTGTTGCCGACACCGGTGACATTGACGCTATAAAAAAATACCAGCCTGTCGACGCTACTACTAATCCGTCTTTATTGTTAAAAGCGGCTGGCTTACCACAGTATGCAAGCTTGATTGACGACGCCGTAGCCTGGGCTAAATTGCAGTCGAACGACGCTGACCAGCAGCTTATTGATGCCTCAGACAAACTCGCGGTCGCTATTGGTAAAGAAATTTCAGGCACTATTCCTGGTCGTATTTCTACCGAAGTGGATGCTCGATTATCTTTCGACACTGCGGCCACTATCGAAAAAGCAGAACGCCTAGTTCAGCTTTATAAAGACGCGGGTATCGATAAGTCACGCATTCTTATTAAAATTGCATCGACTTGGGAAGGCATTCAAGCGGCAGAGGTTTTAGAAAAACAAGGAATTCAGTGCAACCTCACTTTGTTATTTAGTTTCGCGCAGGCAAGAGCATGTGCTGAAGCAGGCGCTTATCTCATTTCTCCTTTCGTGGGCCGTATTCTAGATTGGTACAAGAAATCAACGGGCAAAGAGTCTTACGCTGCCAGTGAAGACCCAGGCGTAGTGTCTGTCACCAGTATTTATAACTATTACAAAGACCACGGCTACAACACCGTAGTAATGGGTGCTAGCTTCCGTAATATTGGCGAAATTCAGGCATTGGCAGGGTGCGATCGCTTAACCATTAGCCCTGCTTTACTCGAAGAACTTGCCAATGAACCCGGTGAGCTTGAGGTGATGCTTAAAGACAATGGCGCAACACAAACTCCTGGTCCGCGCTTAACTGAAAGCGAATTCCGCTGGGATATGAATCAAGACGCAATGGCAACAGAAAAATTATCTGAAGGTATCCGTAACTTTGCTGCAGACCAAGATAAACTTGAGACTCTACTTCGCGAAAAACTGAATGCGTAAGGATCAAACTACGATGAGCGTATTAACATCACTACCCGAGTGGAAAAAGTTAAGTAAGATAGCCGAGACGGTTAAAAGCGCACACATGCGAGACTGGTTTGCGTCTGACAATGAACGCGCTGAAAAGATGACGCTTAACGCATGCGGCATTTATTTAGATTATTCTAAAAACCGTGTAAACGACGATGCGCTTTCTTCACTTTTCGATTTAGCCCGTGCATGTAATTTAGAAACAATTCGAACAAGCATGTTCGAAGGCAAACACATTAATACCACCGAAGGCCGCGCGGTATTGCATACTGCACTGCGCAACTTCTCTGACCGCCCAGTAATGGTTGACGGCGAAGATGTCATGCCTGAAGTGCATGCAACACTAGAAAAAATGAAAGCCTTTACCGAGTCGGTTCACAGTGGCGAGCACAAAGGCTACACCGGCAAGCCCGTTAAACATATTGTTGCAATTGGTATCGGCGGCTCGTTCTTAGGCCCTAAGATCATGACTGAGGCGCTTAAGCCTCACACTGTTGACGCCGTTAAAGTTCATTTCGTTGCTAACGTTGATGGCTGTCACATTCACGACGTGCTCTCAAGTGTAGATTTTGAAGAAACCCTTGTTGTTATGTCTTCCAAGTCATTCACGACACAAGAAACGCTCCAAAATACACTCACTGCAAAAGATTGGTTCTTAAAATCAGGCGGCACGCAGCAAGACATAGCTAAACACTTCGTTGCGGTATCTTCAAATGTTAAAGCGGCCACTGACTTCGGCATTAGCGAAGATAACATCTTCCCAATGTGGGACTGGGTTGGCGGGCGCTATTCATTGTGGTCTGCTATCGGCCTTCCTATTTCATTAGCACTTGGGTTTGATAACTACAAAGCACTGCTTGAAGGTGCTTTTGAAATGGATACCCATTTCACCACCGCGCCTCTTGAAGAGAACATGCCGGTACTATTAGGCCTTCTTGGCGTTTGGTATCGCAATTTCTTCGATGCACAGTCTCACGTTCTTCTTCCTTACTATCATTACTTGCGTGGCCTTCCAGCCTATGTACAACAGCTGGACATGGAGAGTAATGGTAAAGAGGTGACGCAAACCGGTGAAAGCGTAGACTATCCTACAGGGCCAATTATTTGGGGAAGTGAAGGTACTAACGGTCAGCACAGTTTCCACCAGCTTATCCACCAAGGCTCTGGCATCATTCCAGCTGATTTTATGTTGCCGCTTAACGTGCCCAATCAAGATGACACTCATCATGCAATGTTGGCCTCTAACTGCTTTGGCCAAACCCAAGCACTGATGCAGGGTAAAACCTTTGAAGCATGCTATGCAGACCTTGAAGGTCACGGCCTTGACGACGCAGAGCGCAAGCGTCTAGCGGCTCATAAAACCATGCCGGGTAATAAACCAAGCAATACTTTTTTGTTTGATAGCCTTACGCCTAAAACACTTGGCGCGTTGGTTGCAATGTATGAACATAAGGTATTCGTTCAGGGCGTTATCTGGAACCTTAATTCCTTCGACCAATGGGGCGTGGAGTTAGGTAAAGCACTTGGAAACCAAGTACTTGCAGGCATTCAAGACGAAGCAGACAAAGACAACTTTGACGCTTCAACGCAACAATTGATTGCCCGCTTCAGAGCAGCGAATGCACCAAAATAAGGAAAGTATGGGGTAGCAACACACCCCGCCTTGGTGCAAATAATAAACTGAACGGTCGGCTTACCCCCGGCCGTTTTTTTTGGCCAGCTTTTAAGGCAATGTCTAAAGCTCACCATGGGTTTACTCGCTGCAAATAGATTTTGCTCGCCCTGAACAATGTCACGAAAATGCCACATCTTGTTAATAAAAAGTAAATATAAGTGTTTTATTTTAAATGCGGCTGTGATAAAAATTGTACAGAGGGAAGTTACTAAGTTGCTCTGTATTAGTTGTAGTGGTGTAAAAAGGAGATCCCAATGGATAAATCAGATCTATTTGCCATGTTAGACATCGAAGCAAGTCCAGCAAAAACAAAAAGTAAAAAAAGAAAGTGGAGAGAAATCGAGGCGCTGCAAGATCGTTACAAATTGGAAAAAGAACTCGCTGAGTTAGATTGTGGTTTTGAGTACGAACTTGAAACTCTAGAAAGATAACAAAAAGCCGCCTGAATTTTCAGGCGGCTTTTTTCTTTCTACATACCTAGCGCTTTTGTATTCAAACCTGCCACTGAATGGGCGTCTTGCCCGATTCAATAAGTAGCTGGTTTGTTTGGCTAAAAGGTTTACTACCAAAAAAGCCTCTGTGTGCCGACAGCGGAGAAGGGTGCGGCGCGTGTAAAACATGATGTTTTTCACGGTTAATAGTATTGCCTTTCTTTTGAGCGTGACTGCCCCACAGCAAAAAAACCACATTCGAACAATGCTGGTTTACAACCTCTATCACTTTATCGGTAAAGGTCTCCCACCCTAGCTTTGCATGGCTATGCGCTTTACCCTGCTCAACCGTAAGTACCGTGTTTAATAACAACACGCCTTGTTCAGCCCAGGGCGACAATGTGCCGTGGTTTGGAATAGTGAAACCGTCTATATCGTCGGCCAATTCTTTATAGATATTTCTAAGAGACGGTGGAATTTTAACGCCAGGTAAAACAGAAAAGCAGAGACCATGGGCTTGATGTGGCCCGTGATAGGGATCTTGGCCTAGTATAACAACGCGAATGTCCTCTAAGGCTGTCATGGCGAAGGCATTGAACACGTCTTCTTTTGGCGGGTAAATAACTTTACCCGCTTCCCTTTCTGCCTGAACATGTAACATTAGCTCTCGGAAATAAGGAGTTGCCTTTTCTTGTGCTAATGCCTCTGTCCACGTCATCATGGTTTTAACAGACTCATCATATGCTGCTTCAATGCGTCGTACGATGCAGGCAAATCGACGGCTAAGCTATCTTCTCCCGCCACATCAGCAAGGGGCTTAGGTAAGCTAATCGGGTTTCCTAATACGTTTTCTACCGTCTCGCGGAATTTCGCAGGATGGGCAGTACCAAGGAACAGGCCAATTTCCCCCTCTTCCAAGTCATGACTCACTGCGCGGTAGGCAATAGCAGCATGAGGTTCGCTAGTGTAGCCCTGCTGAGCCAGCTGGCGCATAGCAAGCTGAGTGTACTCTTCGTCAACCATTTCACCTTTCAAACACGCTTTGTCGATATACCCGCGCTCAATAAGGGCTTCGATACGCGGCCAGTTATTCGGCTGGCTCACGTCCATGGCATTTGAAATAGTGGCCACTGTTGACTTTGGATCCCACTCTCCCGTTTTTAAATAACGTGGAACGGTATCATTGAGGTTTGTCGCAGCAATAAAGCGCTTAATCGGCAGCCCCATTGCCTTAGCAATCATACCCGCGGTCAAGTTACCAAAGTTACCGCTAGGCACTGAAATAACGACCTGGTCGCGCTTTTCTTTTGGCAACTGGCTTATCGCCTCGAAGTAATAGCATACTTGAGCCAACAAACGGCTGATGTTGATTGAGTTGGCTGAGTTAAGGTGCAGGCCTTCACGTACATCTGGGTCGTCAAATGCCGATTTAACAAGCGATTGGCAGGCATCAAAATCGGCTTCAATGGCAACCGTGTGGATATTGCCGCCTAACGTGGTGAATAGCTTTTCTTGAAGCTTGCTGATTTTTCCCTTTGGAAAAAGAATAACCACGTTGATATTTTCAATGCCATGGAATGCGTGAGCTACGGCAGCGCCGGTGTCACCCGAGGTTGCGGTTAAAATAGTTATCGGCTTACCTTCACTGATGCGAGATAATGTTTGCGCCATAAAGCGCCCGCCGAAATCTTTAAATGCCAGCGTTGGGCCGTGGAAAAGTTCGAGTGAATACACATTGTCATTAACTTGCTCAACCGGTGCGCCAAATGAGAAGGCCGTTTCAACGATGGCATTTAACTCGCCTTCAGCTAATTCATCACCAATAAGGGTACGAAGCACGTCGATACTGCGTTCAACAAAGGGCTTTTCCAATAGTCCGTCAATATTGTGTAAGGCTGGAATTTTCTCTGGAAAATACAGTCCCTGATTTTTGCCCAAGCCGCGCTTTACTGCTTCTGCAAAACTTGCCGTATCTGATGAATCTTTTAAATTTACCAATTCCACTTTTATTTACCTTCTTAAATTCTTACCACGCCCATGCAGGCTTTAGTTCAGCCTTTTTAAGACTGTTTGCCCTTTTGAGTTAAAGCTGTGCGCTGCTGTATCAGGTCTTTGATACTAGCGTTCCGAGCTTTGGAATTTGACATACATGGCTAAAGCCATCGTCATTTTGCACATAATTTTTATCTAAGTAAGCTGCAATTTTTTTAGCTTGATCTTGGCTATTACATACCGCAAAGACAGTAGGTCCAGACCCTGAAATACCAAAGGCCAGTGCACCTTCACGCTCACTGAATGCACGCGCTTCATCGAAACCTGGCAACAGTGACTTTCTGTACGGTTCGGCAATCACGTCTTTCATTACCGAGGCCGCCAGAGAGAATGCTTTTGAATGCAATGCGTGAACAAACACGCCTAGCTGACGACCGAAAGTCAGTGCTGTTGCCATGTCCACCTGCTTGGGCAATATATCTCTAGCCGCCGCCGTCGATACACTGATACCAGAATAGCAAATAGCATAGTACCACTGGTCATTAAGCGGTAGCGATAACGTTACCGGCGATGGTGAGCCGGTCATTAACGTCATACCGCCAAGAAAGCACGGCGCCACGTTATCGTAATGAATACTGCCGCTAATCTGCCCCTCTAACTCCCCCATCATCGTTAACAACGTATCGTTATCGAAAGGACTGTCAAAGAACGCATTTAAAGCGGCAAAGGCAGCCACAATTGAGCTCGCACTTGAGCCCAAGCCACTACCTATGGGCAGGTTTTTATGCAGCGTAATAGCGACAGGTGATACCGCTTTATTGTCATTCAACATTTTTTCGCAAAAGTAATGATAGCATTTTGTCACTATATTGCTGTCGGCATCATCGGGTAGTTTGTGCGCAAAAGCACCGATGGTTTCAAGTGAAAAATGCGCCGCTTCTTTAACTTCTACCTCATCACCGAGTCTTGTGCCATCCACCGGTTCAAGTGCAGCACCAAGGACATCAAAGCCCAAACTTACATTACCAATTGAGGCCGGCGCATAGGCACGTATTGCTTTCATATTCGTATTCCTGCTTATTACTTCTCTATACGCTTAGTACGCCATTTGTTTCCAAGGCATCGTTCGTAGAATATCTGCAAACACACCGGCCGCAGTTACTGTACCGCCGGCGCCGTAGCCGCGTATTACATAAGGAATAGGATTGTAATAATCGCTATTGATGGCCAATGCATTTTCGCCATCTTTCACTTGAGACAGTGGATTGCTTGGTGGTACTGCTTCAATACTTACCTTGCACTTGCCATCTTCTATGCTGCCAATGTATCGCAGTACTTTACCTTCTGATTTAGCATCTTCAACACGCGCTGCAAACGCCTCATCAAGCTCTGGTAGTTGAGTCATAAACTCATCAACCGAGCAGGTTTCTGCAAAGCCTGGCGGCAATACAGATTCAATTTCAATATCAGACAGCTCTAACGCAAGGTCTGCTTCACGGGCCATAATTAAAAGCTTGCGTGCTACATCCATGCCACTTAGGTCGTCACGCGGGTCTGGCTCAGTAAAGCCGTTTTGCTTGGCGGTTTCAGTAGCCTGAGAAAGCGTCATACCTTCGTCCAGCTTTCCGAAAACATAGGATAAACTGCCAGAAAGTATGCCCTCAAAACGATGAAGTACATCGCCAGCGCTAAATAGCTTTTGAAGGTTATCTATAACAGGTAGGCCAGCCCCTACAGTAGTTTCATAAAGGTACTGACGGTTGGTAGCTTGAGCTGTTTTTCTCAGCTTACGGTAATACTCCATGGCTGAAGTATTCGCCTTTTTGTTTGGCGTTACCACGTGGAACCCGCTTTCCATCATGTCTACATATTGATTAGCAATGGCCTCATGGCTGGTGCAATCCACAATCACTGGGTTAACTAAACTATTGTCATTCACAAACTGATCTAGGCGTTCAACGCTCAACCCTTCACGGGCAGATTCTAGTGCGGCTTTCCAGTCGCCACTTAAATCGATACCTTGACTATTAAGCAACAACTTGCGGCTATTTGCCATACCGTATACGCGCAGCTGTATGTTACGTGCAAGCAAGGCCGGCTGCTGTTTCGCAATTTGTGCTAGCAGTTCGCTACCTACATTACCGCAGCCTACAAGGAATACGTCGATAGTGTGCCTGTCTGAGAAAAAGTTTTGATGAATAACCTTCACCGCTTTTTTCGCCCGCTTAGTCTCGATAACAGTAGAGATAGAACGTTCAGAAGAGCCTTGCGCTATCGCTACATTATTCACTCGTGCTTGCGCTAATGAATTAAAGAAACGAGCCGCAAGCCCCTTAGTTTGACGCATACCGTCGCCCACAAGCGTTACAATAGCAAGGTCGTTGCGCACTTCAATTGGGTCAAGTAATTGATTCTGTAACTCTAGCGCAAACGCATCTTCAAGCAAGTTCAGTGCTTTATTAGCGTCTTTACTCTGTATACAAAAGCTAATGGAGTATTCAGAAGACGACTGGGTAATAAGGCTGATTGAGATATTGGCGTTCGACATAACTTCGAATACGCGACTTGCCATTCCCACCATGCCTTTAAGGCCAGGTCCCGCCACGTTAAACATAGTGACATTATCAAGCTGTGATATACCTTTGACCGATGTCCATTTCTCGCTTTTCTCATTGCTGATAAGCGTTCCAGGAGCCGCCGGATTAAGGGTATTTCGAATAAGGCACGGTATATGATGCTGAGCAATAGGGCCTATTGTTTTTGGGTGCAGAACTTTTGCGCCGAAATAGGATAACTCCATCGCTTCTTGATAGGTGAGTTTATCAAGCAGTACTGCGCCCTCAACCTGATTCGGATCCGCATTGTAAACGCCGTCTACATCAGTCCAAATTTCGCAGCAGCTTGCGTCAATACACGCAGCAAGAATAGCCGCAGAGTAATCAGAACCATTTCGACCTAGGGTGACTTTTTGCCCTTCTTCGTTTGCGGCTACAAACCCCGGCATGATAAGAAACTCACTGCCATCAACGGGAACGTCAGTAAATCGCGCCTTACTTAGCGACACATCGGCAATGCTGTCTAAGTACTCGCCATCAGCAAGAATATATTTTACGGGGTCAATAATGCGATTAGTCACGCCTTTTGCAGTAAGAATGGCACCAAAGAGCGTTACCGAAATGTACTCACCAATACTTAGAATGCCTGCGGCCACATTGTCAGGCGCTACACCTAGCAAACTAATGCCCTGTAGATGTTTTTTCAATACTGCAAGCTGGCTGTCGATAAAAGCGATAACTCGGTTGTATTCAAACCCGTCTAATTCATCATTTAAGCTGTTAGCGATACCGGTTACTGTGTCGTTTAGCTTATCGAGAAGCGGCTGAAAATCTTCGCCACCGGCTGCTTGTTCGCACAATAATGAGAGCGCATTCGTTACGCCTTTTGGGGCCGATAGTACAACGGCAGCACCGTCGGTTTGGTGAGTATCCATGCTAATCTCTGTAACGCGTAAATATCGCGGTGCATCGGCTAGAGAAGACCCTCCAAACTTTAAGACTTTCATATGCTACTCCTTGAGGTTGCGCATGCTAAAACGTATATAAAAAAAAACCCGCTCTGTTTGAGGCGGGCTTTCGTTGTCTTTTGCTTATTCGCACTAGTCACCGACCGCCCTTCTTGAGGTGGTAATTAACATGGTCATGGTGCGAATCGCTAGAATCTGTTTCATGGGTTCAATTTGCCGTATAGACGTCTATCTGTCAACCGCAGTTTTCACCACACTGTATTGCACATAATGCAACACTCTAGACATAACGTTTCTTTTTTGAATATGAAAAGCCGATTATGGGTAACATTATCGGTCATCTGTAAGGTTTTCGGACAAAAAATCAACAAGAAGTCTAATTTTAGGTGCCACATTACGGTTAGAGGGGAACACGGCCCAGATGGCTTCTTGCTTATCTTTATAATCTGGTAAGACCTCTATGAGATGCCCCTCGGTGATGGCATCTCTCACGTAAAAACCGGGAAGTTGGGTTAGACCCAGTCCGTTAAGCGCAGCAGCTTTAAGTGCATTGCCACTATTATACCGCACGCGACCATTTACATTCAGAGTGTGAACCTGTTGATTAATTAGAAAGCGCCATTGAGGCTGCGAACCTACCAGCAAACTGTGTTGTTTTAAGTCTTCAAGCGTTTCTGGCATCGATGTGCTTTTAAGGTATTCTCGACTTCCGCACACGTACAGCTGGCGTGTAGCCAACTTTTTAGCAATCAATGAGGAGTCTTCAAGTTTGCCGATGCGTATTGCCAAGTCGAGTCCCTGCTCAATGATATCCAGTTTATCGTTGGAAAACGTGCACTGCACACTGATGCCGGAATAGGTAGCTAGGAATTTATTCAATAAAGGCGCAATGAATGCTTCACCAAAGGCTACTGGCGCGGTCAACTTAATGAGCCCCTGTGGAGATTGTTGCAGCGCACTTACCGTTAGCTGTGCATTTTCGAGCATGGTTAACGCCGGGTTGGTTTGCTCAAAATAAAGCGAGCCCGCCTCGGTTAGCGATACACTGCGCGTTGTTCTCTGCAGTAGCTTTACCCCAAGTCGCTTCTCTAGTGCAGCAACTTTTCGACTAATTTGTGCCACTGAAGTATCTAGCTTGTTTGCCGCGCCGGTAAAATTCCCCACGTTAGCGACATTACAGAATTCAACAATACCATCTAGATTTTTCACCGCTGTGCCTCGTGTATCAACCTATTCAATTTTTTAAAACCATCCTTTTTAATTTACTCTTTTCAAACCATTCCTTTTAAAGCATACGTCCTATCGTGCGTTTCCCGTGTACTTCAATAATTCTCTTACTCAGCGACTAACTTAGTCCCTCATTCACTTCTGGCTCACTTTTGGCTCGATTTTGGTTCACTTTTGGCTCAATTTTCGCCCAACCTTGGTTGGGCAAAATAAAGTACCGTACAGCTTAGAGCCTATGACGCTTTTACTATTATTACAAATAAGAAATAGTGATTTACTAAATCTGTATTTATCAATCGTCCTGCCTCTCCTATACTCGTCTTATCAAACATCACAAACTCGAATTGTAATGACAGGAGTAAAGTATGAGCTCGTTTAAAGATTCATTAGAAGCAGGTCAAACGCATATAAAATCCAAAGCAGCAGTGGCATGGGGACCTGGCGAGCCACTCAAAATGGAAGAGATAGATGTCGAGTTGCCTAAAAAAGGCGAAGTATTAGTTCGTATAAAAGCGACTGGCGTATGTCACACCGACGCATTCACCTTGTCAGGTGAAGATCCAGAAGGCGTTTTTCCATCGGTACTTGGCCATGAAGGTGGCGGTATTGTAGAGATGGTAGGCGAAGGAGTAACAAGTGTAGAAGTGGGCGACCACGTTATTCCTCTTTACACCGCAGAGTGCGGCGAATGTAAATTTTGTACTTCTGGCAAAACAAATTTATGCCAAGCAGTGCGCGCCACGCAAGGCAAAGGCTTAATGCCTGACGGCACTAGCCGCTTCTCAAAAGACGGCGAGCCAATTTATCACTACATGGGTTGCTCTACATTTTCTGAATTCACTGTTTTACCCGATATCTCTTTGGCAAAAGTCAATAAGAGTGCTCCACTTGAAGAGGTATGCCTACTTGGTTGCGGTGTTACTACCGGCATGGGCGCGGTGTTAAATACAGCAAAAGTACAAGAAGGCGACACGGTAGCTATCTTCGGGTTAGGTGGTATTGGGTTGTCAGCAATTATCGGCGCGCGTATGGCGGGTGCGAAACGTATTATTGGCGTTGATATTAACGAGAGTAAATTCGAGTTGGCAAAGCAACTTGGCGCCACCGACATGGTGAATCCGAAAGATTACGACAAGCCCATTCAAGACGTCATCGTTGAGCTTACCGATGGCGGTGTAGACTACTCGTTTGAATGTATCGGTAATGTGGATGTAATGCGCTCTGCACTTGAGTGCTGCCACAAAGGCTGGGGAGAGTCGGTTATTATTGGGGTTGCGGGTGCTGGACAAGAAATTTCAACCAGACCGTTCCAACTTGTTACCGGTCGTGTTTGGCGTGGTTCTGCCTTTGGTGGCGTGAAGGGCCGCTCGCAGCTGCCTGGCATTGTTGAGCAATATCTAAACGGTGATTTCGGTCTGCAGGAATTTATTACTCACACTATGGGGCTAGACGAAATCAATGAAGCGTTTGACCTTATGCACAAAGGCGAAAGCATTCGCTCAGTTGTTCATATGGACAAGTAGGTCATATGGACAAGTAGGTCATATGGACAAGTAGGTTATAGAAATAAGCAGTTCATATAGATAAATAGCTCATATGAACAAATGCTTTTAAAATAACCGCTAGAAAAGCCCGTTTTGGTAACAAGGCGGGCTTTTTTATTGCACAACACTAGGCAAAAAAACACTGATTTTCACAATGTGTTACGCATTGAAAAAGAGATTTTAATCACGTTTTTAGCTGTTACTGCGTATTCATGCCATAGTATTGATAACGCATTAATCGTGTAGGAGAGTTTATGAACTTGGTTAAAGTTAAAAAAACGATGTCTTATTTATCAGCTTCGTCTTTGCAGAAGCTACCGTTTCAAAAAGCCTCGATGTTGGCAGTGTCTTTATTTGCTTTAGCGTCCTTAGGGGCTGCCTCACCCGCCATGGCTACAGCTCAACAGCAAAGTGAAGAAACTCAGCAAGTTAATAGTTTAACGTCGTTGACCAACTTACAAAGCAATAACGACTTCATGGTCTCCTCTGGATTACCTGCGAAAGCCCATTTAGCGCTGCTAAAAGAAGAGGGCGTTGCCTATGTTGTCGACCTTATCCCAGGCGATCGCTCTCAGGAAATTATGAATACTGCTGAATTGGGATTGAACTACTTCAACGTACCCGTTGAATGGGAAAAGCCGGTGCTCAGTGATTTTTTAAACTACTCGGCGTTTATGCAGCGGGTAGATAAAGGTTCTGAAAAAGTGCTTACCCACTGCAAATTAAACTGGCGCGGCGCCTCATTTACTTACCTTTACAGAGTGAACGTGCTCGGTGAGGACGAAAATATGGCCAAAAAAGACTTATTAGCCATTTGGCAACCTAATCCAACTTGGTATGCCTTTATGGAAGGCGTAATTGCTCACTACAATGCAATAAATAGCACAGATAACGCGATGTCTTTTGATGCGGCTATTCCAAAAACCGAAAGCTAATAATCGCCTTTAGCTCAGCGATAACCAATGGCTTAGCCGCATATTCGGCTTAGCCATACCCCTGGCTTAGAGCAAAATAACCCACTCTTTCCATCCACTGCATTATCACATATGAAATTTCAAATATGTTTTGACATATACGAAATTCCATATACCATAAAAAACATATGAAATAACGTATGTGAACAATTATGACAGCAACATGTGACTTCTCACCGCTTAGCTTTTTCAAATGCCTATCGGAAGACACCCGTCTTAAAACATTGCTGCTACTGAGCTTTGCAGATGAACTCTGCGTGTGTGACTTAACCGATGCACTAAAACTGAGTCAACCTAAGATATCTCGACACCTTGCCGATTTACGCAAGTGTGAGCTAGTGGTTGATGAGCGTAGAGGTAAGTGGGTTTATTACAGGCTTAATCCTGCCCTACCGGTATGGGCAAAAAACATCATTACCAACACCGCGCAAGAAAACGAAGATTACATTAGCGAAGCCAAGGAAAATCTAGCTTGCTGCCAGTCAGTCGGATGCGACGCCTAATCTTACAACACGTTTAATTTCTCATTTATCTACAACGCAACGCATTAGAAGGTTTATCATGAAAATTCTTTATATCTGTACTCACAATCGCTGCCGCAGCGTTCTATGTGAAGCGATTACCAACGCCTCTTCAGGTCCTCTTCAAGCACAAAGTGCAGGCAGCCAGCCCGTTGGTGAAGTTCACCCTCTATCGTTGAAATATTTGGCCGAAAAAGGTTATCGCACAGAGGGCCTTAAAAGCCAGTCTTGGGATGAGTTTGAAGATTATGAAGCAGACCTTGTTATCACTGTGTGCGACTCTGCTGCCGGCGAAAGCTGCCCGGTATATTTCGGCAAGTCATTGAAAATGCATTGGGGTCTTGAAGATCCATCTAAGTTAGAAGGCAGTGACGAAGATAAAGCCTTAGCGTTCTATCACACTATCGATATCATTGAGCAACGCGTTGCCGCACTAGCTGAGCTCGCTAAGCGGTCATTATCTGACGAATCATTTTCACGAGAGCAACTCAAAGATGCACTCGTTACATTAGGAGCACGCTAATGACTGAGGATCTTTTCAAAGAGAGTGAAATGCACAAACCTTCTGCGTCTGACTTTACACAAAGCCCGTCTTCACATAAGCCTCGTATCTTGCTGCTTTATGGTTCGCTTCGCGAGCGCTCTTACAGTCGCTTAGTCATTGAAGAAGCTGCAAGACTATTAGCGTTTTTTGGCGCTGAAGCGAAAATATTTGACCCTAAAGGGCTGCCCCAACCAGATACCGAAGACGACACACATCCTAAAGTGAAAGAACTTCGCGAGCTTATGGTGTGGTCAGAAGGGCAAATTTGGTGCTCACCCGAACGTCACGGCAGTATTACTGGCATTATGAAAAGTATTATCGATTGGGTGCCCCTTAACATGGGCGGTGTGCGACCAACCCAAGGAAAGACCTTGGCAGTAATGCAAGTAAGCGGCGGCTCTCAGTCTTTCAATGCGGTTAATCAAATGCGTATTTTAGGGCGTTGGATGCGGATGCTCACCATCCCAAACCAATCGTCTGTTGCTAAAGCGTTTCTTGAATTTGAAGAGAACGGACGAATGAAGCCTTCCCCTTACTACAACCGCATTGTGGATGTCGTCGAGGAACTGGTCAAATTTACCCTTCTTACTAGAGATAATAGTGAGTTTCTTGTGGACCGATACTCTGAGCGAGTGGAGAGTGCCGAAGAAGTAAGTAAGCGCGTAAATCAAAAATCGCAATGATGGTGCAAACATGTGGTTGAGCCACATCTGATCAAATTTAATAGGGGTTAACGATGGGTTTCTTTGAACGATACCTTTCTGTATGGGTTGGACTATGCATCGCTCTTGGCGTGGGATTTGGCTACGCCGTGCCGCAATTTTTTGAGTCGGTAGCAGCATTAGAATATGCCCATGTAAATTTAGTGATAGCAGTGCTTATTTGGTTAATGATTTATCCAATGATGGTACAAATCGACTTTAGCTCAATCAAAGACGTGGGTAAAAAACCCAAAGGCTTAGTATTAACGCTAGCGATTAATTGGCTAATAAAGCCCTTTAGCATGGCCCTACTTGGCTGGCTGTTTTTTAGAGTTATTTTTGCCGATATGGTAGACCCTCAAACGGCAACTGAATACATTGCAGGTATGATTTTATTGGGTGTTGCGCCCTGTACCGCTATGGTTTTTGTGTGGAGCCACCTCACTAAAGGCGATGCTAATTATACGCTAGTGCAAGTGTCTATTAATGATTTGATCATGGTGATTGCGTTTGCACCGCTGACCGCCTTGCTGCTTGGTGTTACTGATATTACCGTTCCGTGGAATACTCTATTACTCTCGGTGGCGTTATACGTAGTACTGCCACTCATAGCAGGCTTTCTCACTCGAAAGCGTATCGAAACGAAGGGGCCTGAGGCTGTTACCAAGCTGGTTAATAACTTTAAGCCATTCTCCGTCTGTGGCTTACTGCTCACCATCATAATATTGTTTGGCCTGCAGGCAAAAACCATACTATCTCAGCCTCAGGATATCGCGCTTATTGCCGTACCATTGCTTATCCAAACTTATGGAATTTTCGCGATTGCCTACTTTGCCGCGAAGAAGATAAAACTTCCTCACAATGTTGCCGCTCCGGCGTGTATGATTGGGACGTCGAACTTTTTTGAACTGGCAGTGGCAGTGGCCATCTCGATGTTTGGTTTACACAGTGGTGCAGCGTTGGCTACGGTGGTAGGCGTGTTGGTAGAGGTTCCCGTGATGCTGTCACTGGTATGGTTTGCAAATAGAACACGACACTGGTTTGATAACCCATCGTAAATAGTCAATTTTAGCGGGCGCTGACACTAGTAGCTCACACTAGTAAGGAGCGCCCTGCTTTACGACGTTAAAACACACAAAAAGTGTAAAGCAGTTTTAGAGAGTGTATTGATTAGTAGTGAGCGCTGAGGCAGGCCCAGCAAAATCTTAATAAGCTAGCCAGCAAGGGCTTCTTTTTCTATGGTGGTGACGAAACCAAACTTCTTCAGCACTGATTGCAGGCGTTCAGGCTGCAGCGGCTTTTGAACAAAGTCCAGAGCACCTAACGAAGCGACTTTTCTATGTATCAACGGCTGAATATCGCCTGACACAACAATAACGAAAGTCTCAAGACCTCTACGTTTTATCTCTCCTAAAACACTTATTCCGCCAAGTACAGGCATGGTCAGGTCGAGTAACATCAAATCGATAGAATGATGGGCCAATACCTCAAGGGCATCAACCCCGTTTGACACCTCGTAAGCATTTTCAACAAAACCAGCAGGCAGACTTTTTTTCATCATTTTGCGCGCCAACGCTGAATCATCGCAAATTAGGACATTGAAACTCATTAAGAACTCTTTACTGCTTAGTTTTGACTCAACCAATTTACCCTAAACTAAAGTATAAGAAAACAAAATAAGTCGCTGATTATCGACAACTTACCGTTGAAACAAGTGGCATCTGTGTATCATCTGCATTATTTTGTTAATAAATATGCGATGTATTTCGCGCCTCAACCTGCTGTCTGCGATCTGTTGCCAACGTTGACTTCTAACAGATAGCGCGCTGTAAGTGCACATCATTTGAGGAGTTCGAAGACGTCGAAATAGGCAAGTGATGCTTGTTATTTCTAAGGAACCTAGTAATGCAAAATACCCTATCGCCCCAAGAAACAAGCTTAGCCAAAAAGGCTGCCTATCTGGTGTTATCTCATTTCGACAAAAGCTATCGGTGGTTCACTCGAATTACTCGAGGTGCGCAACAGCGGTTTGAAAAAGGCAACTGGAAAGAAACCCAATTAGCATCGAGAGAGCGCATCAATATATATGAACAAAGTTTATCCGATGCCGTTGCTGAGATTTATCACTTAACGTCGGTGCACAAAAAAGATGATGCGTTTTGGCAAGAGCTAAAGAAAATCTTTGCCCTTCAATTAGAAGGTCACCCTCAGTTTGAACTTGCCGAGACCTTCTTCAACTCGGTCATTGGCCGTATATTTAAACATCGTAAAATAGATGATGACATGATGTTTGTGCATCCTAGCCGCTGTTTTTTACCGGGTCAGGATAGAGACAAAGTGATTAATAGTTTCGATACCACCACCACGGTGAGAGAGATGTACGAAGCTATTTTTAAAACCTACCGATACAACATCCCCTTTGAAGATTACGAACGGGATTTGCAACATTTGGAAGACGCACTTCGCGCTCGACTCACCACATCGCAACTTGCCAGTGTGCAGGCCGTAGAAATACTCAAACCTACCTTCTTTAGAGGAAAAGCAGCCTATTTAATTGGCAGAATCTGTATGCCGGACGAGACGCTGCCCTTTGTCATTGCTATGCGCCGTTACAATGCGCCAAATATGTTTGTCGATGCTCTGCTTACAGATAGGAAAGATTTGAGCGTTATCTTCGGCTTTGCCCGCAGTTATTTTATGGCCGACACACAAAACCCAGCAGAAGTTGCCGCTTTTTTACAAGAGTTGCTGCCGAATAAAAAGAACTTTGAATTGTATATGGCGCTAGGCCATTACAAACACGGTAAAACGGTATTTTATCGCAATTTCCTTTCTCATTTAGAAACCTCAGAAGACCACTTTGAAGCGGCGCCTGGAATACGCGGTTTAGTGATGATGGTATTTCACCTTCCCTCGTATGGTGTTGTGTTCAAAATTATAAAAGATGAATTTGCAGAGAGTAAAAAAATCACTCGCCAGCACGTGAAAGACTGCTACAAACTCGTGAAGATGTCTGATCGTATCGGCAGAATGGCCGATACCCATGAATACGTGAACTTTCGATTTCCACTTCACCGAATAGCGCCAGAATTAATTGAAGAGCTTAAAGAGACGTGTGCTTCCAGTTTGGAATTCACTGAGAACGAGCTTGTGATAAAGCATATGTACATTGAACGCAAAATGACGCCACTCAATCTTTATCTTCAACAAGAAACCGATGAAGACAAAATAACAAACGCACTAGATGAACTAGGTATGTGCATAAAACAGATTGCGATGGCCAATATATTCCCAGGAGACATGCTGCATAAAAACTTTGGTATTACCCGCCATGGTCGCGTCATATTTTATGACTACGACGAAATTTGCCTCATGAATGAACGAAACTTCCGCGCGCTGCCTAAATCTGATGATCCCTATGCTATTGATACCCTTTCAGTAGGTCCAAGCGACGTATTTCCAGAGCAGTTTGAACACTTCATTGTGGGTAAACGCAAGTTTAAGGATATCTTAAAAAACCTTCATGGCGACCTAATGACCCAAGAATACTGGCGCAATGTGCAAATAAAATGCGAGCGAGGCGATGTACAACACTTCACCCCCTATGCAGCGAGTAAGCGTTTCAAACGCGACTAACGCACACTGCCGTGCATTATTTTGCAGTAAAACTGGGGAGTAAACCGTTAACATACCGCCTTTACAAAAAGTGCTGTATTTCGCGGGTTATTTATCACGCACGTGGGGTAAAAGTGATCGCTTTTTGTCTACTGACACGTAAAAGAAACCGTAAGCCAATAGCGGCCTTACGTTTCGTTTTAACCTAAAAGTAGAAGTGTAATCATGAGAGTGTTACTTGTAGAAGATGATCCAAAGGTTGCCTCGCACATCGCAAACGGACTGTTGGGCGAAGGTCATGAATGTATTACTGCGGGTGACGGAGCATCTGGCTATAGGGAAGCAACATCAAATGAACTCGATGTTGTGATACTCGACGTAATGCTTCCAGAATACGACGGCTTCACTGTTTTAGAAAAACTGAGAGAAGCTGACAACAACACCCCAGTTTTGTTACTTAGCGCCAAAAGCCAAGTAGAAGATAAGGTGCGCGGCCTGCGCACGGGTGCAAACGACTATTTAACCAAGCCGTTTGCATTTGAGGAGCTGCTTGCTCGCATTGAGGGTCTAGCCGGGCGCGGCAAAGAAGCCGATGACAAAACACTTATCAAAGTTGGCGATTTAACCCTCGATCTCGTTAATCGCAAAGTACTGTGCGGCGAGCAAGAAATTGATTTGCAATCGAAAGAGTTTCAATTACTCGAGTGCCTACTTCGCCATAAGGGTAAAGTCGTCACCCGCAGTATGCTGCTTGAGCAAGTGTGGAACTACCACTTTGACCCTCAGACCAACGTGATTGATGTACATATTAGCCGACTGCGCCAAAAAGTGGACAAAGCATTTAATGTTCCACTGATTGAAACGGTAAGAGGTACGGGCTACCGTATCGCCGATAGCGCTACATGATAGCAATTCGCGACTTCACGAGAAGTTCTAGTTTTCGTGTTGGCGCGCTGCTTACCACACTGGCCAGCGTGGCAATTATTCTCATTGTTTACTTTTGGCGACTAACAAGCAGTGACCTTTTTATAACAGAATCTACGGCGGCAATTAATGCAAAAATTGCCGCTCTTTCTCAGATACATAATTCATTAGGTATTGATGCAGTTAAAGAGGCTATCGACAGCGGAGAGTTTTCACGTTCCACAATGGCCAATAATTCTGCATCGACTACCAACGCCTCATCCGGCGAACTACCCAAGTCTGTTCGCTCTTTCGTAGTATTAAGTCAAAACGAACAGTTTGTTACTGGAAACCTTGCCAGTATTCCGCTTATTTTAGAGCGTCATGAGCACGCAAACTTTAACACGGCTGAAATTGTTATTTCGCTGCCTGATAGCGGCGAACGCAAAACCCTTCGGCAGGCGTTAGTTAGAGAAGTCTCCTTAGGCAGCTATACGTTAATTGTAGGTCGTGGAATTGACGACTTATACAGTGCCCAATGGTTTGGCAGAGCGTTTAGCTGGATTATAGTGGTGCTGCTTTCGATGTTAAGCGTACTCAGTTTTGCCATTGCTGTTTATGTGGTTAATCGTATTAATCGAATGTCCCAAACCGCAGACAAAATAATAAAAACGGGGAATTTAGAAGAACGTCTAGAAATTGATAGTAACTGGGATGATTTAAGCAGCTTGTCAGCAGTATTCAACCAAATGTTAGATACCATAGAAAGCTCAGTGAACAATATCAAAACCGTAACTGACAGTATTGCACACGATCTTCGTACCCCCTTAGCACGATTACGCAACACATTAGAGCAAATAGACGACGAAAAACTGCGTGATGAAACAACCCACGAAGCAGATAATCTGCTTAATATGTTCAATAGTTTACTTAGAATAAGCGGGCTAGAAACCACCAACAAAAAAGAAGGGTTTTGCGAAACCGATGTTCTTGCAATTGTTGAAGATGTTGTAGACCTTTACCACCCGCTAGCTGAAGACAGGAATATAACCCTGACTAGCTCCTTGCAGCCAATCACCATGATTGCAGACCCCAACCTGCTATTTCAAGCTGTAGCGAACGTACTTGATAATGCCTTAAAGTACTCTCCCGATGGAAGCCGTGTAGTAGTGCAATTAACGTCGACGAAAACACACCACGTCATATCCATCAACGACGCAGGGATGGGCGTAGGAGAGCATGAACTTGAAAGTTTAGAACGTCGTTTTTATCGCGCAGATGGCAGCAGAACAAGTAAAGGCAACGGTTTGGGGCTGTCTCTTGTCTCTGCCATTGTTAAGCTACACGAAGGCCGTGTGTGGTTTGTACACGACCCACTCATGAATGGAACGGGCTTGGGCGTGGTACTTAGTTTCAAGCGCTAGGCGATTAGACTATTCATATACAACTCTCGCCCTTCAATAAACCGTGACTGGCCACATGCGTCTGGCACGAGTTCTTATTAACACGATATAATGCGCAAATTCAGTTGTCCGTTTGAGGGAATTGGTTTTGAACCGTCGTAAAAAAATCATCAAGAAACTCCAAGAAAAAGACAAAAAGGCGAACGCTAAACTTCATAAAAGTAGTAAGCCAGTTTATGTTTCTAAAGCTGAGAGGGAAAAATTAGCTGAGCGGGCCGATAGCGATCGTTCCAGTAATGAGCAGTCAAATACCGAGCCATCAATTGCCGGGCAATCTATTATCGAGCCATCAATTACCGAGCAGGCAGATTGCGGTCAAAGGGATAAAGAACAGCTAGATAACGAGTAAATAACCGTGACTAAAAGTGGGTTAAAAAAAACATTCACGAAGAACAAACTACGACGTTAAAAGCCGTAGACAGTATTTACCTCAATCCTGAATTAAAAAAATGCCAGTCACACGATAAATCTAGCGAATGACTGGCGTTTACTTATAGTCTGTTAAGAGCTGCTTTTGCTCTAGTTGTCTTCAAGCGGTGTGTTCTCAGTAATCGGTACCGTATTCACATCAGTATCAAGGCTTTCTACCGCATTTTTCACGCCAGCAGCGTAGTCAGGGTGCACCCTTTCAAGAACGGCATACCATCTCGATTTCACCTCATCTGAACATGGCCCCATAGCAGCGGCATAGTTCTTATACATCCGCTCTTTTTGCTCATCCGAAAACATTTCATAAAGCTTCCGGGGCTGAACATAATCAACGTCTGCATCATCTTGATGATACCTATCTGCATCGCCATCGATTCGTAGAGGCGGCTCTTTTACTGAAAAGTCCGCAACCGGCCCATCATGTTGATTTGGTTCATAATAAGCATCTGGATTCCCGAAATCATTAGTAAAGAATCGCATTGCTCCATCTTTATGGTAATGATTTACATCGCTGTTCTTTGGCGCGTTGGCAGGAAGCGCTTCGTAGTGCGTGCCTAATCTATACCTGTGAGCGTCTGCGTAAGAAAAAATCCTCGCTTGCAGCATTTTATCTGGGCTAAACCCGATCCCCGGAACAACATTTGATGGACTAAATGCGGCATTTTCAACCATTTGAAAATAGTTATCTGGGTTGCGGTTCATTTCTAATTCACCCACCTCGATCAGTGGGTAATCATCATGTGGCCACACCTTGGTGAGATCAAACGGGTTAAAGCTCTGCTCACCCGCCTCCTCTTCTGGCATCGCTTGTATGTACATTGTCCACTTAGGGAAATTGCCCTCATCTATCGCGCTGTAAAGCTCCTCTTGATACTTTTCCCGCGTGCTACCGATGATTTTTTCCGATGTTTCATTGGTGTAATTCTTAATACCCTGTTGGGTTTTAAAGTGAAATTTCACCCAGTGACGCTTACCCTCTTTATTCCACATGCTGAAAGTATGGCTTCCATATCCATTCATATGCATAGGCGAAACAGGAATACCTCTATCTGACATTAAGATAGTAACTTGGTGTACGCTTTCTGGCTGAGCAGCCCAAAAGTCGAACATAGCCTCTGGCGAGCGCAGGTTAGTTTTTGGATGGCGCTTTTGAGTACGAATAAAGTCGGGAAACTTATAACCGTCGCGAACGAAAAATACGGGAGTATTATTCCCTACCATGTCCCAGTTACCTTGCGCGGTATAAAACTTCAAGCTAAAGCCGCGAACATCACGTTCGGTGTCGGCTGCGCCTGACTCTCCAGCTACAGTGGACCATCGGCTCAATACCTCTGTTTGCTTACCTACCTGAGAGAAGATATCAGCACACGAATAGTCAGTAATATCATGAGTTACGGTGAATGTACCCTGTGCTCCCCACCCTTTTGCATGAACAACACGTTCGGGAATACGCTCACGATTTTGATGAGCTAGCTTTTCGAGAAGCTGGTAATCTTGAAGTAATGCTGGACCGCGTTCTCCCGCTGTTTTAGTCGTTTCATTACTGACTACTGGAGCGCCCGCTGATGTAGTTAACTGTGGCTTCTTTGACATAAAATCTCCTTTAATGAGCCTTTAATAGGCTCAATTCCATTGCATGTAGGGCACAACACCTACGACATATAATTGCTACGATGGCGAAATCAAAAGGTTTAAATTTTTTTAATCTTTACATTGTGCACTGACGAGGAATTAAGAAGAAGTAGAGCAAGAAACCGTCGCTTTTCCACAACTGACTGTTTGAACAAGGGCCTGTAACAAAAAAGAGCAAATAAATTGCGCTACTGCAACAATAAGCAACTTATTAGCGAAGAGTCTCAGACAGTATGGTTTTTGAGAACGTTAGAGAAGAAAGTAAGTTAGCTGGAGAAAATAAGCACGAGCTTGTTTAATCAAAGATGAGGGCTTACGCTTGCACCAAACCCCGTTCAGAAATGTCAGATAACGCTGTCTACACGTTAGTCATTATTAGTTGCGCCAATGCTTCTGTAGCATCAACGCAACACAATCCCACCTTAAAATTTTCACAATATTCCAATAACTTACAATGCTACTCCTGCTTTTGCATGAATATGGTCACTTCGGCCATAACAATCCCGAATTTGCGGATATAAGAGCGATTCATCATGGTTGTTTCATCAAAAGCCCAAAACCAATCGTCAAACGTCACAGAGTAACTGGTGTCGTCTACGGGTAAATCCATTTGGTAATGGAAATTGAAAGCATTACCGTATGATGTACCTGCAGCAGGGCCGTCTATGTCACCAGCGTTTCCAACGAATGTTCCGTCGCTTTGTTTAACAATTTTCCACGTGCGGGACATTGGACCTTCACCAACACCATAATCGAAGCTTTCATCGAGTGTTAACGTGTCACCGTCAATAGAACCATCAATATCCACTTTAAAACGCTGCACTACTTCGCCAGAGCGATTTTGAACGATGCCCCACGCTTTGACATCACCATCAAAAAACTGCTCGATGTTAAATGCTGGTTGCACAGAGGTATAGTCTTTACCTTCAACCGACACCGAACAACCACTCAGCGTTACTGCACTTATTCCCAATCCTGCTAGTGCATAGGCAGCGCGTTTCAATGATTTCATAATTATCCTGTTCTTTACTCTAATGCTAAAATTAAAAAATAGTCTTTGAGCTACGCTAATAGTTCCGCTTTATGTTCCCAAAATGCGTTAGCTAAAGGTGTTTTACCCAACGCCTCTCTCGCTATCAGAGAGGCTTCGCCGCACACAAAGCAATTTATTTGATGCCTAGTAACGCTCTTCTAAACTTAGGCTCTGAGGTATTCTCACCCAACCAAATATCAAAGAATTTTTGCGTAAACTCTGGGTCTTTAACTTCCCCAGCATTTTCGCCGTTGAAATAGAATAAGGCGTTGCCCTCTTCAGTGGCTACGCCTGTTAATACATCTCCCTCTTTTACATCCGGGAAAATATCTACCATGTCTTGTAACCAGCGCTTGGCTTTCTCTGAATCAAGCTTTGCCTGCTTTTTCATCTCATCAATAGAACGCTCCGCTATTTTCTTACCGTCTAGCGAACGTTGGTATTTTAGCGTTAAGGCAATAGGCTTTCCTTTCTCATATTCTCCCTTGGGAGCGAACAAGGTAGCCTCGTAAACGTCGAATAGGTAATAAGTAAACATATCTTTGCCTACAACTTCTGCATCGGGGACACTTTCAGATACTGGCGAAGGCAAAGCAGCATGTGATGCAAAAGATACGCTCATCAGAGAAATACTCATCATTGTTAAACTTAAAAAAGCAGCCCGTTTCACGACAGTGCGAAGCTTATTAACTAAAGAACTCAACAGCGAGCTCTTCTCTGCCTGCGATTTATTTGAGGTTGCGTGTTTGATACACGCTAATTCAGCTTTCGCTGTTAATTTAGGTTTCATCATTTTTCCCTGTATGACTCTCCGGCGTTAATTTTAGTCGCCCTATTTGACGAACTGACGCTTTCAACATTTCTATACTTTTTGATTTATGGTCGTATTAGTTATACTGCGAGCAGATAATGAATGATCAATTGTGGCAACTTCCTCCTGTGAATAAACTAACAACGCTTGAGCAAACACTCACCCAGCCTTCACCTTTAGAATTGTTCAAACCTGACTGGCCTGGTGCCGAGGATGTGACTATTTATGTAAAGCGCGACGACAAAATACACCCCGTAGTGTCTGGTAATAAGTGGCGGAAACTGAAGCAGTTTATTTACGGCTACGCAGAGCAATATCTAGACGGTGCTGCATTTGAGGAAGGACTACCTCAAAATGCTGATGGGGACTCTCCTGACGATGAAGAATCTTCATTTATTGCTGAGGGCTCTTCATTCAGCGCTGAGGGCTCCTTTAACGCTGAGGGCTCTTCATCCACCGCTGAGCGCTCCTTTAACGCTGAGGGTTTTTCATCCACTGCTCAGGGCTCTCTATACGCCAAAGGCTCTCTCAGACTCATCAGTTTTGGTGGTGGCTTTTCAAATCACCTGCATGCACTCGGATATGTGTGTTATACCCTCGGCATTCCGCTTACAGCCATTATCCGTGGTGACTACTCTGCTACACCAACACCAATGATTAGCGACCTAACTTCATGGAACGTCGATATTGAGTATGTTGACCGAATAACCTATAAAAAACGTGACTCTGCCGAATACCTCAACACACTAAAAGAGCGCTTTTCCCCTGCCATTATCATCCCAGAAGGGGGAAGCCAAAAACAGGCAATCGAAGGGGTTGCAGAGTTAGTGAGTGAGATTACTGAAGCGCTCGCTACCAATCACAATGCCGAGTTCGACACTATTATTGCCCCCGTAGCCAGTGGTGCCACAATGGCAGGTATTGTCAGTGCGTTAACGCCAAACCAGCACGCTATTGGTATTGGCGTGCTTAAAGGTCAAGATTACTTGGAATCCTTAGTTAACCAGTTTTTAGCCCCTGCCATTTTGACAAAAAAAATTGTGACAAAGGAAATTATGACAAAAGAACTCGCAGCAAAAGCGCCTGCGAGCAATGACGAAGAGAGAAAAACAAACAGTAACTGGCATATTAACCATGAATACCATTGCGGTGGATATGCAAAGGCGCCGCCCTATTTAAAGGCGTTTTGTGAGAACTTTAACAACGCCATGCCCTTTAATATTGAGCCTGTTTATTCCGGAAAAGTATTTTTCGCATTGAAAGATATGCTTAAAAAGGGCACATTTAAATCAGGTAGTAAGATTATTGTCTTACACACCGGCGGACTTCAGGGTGCTCGCTAAGGATATTGCACAGTGCTCATTTCTGTAGTGATAGTAAACCTATGAGTCCAATACACCGTAAGCAATGATGAAAGGAAAAAAAGTACAGGGTATCTAAAAACAGCAATCGTAAAATAATAGTGATGACCTATAGAGTCTTAACTATAGCATCGCAAGCAACGCTAACTTTGAGGAGATACAACATGATCGACCGACCAGTTACATTGCCAATCCCTTTAAAAGAACTTGTTTCCAAATCACTTTCCATATGTAAAGTAATGCTACTAAACAGCGATGTATTTTACCCTTTTGCGGCTATAAACCAAGACGGTAAAAACGGTTGTATATTTGCAGATGAAACCACTGAGAGCAAACGTGAGTCACAACTCATTGAGCAACTCCAGTGGAGGATCATCGACACAACCACAGACACCAACAGTTACAGCGTTTTAGTCTATGCTGCGACTATCAATACACAGAACAGCAAAAATGTTGATGCCATAGCGGTAGTAACATCGTCGCCTGATCAAGAAGAACGATTGCTCCTATATCCTTATTACAAGGTTGACGGTTCTGTGGTGGTATCGCCGCCAATTAATACTGCGGCGCCCTAGCTGCAATCTTTGTACGACCCAAGCTTGACTAAACAAGCTTGTAAACCCTGCGATAGTTAAAACGTGCATAACGTTTTCTATCGTTAGCAGGAAAATTTATACTATTTATACTTTCAGACACTGACTTTGCTTGCCAAATCGCCGGTGTCTGCTAGCATTCAGCAAAAATTTACTCGCAAAATTTAGGGATTAATACTATGTCTCGCGTTCTCATTATTGGTGCTGGCGGCGTTGCCTCAGTGACGGTTAAAAAGTGTGCTCGTTTGCCACAACATTTCGATGAAATATTCTTAGCAAGTCGAACGGTGTCTAAATGTGAAGCTCTTCAGCAAGAAGTTGGTGAAGACCGCGTAAAGGGCGTATTTGCTTTAGATGCTGACAATGCTAAAGAAGTAGAAGCGTTAATCAACGAAGTGCAGCCAGACTTAGTGATTAATTTGGCACTGCCATATCAAGACCTACCTATCATGGACGCGTGTTTGGCAACTAACACTCATTATCTTGATACCGCAAACTACGAACCAAAAGACGTAGCAAAATTCGAATACTCATGGCAGTGGGCGTACCAAGACAAGTTTAAAGATGCCGGTATCATGGCATTACTTGGAAGTGGTTTTGATCCAGGTGTCACTAACGTCTTTACTGCGTATGCAGCAAAACACTACTTTGATGAAATTCACTACCTTGATATTGTCGATTGTAATGGCGGCGATCACGGGCAAGCATTCGCGACTAACTTCAACCCAGAAATCAATATCCGCGAAATTACTCAGCGTGGTAAATTTTGGGAAAATGGTGAGTGGAAAGAAACTGATCCGCTTAGCGTTCGAGAAGACCTTGACTATCAAAATATAGGCGAGCGCGCTTCGTACCTTATGTTCCACGAAGAGCTTGAGTCGTTGGTGAAACACTTCCCAACCCTTAAACGTGCCCGTTTTTGGATGACATTTGGCGAGGCTTACCTCAACCACCTACGCGTGCTTGAAGGTATCGGTATGACGAGCATTGAGCCTATAGAATTTCAAGGCCAACAAGTTGTGCCTTTAGAGTTTCTAAAAGCTGTATTACCTAACCCAGGCTCGCTTGCAGAAGGTTATGTAGGCATGACCTGTATTGGTACTTACATTACAGGTATAAAAGATGGCAAAGAAAAGACCATCTTTATCTACAATAACTGCGAACACGCTAAGTGTAATGAGGAAGTGGGTGCTCAGGCGGTATCTTACACCACAGGCGTTCCTGCGATGATTGGTGCTGCACTTATGTTAAACGGCACGTGGAAAGAAGCCGGTGTGTGGAATATGGAACAGTTTGATCCAGACCCGTTCATGGATATGCTTAATGAACACGGACTGCCGTGGCATGTACTAGAGTGCGATAGCAGCCCATTTACTAAGTAGATTGCTTTAAACAAATACTTATTGATATTTACGAGGGGCGCTATGTTAAGTGCCCCTTTTTTACGTTATTGACCGGAGCGTGAACACCTTGACCGATCTTACCCAACGCACTGATATTCCCTCACCCTGCTATGTTCTTGAGGAGGCAAAATTAATTCGTAACCTAACGCTGATGAAGCGCGTTCAAGACGAGTCAGGCGTGCGAATTATTTTAGCCCTTAAAGGCTTTTCTATGTGGTCTTGCTTCGATATCGTCAAACAATATCTTCAGGGTGCCACCGCAAGCTCAGTGTGGGAGGCAAAGTTAGCAGCCGAAATGGGCAAAGAGGTTCATGCCTATTCTCCTGCTTATAAAGCCGAGGATGCAAAAGCACTGGCTTCACTGGTACACCATTTATCGTTTAATAGCCTCAGCCAATGGCATACCCATCGTGAGGCGCTAAAAGACGTATCACTTGGTCTGAGAATTAATCCTGAGCATCAAGAAGCAGATACACCACTTTACGACCCCGCTGCACCCGGTTCGCGATTAGGGATAAGAGCGGATGAGTTAGAGGGTGTCAGCCTTGATGGAATTGAAGGTTTTCACTGCCACAATTTATGCGAATGTGATTCTTTTGCCACAGAGCGTACTTTGCAGGCCATTGAAAAACGATTTGGCAAATGGCTACATCAATTGAAATGGTTGAATTTAGGCGGCGGTCATTTAATGACAAGTGAAGGCTATGACGTTGAGCACTTAATCAACACACTGTCGGCATTTAAAGAGCGTTACCCCCACCTTGATATTATCTTAGAGCCGGGCTCTGCGGTAGCGTGGCAAACAGGCCCTTTACTATCGGAAGTGGTGGACGTGGTAAATAACGAAGGTGATATTGCCATATTGGATATCTCGGCCACTGCTCACATGCCAGATGTGTTAGAGATGCCCTATCGACCTACCGTATTAGATGCGGCATTACCAAACGAAAAAGCCCACAATTATAAGCTTGGCGGCAACTCATGTCTTGCTGGAGATGTTATAGACACCTACTCCTTCGATGAACCTCTCGTAGCAGGAAGCCGTGTTCAGTTTGAAGATATGATGCACTACACCATGGTAAAAACTACGTTTTTTAATGGTGTTGACCATCCGTCCATTGGCATATTGCGCTCGAACGGTGAGTTTGAATTAGTTCGAAGTTTCACGTACGAAGACTTTAAAGGGCGCTTGTCTTAAGCCAATAAATCTAAAAACAGTCGGCCTACATCGGCCGACTTTTTCTTAGTGTTTTTTGTGTTCTACCATGCTGGCCCTTATCTACGAATTTCGATGTAATCGAAACCGTTTTAATTACACGTCAGTCCAGCATTTCTAATGCATTATCTCGGCTAGCAGCGACACACTCTTTAACCTAGCGTCTAAATTATGGATGGGCATTGAAACAATCAGCTCATCGACCTCAGTTTTCCCTAAAAACTGTGCTAGCTGCTCAGTCACTGTGTTTTTTGAGCCGACCAGCGCATACTGCAATACATGAGACAGCATTGCATGGTCAGTAGGCGTACACATTGTAGATAGGTCGTCCGTCGGTTTAGCAAAAGGCTTATTAAGCCCTCGGCGCATATTCATAAACTGTTGTTGAACCGAAGTGAAAAGGTATTGCGCTTCCTCATCGGTATCGGCTACTACCGCCATTACCCCTGCCATAACATAAGGTTTTTCTAATTTTTCGGACGGAGTAAACGTAGAACGATAAAGATGCAAAGCATCAAAAAGCTGGTCTGGTGCAAAATGTGAGGCAAATGAATAGCGAAGCCCAAACGATGCGGCAAGCTGCGCACTGTATAAACTAGAGCCTAATAGCCACAAAGGAATATGCGTATTAGCGCCTGGCACCGCAACAATGTTTTGGGCGGGTTCAGGAGTACTTAAATAGCGCTGAAGCTCTTTAATATCGTCAGGATAGGTGTCTATAGCACTTGAATTACTAAGGTTTCTACGTAATGCTTTAGCGGTAGCCATATCAGTACCTGGAGCTCGCCCAAGTCCTAAATCAATACGCCCGGGATACAAAGTCTCTAATGTGCCAAATTGCTCAGCAATGACCAGAGGCGAATGGTTAGGCAACATCACACCACCCGCTCCAACTCGAATATGATTGGTCGCATTAGCAATATTCCCTAGTACTACCGCAGTAGCAGAACTTGCCACGCCATACATACCGTGATGCTCTGCCAACCAAACCCGTTGATATCCACTGCGCTCTGCTTGTTGAGCTAGCTCTCGCGAATTACTCAGTGCATTACTTATACTCTGGCCTTCTGAAATAGGCGCCAAATCTAGAAGCGAAAGGGGTAACGGCATTGCATACCTCATCGTTTAATTGTCGTAAGTCAAAGGCCAGCAAACGTGTCGGTGTTAACTACCGACATTTTGGCCGGGCTTTATCGATAGCGCTTATATAACACCACTACCCTTTGCGGTTTCGCTTTCATCTATTTCCCCTTCCACTAGCACGATATCATCCAGCTCGATGGTAAATGAGGTACCTTGTTTTCCGCTTACGCTATACCGAAAACCATACATCTCACCTTCATTAAACGATATCTCAGCGCTGGTATTAGGGTGAATCAAATCGAACACTCCCGAATCATTGGCCTTTGAGAACACATCTACCAGCCACTTGCCCTCTGCCATGGTGATTTTCAATGTTTTTTTCATTTACGCCTCCATTTTCTGCTGTTCAACATTCTCTTAATTGGTAACAACTAAAAGACAGTTAAGATCAGTGCCAGCCCCAATTAGCTCAGGTTTATTCTTTTGCGTCCAACCCCGCTTGATAAAGTGCGTTTTTCTTTAATCCATAGTGTCCTGCTACTACCGCAGCAGCTTTTTTCAGTGGAATATGCTCACAAAGTGTGTGCAGCAATGACATTGCCTCAGAGGGAATTTCCTGTTCACTAACGTGAGCTGGACCAATCATCACCACAAACTCGCCTTTTTGGTGGGCCGCTTCGGATGTTAGGTAATCAATAACATCTTGGGCGCTGCCGCTTACATAGGTTTCGAAAGTTTTAGTTAGCTCTTTCGCCACTACAATATGCCTTTCACCGAGCACCCGCTGAATAAGCGTCACTGTGTCTAAAATCCTGCGTGGCGCTTCGTAAAATACACTCGTGTAAGGTCTATCAAGTAGCGCAGAAACCGCACTTTCTCTGGCCTGTGCTTTTACTGGCAAAAACCCTTCAAAAATAAACTTGTCTGTAGGTAAGCCTGACGCGCTTAATGCAGTAATGGCTGCACAGGGGCCTGGCAGGGCGCAAACCGGAATGCCCTGCTCTCGGCAGCGACGTACCAAAATAAAGCCAGGGTCGCTTATAAGCGGTGTTCCTGCGTCACTGATTAATGCAACCGCCTCGCCACCTTTTAGTCGCTCGCATAACATGGCTGCACGCTTATCTTCGTTATGATCGTGCAGCGATAATGTTTTGGTAGTGATACTCAAGTGCTGAAGTAATCTTGAGCTATGGCGGGTGTCTTCTGCCGCAATCCAACTCACACTGCCAAGTACCTCGATAGCACGAGCGCTTATGTCGTTTAAGTTTCCGATGGGGGTGGGTACAATGTATAGCGTAGCAACGTCTTTTATAGAATTGGCAGAGTTAGTCATAAATAATAATAGAAACGTGATAATGCGGTAAGTGTAACATGCCAATAGTCCAGTTTATGCCGCCAAGCGTAGATTTTCACACTGGTTGAGATAAACTGAGCCCATATCGAAGTAAAAGGAATGAAACTGTGCGCCATACCGGAACCACTGGAAAACACATTACGCGTTTTGCGGTAACCTCATTACTGCTTTCACCGTTATTGTTAGTTGGCTGCACGAGTACGCCCAAAAAAGCGGTTAACGTTTCAACAAACGTAAAATCTCCTGTTGAGCAGCCTGTTACCCAAGAAGAGATTACACCTGAACACAAGCTTGTTGAGGCAAAAAAGGCGTGGCTTGAAACTCGCAATAAAGAGCGAAGAGACACCTTACTTCTAGAAGCTGCTGAGCTGTATATCGCAAATCAAAAGCCCCTGTTAGCCCAACAAGTGCTTTATGAAGTGAAGCAAGACGGCGTATCTACTGCTAACCAACCTGCTTACGCACTGCTTATGGCAAAAGTGTATTTAAACAGCCCTGACGCGTCGTCTCAAACCCTACTGACACTGCTTGAGACAGTGCCTGACCAAAGCCAATTTGCTATCGAAAAAGCACACCTTCAGACACAGTTATTTATTCGTAATGGTAATTATGGCGCGGCGGCAAACAGCCTATTGAAAACCGACCTCACTGACGAACAAAAAGTAGAGCAAATTTGGGCATGGGTAACGTCAATGCCCTTATCATCACTTGACGACGTAAGCGCGCAGTATCCCGCACTTTCTCCCTTTGTTAGCTTAAGAAAATTAACGCAAGAATATCGGTCTAACCCTGAACAGCTTGCCGCTAACCTACGCAATTTCAAACGTGTCTATGCAGGTCACAGTCTAGGCAAGGCTTTCCCTAAAAATGTAGATAGCGCTACCCAGCTTTCTCGCCCTAGCATCGACAGTATTGCCGTGTTGCTCCCACTATCGGGGCGTCTTGGCGCAACGGGAAATACCATTAAAAACGGCATCATGGCTGCGTATTATCAGAGCATTGAAGATAATCAGAGCGAGCGCGACCTGCCTCAGCTTAGCTTTGTCGATACCACAGACAAAGATGTCGAGGGTATTGTAAGTGCCATCGGAGAAGCAAAATTTGTTATTGGCCCGCTACTTAAGGATAACGTTGAACGCATAGTGCCTGCCCTACCTACTGGGGTAAATGTATTAGCCCTAAATCGGTTTGATAATTTTCAGCAGGCAATGGGCGAGCTTGATAGAACCATTGAGATGCTTGCACAGCAGGATGATTCGGGGAACGCTGAAGCCGGCTCGCTATCAGAACAAAAAAGCGCGATGCCTCCCTTATCTGCAGAGCAAGGTTTATCTGAGAAAACGTCTGTAGAGCAACCTATCGCAGCTAACTTCTTTGGTCTAGCACCAGAAGATGAGGCCAAACAGCTTGCAGAGCTTATATTTAACAAAGGTTTCAGGGCCCCTATTGTTATTGCAGAGCAGAGCTCTCTTTACATGCGCATGGATGATACATTTAAAGCGCATTGGGAAACGCTGAACCAGGCAGAAGGCAAACGCCGCACCAACATTACGTCGGTAACGTTCAATGACAGTAACTCGCTGAGAGAAGGCATTACTTCAGCGCTGGATGTGGCGCAAAGCAACGAACGAATTAATCAAATTGAGTACATGACTAATGACGAAGTGTACAACATGCCTCGTAGCAGACGAGACATAGACGCGATTATCGCATTTGCTTCACCACAAGACACCGAATTACTCAACCCGATTATTGAAGCAAGCCTAAACCCTCTTGATGGGCAGCCCATACCCGTTTATGCCTCATCTCGCTCTATGGATTACGACAGCGGTAAAAACCAGTGGCGTGATTTGAAAAACATTCACTTTATCGATATGCCTTGGTTAATGCCGCAGCATAAATGGCAAGGTTTAGCCCAAACCGTAGACCAAGCCTTTGCAGCACAAAGTACCATGCAAAAGCGTTTATTCGCCTTTGGGTATGACGCATATGAGCTACTCCCCCAGCTTGGTATATTAAACACGCTACAATACTTGAATCACGATGGGCTTACAGGCTCGCTGTCACTAAACGAGAATGGCGAAGTAGAGCGGCTGCAGCCCAGGGCTATCATTCGCAATGAAAAAGTGGAAATACTCACAGAATAGAGAGTTATTATGTCGATAGTGCAAGGGAATGCAGCAGAGCAACAAGCCTGTCAATTTTTATTGGAACAAGGTCTTAGTTTACGCTGTCAAAACTATCGCACGCGCCGAGGCGAATTAGATATTGTTATGCAAGACGGCGACACCATAGTGTGTGTTGAGGTCAAATATCGTAAGAATACGAAATTTGGCAATGCAGCAGAATTCGTTACCGCACAAAAACTGCAGCGAATTCAAGCTGCGTTTGAGTTCTATTTGTTAGATAATAGCCTCAATTCGACGTCTACGTCATTGCGGATAGACGTTATTGCTATCGACGGTAATCGTCTTCAATGGCTAAAAAATATTGGCTAATGCCTGCTTTAGCATTCGAAGCGCCTCATACGCGCCCACCAGCGCTGAAGATTTTCTATCAGCAGCTCGCTTAAAAAGAGAAGAAGTATGATTGAACAAATTAAAGCTAACTTTACTGAAAGTATTCAAACCAAAATTGCTGCCTCTGAAATTTTGCCAGAGTCGATTGAAAAAGCAGCGAGCATGATGGTTGAAGCGCTTATTCGTGGAAATAAAGTGCTTAGCTGCGGTAATGGCGGTTCGGCTGGCGATGCACAGCACTTTTCTTCTGAAATGCTAAATCGCTACGAAAGGGACCGCCCTAGCCTGCCTGCTATAGCATTGAGTACCGATACCTCAACAATTACGTCTATTGCCAACGATTACAGCTACGATGAAATCTTTGCCAAGCAAGTACGTGCGCTAGGTCAACCCGGCGATATCCTTCTTGCTATTTCTACCAGCGGAAACTCGCGCAACGTTACCGCCGCCATGGAAGCAGCACTGTCGCGCGACATGACGATAGTTGCATTGACTGGTAAAGACGGTGGAGAAATGGCCGGATTTCTTAGTGAGCACGATGTAGAAATTCGCGTACCGTCAAACCGTACTGCACGAATACAAGAAGTGCATTTGCTTGTCATTCACAATTTATGCGAGTGCATTGACGATAGCTTATTCCCAGCTGATCACGGTGACGAGTAATTATTAATTTATGAAGCCAATGACAAAATGCGTAAGCATTCTAGCTATTACTTTTGCCATGACCTTACAAGGTTGTGTGGTGGCGGTTGGCGCTGCAGGTGCTGTTGCAGCGAAGGTAGCTAACGACCGGCGAACCGTGGGCACCCAGCTTGACGATCAAAATGCCGACAGTGCGGTAGCGTTTCAATGGTCTAAAAGCGATGCGTTGAAAGAGCAAGCTAACCTACAGGTTGATGTTTACAACGGCGTAGCGCTGCTCACCGGTCAAGCGCCTAATCAAGCGCTCATTAACGAAGCGGTTGAACGCGCCCAAAACGTGGATTATTTAAAGAAAATACACAACCAAGTGCGCGTTGCTACTCCAATAGGTGCAGGTACTCAAGCCAACGACATTTGGCTCGCATCCAAAGTGAGAACAAAGCTTGTTGCCGACGAGCGTGTACCTGCGTTGCAAGTAAGGGTAGTAGTACAAGACTCTGAAGTATTTCTTATGGGCAGATTATCCAGCCTAGAAGCCACCGCTGCGGTAGACATTGCTCGCAATGTGACTGGCGTAGCTAGAGTTGTGCGCGCCTTTGAAATTAATCAGTAAAGACGCTGCCACTGCCCTTCTCGTGGCGGGGGCGCTCTTTATGGAAATTCTGGACGCCACGGTTATTACTACGGCGCTCCCAGTTATTGCCGCAGATTTTGGGATCCCCGCTGCGCACCTTTCAATTGGTGTATCGGCATACCTTGTTGCGGTTACCCTATTCATCCCCCTCAGTGGCTATGTGGCCGATCGCTTTGGCGCTAGAACCATATTTATTGCTGCCATTGGGGTATTTACCCTTGCCTCTGTGCTATGTGGTTTGAGCACCACCCTGGTTGAATTTACTCTATCGAGAATATTACAAGGAATTGGCGGGGCAATGATGGTGCCCGTTGGCCGGTTAGTGGTACTTCGTGACCTGCCAAAAGAAAAATTAGTTAAAACGGTGGCCATAATTACCTGGCCAGCGCTGAGTGCCCCTTTACTCGGCCCTGTATTAGGGGGCTATATTGCCACCCATTTCAGCTGGCAATGGATATTTTATATGAATATTCCTTTGGGCTTAATTGCAATTATTGCCTCGGCATATTTACTTCAAAATACAAAAGGCGAAGTAAGCACATTCGATGTAAAAGGCTTTCTGCTCACCGGCGTAGGGTTTGCACTTTTTATGGCTGGCATTGAGTTTCTTGCGAGTAACGGTGACAGACTATTAGAAAGTGCCACCATTATTTCCGTGGGTTTTGTGGGTATGCTGCTTGCCATGTGGCACATAAAAAGAGCAAAGAATCCGCTCTTCTCATTTGATGCAATGCAGCATCGCACCTTTCGATTATCGGTGTATGGCGGCTCTGTCGTGCGCATTGCGCTAGGCAGTGCGCCTTTTCTTATTCCCCTAATGCTGCAACTTGGCTTGGGTTACACACCTGTAGAAGCCGGCTCTATCTTGCTGTGGCTGTTTGCAGGTAACCTTGCTATTAAACCTGCCACAACATGGATTATGAATACCTTTGGCTTTAAACCGGTATTGATTGTTAACGGAGTACTTATTGCGCTAGGTTTTGTCGCCTTGGCAATGATTGATGCTAACACCTCGTCCTTTACCATTGCAGCTCTGCTATTCATCAATGGCATTACCCGTTCAATGCACCTCACTTTGCTAAATACCATCGCTTTTGCAGACGTTCCCCCAGATAAGATGCGCGATGCAAATACCCTTGGGGCAATATTGATGCAAATGAATCGCGGGCTGGGAATAACACTTTCAGCACTGGCCATAGCAGTGGCTGCGTTAATACTCGGTCAATCTGCAGATACGCCAGATATAACAACATTCACCATCGCCATGGTATTTATGGCTATACTGGCATTGGTTAGCATTACAGACAGCATCTTGCTTTCAAAGGAAGACGGCGATGCGGTGCTAAACAAACGCATGCGTAAAAAATCACTGTGAATACTAACGCGTGTGGGGCTTTGCTAAACATTTCTCTATAGAACGTATACGCTTTGGGGAAGTGATTACAATAGGCAGGACGTCCATAAAAAATATAATTGCCGATAGCCCAAAACAGTTTTACTCTACTATTTGCTTTTGAACGGCTTTCACTTTTTCTAGGCTCCTCACTAGAGAATATCGAAAAACAAGAGTTAACAAGGAATCGTTATTGTGTCTCATCTTGCTGTTAAAATAGTTATTAGCTTATCACTACTCATCTCTATATCTGCCTGCCAACCTTCTGCAAAGTCTACAGTGCCTGATGATGCCGTTGCGAAACAAACCTCAAAGTTCGACAAACTCTTTGCCCAATTTGATGATAGTGACAAGCCGGGAGCCTCGGTTGCCGTGTTACAAGATGGAGAGGTTGTCTTCTCAAAAGGTTATGGCAGTGCAAACCTCGAATACGATATACCTGTTACGCCAGACACCATGTTTCACGTTGCATCTGTATCGAAGCAATTTACCGTTTTTGCCATTTTGTTACTCGCTGAAGAAGGTAAGTTAAATTTTGACGATGACGTACGACAATACATACCTGAAGTACCTGATTTTGGTGAAACCATAACCTTACGACACTTAGCATCGCACACCAGCGGCATGCGAGATCAATGGAATTTGTTGCGTATGGCTGGCTGGCGTTTAGATGATGTGATCACTACCGAACATGTATTAAAAATGGTAGCGAAACAAAAAGAACTAAACTTCAAACCCGGAGAAGAATTCCTTTATTCGAATACTGGGTTCACACTATTAGCAGAGGTTGTTGCTCGAGTTAGCGGTAAGTCCTTTGCACAATTCACACAAGAAAGACTGTTCACGCCATTAAATATGAGCAACAGCTTATTTTATGACGACCATCAAAAAATTGTTAGCAATAGAGCTTATTCCTACGAGCCAATTGACAGTGGCTATCAAAAAAGTGTGTTGAACTATGCAAATGTAGGCGCAACCAGTTTGTTTACTACCGCAGAAGACCTTCTTAAATGGTCGGAAAACTTCACCGCTCCTACTGTAGGCAGCCCTTCAATTATCAAACAAATGAATACGCTTGCCACATTAAATAACGGCGACACATTTGGTGGTGCATACGGACAATTTATTAGTCACTACAACGGCATCAAGTATATTCAGCACAGCGGCGGAGATGCCGGTTTTCGTTCATATTTAGCTCGATTTCCTGAGCAGAATTTAGCAATTGCTATATTGAACAACGGCGCGGATGCAAGACCTTGGGAATTGGCTCTGCAAATTGCTGAACGCTTTCTAGAAATAGATACCCCTCCCCCTCAGAATGCTATTGCTGACGCGTTTATGGAGTCAATGTCACCAAAACAAACACCTAATTCTTTTGAACTTAGCAAAGTTGAGTTAAGTGAAGACATATTAAATACATATGTGGGTCACTATTGGAATGAGCCAGACGCCTATTCAAGAGAGATATATTTAGACAACGGTAGACTCATGTATTCACGAGGCAAAAATGATACAAGCCCCCTTGCTCCCGTGAATGAAAACACATTTAAAATGCTGAATGTAGAGGGCGAAATTTTCGTTGAGTTTACTGAAGATGGCGCGCAAAACCTTATGACAGTACAAGTAGACAACATTGACACCTATGTGTCAGTTGCCTATACGCCAGTTAAAGTGACTGAAACCTGGTTATCTCAATTTGCAGGCAGTTACTACAGCCCTGAACTTTCTTCTACTTATCATTTTTCGCCGGACAACGATCAGCTCAAAATTTCTCATTATCGTCTTAGCGATCATCATATTGCGCCAGTTAAAGATGACTTTTTCAGGTCACAAGTAGGCGATATCTCGTTTGAACGTGATGATAGCGGCGCAGTGAATGGTTTTAGGATATCTAATGGTCGGGTAAGGAATCTTTACTTTAAGAAACTATAGAAGATAAAGAGTGGAAATAATTTCTAATGTTCACTCTACCAATAAGGGCCGCTTGCTCGCATTAACGCTAATTCAAAAGTGTTAAAAAAGTACTAATGCTGCAATTATGATTTTTATGACGTATGGCAGCTTAGCACATAGAGCGGGCGCCTAATCGCTACTCCTCTAAAAACATTGGTCGTGTTTTTTATGGGAAATGAGTGTTACTTGAAACCTTAGTAATAAGCTTTTAGATTTACATAAAGCCATGGTGATTTTTGCAGGAATAAAATTTTTGGATAAACTTAATAAAATTATACACAGCCAAGAGAGCAAACATGGTATTGCCATTCAAATTTTTGGAATAATTTGTTTTCTTGCTGCAATTACCCTTCTTTACATATCAACCAAATCAAACTCACCTGCTATATACTTATTTTTGGGAGGCTTTTTCTCGTTCTCTATTCTTCTATGGGTGATAGGCGCTTATCAAAAACGGAAATTTTATAAGTTGGGTAAGACTCCATTAACATTAACACCATCATTCTGCACAATTGGCGAGGAATTTAAAGGTTCTATTGAAATTGAAAAGCCAAGCTTTAATAGCGTTAAAGAAATAACAATTACTTTATGGCAGCGCAAAAGGGTTGGCGATGAGAGCGGAAACGATAAAGTTTGGGAATCAAGTGCTACAACAAAGATTAACCATGTAAACTTTAAAACAATCTTAGATTTCAGCTTTACTATCCCGCATGACAAGAAGCCGACAAACAAAGGATTCTTCTCAGAAAATAAATACGTTTGGGAGGCTAGTTTCGAGTTTGTTGAATCAATGCAAAGTATAAAAAGAACTTGGGAAATCCCTGTGAAAATATAACATGCGCTTCCATTACGAAATCAGGTACTACGCGATTCTTGCGTTACTCGCTATCACTCAAACAATAGCAAAAAACCACTGGATACCACTTGCGGCTGAAGTACGCGTTAAATGTCAGCTCATTGTCTTTTTGAGCCAGTGACTCTGGGGGCTGAAACTTACGTGGAGCAGACAGTTGGAGCGTATTTCTCGAAGATCGCCGTCTCGCTCAAAGCGATCGTGTCTTTTTCTCAGCATCTACGGCAGCTCCATGACTGTGTTTGTTCACTTCTGTTCAATTGTATCTGGCGGTTATAAAACTCTTGCTGAAGGTCAAACTGTCGAGTTCACTGTTGAAAAAGTTCAAAAGGCCCTCAAGCTGCGAACCTAGTACCAAGGTAAGGTCTAATACGATTTGCTCAGACTTGCACTGGGCACGATGAAAAGGGTCAGCATTGCTGTCCTTTTTTGTTGGGCACGCATTTGGGCTATCATTCGTATCGCTCAAAAAATTGCAGCTTGCAAGGCTTAAATCTCTTCCTAACTTATCTGGCAACTGTCTCTTCACAAACAGCCTGGCTGATATTCTATGTGTTACAAATTTATGAACTTATAAAAGTCATTTAGTGACAATTGTTCAAATAATATGCTAGCGTCATTCAGTACTTCGAGATTGAGAAAAGCTACCTAACGCATATCTTTGATGTTTGCTCTCCAACTTCGCAACGAACGCGATGATGTAATGGGCTCGAAAGTACACTTTAGGCTGAAGGACGCAGCCCTATGGACATTTTTATGAAAAAGGGAAAGTATTATGGAAATCAATAAAACTCTTACCTCAAGCCTTATTATTTCCGCATTTCTTGCACTCTCATCCTATGCACACGGTTCACAATTGACAGAAACCTATGCGTGCGATACCTGTGATTATAACGATGCAAGAAATATTGCTACACAGGAGTTTGAGCCATTCAGCTGTATCCTGGAAAATACCCATGAAAATCCACTTTTCGGGACCACGGAATACGTTTGCGAAACAACACAAAGGACCATCATTATCGCAAACCCTCTTACCGAGACCGCGTATAAGTTCGATATTTCAGCGACCAATCACAATCAATACACTGATGCTCCTCACGTGGTCGTAACCGATGCTGGTCTCACAAACCCTGAACAGCAAGCGCTAACTCAGTTCTATGATATCAACGAAGAATTTAGAACGCATGTCAGCAATTTCTCGATGGATGATCCTGATATTGTTACTAGCCAGCAGACAAATTCATCCACTTCTAAACAGACCTTAAGTCAACCCATGGACACTTCAAGCTTGATGGATAGTTCTGGAGGAAGCGATTGTTCTACTCATCCTTCAACGTATTTGACCGGCTTAGAAGCCCAGCGACTTATTCGGTTTAAATTAGCACAAGGCCTTAAGGCAGAAATCGGCACCAGCAGCTGGAATGACCATTATGTTGAAACTAAGGCAACCGGTTTTGGTTTTGACTTGAATGTCACCGGTGGGGGTGTGCAAGTCAGCTGGGAGCACAATACGCTTGACGCAATCGCGTCTGTCAAATTTGGTAACCCTGGCGTTAACGTACTGGTTTTCAATGTCTCATTCGTCGGCGATGTATCGGCCAGCGGCCACAGGGATTTATACTTTGCAATGTCGCTGCATAAAGGCGTGTCGCTGGTTGATGGTATTCCTATCGGTAATTTTATGAGTGGCAATGTGAACGATCTAACCAACGTCGGCGTGGCTGAATGTCTTATAGAAAACTTGGCGCAAACAGCAATAGAGGACTTAGCCTGGGATTCAGGTACGGTCGATGATGGTACAAGCTCTACCTGGACACCGGGTGTTGCTTACCCCGGTGGCTGCACCAGACAAGTGAAGTATAGAACGTGCTCAATCACAATGGACGGTGTGCAAACCAGCACGGAAAGCTCGATTACGACAAGTTGTTAGTTATTAATTGATGCCTAGTAAACAGGCATTTTCTTTGAAAAAACATGCTGCGATCCAATTGCTTATTTTGAAAGAGAAGTTGAGAATTCAATTAGTATGTATTCTAATCAAACCATATTGGTAACCACATAAGTGCAAAAGCCAGTGCCAACACTCCGTAGTAGTTTCTGGCTAATTTATCATCATTGCCTGTTTTACTATTCCTCTTTCTTGGGATGAGATGCTTGGCGTTACGGCTACTCACTAGTTCCCTTAGAGCTTGGCTATCGTAACCTTTGTCGGCAACCACCACCTCAGAATAGGGTGATGACTCCACCAGAGATGGGCCATGACTGACATCATGAACCTGTCCCCCTGACAACTCAAAGTAGACAGGTAAACCGCCGTTATCAACAGCTAAATGTATTTTTGTTGATTTCCCTCCGCGACTTTTTCCAATAGCTTCTTATGCAATGTACGCAGCCTAAGCACTAGCATTAGGGAGTGTAAGCTTGAGGCCTACTACTTATTTTGCGCCATTGGAATTGATTAAGAGGAAACCGCATTAAAGTGCTTGAGGTATGGTGAGAATCAAAAACTACACGCAAGAGACTTTTGACAGAACAAGGTTGTCTAACCATAGATTATAAATAATCGCCATTATGCACTTCCCTATTTATCACTGCTCGAGCCAGCCGCATCATTCACAGATTTTTGCTCTCTTGCCGTATCAACTAATCCTTCGTTTTGTGTCGAATCCATAGTTTTTACTTTGTGATGCATGGCAACTTTGGCCAGTATGTGTGCAGTTACTGGTGCAGTAATCACCAAAAACAGCGTGATCAGTAGTGCGTGAATATTGATGTAGCCTTGAAGGTGAGACATGTAAATAACCGAGCTCAGCAAAATACCTCCTAAGCCCACTGTGGTCGCTTTAGTGGGGGCGTGAAGGCGTGTGTAGGCATCTTTCAAGCGAAACAAGCCTATTGAGCCCACGAGCACGAATATACCGCCAATCATAAGTAGAGCTGACACGGTCAACTCAAGCCAAAAATTCATTACCTATCCTTATCCGCAGTCTATTCATTTTATTACTCATTCGATTACTTACTTTTCGCTATTAGTCTTTTATTCATTTTTTATTCAGTTTTTACTCAATAATATCGCCGCGAAGAATATATTTTCCGAATGCAACGCTACTCACAAAACCTAGCATGGCAATAAGCAGTGCCGCCTCAAAATACAGCGACGTGCCTTTGTGTATGCCGTACACCATGATTAACGCAATGCTATTAATAAACATAGTATCGAGTGCCAATATGCGGTCTACCACATCTGGCCCGACTAATAAGCGCCATAGATTAAGGACTAACCCTATAGAAATCATGATTCCTACGCATAGCAACGTGAATGCTAACATTGAAACATCTCCTTAATGGCTGACTCGTATCGGTCTTTGATAAGCCGTATCACTTCCTGCTCGTCATCCGGCATTTGCAGCACATGCACATACAAATAGCGCTTATCTTTTGAGAGCTCGGCGGTAACCGTTCCTGGCGTCATAGTTACCGTACTTGCCAGTATGGTAATAGGGCGAATTTCTTTAATATCTAGCGGCACGGCAACAAAGCCAGGTTTTATTCTGCTCATGGGCCCAAGCACTAAAATCGCCACCTGCACATTTGCCACCACCACATCGCCAAGCACCATAAAGAAGTATTTAAATGCTTTAAGGGGCTTTTTAATTCTCGGCTGTGAAATTTGTAGCGGTGCACACAATAAGGGGATTACTATCGCAAACACAGACCCAAGAATAATGTGGCCCAGGCTTACGGTGACATTCAGCATAAGCCAAATAACAAGTAATATGGCGCTGCGACCAGGCGTAGGCAGCAGGCGTGACAAAAGGTTCATTGCTGACCTCCCTGTAATTGCAACACACTCACAGGGAGTCGTACGTCATGAAGTTGCGCAGCAGCCATTGCTGTGTATTCGGTAATGGGCCCAGCAAAAATTGCCATTATTGGAGACGCCATCAACAGTAATACAGCACCTACCACCTGCCATACAGATGCAGACTCACCTTCTGAGTTAGCGCTCTCGCCAGCATGCCGCCAAAATAGGGTTGTACCGGCTCGTGCTAGTGCGATGATAGTGAGTAGCGTAGAGATAAGGACCGTAGACCACACTAGCGCCTTATCTAATCCCGTTGCGGCGGATTGTAGAACAACCACCTTGCCGATAAAGCCTGAAAAAGGCGGTAAGCCAACCACCACCATGGCAGCCACAAAAAAGAGGGCGCCAAGCAGTGTTGGCTGAGTCACCTTTTTGGCGATGACAAAGCGGTCGAAAGCTTTCCCTCTCTGCTGTCCTATCATATCGGCGAGCATAAAGAGCACCGCTGAAATTAATGTGCTGTGAAGTGCATAGTAGAACGCAGCCCCACTTGCCTCTGGGCTTCTTATGGAAAAAGCCATCAGCAAGGTGCCTACTGATATAAGCACGGTATTAGCAGCAATATTGCGTAAGTTAGGGCTAGCTAACACGCCAATTGTTCCAGCGATTACCGTTAAAATAGCGAGCGGCCATACCCAAGGTAAAACCATGTTGCTAAGCGCCCCCGCTCCTTCACCAAAGATGACAGTGAACACCCGAAATATGCTGTAAATGCCCACCTTTGTCATTATGGCGAATAGCGCAGCCACAGGCGCGCTGGCAGCGCTGTAGGTATTGGGCAACCAAAAATGTAATGGCAGCATGGCGGCTTTAAGTCCAAACACCACCAATAGCATCATGCCGCCTACTTTGGCCAGTACTTGCTCTCCCCCTGATAAAGTGCTTATTTTAAGAGACATATCTGCAATATTGAGTGTTCCGGTAGTGCCATACAAAGTCCCCAGGGCAATCAAGAATATGGCAGAACCCACTAGGTTTAATATCACATAATGCACGTTGGCTTGGGTTCTCTGCTTCCCGCCACCGTGAACAAGCAGTACATATGATGCAATTAGCAGTACTTCAAAAAAAACAAATAGATTAAACAGATCGTGAGTTAAAAACGCTCCCGTTATACCCATTAACTGAAACTGCATTATGGGGTGAAAATAACGCCCCTCTCGGTCGGTGCCAGCGAATGAATAAAGCGTTGATGCTAACCCCAAAAAGCCGGTGAGAAGAACCAAAAGTGCAGCAAGAGAATCTGCATATAATATGATGCCAAAAGGCGCCTCCCAGTTACCCACCGCATACATGATAGGCCCAGCATCAATGACTTTTGCCATCAGCGCTATTGCAACGGCTATCTGCAGTAAGCATAAAAATAATGCTGCAACCCTTCGATTAACATAGCGTTCAATGCCAGCAAAAGGCGGCAGTAAAAGAAGTAACCCGCCTATCAATGACACCAAAATTGGTAGTATGGGTAAATGGTCCATCATTGTTTACTGCTCCAGCGAGACACCGACTGCTTTGGCCTGCCAGGTGGCTCTTTACCGTCCACAAAATCATTCCCAAGGTCGGCTCTAGCCCGCATCGACAAAATGACGGCAAAGGCCGTCATCGCAAAGCCAATCACGATGGCCGTTAACACTAGCGCTTGAGGAAGAGGGTCTGCGTAGGTTTCCGATTTACCTAAAATAGCAGCGCCATCTAAGCTAAGCCGCCCGGTTGAAAATAGAAATAAGTTAACGGCATAACCGAGCATCATTAACCCCATAACCACTGGGAACGTACGGCCTCGTAAGCATAGGAATACACCGCTGAAAGTCATCACGCCAACACATAGCGAATACAATAATTCCATTAGTTTTCCTCCATTGTTGGGCGATGCTGGGTTGTTAGCTTACCTAGGTTTGCCAGAATTAATAACGTAGCCCCTACTACCGTTAGATAAACGCCTAAATCAAATACAAGCGCGCTGGCCAACTCTGTTTTTCCGATGAAGGGAATATCGAAGTAATCGAACCACGATGTTAAAAATGGCTTTCCGAACGCCCAGCTGCCAACACCGGTGAGTACCGCCAGCAATACCCCCCATGCAATCACGCTTTGATAATTCACAGGTATACGTGGTGTAACCCAGTTCACACCGTGAGCAATGTATTGCTGAATTAGCGCTACGGAGGTAACAAGGCCTGCAATAAAACCACCACCAGGTAAATTATGACCTCGAACAAAAATATAGGCAGACACCAATAGCGCAAGGGGAAGTAAAGACTGAGAAATCATCACTAAAATAGGCGGGTGAATATCCTTAGTCCATGAAATCCCCTTATCATCGGCCGAGGGCATGGCAAGGGGAATTCTCGTCAACAACTTGAAGATACCCAGCGCGGCAATGCCTAACACCGTGATTTCGCCCATGGTATCGAAGCCACGAAAATCTACCAAAATCACATTGACAACGTTAGTGCCACCGCCGCCTGTTTTACTGTTTTCTACAAAAAAATCTGAAATAGTCTCGAAGGGACGGGTGATAATTGCATAGTTAATGGTAGCCACTATGCCGCCGATAACGGCCGCAATACTGAGGTCGCGAACCACCCGCTTTGGCGCTGAGTCGGCAGAGGTTTTTTGGGGCAAAAAGAACAGTGCTAACATCAGCAAAATTACCGTAACAATTTCTACGGCTAACTGAGTTAACGCGAGATCCGGCGCTGAAAAACGCGCAAAGGTAATAGAGACCACAAGCCCCACTACCGAAATAGCAATGAGTGCGGTCATGCGCTGTTTATGCAAAATAGCGGTGGCAATGGCGCCAATACACAGTATTGCCGCCAATGTAATTTCAATACCGTTGACAGATTGAAGCGGTGAGCTTCCCGCAGCGTTTTTAAGCATAATTAACTGTGGTGCGGTCATCACTATGACTAAAAGAAACAGTAGCCCTATATAACGCTGCAGTGATTCATTGTCTAAGCTGTTATGCATTCGCTGAGCGTACTTTACAAGCTTTTGCATGGCCTGCTCGAAGATTTGCTTTGCATCAGGGTCGTTAAATTGAAACTGAAAACGGTAAAGAGGATGGCGGTTGATATACAGCACTGCCCCACCCACAATAGCGATGACACTCATTAGCAAGGGAATATTGAGCCCGTGCCATATAGATAAGCTGTAGTAGGGTAAAGATGACGCAGGGAATAGCGTAGAAGCTGAAATAGCGAGTAAATCGCCTGCCATAAAGCCAGGAAAAACGCCGACTAAAATACACAGCACAGCCAAAAGCGCGATAGGCAGCATCATGAATACAGGAGGCTCTTTCGGTGTTTTAGGCAGTGCCTCTGGCTCACCTTTAAAGAATACGTCCTTGATGAAGCGCAATGAGTAAGCAACCGATAATACCCCGCCTACGGTGGCAAGAAGTGGCACCATCCACGATAGAGAGCCAAACACAGCTTGTTCTAGTGTTTCTGCAAAAAACATTTCTTTTGACAGAAAACCATTGAACAAAGGAATACCTGCCATTGATAAAGCAGACACCATTGTTAGCGTGGCGGTATAGGGCATAAAACGCCACAGCCCGCTGAGCTCACGCATATCTCGTGTACCGGTTTCATGGTCGATGATACCCGCAGCCATAAATAGCGAGGCTTTAAACACAGCGTGATTCATAATATGAAAAAGCGCTGCCACCGCAGCTAACTCGGTATTCAAACCTAGCAATAGCGTAATAAGTCCTAGGTGGCTAATAGTGGAATACGCGAGCACGCCCTTTAAATCGTGTTTGAACATAGCCACATAAGCGCCAAGTAAAAACGTCATTAGCCCCGCCAAGCTGACTAATAAAAACCATAACTCAGTGCCCGCTAATACGGGGTAAAGTAGCGCTAAAAGAAATATCCCTGCTTTTACCATAGTCGCAGAGTGCAAGTAGGCACTTACTGGCGTAGGTGCAGCCATGGCATGGGGTAGCCAAAAATGAAAAGGAAATTGAGCCGATTTGGTAAATGCACCAATAAGCACTAATACCAACACCACTGGGTAGAGGCTATGATCTCTGATGGTGTTGGCGCTATCTACGATTACACCGATATCGTAAGTTCCTACAATATCGCCTATTAACAGAAACCCTGCAAGCAGAGCCAATCCACCGGCACCGGTAACGGTAAGGGCCATACGCGCCCCTTTTCGAGACGCCGACTTAGAAGACCAAAATCCTATTAATAAAAACGAGCTTATACTGGTTATTTCCCATGCCATCCAAAGCTGCAGCAAATTATTTGCCAGCACAATAGAGAGCATTGCGGTCATAAATAAAATTAAAAAACCATAAAACCGCCCCACAGGCTCTTTTGCAGAGAGGTAGTAGCGCGCATAAAAGATAACAAGCAGGCCAATACCTAGGATAAGAAAAGCAAAAAGCAGCGCTAGGCCGTTGAGTCTCATCGACAGTGTAAGACCTATGGCGGGGATCCATTCGATATAGTCGGTGATAACGTCGCCAGCAAATATAGCAGGAGCAAAACTTGCGATGATAGCCAATGATGCCGCTGGGGCGAACATAGTCATTGCTGTGCATACATTTCTACCGAGCTTTTCGGTAGCTTTGGGTACAAGGGTGCCGATGAGTAATAAAATCGGGATCCAAAATAGGCTCATTAGATGAAACTTTCCTTTCTAGTTTTCATTACCTTCAACAAAGGCCCTGGTGATTTTTCTTTGGTGCATCCAACACGCTCAGGCAAAGCAACACGATACTAAAAAGCGTATTACTAAGACAGTAGAATACTGAAACTAGGCCTATTTGGTTTACAAAGGGCCTTCTTAACGCGTGTTCATTGTTCACCTTATTGATGACAATTGTCATGCTGCATTGGTGATGTTTGTGACTTACTTTAATGCAGTCGCATCTTCATACTTCAACACTCACAACACAGTATTGAAGGAAATGATCATGAACGATGTTATTGCAGAGCGTCCATTGCACCAAAGTGCACACAACCACTCGAGCAGCCAAATAGAAGGCGGCTCACTCGATAAAGCCCAAAACCAACCTCTATCAGCTCGTGATTTATCACTTGATGAGCAACGCACACTATTTAAGCAAAATAGATTTATTGCCATGCCTTTAGCCGGAACCATCGTATGGGCTTTGCTAGGTATTGCGGCGCCTTTTGTTTCTGAGGTTGCGATAACTTGGATGTTATACATTGGCACAGGTGCCATTTTTTATCTCGGCACAGGTTTGTCTTATCTCACTGGCGAACGCTTTTTCTCAAAAGATAAGCCTAGAACAAGTTTCGACACGCTCTTTTTCGTGGGCATGATAATGAGCTTAATGGTATTTGGGATAGCTATGCCAGTAGCTGCCATCGACCATACGACCGTACCCTTAACCTTAGGCATATTAGCAGGATTGATGTGGATGCCCCTTTCTTGGTCTATCGAACATTGGGTGGGCTACTTTCATACTAGCGCCCGCACCGCAGGTATTGTAGCAGCATGGTACTTATTCCCCGATGCACGCGTAGAGGCCATTTCAGCGGTTATTGTTGCCGTCTACATAGTGTCTCTTTATGCATTAGAACGTCGCTACCAGTCTCTTTAACACTATAAAAAAGGAGGTTATTTATGATTTATTTATTATTAGCCCTCGCCATTGTTACCGAAGTTACTGCAACCTTACTTCTTAAAGCGTCTGATGGATGGGAGAAATGGGCATTTGGCTACGCCGCTATTGCATTTTATGCTATCTCTGGAGGTTTGTTTGCGGTTGTATTAAAGCACATGGGTATTGGGGTTGCTTATGCCATTTGGTCTGGTTTGGGTATAGCACTGATTACAGCGGCATCAGTCGTTTTCTATAAACAAACCTTCGACATGTTTGCCGTGATAGGTATTATACTGATTGTGTCTGGTACAGTGCTTATTACGAGTAAGTCTGCCGTCGTATTTCAATAAGGAAGAAGTACTTGTGCTTAAACACAATACTGATACCCAGTTAGAACAATCGCCCACCATGCCGCTACTTGCTAGTGGGCGCAAGAAGCGATGGTCGTATAGCAGCCTATTTTTTTCCTTGTTCTTTTTTGTGCCACTCCTACTTTCACTGCCGCTGAGCAGCGCTGTACTATCGTTTAACGTTTTAGCCTACACGCTATTTGTAATGACTTACCTTGTCGCGATTAATAAACCACAGCACCAGCTTCCGTTTTACATAGCCTTTATATTGGCACTCGGGTATGTCACCACCTACAGCAATCCGGGTGGTGCCGTATTTTTTGGCTTTGTCGCTTTTATTTGCGGTTACTATTATGCGCTGAAACGGTCATTGCTCATCATGTCATTGGTGCTTATCTCACTTGCAGCACTTCAATTTTATTTCATCAAAACAAACGATTACTTTTTGCTTGCGGCTGCGATAAACAGTGTCGTACTTCTTGGCTTTGGCATTATGGAGCGCAAAGAAACCCTTCATCAATTAAAAGAGTCCCAGCACGCCGCGTCATTACGCACACTGTCAGCCATTGCAGAACGTGAACGCATTGGCCGAGATTTACACGACGTTGCGGGCCACGCGCTAAGCTCTATTTCTTTAAAAGCACAACTTGCCGATAAGCTGTTGAGCAAAAATAACGTTGAATTAGCACAGCAAGAAGTTAGGGCGCTAGCAGAGTTATCGCAGTCACTCCTAAGTGAAATACGCCATGCAGTATCCGACATAAAACAACTTTCACTAAATGATGAAATTACCAAAAACAAAGCCTTACTCATGGAGAACGACGTCAATGTTAACTTGGATGTTGATGGTGATATCAATCAACATATTAGCGCGATGGAAGAAACCCAGCTGGCACTTATTGTTAAAGAACTCTTTACCAATACACTTCGCTACTCAAATGCTACCCACGTCACCTTGAGTTTAAAGCTATCTCAGATTAATACGCCCGACCCTTCATATACACTGGAATATCACGACTTTGGTCGTCTAGATAACGTCAATCAAATAAAAGAAGGCAATGGCTTAAAAGGAATGAGAGAGAGGGCCGCGTCAATAAGCGCCCAAGCCACGATGACATTTTCCTCTCACCCTGGTTTTACATTTACGCTTACATCTAACACGCCTAAGCGTACTCATTTATAAAGGAAGCAGATGACCACCATTCTCGTTGTTGAAGATCAATCACTCGTGCGCGACGCTATTGCTATGCTGTTGTCTCTAGAAGAAGAACTCGAGGTGGTAGGAAAATGCAGCCATGGACAAGAGGCTATTCACTTTTTAGAAAATAATCCCGCGCCAGATATCATTTTAAGCGACATTGAAATGCCTCAGATGAGTGGGCTAGATTTAGCAGTGCATGTAGCATGTCATCATATTGCTAGTCACGTGGTGTTAATGACGACCTTTGCCAAGCCTGGTTATATAAAGCGAGCCATGAGTGTTGGCGTAAAAGGTTTTGTCTTAAAAGAAGCCGATAGCGATTACTTAATTGCATCTATTAAGGACGTAATCGCTGGGAAAGTCGTTATATCTACTGAACTTGCGCTAATGGCGTTAGACGATAATAACCCACTGTCTGAAAAGGAAATGTCAGCGCTTAAGCTCGCATCAGAGGGGATGAAAACCCACGATATTGCTAGCGCGTTGTTTTTATCTGAAGGTACGGTAAGAAATTATCTCTCAGAGGCTATCTCAAAGCTAAACGCAACCAACCGCATTGATGCTGCTCGAATAGCGCAGCAAAAAGGATGGCTTTAAACTACACCGTATTTCCGTTGGTTTTAGTTAATATTGGGGAGACGTGTGCGCCGGCAAATTCAATGTTGAGGCAAGTCCAGTCACCACTCTCTCTGGCCCTACTACCTGCCCTAGCTTGTCGCTAGACCATGTACACACCAAAATGCTGGTGCCTTTTTTTAGCTCACACTCCCACTTTTTGGTGGATTCTTTAAGCGGAAGGTAATCTTCTTCAATTTCCCAACCGTCATCAACATGTGAAACGATAAGCTGTTCAAAGGCGTCAAAGGGGATCTGCTGAATGATACGCCAATCATGCTTTTTGAATTTTCGTTCAATCCAAGAACGTTGTAACTTAGATAGTATCCCCACCCCTGCTAATCCTCTTGTCCATTTGATTGTCACTAACCGATGTTTATTAATGTAGAGTTAGTCACACAAGGTCATGTAATAAAACTATTCTAATATCGTCATTAAAACAAGATTACCGATGTATTTAGTTACATATTACGTATACAAACTGAGTTACAGCTACTTTTTGCAGTCTCTCTCAAGCTTATAGGTATAAAAAAGCCGGTCGCTTCATTACAAAGGACCGGCTTTTATGTTTGTGCGCTATCGCATGCTTATTTAAGCGCGCTTTTTAGAACTCGGTTGAGAATCTCACACCAAACTCACTCGCATCGTTGCTGAGTATTTGCAGAATATAGTCGCCAGTATTTAAGCGAGCATTGTCATAACGCTCATCAAAAATGTTACGACCGTATAATGCCACTGTGTACGCTTCGTCTGCTGGCGTGTAAGCAATATCAAAGTTTACAAGCTCACGACTATCAAGCTCTGTCATACGCTCTGGTGCAGATGTTGGCTCGCCATACATCTCTGAACGATATGAATAATCGGCACGTACGCGAATTGAATCACCGCCATCAAGTTCAAAGGTATACTGTGGACCAATCGCAAGGGTTAAATCAGGTGTAAGTGGAGCCACTGGACTAAATCCTGCCTGCTCTTCTACATCAACATCCATGTAACCAATGCTGGTCATCATGCTGAAGTTACCGTAATTAAGCGTTGTATCTAGTTCGATGCCGCGAGAAGTCTGTTCAACCACTAAGTTAGCAGTGTCGAAACCACCTTCACTTACACGACTTACTTGGTAAGGTAGGTCATCGAATTCAGTGTTAAATACAGCAACACTCATATCAACATATTCGTTAATACGACCTTTAATACCCACTTCGTAGTTTGTCGCAGTGATATTTTCTGACGCTGTGAAACAGTTGTTGGCGCGAACTGCGGCTTGTGCGCCGTCAATGTCGTCAAAACCACCGGCACCAAAGAATTGGCCGATTAAACAAAATGGGCGCGCTGGATATTGGCCCGACTGATAGCCAGATTGAATGGTAGCGTAACCCGTCATACCGTTGTCAAACGTATAGTTAGTAGCTAGTTCCCATGTCAACTCGTTCCAGTCGTTCGAATCAAAAATAGTACCTAGTGCAGAGAATACGTTGGCAGAGGCGTCCTTTTCGTCTTTCGTGTAACGCAAACCACCTGAGACAGTAAGCTCATCGTTAATATCGTGACGAAGGTTGATGTAAGCTGCTTTCGACGTAGTTTCTTGATCAAGCTCTAATAAGTTTGCTCCACCGTCGAAACTAGATTCTTCGCCTTGGCGGTTACTACCATCTTCGTTGAAGTAGTAAAGGCCAGCAACAAAGTCAGTATACTCGTTAATGTAACCATTTAACTGAAGTTCAACGGAGGTTTGATCAGCTTCGCCGCGCTCAGGGAATTGGTCTAGTGAGAAAACAGTGCCGTCATCATCTAGGCCCGCTTTATACTTTGAAGTACGCTGACTCGCCACTACTTTAGCAGTGTAGTCTTCGTTAATATCCCATTCGGTAGTAAGTGCAATACCGCGAGCTTCGTTAGATACGCCGGTTACCGCTTCAGTGCCAGTAGCGTTGTCGTAGCGATCCGCACCCGCTGGGGTAACATCGGTATTACGTAGTTCAACACCTAGGCCGTTTCCACCACCAAAATAACGCGCAGAGCCAACTTCATCGATAAGTACAGTATATGGACGAAGGCCACCGTCGCCGTTGTTCGCGTCAGCCGTTAGCACCATACGAAAATCGTTTGATGGTTCCCACTTAACTGATACACGCCCAGATACGTCTTCGGTTTCACCCACGTCGTATTCTGCATTTGGAACATTGATAAACTCACCTAAGCCATCACGCTTGTTAAACGATAAGTTTGCATTGAATGCTACTGTGTCAGAAAGCGCATGGTTAAGGAATAAATCTGCCTTTACACGACCGCGTGTACCAAATTCTGTGTTGATTTTGGTTACATCGCCTTGGTCTGGCTCTTTGGTAATGATGTTAATTGCACCACCAATTGAGTTACGACCGTACAGCGTACCCTGTGGACCACGCAGTACTTCAATACGCTGGATGTTGTTTAAGCTCCAGTTTTGACCAACCTGACGACCTAAATAAACACCGTCAACGTATACGCTTACGCCTGGATCGGTTGTAATCAAGTGATCTTGTAAACCAATGCCGCGAATAAACGGGTTAACTGATGAAGTATGGCCTGCTGAAAAACCCGTAACGTTTAGGTTTGGTACAAATTTACCCACGTCAGTTAGGTCAGTAATACCCTGTGCAGCGAGCTTGTCTCCGTCAAAAGCACTGAGTGCAATTGGCACTTCGTAAATAACCTGCGGACGCTTGGTCGCGGTAACGGTTATTGCTTCGAATTGTTGCTCTTCTGTTGCTTCTGCTTCTTGTGCAACAGCCACATTGGTAAGTGCTGGAACAGTCATCGCTACTGCTAAAGCGACAGGCGAAAGCTTACTGGCTAGTGTCTTAGACACGTCAGTGTGAGTGGTCATTTGGTGGAACCCCTTTGCGTGAGTGTTTGGTATTTACGGCTTATAGTCTGTGTTTCAAGTTCTTCTGCGGAACTCTTACAACCTAAGGATCTTGAAGGCAAAGAAGTACATGTTGAAATGTATTTTACTGACAGCATGCATGAATGCGTGCACCAGTCTTCGCCGTTTGAGTGTCTAACTTAGGCTCGAAAACTGGATCGATATGATACCGACAGTTTGCTTACTTGGAAAGTTAATTATCATTTTTTCACCAAACTAAAAAACCAAAAACAGACTAATTGGTTAGCTGGTACGACCTTTTAAGAACAAAAATAAATCGTGTAATAGCTTTATAATTCAATATTTTAAACACGCACTAAATAAGTCTTTTTAATTGTAAAGTCGACACATCGAACTGACCGTATAGACAACTCTGCTCGCTGCCATTATCAGCTTACCTGATCCTTAATAACCTTTGGTCCTTAGCCTTTAGTCGTAATAATTAAGACTAAAAATCAAATGCACTTTAAACAGGAGTTCTTTTAAGCCCCTATTTTAAGACCCCATTAAACCAGCTTCATCACAAAAAACATCAGCACCCGCTTTTTAAACTGCCAATATTTTTGAAATGCCAATCTTTTTGAAATCTGTCAATACCTTGAGCTTGGACAATGAGCTCAAATCACGAACTCAGGTTACGAGCTTAGATTGGAAGCTTAAGCCAAGCGCTTTGCAATACCCCACTGAAATGCATTTCAATACATGTACTACCGACCATCTCAATATGACAATAATATTAATTTGTCGACAATAAGGGGCTTTAAATTTGATATTGAGTTTAAAAGCGCCTATATTGTCGACATTATGAGACAACAAGCAGCTTATTGTGACGCTAAATAACGAGCAAGCTATTACTAGCGCAGACAAAACGTTTTATCAGCTTCGGAACGATATTGTCGAAGGCATTATCCCGTCCGGCTCTAAGTTAAGCGAAACTGAATTGTCGACAAAATATGAAGTGTCTCGCGCCGTAGTGCGCGAAGCAATTAATCGTCTTGCAACCTGCCATCTTGTTGAACGCAAGGCCAACGTGGGCGCTCGCGTTGTTGCACTATCTCCAGAAGGCTTAGTGCAGCTTTATCAAGTAAGAGAAGCCCTAGAAGGAATGGCAGCTAGGCTCGCGGCACGCTATATGAGCGATGATGAAATAGCCGCGATGCAAGGTTTACTAGACAGTCACTTCAACAAAGTGAAAGGCGGCGAAAGCTACTATCAAGAGGCCGGTGACGTGGATTTTCACTATCGTATTGTCACTGGTAGCAAAAACAGCCACTTAATCAGCGTATTAATAGATGGCTTGTATCACTTGGTGCGGATGTATCGCGTTCAGCTTGGCATGGCAGGACCGCGGGTAACAACGGCATTTGATGAACACAGACACATAGTAAACGCCATCGCTAACCGAGATGAAGAGTTAGCAGAAATTCTCATGCGCAGACACATTCTTTATTCAAAAAACAATATAGAAAAGAAGCTCAATCATGCATAAATGCAGCGATGCTTCGGTACTTTTCATTCACCTCTACCCTACTTCTAATTAAGCGAGTAACTATAATGAGTGCAGGAAAAAAATTTAGAGACGCCCTTTCTAAGAACAAGCCACTACAAATTGTAGGCACTATTAATGCCTATTCAGCAATGATGGCAAAATCCATTGGTCATCAAGCTATCTATCTTTCTGGCGGTGGCGTAGCAAACGCATCTTACGGTCTTCCAGATTTAGGCATGACGTCGCTTAACGACGTTATTGTGGATGTGCAACGTATTACCTCAGCATGCGATCTTCCTTTATTAGTTGACATAGACACTGGATGGGGTGGAGCTTTTAACATCGCTAAAACCGTTCGCGATATGGAAAAAGCGGGCGCAGCCGCAGTACATATGGAAGATCAAGTTGCGCAAAAGCGCTGTGGTCACCGTCCAAACAAAGAAATTGTCAGCACTGAAGAAATGGTTGATCGCATTAAAGCGGCGGTAGATGCCCGCACAGACCCTGACTTTTTCATCATGGCTCGCACCGACTCTTTTGCTCAGGAAGGCCTAGAAAGTGCTATCGAACGGGCAAAAGCATATGTGGCAGCGGGTGCAGACGGCATTTTCGCTGAAGCGGTAAAAACCGAAGAACACTATCGTGCCTTCGCCGACGCATTAGACGTGCCTATTCTTGCCAATATTACCGAATTCGGCCAAACCGAATTATGGAATAAAGAACAGCTTGGCGAATGGGGAGCCAGTATGGTGCTTTACCCGTTAAGCGCATTTAGAGCTATGAACAAAGCTGCTGAAATGGTGTACACATCTATACTTGAAAATGGCGATCAGAAAGCCGTTGTCGACAGCATGCAAACCCGCATGGAACTCTATGATTACCTTGGTTACCACGATTACGAGCAAAAACTAGATGAGCTCTTCGCAAAGGGTAAAAACTAAGAAATATGACTATAGCTTGAAGTTGCCAAGCACGAAGATGTAGGAGGGAAGTACAGTTCCCAGCCCCTACGAGGCATGGATGCCGAGTCGGAGCCCCCATGGATGGGTTCACGGCGTGGCTGGGGACTGTGCTTTACTCCGGCAGCCAATGTGCTTGCCAACTTCAAGCGCCAAAACATCAACTAGAATTTTTAACTAGAATATTTAACCTGAATATTAAAAAAGTACCTTACAAATTTAAAAGACCGGAGATTACAAGATGGCTAAACAATTAAGTGGCGCGGGATTACGCGGCCAAGTTGCAGGTAAAACAGCATTATCAACCGTAGGCAAATCAGGCTCGGGTTTAACGTATCGCGGCTATGACGTAAAAGATCTTGCCAACCAATGTCAGTTCGAAGAAGTCGCTTATCTTATCTTAAAGGGCAAATTGCCTGCTCAAGCAGAGCTAGACAGCTATAAAGAAAAGCTTCGTGGCAAGCGCGGTTTGCCTGACGCACTTAAAGAAGTGCTTGAGCGCATTCCAAAAGATGCTCACCCAATGGACGTACTTCGCACTGGTTGCTCTATGCTGGGTAACCTTGAGATGGAAAAGAGCTTTGACGAGCAGCAAGAAGCCACTGATCGTATGTTGGCGTGCTTCCCTAGCATTATTTGCTACTGGTATCGCTTCTCACACGACGGCGTTCGCGTTGAAGTTGAAACCGATGACGACTCCATTGGCGGCCACTTCCTGCATATGCTTCACGGCGAAAAGCCTCGCGAACTTCACGAACAAGTAATGCATGTATCACTCATTCTTTATGCAGAGCATGAATTTAACGCATCAACCTTTACAGCCCGTGTATGCGCATCAACCCTATCTGATATGCACTCGTGCGTGACAGGTGCCATAGGTTCACTTCGCGGTCCACTTCACGGTGGCGCAAACGAAGCGGCCATGGAAATGATTGAAGGCTTTACCTCTGCCGACGATGCCGAAGAAAAGATGATGGGCATGTTAGAACGCAAAGAAAAAATCATGGGCTTTGGTCATGCGGTGTATGCTGACTCAGACCCTCGTAACGGCATTATTAAAGAGTGGTCTGAAAAGCTATCTGCTGATGTGGGTGATACAGTACTTTACCCTGTTTCAGTGCGCTGCGAAGAAGTCATGTGGCGTGAAAAGAAACTGTTCTGCAACGCAGACTTCTTCCATGCCTCAGCCTATAATTTTATGGGTATTCCTACAAAACTATTTACGCCAATTTTTGTCATGTCTCGTTTAACAGGGTGGGCAGCTCACGTAATGGAACAACGTTCTGACAATCGCATTATTCGTCCATCAGCCGACTATACTGGTGAAGAGCTTCGTCCAGTGCCAGCTATCTCTGACCGCGCATAGGGTAAGCATTTATGAATATTGATTACCGTAAACCATTGCCAAACGCGAGTATCGATTATTTCGATACTCGCGAGGCGGTAAATACGATAGAGCCAGGGGCTTATGAAAAGCTGCCCTACTCTTCTCGGGTATTTGCTGAAAACTTGGTGCGCCGCTGTGCACCCGAGCAACTTAATAAAGCGCTAGAGCAGTTAATCTATCGCAAACGCGACCTAGACTTTCCTTGGTTTCCAGCTCGTGTGGTATGCCATGATATTCTCGGCCAAACCGCACTGGTTGACTTGGCGGGTTTACGAGACGCCATTGCAGCGAAAGGGGGCGATCCGGCCAAGGTGAACCCAGTGGTTCCTACCCAGCTAATTGTCGACCATTCATTGGCTGTTGAACACGCAGGTTTTGAAGAAGACGCTTTTGAGAAAAACCGCGCCATTGAAGACAGACGTAACGACGACCGTTTTCACTTTATCAACTGGACGAAAACAGCGTTTAAAAATGTAGATGTTATTCCTCCAGGTAACGGCATCATGCACCAAATCAATTTGGAGCGTATGTCGCCTGTTATTGAATCTCGCGATGGCGTGGCGTTTCCCGACACCTTAGTAGGAACAGACAGCCATACTCCTCATGTAGACGCGCTAGGTGTTATTGCTATTGGTGTGGGTGGACTTGAAGCTGAAAGCGTCATGCTTGGTCGTGCGTCTTACATGCGTCTACCTGACATTGTGGGTGTCGAGTTAACCGGTAAGCCACAGCCAGGTATTACTGCAACTGATATCGTATTAGCACTTACTGAATTCTTGCGTAAGCAGCGAGTAGTTTCTGCCTTCTTAGAGTTTTATGGCGAAGGCGCTTCACACCTTACCCTTGGCGATCGTGCAACTATTTCGAATATGACGCCAGAGTACGGCGCCACTGCCGCTATGTTCTATATCGACCAGCAAACCATCGATTATTTGCGCCTTACGGGCCGTGAAGAAGACCAAATAGCCTTGGTAGAAAACTACGCGAAGCACACGGGCTTATGGGCTGATGATTTAAAAACCGCTGAATACGAGCGCGTACTCACTTTCGATTTATCGTCAGTAGGTCGTAACATGGCGGGGCCATCTAATCCCCATGCACGTTTGGCAACAAGCGACCTTGCTAGTCGTGGCATTGCGGCAAAGTGGGAACAAGAAGACGATAAAATGCCTGACGGCGCGGTTATCATCGCTGCCATTACAAGCTGTACCAATACGTCTAACCCCCGCAATGTGATTGCTGCTGGTCTTATTGCTCGAAACGCAAACGAACGCGGCCTCACCCGCAAACCGTGGGTAAAAAGCTCGTTAGCGCCTGGGTCGAAAGCAGTTAAGCTTTACCTTGAAGAAGCTAACCTGATGAGCGAACTTGAAGCCCTTGGCTTTGGCGTAGTGGCTTTTGCTTGCACTACCTGTAACGGCATGAGTGGTGCACTAGACCCTAAAATTCAACAGGAAATCATCGACCGCGACCTGTACGCCACAGCAGTATTATCGGGCAACCGAAATTTTGATGGTCGTATTCATCCCTATGCCAAACAAGCGTTCTTAGCATCGCCACCTCTGGTTGTTGCTTACGCGATTGCCGGTACCGTTCGTTTTGATATCGAAAAAGATGTATTGGGTATTGATAACGACGGCAACCCAGTAACGTTAAAAGACATTTGGCCAAGTGACGAAGAAATTGATGCCATTGTTGCCAAAAGTGTTAAGCCTGAACACTTCAGAAAAGTGTACGAGCCAATGTTCGACTTAAGCGTAGATTATGGCAGTCATATTGACCCGCTCTATGAATGGCGCGAACAAAGCACTTACATACGACGCCCGCCCTATTGGGAAGGCGCTATGGATGCAGAACGCACCATGACGGGTATGCGTCCTCTTGCCATATTAGGCGATAACATTACTACCGATCATTTATCTCCCTCTAATGCCATTATGGCAGACAGCGCGGCAGGCGAGTATTTGACGAAAATGGGATTACCTGAAGAAGACTTTAACTCTTATGCAACCCACCGAGGGGACCATTTAACTGCTCAGCGTGCCACGCTTGCTAACCCAAAAGTGTATAACGAAATGGTGCAGGAAAATGGCGAAGCCAAGCAAGGCTCTCTTGCTCGCGTTGAACCCGAAGGCAAAGTTGTACGCATGTGGGAAGCTATTGAAACCTACATGACCCGCAGGCAGCCCTTGATCATTGTTGCTGGCGCAGATTACGGCCAAGGCTCGTCACGAGACTGGGCAGCAAAAGGCGTGCGTTTAGCAGGTGTTGAAGTGATTGCCGCGGAAGGTTTTGAGCGTATTCACCGCACTAACTTAATCGGAATGGGCGTGCTACCGCTGGAGTTTAAACCGGGTACCACCCGTAAAACACTCGAGCTAGATGGTACTGAAACCTACGATGTTAAGGGCGAGCCGTCACCAGGTGCAACGCTTACTCTTGTGATAAACCGCACTAATGGCGAAAAATTAGATGTTCCAGTGACGTGTCGATTAGACACTATGGAAGAAGTCTCTATTTACAGCGCTGGCGGCGTATTACAACGCTTTGCAAAAGACTTCTTAGAAGCCGAGGTTGGCTAATTTGCTCTGATTGGCGAGCGAGTACTAAGCCGGGTTTGGGACACGCCGTAAATACATCCATGTAGGCTCCCAATTCGCATCCATGCGAATTGAGGGTCCCATACCCAACTTAGTGCTTTCTCATTTCCGCTAATGTTGTACAAATAAAATGAGTCTTATTTTGAGCAATAAGAAGGTAAGTGAGATGGGTACGGGGCTCGCCGAAAATACGTCCCTGTAGGCTCCCAATTCGCATCTATATGGATTGAGACAAATCAGCCATCGCAGTAGAAAGGTAAGTGAGTTAGGTGCAGGGCACGCCGTAAATACGTCCCTGCAGGCACCCAATTCGCATCCATGTGGATTGAGACAAATCAGCCCTCGCAATAAGAAGGTAAGTGAGATGGGTACGGGGCTCGCCGAAAATACGTCCCTGTAGGCTCCCAATTCGCATCTATATGGATTGAGACAAATCAGCCATCGCAGTAGAAAGGTAAGTGAGTTAGGTGCAGGGCACGCCGTAAATACGTCCCTGCAGGCACCCAATTCGCATCCATGTGGATTGAGACAAATCAGCCCTCGCAATAGGAAGGTAAGTGAGTTAGGTGCAGGGCACGCCGTAAATACGTCCATGTAGGCTCCCAATTCGCATCCATGCGAATTGAGGGCCCTGAACCTAACTCACCAGCCTTCTTTAATAGGGGCTGTCGTTTCTGCGTAGGATGTGGTCGCGATTTGGCCTCCTCTAAAATACATAGATACGGAAATTTGAAAAGAAAAGCGAGTGCTCAGGTGAGACCTTCGGGACGTATAGACATAACCACTCGCCTCAAACGACGTTTAGTTATTTTAGAGGGAGTTTGATTGCGATTTGAAACCCTCCAGCCGCATGGATGCGGCTGGGGAGCGTACATGGATGTATTCACCGCGTGTTTCAAATCGCAATCAAACTTCCCCTTACTCAAAAGAAAAAGGAATAAACATGACACAGTATGCGCCACAGCTTCGAGTACCCGCTACCTACATGCGCGGCGGTACGAGTAAGGGTGTATTTTTTAATTTAACGGATTTGCCAGAGGCAGCTCAAAAACCAGGGGCAGCGCGAGACGCCCTACTACTTAGAGTAATCGGAAGTCCAGATCCTTACGGTAAACACACCGATGGCATGGGCGGGGCAACATCAAGCACCAGTAAAACCGTGATAATTAGTAAGAGTGAACGAGAAGGTTACGATGTTGATTATCTTTTCGGCCAGGTTGCCATCGATAAACCCTTCGTAGATTGGAGCGGAAACTGCGGTAACTTAACAGCAGCTGTAGGTGCATTCGCCATTAATAATGGTCTCGTTGATAAGAGTAAAATTCCTGATAATGGCACTGCTGTTGTGCAAATTTGGCAAGCAAATATCAATAAAGCGATTATTGCTAACGTTCCTATTACTAATGGCGAAGTACAGGAAACCGGTGACTTTGAGCTTGATGGCGTAACGTTTCCCGCAGCAGAAGTAGAAGTCGCTTTTGTGGATCCAGCCGATGGCGAGGGCGCTATTTTTCCTTCGGGAAGACTGGTAGATACCCTTGAAGTCCCGGGAGTAGGTTCGCTGCATGCTACTATGATCAACGCTGGCATTCCCACTATATTTATCAATGCAGAAGACATTGGTTATACCGGTACCGAGCTTCAAGACGATATTAATAGCAACCCTGATGCGTTAGCCAAGTTTGAAGCAATTAGAGCCCACGGCGCAGTAAAAATGGGCTTGATCACCGATATTGGTGAAGCAGCCAGCCGCCAGCATACTCCTAAGGTTGCTATGGTTGCCCCTCCTTCACCTTATAAAGCGTCTAGTGGAAAAGATATTTTGGGCTCTGATATCGATGTATTGGTTCGCGCCATGTCCATGGGCAAACTGCACCATGCCATGATGGGCACTGCCGCGGTTGCCATAGCAGCTGCCGCAGCAATTCCGGGCACACTAGTTAATTTGAGTGCAGGTGGTGTTGACCGTGATGCCGTTGTCTTCGGCCATCCATCAGGCACATTGCGCGTCGGCGCAAAAGCTGAGTTTTCAAATGATCGTTGGCATATTGCGCAAGCAACTATGAGTAGAAGTGCTCGGGTGCTGATGGAAGGCAATGTGAGAGTGCCCAGCACTCATATCTAATTAACCGCCTCATACTTGTGTATAAAAAGCCCTTTTTCAAAGGGCTTTTTTGTCGTTCTGTGCATATATTTAAGTGATTGCAGATACGGGTACTATTGATGCACAAGATTTTAGTTATAGAAGATAGCGTGACGGTTCGCATGATCGTCAAAAAGCTTATTGAAGATAACCCGTATTTTAATTGCGAGTTATGTAAAGATCTCGCACAAGCAAAAAAAGTGTTCGAGTCAGGTGAAAGCTACCTTGCCGCTGTTGTAGATTTGAATTTACCTGATGCGCCTAACGGCGAGAGTGTGGATTTAGCGCTGTCGTATAATATTCCCACTATTGTTCTTTCTGGAAACTTTGAAGAAAACACCCGGAATCAACTACTAGACAAAGGCGTTCTTGATTACATAACAAAAGAATCCCCCTATTCTTATATTCAAGTTGCAACGCTCTTAGACAGAGTTAGAAAGAACTTAGTGACTGAAGTATTAGTTGTTGAAGATTTAGAGTCTAGCCGAGAACACATTTGTGGATTGCTTAGAAAATTTCAATTTAAGGTTTACGAAGCTTCAGGGAACAAGGAAGCACTTTCGCAGCTTGATAGTCATAGCGGTATAAAGCTTATTGTCGCTGCACATGAAATGCCGGATATGAATGGTTACAAGCTGTTAAAAGCAATTCGCCATGAAAGAGGAATGCAAGACGTTATTTTTATTGGTTGTTCTTCAATTAAAGATAGCGTTCTCACCTCCAAATTTATCAAAAGTGGAGCTAATGATCTATTAGCCAAGCCCCTCTATCATGAAGAATTTTTCTCTCGTATTACTCAAAATCTAGACTCGCTAGATATGTTGCAAACCATCCGCGATTCAGCAAATTTAGACGCACTGACAAAAGTCTACAACAGACGCTATTTGCACAAATACGCCGATGAGCTATACGCTAACAGACATGATGACAAAAACATTATTGTGTCGATGATAGATGCCGACAACTTTAAAGCGGTTAACGATACCTACGGACATAAAACGGGAGACGACTTTCTACAAGAGTTTGCCTCGTTATTGAAAGAACACTTTTCAAAAGACTTAGTGGTACGTTACGGCGGTGAGGAATTTACAATTGTAACGACACAACCAGCTAAGGTGTTCTTCATCGTGCTCAACGATTTTATAAATACAGTGAGACAAACTCTCTTTACGCCTCACAGATTAAATATCACATGCAGTATAGGCGTAAGTTCAGAATTTCATAATAATCTTGAGGCCCAATTGGAGCTCGCAGATACGAGGTTATATGATGCCAAAAACTCAGGCAAAGACCGGATTATCGATAGCGATATTATGCAGAAAATAGCGAAATAATTGAATCTATAGGAGCCAGTCTCGCATGGGAAGCGTTGCGGCACCTACAGCAACAGGGCAGTCTGTTACTTCTGCGCAGACAATTTCTGGCATTGGCCTTTTCGCCCCTCTTCTAAATTGAGCGTAAACGTCAATTCGAGGAATAATTTTTTCAACTAATTTCGTTGGGATATGTCCGCCGATTATAATAGCTTGGCTATCCAGTAAGGCTGAGCTCGCGGTTGCAACTAAGTCAAATGAGTCCTGTACCTTGTATACCCACTCATCTACACCAGGCCAATCGGGGTCAAATACATCATTTAGCTGATAAATTGAGGGGATGTCTACCCCATGTTTCAGCAGTATTCGCTCTAACAACTTCAGGTTAGGGTGGCTATAGAGTTTAGCCGGTAACATATCGCCAAGCTCTCCAGCATTTCCATGAGTACCACGTATCATATCGCCGTTATTGATAAGACCGCCGCCAAACGCGCTGGACACAAAAAAGTAGACAAAGTTTTTATACTTTCTTCCGACACCTGCAATGCCCTCTCCAGCAGCCGCGCCAGTTCCATCATTCACTACCCAAGTCGGCAATTGAAATGCTTCAGCCACCGTTTCTGCAATATTAATTTCCGCCCATTCTTCAATAGCGTGATGCGTGTTCATTCTACCGTCTGTTGAGCTAAAGAAGCCCGAAATACCAACTCCAACACCTAAAATTCGAGCATTATCGATGTTATTGGCAGATGACATTTCATCTACTTCGCGAACCGCCCTTGAGAGCACCGCAGCAATTCCCATGTCATCAAGAGCAATAAACTTAGTGTCTACAACCTCACCTTTAAAATTCATCAAGGCAATAGATATAGCGTCGAGCAGCACGGAGAGGCCATAGCAATAAGCAAAGCCAGGGTTTGGTTCTAAACCAGAAGATGATTTACTAGCCTCTTCTACACCTTGAATAATTCCCTCATCTACCAAACTATTCACTAAGCGAGAAACACTTTGTTGCGGTATCTTTGTAATCGCAGATATCTCTCTTTGTGTGATACCTGGAGTCCAAAACACTTCTTTCACAATCGCTTTAGGATTGTCTTGCAGAAGTTTGTCGCCTTTACCCAAGGTGAAAGCTTGTCGTAAAAGCTGGTTATTTCTTACCGATGTAAGCATATATTTTACTCTCTTGGTATGAGCTAGCGCTTAGTAAAACTAAGTTAAATATAAGAGTTAACGAATAGCTATTATACGTAAGTCAAACGCAGTTCATACTCAGAAAAGTCATATTATGGTTACCACGTTCCCAACTTCTGACAGCATTAAGTGACACTTATCACTCTAAAATCATTCACGTTAGTGCGGGTAGGCCCTATTTTCACATGGCTATCGAGTTCATCAAAAAACTGAAAACTATCATGCTCAGCTAATAACTTGTTTATATCCAGGCCGCTTTTAGCTGCATCTTTTAATGTGGATTCATCAATAAACCCACCTGCAACATCCTTACTTCCATCCACTCCGTCAGTGTCGGCGGCAAGGGCACATATGCCAGCTTGTCCATCTAATGCGTTGGCAAGGGCCATTAGGTACTCTTGATTAGGTCCGCCTTCCCCTAGGGAATCACCCAGTGTTACTGTCAACTCGCCACCGGAGAATAAGAGTACAGGTTTACCTCGTCTTTTATAATCAAGCGCAATGTCAGCATGGCGCTTTGCTACTTCTTGCGCCTCTCCTTTCTCGGTGTAGCTTATGATTTGCGTGTCATACCCTAACGCTTTCGCCATCCCCACGGCCGCATCAATAGCATGTTGTGCATTAGCCACTAGCCTATAAGTCCCCTGAACATTGGGTAGAGCGGGCGCATTTTCTAAGTAGTTAGTTAATCCAGGTGATGAAACATAGCCATAGCGATTAAGGATTGCAGCGGCGTCTTGGGGCGAAGAGTCGTCCTGTACCGTCATGCCTGAAGCAATAAATGCGGGGTCGTCACCAACAACATCGGAAATAACTAAGCTCGTATTTTTTCCTTTAGAGGCTGCTGCAAGCCTTCCCCCTTTAATGACTGACACGTGCTTTCTAACCGTATTCATCTCTTCAATACTGGCACCGCTTCGCAACAAAAACTTGTGAAGTAATAGCTTTTCATCAAGTGAAATGCCATCAGGCGGCGCACAAGCAAGAGACGAGCCTCCCCCTGATATTAGGAAAATGACGTTTTCAGAAGGTGGTACCTCTGAGGCCAACAACAGCAGTTCTTTGGCACTTTCAACACTGTTGGCATCTGGCACTGGATGTGCGGCAAGGCGAACTTTTATATTGCCAGTGGGCTCTGTGTTTTCATAACCATATCGCGTCACTACCATGCCATATGCGTTGTCGCCAAAATAATTGTAAGCTTCTACCGCCATATCGGCTGCCGCTTTACCAGCACCCAATATGCATACTTTTTCATTTTTAGAAAATGTTGAAAAATACTGAGGTAAACAATGTTTTGGCTTACTTACCTTTACTGCCTCTTCATATAACGATAAAAGAAATGCTTTATTCATAGTTCAACCTGTTGTAACTCGCCAATTCAGAGGCTTTAAGAGAAAAGAGAAGGCAGTAGCAGACACACTGCTAACATAACGATAAAAAAACCGACTAAAATACTGATGTCTTTCGATGTGAGTATGGAATGAAAGGTCAACTTATCGAGTGTGTTGCTATTTGATGCATTAGGCCAAACAATGCAGCTTAATATGGATACACCGCAGGTTACTGCAAAACCAATAACATTCCACCAGAACCAAAAGATATTGGGTACAAATAACCAAATGATAATATTAGTACCAACGCCTGCTACAAGCCCTAAATTGACGTGTTTTCCGCTTAACGCTTTGCTTGCTACAGCGAGTAAGAATAAAGCGAGGATAGGCCCATAAAACACTGAGCCGACTTTGTTTATTGCCTCAATAATAGTGGGAGCAATATTACCCGCGAAAAGAGAAAGTACTAGCGTGATCGCGCCCCAAACAAGCCCAATAATTTTAGCCACGCGTAAATACTGCTTATGCTCTAATTGCTGGTCTGTCACTCTACAGTAATCCTCAATGGTAACCGCAGACAAAGAGTTAATTGCAGAACTCAAGGAAGACATAGCAGCTGACAAAATAGCGACAATCAATAAACCGATGAGCCCATGAGGTAAGTAATTGAGAATAAAAGTTGGCATTAGCCAATCTGGATTGTCAGCCGGAATTTTAGCGAAAAAGTCAGCATTGGTAAGGGCTAAGGTACCGACAATTAACCCCGAGAAACAATAGAGCAGCGTGATGGGAAATCGAATAATGCCGTTAGCGACAATCATTTTGCGCAGGTCGTTTTCATTTCTTGCAGATAATGCTCGCTGAGCTTGCGTTTGATCGCACCCATAATAAGACGCATAAAGCACAATACCGCCAAACAGCATGGGTAAAAAGCCAAACCCATCACCACTAAAACCAAATGATGAAAAATCAACAGCGGTGAGCCGCTCTTTAGGTGCTAACTCAATAAGCTCACTTACCCCACCTAGCGCATTCAGCCCGATAGCTATACATGCGATGGTACCCAAAATGATAATTATCATCTGTATTGCATCTGCATAAACTACCGCTTTCATACCGCCTTGCAGTGAATACAGCACCGTAATGATGCCTGTAAGCACCACGGCTTGCCACGCTTCAATACCCATGGTTCCCTGCAGTATTATGGACACAGCGTAAATCATGATACCGGTTGCAAACGCGCGGCTAAATTGAAAGACGACACTTATCAGCAATCGAGTAGAACGCCCAAAGCGCTGCTCTAAAAAGTCATAAATACTCACCACGCCCGACTTATACAAAGTGGGAAGAATAGTGCCGAGCAACAAGATCATGGCAATAGGTATACCAAGTTCATAAGACAGCCAAATCATTCCCCCGCCGTCGCGAAGGCCAACAAATGCAGGTGCAGATATGAAGCTAATTGCAGAGAGCTGGGTTGCCATAACGGATAGAGCGAGAGGCTTCCAGCCCAATGACCTCCCCCCTAGAAAATAATCACCTTTGTCTTCTTGCTTTCTAAGGGCAAACCCCATGTATAGCAAAATACCAAGGTAACCAAGCACTACAATATAATCTAATAAATTCATATGCTGTTCTTATTTAGTCGTGAAAATAAAAAACTGATAGCCCCCGTAGAGACTATCAGTGAGGGGGAGTGTCAACGTTGACTAAAAATCATAACGCAAGCGCAGCGATACACGGCGAGGCAGTATTGGACGGCCTACAAAATAAGATTCACCTGCTGTTTGACTATTTCCTAATCGAGGAGACCCTTCAGTAATACCATCTGAGTCAAATAGATTCCATACAGCAACACTGGCTCGCAAGCGCTCACCTTGACCTAATTCCCATGTATAGCCTGTATCTAAGCGGAATACGTGGAAGTCGTCTAACTCAACCGAATTGGCATCGTTAGTAAAGTTCTTGCCGTGATAATTGTGGTAAAAGGAGATATCCCAGTCATCTAAGGTGTAGCGTAGCGACGAATTAAACATAAACTTCGGTTTTCTTCTCAGCTCGTTCCCAATAATCGACGGGTTGGAGTCGTATTCAGTAAACTCGTGGTCGGTATACGTTAAGTTTGCATCAAATATTAAGTCATCGGTAATATTGTAACTTCCTACCATTTCAACACCGTAAGCTTCGGTAGATTGAAAAACAGGGACTTCTACTGCAACACCGTTCTCATCATTTACAAAATCAACCGAGCGCCTATCTTCAAGATCTGTCTTAAATAATGCGACCGTACCGATAAAGTCATCAAAAAAGAATTTTGTACCTAGTTCGGCTTGTTTAACAATCTCACTCTCGTAGCTACCAGGTTGTCCATTCGGGTTAAAGGCGACACCCCGCAGCTCTGGAAAGAAGAATCCTCTAGAATAGTTAGCATACACATTGACGTTGTCTGCTAATTTATAAAGAGCAGCGACAGAATAAGCGAGTTCTGAGTTGTCTACTTTACCGTGAGTCAGTGCGCCATTACCGGTTACATTAACCTGTAGATTACTGTTAAGCATTGGGTCGTCATTAACAGTGACCGTCTGATTACCTTCACGGGTAATAGTGCCGTCAATTTCTTCCCAACGCAGACCAACGTCAATGATCCAGTCGTCACTTTGCATTTGATCGGCAATGTAAAACGCCGTTCTTCTCGCTGAAATAGTCGTGTCAGAGAAACTTATACCAGGACCGGTTACCCCATTTTGACTTGCAATAACACTGCTGCCGTTTGCATCGGTAAGGGTCAGGTCAACCAAACGAGCTTGGTTGTTGAACTCGCCGAGATAACGAGTAATAACATTGTTATCTTCAGCTTCGGCACTTGAGAAAAAGGTTCCCACCGTAATGCTGTGTGAAAAGTCTCCAACATCAAGGTATTTCACGATGTTAAGCTCTGAGGAAAAGTCGGTAGCAGGTCTATCTCGGTCGAGAATTCGGTTCGCGAAGAGCAAGTCGCCCTCGGGAAGCACAATATCGGTTCCGGCATAGGTAAATTCAGCACTACCTAAACCGTCGAGCTCTCTGTTTGCAAGATATTCGCTTTGCGTCTCAGGCACGTTGATAATGCCGTCACCGTCTAGGAACAAGTTAAATTGATGGTCGTAGCTTGCATATTTACCGCGCGCCAACACGCTGAAATCGTTGCCTAAGTCTTTTGAAAACTCCATAGATACAGAGCCTCCTCGAGTTGCTACGCCTTCTTCAATAGGAGAGCGGTAGCGACCGTCAGCAGTATCATAAGACAGACCTGAAGCATAAAATGTTTGAGTAGATTCTACTTCTCGCCCGTCATTTCCAGCAACTCGCTCTCTACTTTGTGCATCTAATGGTAGAGGGAGAAAGAACTGAACTTCATCATTAATCGCTTGACCATAAATTGTGAAGTAGCCGCTGCCATCGTCAAATTCTTTATGGATGTTACCGCGAAGTTGGTAACCTTCGGTTGGTAGGCCAGTATCAATTGGGCCCTCATCGTAACGATAAAAGCCAGATAACGCATAAAACATACCCTGCTCGTTCAATGGGCCACTTGTAGCAAAGTCTAAACGCTTGCGATTATTATCTGAAAGCTCAAGTTGAACGGTACTTTCTGATAGTGAAGTGCCTTTTTTAGATAGGTAGTTGATAACCCCAGCAACCGAGCCTTGTCCAAAGAGGTTAGATACACCACCGCGAACAAATTCTACGCGCTCAATTCCTATATCATTGCGGAAATACACGTCGTAAGCAGATGAATTTAGGCCAAATGCACTCAAAGTGGGTGAGCCATCGTAAAGAAGTGGCGTAAACTGGAACTGACCTGAAGACGGAAGTCCTCTAACCTGCAAGTTTGTGGCTACCTCACCGCCACCACCTTCTACTTTCACTCCCGGCACGTAACGCAACACATCGGCTTGGCTGCTCATCGACAGCTTCGACACTTCCTGTGCACCAATAGACGTCGTCGATTGTGGTGTTTCAGCAACTAAGCGAGCTCGACTAGTTCCCGTAACTACAATCTGCTCATAGTCTTTTTTGGTTTCAGGTTTTTTATCTGAGTCTGATTGTGCATTGTCCTGAGCCAAAGCATTGCCAGCTAGAAGCGACGAAATGGTAGTCGCAAGAAGTAGTTTCTTCACCGTGTATCTCCAACCAATTGTATGTATATAGGTGCCACTTTAAGTTTTCTCACACTACTTAACGCCACACCACATGATTAACTTCCCATTTACAATAAAACACAAAATTATTACTTTCAACCCAAAATGGGTTTTATTTTTGATTATTTGTGCAATAATCAAAATATCAGCAACTCATAATGGGTATACCAATGACAATTACAGAGCAACGCGACGTTAAGTTAATTGAAGAAGCAAAAGCAACGCTTATAAAAAACGACTTAGGTGGGTACACAGTGCCCACTCACGGATTGTATCCGTTTCAGTGGAACTGGGATTCAGCCATCGTGGCCTTAGGGTGGCTCCCTTTCAATGAGCCTAGGGCATGGGAAGAAACAACATCCTTGCTAAGTGCGCAGTGGAAATCGGGCATGGTCCCCCACGTGGTTTTTCATAAACATTCCGACACATATTTCCCAGGACCGGATATCTGGGGAGTCAAAAATGAATTAGACAGCACGTCTATTACTCAACCTCCAGTCCTTGCGTCAGTAATAAAGTTGCTGTTTGAACAAACTAAAGACCGAGCCCTTGCACAGTCTCAAATTGAGACTATCGTTCATCAGTTAATTGATTATCACTTATGGTGGTATAAGCAACGAGATCCTGAAAATACGGGCCTCGTAGTGAGTTATCACCCGTGGGAATCAGGTATGGACAATAGCCCAGCCTGGGATGCTGCTTTAGATGCGGTTCCCTGTGTAGACTGGGAATATACGCGAAGAGATACGAGCCATATTGATGCGTCCGAGCGGCCTCACAAAAAAGAATACGACCGTTTCTTGTATCTCGTCGATTTCTTTCGAAAGATGAATTTCGACGATACGCTGATTTACCAAGACTGTCCTTATCGGGTGAATGACGTCAGTATTATTTCGATTTTACATCGTGGGACAAAAGACCTTTTGGCGCTGTGTAATCAGATAAATGTCAGCAATGCCCACACCGAATACCTCGCGCAGCGCTTAAGCCTTACTGAAGGTGCCATAAACAAACTATGGAATCCTGAAAGTAATATGTTCCACAGCTTTGATACTCGAAGTAACAGCATGTGTGAAGCTCGCACATCTGCCGGCCTATTGCCGTTTTTTGCGGGTTTGGTAAGCGAACCACAAGTCGCTCCACTCACTGCTGAATTAGACAGATGGCTTGATCATAGCGAATACGCAATTTCTTCAACCCACCCGGAAGATCCGAACTATGAGCCACAGCGCTATTGGCGCGGCCCTATCTGGTTACACATTAATTGGATGATTGTTTTAGGTTTAGATGACTACGGATTAAGCCGCCAATCACAGCGTGTTACCGACGGCAGCAGAGCCTGTATATACGCCAGTGGCTTCAATGAGTCATTTCATGCAGAGACTGGTGCTCGTAGCGGCGGTGCAGATTTTTCCTGGACTGCGGCAATGGGGCTTTATTGGCTATTGCCTAACACCAATAGCGGGGAGTAAACATCATGAATGAGAAACCTGATTTTCAATCAAGTGATTTTCTACACGCGCATATTAAAAGCATTTTGGCGTTCTATGAACCAAATGTAGATGCGCTGTCGGGAGGTTTTCATCAAAACTTTATGGATGATGGCAGTGTATTCGACGAGGAAACCCGCCACTTAGTAAGCTCAACACGCTTTATTTTTAATTACGCGCGGGCTTTCCTTGCCTATGGTGATACTCGTTATAAAGAGCGCGTAGAATCTGGTATTCAGTTTTTAAGAACATACCACTTTCAACCCGACACTGGGGGTTATGCATGGTTGCTTTCGGTTAATGGTACCGACAGTGAAATGGTAGACGCGACTAATCATTGCTACGGCCTAGCCTTTGTCATATTGGCATACAGTTGGGCACTTCGAGCAGGAGTGAAAGAAGCTGAGCAACATATTCATGAAACATTCTCATTAATGGAAACTCATTTTTGGGATGCAGAGTACGGTTTGTACAAAGATGAATATAACGCTGATTTTTCAAAATGCGCTAATTATCGTGGCCAAAATGCCAATATGCATAGTTGCGAAGCATTAATTGCAGCGTATGAAGCTACGCACCATCAGCCATTTCTTGAACGTGCAGTGCAGCTCGCCGACAACATAACACGTCGCCAAGCAGCGAAAGCAGATGACCGCATCTGGGAACACTACACCAAGGAGTGGGAAGTAGACTGGGAATATAATAAACATGATCCTAAAAACCTATTCAGGCCTTGGGGATTTCAGCCAGGCCATCACACTGAATGGGCAAAGCTACTGCTGCAAATTAATCAGTATCAGCCAGAGCCATGGTTAATAGAGCGCGCCTGCTCCTTGTTCGACTCAGTCATTGAACTGAGTTGGGACAATCAAAACGGTGGTTTATTCTATGGATTTGCACCTGACGACAGCATTTGCGATAACGAAAAGTACTTTTGGGTTCAAGCCGAGTCTTTTGCATGTGCAGCACGGTTAGCGGTGGCAACCGGCGAAGAGAAGTACTGGCTTTGGTATAACCGAATTTGGGAATACTCGTGGGAGCATATGGTAGACCATGAATATGGCGCCTGGTTTAGAATACTGTCGGCGAAAAATGACAAGCTAGAAGCGACAAAAAGCCCTATGGGTAAAACAGATTACCATACGATGGGCGCATGTTATGACGTGATGGACGCGCTAAGTTTGCAGCAAAGGTAACTCACTATTTCAATATAAATAACGCTGTGCGCCTTCGAAAGTAGCCCACAAAATGACTTAAACAAAAGCCTACGCCTTGTAAAAAGCGTAGGCTTTTTTATCATGCTAGAGCATTAGCTTCGTTGAGCTTGCTCTCTTTTCATCAAGGTATGTGCTGTTCTGATGTTCTGATGTTCTGATGTTCTGCTGTTCTGCTGTTCTGCTGTTCTGCTGTTCTGCTGTTCTGCTGTTCTGCTGTTCTGCTGTTCTGCTGTTCTGCACTGTACTCTTCTATACAGTGCTGTGCTGTTCTGTGCAAGATTGTATTACATCCATGACTTACGCGTAGACTCCACCTCATAAAGCACGCTGTCAGCAAGCGCTTTAACGTAATGCTCTGGTAAGAAAGGAACAGTAACCGCCCCTGACGCTAATACAAACTTGATGGACGCAAGTTGATGCCGTCGCATGAACACACTTTGCTTAACAATAACTTGTTGTATTTTGTATGGCTCAAAACATAGGTAGTCAACACCAATCCGCCCTCGCCTAACGTATACGTATTTGCCATCGGCCGCTATGCCCCATCGCCACCAGCGCAGGGTTAGCAAGAGAATCCCTGCAACCAAAAGCCCGATAGAGCCAAGAAAAATGTCGAGCTGAGATGAGACAATACCAACAATAAACAGCGCTAAAATGGGTACGCTCCACGCTACTATTAACCAGTGCAGTATAAAGCGTTTGCTAATCCCTAAATAATCATCGCGGTGAAGTTGGCAATCAGGCATGACTTCTTGACTAAGCTCAACCGCTTCCTGTTCGGTAACCGATGGCACAATAAGTTTATTGGGCGACATCAGTTCTTGCACTTGCTGACCCGCCGTGGAATTTTGCTCAAAGTACAAATTGACTCGCTTGAGTATTTTGTCGAGCCAGTCTTGTTTAGCGGTAATCATTTGAATGCGCGACGCACGCATGCTGACTTCTTGTTTATTCAATAGACCGCTGCGGCGAATGTATCTGTCGTCAGAGCGCGAGAGGGTATATCCATAAAACGTGAATAGCGCTCCCCCCACGCTAAGTAGCGCCATGGCAGCCATTATCATCATAAGGATCACAAACGCGTAAAGCCCAAACTGCCACCATGCGACGGTTTGCTCCCCCACTATTTGGTTAAGCTGCAAACCTTTATCCGCCAACCAGTCAGAGACTAAACCTATAGCGTCATCGTAAAAAGGGGCTGCGGCACCGAGTATTATCCACACCCTGTTATTGGTAATTCCATGAATGACAATATCGCCAATCGAGCGGGTGTTGAGTACCTCCTCGTCGCTCTCTACACTATCGTTTTCTAGCATGTCCCTTTCTAGCTTGTCCCCTGCTAACGTGCCAAAGCGAGCCGCCCCATTATCACTAGAAAGATGCTCGGAAGCGCTCTGAGCTGGGCTTTTAACTGGTCTTTGAACTGAGCTGTCATTTAAGTTTGAAGATGAATGGGCAGAGGAATACTCTTCTTTCTTCTTTTCAGCCAGCACTTGCTTTCTAAGCGCATTGGCATAGGAAACCGGCACCGCTACTATGTTAGCTTCTTCTTTACCGCTTCCTGCGGTATCCAAAACCACTAATGCATAGCCAAACGGACGATAATAAAACGGGTGCTCTATTTTTACGTTCTGAATGCGCCAAAATGGTAAATTAGTATAGCGACGTTGAAATACGCCAGTTTGAATCTCAACATGCTGATTGTGCACGCGAAAGGTGTACATAAAAAAGCTTATCAGGCCACTGCCCACCGCCAGCGACACCAAGGTGCCTATGGCAATATACGCCTCTGGCGAGTTTAGCTTGGAGAGTACGTTAGAGCCTATGGCCAACGCGGGAATAATATAAATAAGCCCTTGGGCAGAATTTTTAATGTTACGTGCCGAGAAATATAAGATAGCGATGATGGCTAAGCGCTGCCACGCATCACCGGTTTCTACTTTGACTGAACTCCCGGCATTCGATGATGTAATCTCTTGCTCTTCCACTATCGGGCGCTCACATCTTTATGATCAAGAATAAACTGCCTAATTTGATTGGCCTCATCAATTTCAAGCCCTGGAATTTCAAAGGTATGCATCTCACCACCAGCTGAAAAAACCTGTAACGAAGCCAGCCCAGCCCATCTATCAAGTGGGCCTCGCTTTAACTCAACATGCTGTACTCGAAGAATAGGCTGGCAAGATAACTGCCGAAAGAAAAGGCCCGACTCTTTACTTACATCTTGCTCTCTAACAGCAAATTTCACCTTCTTGTCGGCAAAAAAATGATAGGTAAACCACAAAAAGCCCAACGTAAAAATGACTAGGCACGCATAGGGGTAGGCATTATGAAGGTCGTCTGGCACTCGAAACCAAGGTTGATATTTTGCTACGGATAGGGCGCCAAGCAAAAGCACAGTGACGGTGGAACATACGCCTAAATTAATGGTGCGATACTTTTTCGACACTGGCGTAAGCGCCAGGAAATCTAACGCGGGTAAATCCTGCTGAGAAAGCGGTTCGTTGGAAAACTCGGCCGCCTTTGACGCTGAAAACATACACCTTATCCTTGTAAAAATTTACGCAAGCTCACTACATAGCGTTACTGCCAGAGCGGCCAAATGCCCCCAGTCAGTAATTCAAAAAGAATAAAAAGGGAGCATCAGCCCCCTCTTCATTTCTAGTGGTTACTATTAGTCAGCCACTGTAATCGAACCACTCAGTTAAGCCCACTCAGCTGAGCCCACACAGCTGATATGCTACATAGTCATAGCAATGCACTAGTCGTCAAACTGCTGTTCGTTGAGCCAGCTATTCAGCCCTTTCATATCGTGCTGCACTGCCATTTGTAGCTCTTCAACCCAGTCATGAACGTTCTCCCACCATGTAGGGTGATCGCCCTGCTGAATTTGGTTAGCAATACGCTGCACTCTCGCTAAACCAACCGAGCCCGCAGCGCCTTTTATTTTATGGGCTTGAGAACACACCTCAGACTTTTCATCAGCAGTTAAGCTAAGCTGCAGTATTTCCATGTATTCAGGCATTTTCTCTTGGAAAACCTTCACACTCGCCCGAACCATGTCATCCCCTATGGTATCTACTAACATCTCCAACAAGTCCATATCTAAAATGTTACTTAATGTTTTGTTGGGCTGCACTCGCTCTACCTGCCCCTCTATTTCTAGCGGCGCTGGCGGCGCATGGAATAGGTCATTAAATACTTCAATAACTCGAGATTTTTTGATTGGCTTGGCAATAACATCGTCCATGCCATTTTCTAAGTATTCATCGCGCTTTTTAATGACGTTAGCGGTTAGTGCAACAATGGGGGTTTGCATCACTAAATCTTCTTCTATTAGCGTGTTGGCCACATCAAACCCCGTCATATCCGGTAGCTGAATGTCTAGTAAAATCAGGTCGTATTGCGTCTCTCTGGCTTTATCTAATGCTTCTTGCCCTGTCATTGCAACGTCAACACGCTGACCAAGTTTTTCAAGCAGCGCTTTGGCCACCATCACATTAAGCTCTATATCTTCAACAAGAAGAATATTTAATCCCGTCACTTCAAGCTCAGCCACTTTCATTGGGCTGTTTGAAATTTGCACCGGCAAGATAATTTCAAAGCGAGTACCTTTGCCTACGCTACTGGTCACGTTAATTTCACCGCTCATCAAATCGACCATCTGCTTACAAATTGCCAAGCCAATGCCGGTACCTGTGGCCGACTGGTGATCGGGGTGATCAACTTGATAATACATCGCAAAAATTTTGTTTATTTCGCTTTCTGGAATCCCTACTCCAGTGTCTTCTACAATAAAGGTGACAAAGGCTTTGTCATTCTCTGGCTTGGTAGCCGATACCGACAAGCTCACGTGACCTTTTTGAGTAAACTTCACCGCGTTGAAAAGAATGTTCCAGAGTATCTGGCGCAATCGCGTGCCGTCTATTTCAACTAAGCGGGGCAATGGGTCTTTAATTGCGGTTTTAAACTCAAGCTGTTTATCACCAGCCAATAAGCGAATAATACTGCTAAGTTCTTCCGTAAAATCTTTTAACGATATGGTTTTTAAGCTGAGTTCTAGTTTGTCTCGGCCTAGCTTGTCTAAGTCGATAATATCGTTAAATATATTGCCTAATGTGATAGCGCTGGCGTAAATCGTACTCACCCAGCTAAACTGCTCTTCGGAAAGCTCTGTATCGCGAAGCATGCGGCTTAAACCCACGATGCCGTTTAGCGGCGTGCGCAGCTCATGACTGATTGTGGCGATGAAGCGGGTTTTGTCTGTGTTGGCTTTTGCCGCCGCATTTTCCGCTTGTTTACGCTCGGTCATGTCTCGTCCAAACGATAACAAGCCAAGTCGATTCCCTTCTTTATCGAAGAACGGAACTCGCTTCATTTCGAAGTAGCGACGTCGGCCATCGGCAAATTTAAGCCACAGCTCTTCTGTAATACTGGCATTAGTCTCAAGTACTTCGTTATCACTGGCCACAATTTGTTGTGCCAACTCTTCTTCGTACACATCTTCTGGAGTTAGCCCGAGTAGCTCTAACTCAGTCTTCCCAGTCATGAGCTCGGCAATGCGATTACATCCTGCAAACTGCCCTTCTTCATTGCGATAATAGATAAGATCAGGAGAAGCATCGATGATAGAGCGTAATAAGGTAGACAGCCTGCGTGCCTGAGATTCTTGTTCAGACTTATTTTTAATTTCTTGCTCTAAGTCTTTAAACAGTCCCTCGCGCTCTTCTTGAGCAATTTTGCGCTGTTCAATTTCATGATTCAGCTGTCGAATATTGCTTTGCAGCTCACGATTTAAAAACACATCTTCTTCGCGCAGGCTCTCAAGTTGGCTCACCACCTCTTTTAGGTTTGTGCGAGAGTTTTCGAGTTGCTTAATCAGTTCACTAAAAAAGTACAACACCCAAGGTGCCGACAGCATCGTTAGAATCACTGCGCTGATAAAGTCGTCTGGCTGCACCTGGCTGCCTAGGCTTACGCGTATGACATACGAGCCACCAAGGGTAAATACCAGTGAGAATACAACGAATAATATGCTTAATTTTAGTGTGCCAAATCGCTGCACAAATTGGGCAAAGCGGATAGCCCATGAATCGTTTGGAGAGTCTGAATGCATGTACGTCTAGTCTATAACCATTTTGCCCTATCCTATCAGTCTTTCTGGTGTTCTGGAATCCACTAGTAGACGCACACAAAAACGCGCCTCACTTTACTGTTCGAAATTCAAACATATAAACTACGGCTTCGTATATTTTCATCGTTTCTGTTTAACAAAAGTAAGGTACTCATTACTTACCCAGCCTTCTGCGGTGTAAGCAACGCGAGACCATGTATCGTTACGCTCTACTACTTTTACTACCTGTCCAGACGTTAGTTGACTGCTTGCCTTCGTAAATTCGGTACCAGGCCCAAACCTCACATTTAAACGTTTCACGCTAACAATGGCAGATGTGTAAGGAAAGTCTTGTGGCGCTGTTATGGATTTTCTCGACACAGATAGCTGTTTTTCATTGGTGTATTGCAGAGAAGGGGGAAGCTCTCGGGACAGATCATCTACGGTGACATCAGAGGGTTGAGCGTTGAAAGAGTGTTGATTGATACCAATCCGCATAGATAATTGCCCACTCAGAAGGCCCTGGCAAGCTTCCTAGCAAAGCGTGGGAATGCAGGAATGGCTGTTCCCTTTCAAATTCCCAGAATGAAGCTAGGAAACTTGCCAGACCTTCCCGAAGGGCGAGTTTAGAATGTCCGTACTCTTTGTTGTGTCACCTTGATGTAGAACCACTGCACCTGCGGTAACACGCCGCGATTACGAACATTTTAATTCTCGCTGAGAGGGTGATTATCTATGCGGACTGGTATGAGATAACGGCGAAGTTGGCGAAGTGGAAATGCAGGACCAGGATCAAACTTTCTTCCTGGTGAAATTTCTTCGTGCCCTAGTACGTAATTAATATGGTAGGTGTTACACAGCAACCTACACAAATCAAAAGCACATTGAAGCTGCACCTCGCTGTAGCGATGCCAATACGTAGAGGAATGTGCGCTTAGGTTTTCTTGCAAATCGCTGTTATTTTTTAAGCCAGAGCGGCCTTGGGAACTGGAATGCGATCTTTCAACAAACACGTCGTCAGGGTGATATCGTTTTCCAAACCAACTTACATACTCGCCATTTTCATCTATATCAAGTTGACCCGCGTTATCTAACTCGATACCTATGGCGTAGTTGTTGAACTGCTTTCTACCAGCAAAGCTGCTCTGCCCCGCATGCCACGCAATGGCGTTAAACGGAAGTAATTGTGTTACCTCTCCGTTTCGTCCTATAACAAGGTGGGCTGATACCTTGCTTTTTGGGTTTAACATATAATCTACTGACGAGGACGCACTGCTGCCGCCAGTAAAATGAATAACTAAGGTATCGGGCAAATTGCGAGGGAACTCGCCAGAGGTGTTTGGAGAGGTGACATGTTTAATTTCACTTGCATGTAACCGATTGTTTTCAATGCGAACTGCGTTTAAGGGTGCTGAGTATGTATTTGTCATTACCGTAACCATGTGGTTTATTCTTTGAGCGGCAACTACGAACTCTACCTACTATCTTGATTACCAACCAAAGCACGATTACCAACCAAAGAACTGTTCACTTTTCACTCAACCTTTACCTAACATAGCAGTTTACTAATATGAGTGGAATAATTTATTTACAAGTAAATAAAAATACCCGAAACCACCTCTTGACTCAATAAAACAACCATTTCAATGAATATTTATTCAATAATGATAAACAAATGAGAAGTATTATCATCTTTAGCATGTTTGTTTTCCCCTTGAATATTTTTATAACATTATTGTTACAAATCTAAAATTATCTTTTCAAACCATTGAATTTAAGATACTTTTTAAACGTTATACTAATTCATTAGAGATGAGGCTTTTTTTGCGTTTGATTTTAGTTTTCAATGTGGGTATTTTGTACGGCCCGCATCGCATCAATGCATAAAAATGCGGAACGGCTGGAATCCTCTAATAATAATTAACGACAAGAAAGACGCATGCGCTGAGCTAAATGGCCCAAGCGCGAAAAGATGTCTAATTATGTTTCGATACGCAAACCTAGGCGCATCTGCACGCAACGCATACCTTGCCCAGTCAATAAGGTTGAAGGAGTTAATAGATGAGTTTATACAATCCCAACGATTCCCGGGATAATTGTGGGTTTGGCTTAATAGCCCACACTCACGGGGAAGCCAGTCACGAATTGGTATCCACTGCAATCCACGGTTTAGACCGAATGCAACATCGAGGCGGTATCGCCGCTGATGGAAAAACCGGTGATGGCTGTGGTTTATTACTACAAAAGCCAGATGCCTTCTTCCACTCAATTGCCGACGAAAATGGCTGGAAGCTGGGTAAAAAGTACGGCGTAGGGATGATTTTTTTGAATCAGGACCCCGTGCTTGCACAAGCTGCCCGTGAAGTACTCAATGAAGAGTTAGAAAAAGAAACGCTTTCAGTTGTTGGATGGCGAGAAGTGCCTGTTGATAAATCAGTACTTGGCGAGCTTGCCCTTACTGGTGTTCCTCAAATAGAACAGGTATTTGTCAACGCCCCCGCAGGATGGAGAAAGCGCGACCTAGAACGACGTCTTTATATGATTAGACGCCGTGCTGAAAAACGCCTAGAAGACGATCCAGATTTTTATGTGGCGTGTCTATCAGGTTTGGTCACTATTTATAAAGGCTTGGTAATGCCGAAAGACTTACCAACCTTCTATCTCGACCTTGCTGACGAACGCATGAAAAGCGCAATTTGCGTATTCCACCAGCGTTTCTCAACGAATACATTACCTCGCTGGCCACTTGCGCAGCCGTTTCGCTTTCTTGCTCATAATGGTGAAATTAACACGATTAAAGGCAACCGCGATTGGGCAATGGCAAGAGCGGCAAAATTCTCAACACCGCTTATTCCAGACTTGAAAGATGCTGCACCTTTCGTCAATACCGAAGGTTCTGACTCTTCTTCACTAGATAACATGCTTGAGCTGTTCCTAGCAGGTGGTATGGACTTATTCCGTGCCATGCGCTTATTAGTGCCGCCAGCCTATCAAAACAATAAAACAATGGACGATGACCTTCGTGCATTCTACGAGTTTAACTCCATGCACATGGAGCCGTGGGACGGCCCAGCGGGTATCGTTTTAACCAACGGTCGCCACGTTGCATGTAACCTTGATAGAAACGGCTTGCGTCCAGCACGCTACGTCATTACCAAAAATGGTTTTATTACCCTAGCCTCAGAAGTGGGCATTTGGGATTACCAAGAAGCCGACGTCATTGAAAAAGGACGTGTTGGTCCAGGCGAAATGCTTGCTGTAGATACGTATACAGGCAAAATCTGGCGTTCTACCGAAATTGATGACGAGCTTAAAGCGAGACACCCTTATAAAGAGTGGCTTCAAAAGCACATCCGTCGCCTAACGCCTATTGAAGAGCTAGATGCATCGCTTATCGGCAAACGAGTGTTTGACGACGATGCCATGGCGGTTTATCACAAGCTGCACGCATACAGCTATGAAGAAATTCAGCAAGTCGTGAAAGTATTGGCAAAAGACGGTCAAGAAGCCGTTGGCTCTATGGGTGACGATACGCCAATGGCGGTTATGTCATCTCGTCAGCGCACCATTTACGATTACTTCCGTCAGCAATTTGCACAGGTAACAAACCCACCTATCGACCCATTGCGTGAGAATCACGTGATGTCGTTGGCAACCTGTATTGGTCGAGAGCAGAATGTATTTAGCGAAACGTCCGGTTACGCTGACCGCGTATTGTTCGACTCGCCTATATTGATGTACACAGATCTTAAACAGCTTCGCGAGTTCAACCCAGAATACTATTATTCTGAGGTGATAGAACTTCAGTACCTACCGCAAGAAGGCTTGAAAAAAGCCGTTGAGCGAGTGTGCAACGAAGTTGAAATGCTGGTTAAAAACAAGCGCGCAGCGTTCGTTATCTTGTCAGATCGCAACATTAAGAAAAACCGCTTGGTTATTCCTGCGGCAATGGCAGTAGGCGCAGTTCAAAAACGCTTGGTTGAAAAGTCGCTGCGTTGCGATGCAAACGTTGTGGTAGAAACTGCAAGTGCGCGTGACCCACATCACTTTGCCGTGCTTATTGGTTTAGGTGCAACGGCGGTTTATCCGTTCCTGGCTTACGAAACGATTGAACAGCTGTGCGAAAAAGGCGAACTCGATATTTCGCCCATGCAGGCAACATTGAACTACCGCAAAGGTATCAATAAGGGCTTGTACAAAATAATGTCTAAAATGGGCATTAGCACAGTAGCCAGTTACCGTAGCTCTAAGTTGTTTGAAGCCATTGGTATTAACAATGAAGTCATGCAGCTTTGCTTTAAGGGTGTTACCTCGCGTATTCAGGGTGCAGGCTTTGATGATTTTCATCAAGACCACATCAATTTGAACCGTATTGCGTGGTTAAAACGCAAACCTGTTTCTCACGGTGGTTTACTGAAGTATGTGCACGACGGCGAGTACCACGCGTACAACCCAGACGTGGTTAGCACATTGCAAAAAGCGGTAGTATCGGGTGAATACACCGACTATCAAGAATACGCTAAGCTGGTTAACGAGCGTGCGCCATCGCATATTCGCGACCTGCTTGCGCTAAACCCAGAATGCGATCCTATTGATATAAGCGATGTAGAAGGACCGGAAAATCTTTTCCCTCGCTTCGATACTGCGGCTATGTCAATTGGGGCATTAAGTCCTGAAGCCCATGAAGCCCTTGCGATTGCGATGAACCGCTTAGGCGGTCAGTCTAACTCGGGTGAAGGTGGTGAACATCCATCTCGCTTCGGTACTGAGAAGAACTCAAAAATTAAACAAGTTGCTTCTGGTCGCTTTGGTGTAACGCCGCATTACTTAGTTAATGCTAACGTTATACAGATAAAAGTTGCTCAGGGCGCGAAGCCTGGTGAAGGTGGTCAGTTACCGGGTGATAAGGTTAACAAGTACATTGCGCAGCTGCGCTTCTCTGTACCGGGTGTAACGCTTATTTCTCCACCACCTCATCACGACATTTACTCTATTGAAGATTTAGCCCAGCTTATTTTCGATTTAAAACAGGTAAACCCAACAGCGCTAATTTCTGTGAAGCTGGTTTCTGAACCGGGTGTAGGTACTATCGCAACCGGTGTGGCAAAGGCTTATGCAGATCTTATTACCATTTCTGGATACGACGGTGGAACAGGTGCAAGCCCGTTAACCTCGGTGAAATACGCTGGTAGCCCGTTTGAGCTTGGTCTTTCTGAAACACAGCAAGCACTTATTGAAAACGGCTTGCGCCATAAAGTGCGCGTACAAACTGACGGCGGTTTAAAAACCGGTTTAGACGTAGTCAAAGCGGGTATTTTAGGTGCTGAGAGCTTCGGCTTTGGTACTGGCCCAATGGTAGCGTTAGGCTGTAAATACCTTCGAATTTGCCACCTAAACAACTGCGCCACCGGTGTTGCTACGCAAGATCAGAAACTTCGTGACGATCACTTTATTGGTCTTCCTGACATGGTAATGAACTACTTTAAGTTTATTGCTCAAGAAGTGCGCGAGATCATGGCGTCTATTGGTGTCAGCAAGTTCGACGATTTAGTAGGCCGTACGGAGCTTCTTAAAGTACTTGATGGTATTACTGCGAAGCAAAACCGTCTTGATTTGTCGCCGCTATTGGCACAGCCTGTGGCTGGTGAACACACCCGTCTATTCTGTTCGCAAACGACGAATGCGCCAATGGATAAGGGCGAGCTTAACGCTAAGATGCTTACCGATGCACAAAGCGCTGTAGTGAATAGCAAATCAATCACTCTGAAGTACCCTATTCGCAACACAGACCGTTCTGTGGGTGCCCTGCTTTCTGGTGAAATTGCTAAGCACCACGGTAATCAAGACTTTGAAGATACACCTATTAAAGTTGAGCTTACCGGTACTGCGGGTCAAAGCTTTGGCGTGTGGAATGCAGGTGGCTTACACATGCACTTAGAAGGCGACGCTAACGATTACGTAGGTAAAGGCATGACTGGCGGTAAGCTAGTTATCCACCCTACGAAAAACATCGAATTTGATGCACACGAAAGCGCAATAATGGGGAATACCTGTTTGTACGGCGCAACGGGCGGTAAGTTATTTGCTGCTGGCCGTGCGGGTGAGCGCTTTGGCGTTCGTAACTCTGGCGCAATAGCCGTTGTTGAAGGTATTGGTGACAACGGTTGTGAATACATGACCGGTGGTATTGTTGCTGTGCTTGGCCCTGTGGGCGTTAACTTTGGCGCAGGTATGACAGGTGGCTTCGCTTACATAATGGACGATGGCGACGATCTTGATAACCGCGTGAATGCTGATTTAGTAGATATTATGCCAATTGGTGACAAAGCCATTCTTATTGAGCATTTACGTGGTCTTATTAATCAGCATTATGAAGAAACAGGCAGCGAGCACTCTTTGTCACTGCTTACGGACTTCAATGCAACGCTAGCACGCTTCAAACTTATTAAGCCTAAAACAAGTGATGTGAAAAACTTGCTTGGTCACATCAGTCGTTCAAGCGCTGAACTGCGCATTCAGGCTCAATAGGAGGATTTACTTAATGGCAAAGAACGTATATCAATTTGTCGATGTTGAACGTATCGATCCGCCTAAAAAGCCGATCATGGTGCGTAAGGAAGAGTTTGCGGAAATTTATCAGCCGCTAAGCCAGTCACAAACCGAAGGTCAGGCAGATCGCTGCCTGGACTGCGGTAATCCATATTGCGAATGGAAGTGCCCAGTGCACAACTACATTCCTCAATGGTTGGATTTGGCTAACGAAGGCAGAATTATTGAAGCTGCTGAACTTTCACATAAAACCAATAGCTTGCCTGAAGTGTGCGGGCGAGTGTGTCCACAGGACAGACTGTGTGAAGGTGCATGTACGCTAAACGACGATTTTGGCGCTGTTACCATTGGTAGTATTGAGAAATACATTACCGACAAAGCCTTTGAAATGGGCTGGCGCCCAGACATGTCCGATGTTGAGTGGACAGATAAGAAAGTGGCCATTGTTGGAGCCGGACCCGCTGGCCTAGCCTGTGCTGACATTCTTATCAGAAACGGCGTTAAGCCGGTAGTGTACGACAAGTACGAAGAAATTGGCGGGCTACTGACCTTCGGTATTCCGTCATTCAAACTTGAAAAAGACGTGATTAAACTGCGTCGCCAGATCTTTTCAGATATGGGTATTGAGTTTGTACTAAACACTGAAATTGGTAAAGACGTGGAGTTTGACGAGCTGCTCAACAAGTACGATGCCGTATTTTTAGGTATGGGTACGTACAAGTCTATGCAGGGTGGTTTTGACAATGAACACGTACATGGTGTTCACGAGGCGCTGCCGTTTTTGATTGCCAACACCAACCGCGTTATGGGGTTAGAAAAAGACCCTGCTGACTTTATCGATATGAAAGACAAACGCGTTGTAGTGCTAGGTGGTGGTGATACCACTATGGACTGCCTGCGTACGTCTATTCGTCAAGGCGCTAAGAGCGTAACCTGTGCCTATCGTCGTGATGAAGAAAGTATGCCTGGTTCACGTCGCGAAGTAGTTAACGCCAAAGAAGAAGGCGTTGAGTTTAGGTTTAACCTTCAGCCACTGGATATTGCCGTAGATGATAACGGCAATGCGGTAGGCGTTAAGCTGGTTAAAACTGAGATGGGTCCGCCAGATTCAAACGGTCGTCGTCGCCCTATCGAAGTAGAAGGCTCAGAACACGTTCTTGAAGCAGACGTGGTTATTATTGCCTTTGGTTTCCAGCCAAGTCCTGCGCCATGGTTTGGCGAATACGGCATTATGCTTGATGAAAAAGGCCGAGTGCGTGCTCCGCGTGCAGGTAAATTTGCTTATCAAACGTCTAACCCGAAAATATTCGCCGGTGGTGATATGGTTCGAGGTAGTGACTTGGTTGTTACTGCCATCGATGAAGGCCGTAAAGCTGCTGAGGGCATGATGGACTTTATGGGTGTGTAATACACTTAAGTCAATAAAAGGCCTAAATGCATTGTGCATTTAGGCCTTTTTTGTTTTTACTGCGTCAGATATTGTGCTGATTTTTGCTTTCTTTTGCTTATATCCGTGAACTACACTGCAGTTAATAACCCTACCTGCATACTCCCCCTATACCTTTTTTCATTTTCCTATACCTGAATACATGCAGGTTAAGTTGAACTTCCTCGTTATTCTTCTTACTATCTTTATAACTTGTTTTTGTAGTAATCTTTATTGAGGCTTGCACTTGATTCTTTTTATAAATAAGCGGCATAAATAAGTGGTACACATAAGCTGGCAGAAACAAGTTGGTATGTATAAACCGGCATATGCAAACCTAGAGGTTATTGTTTTGCGAGTGCAGAACAACGGGTAAGCTCCCCTTTTTTTAAGATAACGAGAATATGTAATACCATGAAAAATGAAAGCTCAGCACGCCCTATTATTGCGCACGTCTCATATGCCAAGCGCCGCTTCATCGAGCTTTTTTCAACTACACCTTTATCAGCCCAGCCATTGGTAAACAAGACCACTCTCGTTCAATACCCAATTATTAGAAACGCTATCGTTTGCGCAGTCGCCTTGCTAGGCAGCGCATCAGTGCATGCTGAAACCCTTAGTAAACCAAACACAACGCCATGCCCGAGCGAGTTTCACTCAGTAGTACTATCCTCAGACGCCACCCAATGTCAGCAATTTGAGAGCGAAACTCCCGCAGCCATTGTATATCACACCGCGCTTACGCCTTCTCAGGTGGTGAGCTTTTATAAAGAGCGCCTCCCCAAGTTTAAAACGCATCCAGCAATCAATCAGCGCACGTTGATTACATCTAAAGAGCGAAATACAAAAATTGTAGTATCACCCGATAATGCAGGTGCTCAGGTAGATATTTTGGTGGCGGCTAAGTAACAAGCCAAATCAAAGAGAGAATTGTAAATTGCCAGATTTCACTCTCCACGACATGGCCGATGCCACAGCAATCCTCGAGCAGATGCGCACTGGAAAGCTCTCCAGTAAGCAGCTAGTACAAGCCAGCTTAGACAGACTCCATCTGGTAAACCCACATTTAAATGCCGCAACCCAAGTGTTCAATGAGCAAGCATTAGCGGCGGCTGAAAACCCAATTGCCGGGCCTTTATCAGGCCTACCAATCACCTTGAAGGAAACCTATGCACTGGCTGAAGAGCAAGTTACTGTTGGTAGTGTTCGGATGCCGGCTATCCAGTGCAAAGAAGACGCTCCAGTAGTAGAGCGACTCAAATCAGCAGGCGCTATCGTTATCGCGCGGAGCAATATTCCCGAATTTGTGATGACCGCAGAAACAAGTAATTTGCGATTTGGCCGCAGCAACCATCCAAAAGATCAAACGCGTGTGCCGGGTGGGTCAACAGGAGGCGAAGGAGCACTGGTAGCTAGTGGTGTATCGCCGATAGGATTTGGAACAGACATTTTAGGCTCTATACGAATTCCGGCTGCGTTTTGTGGCTTAGTGGGTTTTAGGCCTCATTCGGCTGCCGTTAATAAAAGCTCTGTGTACCCCGAGTCGGGTCCGTATTTTGAAACATTCAATGGAATAGGCCCAATTACTAGAAGCGTTCGAGATGCCCGCCTAGCGTATTCGGTAATAGCCCATGAACCACCAGCGTTACCCGCAACTATTGATGGACTAAAGCTCATCGCTCCAAAGAATTACCCCTTCGAAGCAAAAGAGGAATGCATAGATACGGCCTATCGAGCCGCATTAGAGGGGTTGCAAACAGCGGGAATGGTAAAGCACGAACCTGTGCTTGATGATATCAAAACACTATTTATGAACGTGCCTAAATTGGTAACCGGAGAAATGATCTCTGTATGGAAAGACTGGCTTTCTGTTGACGGAAAACCATTTTCAATTATCAATGAAACACTGCGTCAAATGACTGGAAGACCCACAGTACAACCTGGCTTTTTTCTTTGGCTATCGCTTATCAATGGTCTATATCGTCCTCGCAAACAAAGCACTTTGACCGGCATCATTGAAACCTATGAACATGCGCGAAAAAACTATAGAACGTTTTTAGGGCGTGATGCATTGCTATGCTTACCCACAATAGGCATGCTCGCGCCAAAGCACGGTGCTATGAACCGTGCAACCCTAATGAAACCTGGACTCAATAAACAGATCACAGCCCACACACTCGTTAACATGCTCGACCTTTCTGGCATTACGGTGCCGGCTCGTGGTTTTAGCGATCCAAAAACTGGCTTAGTTCCAGGCATAATGCTCGCATCAGCCCCTGGTAATGAGGGAGCGTTATTAGATGCCGCAGCAGCGCTAGAACAAATCCTGCTATAAAAAGTCAGAACACTCTTTATTTACACCCCGTAACTCTTCATTACTCAAACAGAAATTCTTGGCATCTGCTTTGCAATATCTTCATTACCAAAGGTCTAGCTTGATTACGCGTCACCTTTTTGACGCTAATATTGATTGATATATGTGAGGATAAAGATGGAATTGGCAATTATTTTGATGATGTTACTTATTGTCGTTGCTCTAGGCGCCATAAAATTGTCTGATGGAGGAATGGCATTTCCATTTCGACGTAAGCCACAGCTGTTTACCCAAGTGGAATACTCATTTTTAACGTTAATTGAACAAGCGGTAGGCCGTGAATTTAGAGTTATGTGCCGAGTTCGTTTGAACGACATGGTGGCCGTTCGTCAATCGACGAAAAAGAAAACGGCATCACAGGCACTCTCACGCGCATCAAGTCGTCAACTTGATTTTGTGCTTGTAGAAAAAGATACCATGAGCCCAGTGTTAGCCATCGACCTAGTACACAACCAGGGTAAAGAGGGCTACAAAACCCAAAAAGATTGGTTTGTTACTGGTGCTTTGGATGCTGCTGGAGTTCCTCATGTTCGCATTAAAGTGAAGTCGGGCTACAGTATTGAAGATATTCGAGAGTGCCTTGAAAACAAACTTGTGCCATATCGTCGTCTACAGCAAAAAATGGCGCAACAGCCTACGCTGAACCCAGAGCCTACAAAACGCCCAACGAGGCCTATTAGATCAAGCCGCCCTGCCGCTGCTTAATCATTTATACCAGTGGGCATAGATAATTCCCCCCTTCCCCCTGCCTTTGTTACAGCTCAAACTTACACAGAGTGACAGTAACAAAGGCATTTTTCTGTCAGTTTCACCACATTCCTTATACAATTAGCAATACAACAGCTTTTATAACTGCTTGCGTAACAGCTTATAATATTGCGGTTAAAGCAGTGCAACAGCACATTTTAAAACGTTAACTTGTCGGTACAATTATGAAACGAATTGGTATTTTAGGTGCAATGGATGAAGAAGTTGCGCTACTCAAAGCGTCACTCGACGACTTGAAAGAAACGAAGTGGAAACATTTAACGTTTTACGAAGGCACACTCAGCGGCATTGAAGTTATCTTAGTGAAGTGCGGCATAGGTAAAGTAGCGGCCGCGATCGCAACTACAGTGCTTATTGAGCAGTACGCTCCTGATGCGGTAGTTAACACTGGTTCAGCGGGCGGTTTTGATAAAAACCTAAATATTGGTGATGTGGTTATAGCCAGCCACGTTATTCATCACGATGCCAATCTTACCCACTTTGGCTACAAACTTGGCCAATGCGCCGGTATGCCAGAAGACTTTCGCTGTGATGAAGCTCTCATTGAAACGGCCAAAAATGCCACATCACACATTGCTGAAATACAATCTACCAGCGGCTTAATTTGCACTGGCGACGCATTTATTGGTAGCGATGAAGCCGTGGCAAAATTAAGAGAAGACTTTCCAGAAATGAAAGCGGTTGAGATGGAAGGGGCCGCAATCGGCCAGGTTTGCTACATGCTAAACACACCATTTCTTGTTATTCGCTCTTTGTCAGATATTGCCGGGAAAACCTCGTCAGTGAGTTTTAAAGAGTATTTAGAGACCGCCGCAAAGCACTCTGCACAGCTGGTAATGGCAATGGTAAAAAACTTTGCATAACTAATTAATTAAGCGAAAATGAAGACGTACCACACCAATGAATTCACTGATTAGTGGCATTGATTTTCAACCACTACTGATACTTTGGTTGGCCATCGCTATCGACGCCTCTTGGCGATGGCCGCAGCGTACTCACCCACTAACACTTATGCGCTATTTGGTCACTCAGATGGGGCGTAAAGTGTTACCGTCCTCATCGTTTGCACCCAGCCAGCACTACATTTCAGGTACACTGGCAGCCATTGTATTACTTAGCCCTCTCGTTGCCTGCCTCGCCATTTTAGTTTCAATGGCACAATACCCTGTTTTTTTTGATGCTGTCATTATGGTAGTGCTGCTTGATTACGGCTATCAGCGCCAGCAGTACAAAAAAGTGTTGGCGACTGTGGGCAGAAACAAAAAATCTCTAGCCCGTGAATTAGTGTCGAGCATCACAGCGCGTCAATGCGATACGCTAACTGATATAGGTATTGCGAAAGCGGCAATAGAGTCGCTATGGCTAAAGTTTCTTTATCTATTCTGTGGCGTTATTTTCTACTATGTCGTCTTTGGGCCCATTGGCGCATTAGTGTATCGACTGCTGCTTTTAACCTCATGGCAGTGGCACTATCGAGACCCCAAAATGGCGCTATTTGCTAAACCCATAAAAAAAGTCGTTAGCGTATTAGTGCTTCCGCCCGCTTTACTAGGCGCGCTCATCACGTTAATAAGCAGCAGACCTATTCGCGGTTTAAAAGCAGTTAAACGTTGTTCTGCTAAGGATAAAACCTCGCTGCTATTGGCAATCCTTGGCGGTATACATAATATCAAACTGGGCGGGCCTGCCATTTATGCCAATAGAAAAATACGCTACCCACGGGTAGGTGGAGAACACGAGGTTAAATTTTCAAGTATGGTTTATGTTAAAAGAACAATCACCAGCGCCATGATTGGTGTAACTGCGATAGCCACACTGTGGCTCATTATTATAGGCACGTAGATATAATGACGTCACTAAAGCACCGTATTCAACGCCCGCCTTTTTTTTCTCGGCTTTTTTCTCGGTTTTTTTCTCGCCTTGCTTCTGACCTCTTGTCTCGCTTTGCTTGTCGCCCTTCTGCTTTTTGTGGTTTGTTCCTAGCTAAAGGTTTAATAGGTAGTGCTATCTTTAATTTCTTACTTGTAGCAAACGTAACTGTTGCCGCCAGCTTATTGCCACAAGAGCAAAATAGAGGATCATCCAATAGCTTCAATACTGAATATCATCAAACAGAAAACCCTGCATTGCACGAGGGGCAACAGGCCCCTAAAAAAGATAGCTTGCGAATAGTTAGCCTGGCCCCACACCTCACCGAATGGGCGTACAGTTTGGGGTTAGGCCCTAACCTTGTGGCAGTAAGTGATTACAGCGATTATCCCGAGGCAGTGAAAGCGCTGCCTCGAGTTGCTGACTACCAAGGCGTAGATATGGCCGCCATTCTCGCTTTTAAGCCCGATTTGGTGTTGGCGTGGAAAGGGGGGAATAAGCCACAAGATATTCAAAAGTTGTCGTCTTTGGGGCTTAACGTGTTTGATAGCGCAATAACGCAAATAGACGATATCCCATCAGAACTCATTCGTTTAGGTACGCTAACGCATACTAGTTTGAAGGCGAAAACCCTGGCGGAAGCATTTAATGAGAAGATAGCGGCGTTAAAAAACGCTTATTCAAGGGAGACGCCCAAAAACGTGTTCTATTACTCATGGTCCACACCCTTGATGACAGTGGGCCCTAAAGCATGGCCAAACAAACTACTGAACGTATGCGGCGCGCAGACGGCATTTTATGACAGCCCAATCGATTACCCTCAAGTATCCGTTTCAGAAGTGCTAATGCGTCAGGTTGATGTAATTATTGCGGCAAGTAACGAAAGCCAAGCGTCATTGTCATCATTCTGGGAACCTCATTCAGACTTTTTAGATGCGAAAATAGTTACTGTGAACCCCGACATAACCAGCCGATTCTCGCTGCGCCTTGCAGATGAACTAAAACGACTTTGCAGCGGTATTAATTAGGGCGCGTTGAACTTCACTGTACAACTTTGTCCACCTTCGGGCAGCGCCTGTATGCTGTTTATACTGCGTTAAATGGTTTCGATTTAGCATGCTAGACCTTCAACCATTTACCTTGTCTAAAAAGCACACAGGCTACTGCAAAAATGCACAGTAAAGATAAACACGCCCTACACTTTTTGTAGTATATTGTTCATTGAATTATCGCAACGGGAAAGGTCATCATGCGATTTGTTGTGACAGGTTTCTTAATTGCTGTGGGCGTTGCATTGTTTTTATCTTTGCAATTTACCGCTAAAGCCACCACTTATCGAAATATTGAAGCGTCACCTTTTCTGCTAGAAAGAGTGGCCAGTAACGATTGGCTGCTAATCGATGTTCGCTCTCCTGAAGAATACGCCGACGGACACATTCCTGGTGCCATCAACATGCCCCATAAAAGCATTGAGGAGTACATAAGCGAATTGCAGGAATATAAAGATAAGCCCATCATTCTCTACTGCCGCTCAGGTAGACGAGCAAAACTCGCAATGAAAGTACTGCAAGAGCAAGACTTTACCGACGTTATGCATTTGGAAGGCGATATATTGGGCTGGAATGAAGCTGGATACGCTGTGGAAAAAATGTAACAGCTAGGCTGTTCGTGAGCGTCCTTTTCTCACTAGTTCCTCTTTCACTGATTCTCTTTTAACTGACTCTCATTTAACTGGCTCCCTTTTAACTGGCTTCCTATAAACCTAAACCCTTTAGACTAAATTTCTTTAAACTGACTTCCCTAAGCCTAAACGCCCTTATTTTCAACCAGGCCGTTATTACCTAACTGTATCTGAGCTGTGTTCAAGCTAGAACCTAGCTATTCCTAGCTATTGCCTAGCTACTGCCTAGAGATGGTTTCCAAACGTCCTAGCTACCCCCTATCTAGTTAACAGTTAAACCACAACGTGAGCCGTGCGAAGCTGTACAACTGTGTGGTACACTTTTTTGCACTACACGTTTTCACACACGCAACCTCAAGAAAACCAAATGCAAATAGATATTGCTACCCCCGCTATGCTGTTTCCTGCTATTTCGTTACTGTTACTGGCGTATACGAATAGATTTCTCACCCTTGCGACTATCATTAGGAACTTTGCGAAAGAAGAACGTAACGACAATACGGTTGCGCAAATCACAAACCTGCGACAGCGCATTTCACTGATAAAGCGTATGCAAATAGCTGGCGTAGGCAGCTTCTTTTTATGCGTAGTTTCTATGCTTGCTATTTACCTGACGTATCAAAAAGTCGGTAATTGGATATTTGCAGCAAGCTTGGTGTCATTACTTTATTCACTTTGGATGTCTGTTCGAGAAATCTTGATTTCTGTTGAAGCACTTGACGTTCATTTAGACGGTATGAAGGGTGACTGATGCACAACACTGCCCCCAAAGACGCCGCACGCGAAGGAACAACTCGCCAAGACATACACTATGTACAGCTAGCCCCGCAGTATTTTGAGGGCGTAATTGCACTGGGAAATCACGTTCATGGCGATAACTACTTAACTCCCGAGCTTATGTCTGATTATTATACGCGTAGCTTTCATAATAACGTTAATGCTAGCTGGCTAGCATTGCACAATGACGTCGTCGTGGGATTCAGGCTTACGTTTGCGCATACGCAATGGACGCCGGATAAATGGTGTTCAACAAACCTTTGGACCGTCGACAAAGACAAAGTCTGTTATTTTAAATGCAATACGGTTGTTCCTGACAAACAAGGCTTGGGAATTGGCAGCAAACTGTTGGCCAAGTCGATTGAAAGCGCATCAATACAGGGCGCCCTTGCAGGACTCGCTCATATATGGCTAGCCAGTCCGGGAAATAGTGCGTTTAAATATTTCTCGAAAAATGGCGGTGTACTTATCAAAAAACATCCTAATAAATGGCAGTACGCGTCAATCTACGAAGGTTACGATTGTCCTGTTTGCGACGAGCACTGTTACTGTGAAGGTGCCGAAATGATGCTTTCGTTTTCTTAAAATAAGTCGCAAATCCAACTATGATCTACGACCCCCTCGTTTCTACTTCAGTATCGCCATCACACCCTCAGCCCAACAGCTATTGGCATGCTCATTATCAATGCCAAACACTACCGTCCTCCTCTGCCTACCCATTCACAGAACAACAAACCGACTACCTGGTTATTGGAGGAGGTTACACCGGTCTGTCTGCGGCGATAAGCTTATCTGAGGCAGGTAAAAGCGTAACGGTAATAGATGCTCACGCATTGGGATTTGGCTGTTCGGGCCGAAACGCTGGGTTTGTCTTATCAGGTAGCGGACGCTTGTCCTTATCTGCAATACAGGATAAATGGGGGCCTGAAACCGCTACTGGAATGCGGCAAGAGTTTGAAAGCGCCGTTGCTTTGTTATTTGAGCGTATTGAGCGTTACAACATGCAGGTGGACTTAGTTAAAGGCCCTTACTACAAACTAGCACACACCCAAAAACAGGCCGCACTTTTACATGCATCGGCCACTGCAATGAATAGTCAATTTAACGGCAATGCAGAACTGCTTAGTCAAGACGACGTTGCATCTCGCTTTTCTATACGTAGCGTGCATGGTGGAGTACAAACACCCGGTGCCTGTGTAAACCCACTGAAGCTGGTAGATGAATATGCCCGTGTAGCTCTAACAAAAGGAGCGCAACTGCTATATCAAACGCCAGCACTTCATATTGAAGATAAGAAATCTTATTTTAATGTAGTTACTGAAAAAGGCCCTATTCGCGCAAAACACATACTGCTGGCGACTAATGCCTATACGCCTAAGCAATTTCATTCAAGCATTGATACAAAGCACTTCCCTGTCCAATCCAGCATTTTGGTTACCGCCCCATTGAGCAAAGAGATGCAGCAAGAGACTGGCCTTAATCATGCAGCCAGCTTTATGGATACTCGTACCATGAAATACTATTATCGCGTACTTCCTGACGGCAGGCTTTTGTTCGGAGGACGGGGCGCTGTAACGGGAAAAAATGCGGATAATGAAAAAGAAAAGCAGCGTTTATTTAACGCAATGGCCGCCTCTTTCCCGCCATTATGTCACATTGCCGTAGACTACTTTTGGAGTGGCTGGGTAAGCGTATCGATGGATAGCATGCCAAGAATTTTTACTACCGACGAGGGGCGTATTGGCTATGCCATGGGGTATTGCGGTTCTGGTGTGTCCTTTTCTGCATTTGCGGGAATGAGGTTAGCGCAGCGAATGCTGGGTAATAACAGCATAAATCTATCCCTTCCTCTTTATGATACGCCGTTGCCCGCATACCCATTACCTCAACTGCGCCGATTGGCCTTACAAGGACTTTATCAGTGGGCAAAAATATTTGAGCGGTAGCGATCAATAGCGATAGCACTATTGGTATTGGTAGTGATAGAAAAAATGAAAGCGGTATCTGAGCACATAAAAAAGCCTGCCAACGCTATTTACTTAAATAGCGTTGGCAGGCTTCTGATAATTCGCATCAGGGTTTACTCAACGATTGCACAGCGTTGCCGGTAAAACGCTTATCTTTCGCCGTAAGCGCTTATAGCTTTACCGTAAAAACCTTCGAATTAAGAAAGAGTGATACGAGCAAATTTACGTTTACCCACTTGGTAGACATTTTCGCCCTTTTCAACAAGCACAAGGCGTGTATCTTCTACTTTGTCGCCGTTAATTTTAACCGCGCCCTGCTTTATCATTCTCATTGCATCTGAGGTTGAGCCCACAAGCTTTGCTTCTTTTAGCAAGTTACCAATAGCTACGCCATCGGCAGGCAGGGAAATTTCTAGCTCAGGCATATCATCTGGAATTGCGTTTTTTTGGAAACGCTGAATAAAGTCTTGATGGGCGCCTTCGGCTGCGGCTTCGTCATGGAAGCGAGCAATTATCTCTTTCGCAAGCAGAATTTTAATGTCGCGAGGGTTTTCACCATCAGCAACACGGGTTTTAAGGCTGGCAATTTCTTCTAACGGCCTGAAACTAAGTAAGTCGTAGTAGCGCCACATTAAATCATCAGAGATTGACATCACTTTACCGAACATCTCGTTTGGTGCATCGGTAATACCAATATAGTTATTTAGCGACTTCGACATTTTTTGAACGCCATCAAGGCCTTCAAGCAGCGGTACCATCACAATAGACTGCTGGCTTAAGCCCTGCTCTTTTTGAAGCTCACGCCCCATAAGCAGGTTAAAACGTTGGTCGGTTCCGCCAAGCTCCACATCCGATTTCAGCGCAACAGAATCCCAGCCCTGAACCAGTGGGTAAAGAAACTCGTGAATTGCGATAGGCTGACCGCCGTTGTAACGCTTTTTAAAGTCGTCGCGCTCTAGCATGCGGGCCACAGTCTGGCTGGCCGCTAACTTGATCATGCCCGCCGCACCGAGGTTATCCATCCACTCAGAGTTAAAACGTATTTCCGTTTTTTCTTTGTCTAGAATTTTAAAAACCTGTTCTTGGTAGGTTTTTGCATTTTCCAAAACTTGCTCTTTGCTTAATGGCTTACGCGTGACGTTTTTACCTGTTGGGTCACCAATAAGACCGGTAAAGTCACCAATAAGAAAAACAACCTTATGACCTAGCTGCTGAAAAGTGCGAAGCTTGTTGATCAAAACAGTGTGACCAAGGTGAAGATCAGGCGCAGTTGGATCAAACCCAGCTTTGATTGTTAGGGTTTTGCCAGATTTAAGTTTCTCTATTAAATCGTCTTCAGGGAGAATCTCATCAACGCCCCGTTTAATTTCAGCGAGAGCTGTTTGCCAATCATTCATTTGTTATTCACACTCTTTGATAACACTAATTCATTTTGTGCGGCATTTTACGCATACAACGGAACCATTAAAAGGTTTACTCGTCAAAATTGAGCTATAAGCTGTTGCCGTTTTATCAAGTAGGATTTCAACGTTGAGTTTATATTCTTTTTGTCTTGCTTTTAAGAAGCTTTTGAATAAACAACTTGGCCTACTTCACGATGCTGAACACGCATAAAAAAAGCGGCTTTTGCTTCATAAACAGCACGAAAAGTTGCTTTTTTAAGCAACCTATGTGACATAGTATTTGATGAATAGTACTATGTAAGCAGTATTTCTCTAGAAAGCAGTAGAAAGAGAAAAGAAATGAGAAAAGAAATGGCGAAAAAAATAGACACTTCTAAAGCTGTCAATTTGATTAAAAAGTTACCAAAGCAGCACAGAACAAGCCTCGCAGTAGCCAGCATGTTCTTAGGTGCGCTTATCCTTTTACCATCAGAGCCGGTAGAAGCGAGTCGCCATCAAGAGGCGTTATCTCTTGATGCGGGTATACGCTACCCTGTTGCACTTCAACTTACTTCGTCTTCAGACGTTTTCATTGGTGAAGAAGAATCACCTTGGCAGACGTATAAAGTAAGAAGTGGTGACACACTAGCAAAAATTTTTAAACGCGCAGGCTTTACTGCACGTGATGTCTATAACGTTACCAATGCGGGAGAGTTAGCGAAAACCTTAGTAACGTTACTCCCTGGCGACGAACTGTCGTTTAAAGCTGACCGTGAAGGTCGCTTTGGCGAGTTAAAATACGCCTTATCGGCAACCGAGACGTTGCTTGTACACCGCAATAAACCGCAAAGCGATACAAATGGGCACAGCAGCGTTCATTCAGACGAATTAGTCGCAGAGCTTGAAAAACGTAGCGTCGATATTCGCTACAATTTTGCTCAGGGCGAAATAACGTCTAGCTTTTGGAATGCCGCTCGCGAAGCGGGTATGAGTAGCAACCAAATTATGAACCTTGCGGGGATCTTTGGTTGGGATATCGACTTTGCGTTAGAAATACGCGCTGGAGATACCTTCAACGTGGTATTTGAAGAGCAGTACATCGACGGTGAGTTTGTTGGCTATGGCGATATCGTTGCCGCTGAGTTTACCAACCAAGGCGAGCAGTTTAGTGCTATTTTGCATGAAGATGGCAGATACTATACGCCTGAAGGGCGAAGTATGCGTAAGAGCTTTTTACGTGCACCTATTAACTTTCGATATGTTAGCTCTAACTTTTCCAAAGCCCGTTTTCATCCAGTACAAAAGCGATGGAAGGCTCACAGAGGCACCGACTATGTCGCAAAAGTGGGAACGCCAGTTATGGCAGCAGGCGATGGCAAAGTCGTTAAATCAGCATACGACAAATACAACGGCCACCACGTGTTTATTAAGCACGGTGAGAAGTACACCACAAAATACCTTCACTTTAGAAAGCGTGCGGTAAAAGTTGGCGATACCGTTAAACAGGGACAAACGGTGGGTTATTTAGGCAGCACGGGCCTTGCTTCGGGTCCACACCTTCACTATGAGTTTTTGGTAGATGGCGTGCACCGAAACCCAAGAACGGTTCAATTACCCAAAGCCCTGCCCATTGCAAAAGAAGAAAAAGCGCGGTTTATGGAAATTGCGTCGGTTAGACAACAGCAACTGGATAATAACAAGCGCATTATGCTTGCTATGCGATAATAATATAATACCAGTCGGTATAAATGGTTATGTGAATATTTACTAATGGCTAAATACATTGGATTGATGTCAGGGACGAGTATGGACGGCGTGGACGCCGTCCTTTGTGATATTTCCGATGGCATTTACAAAACACTTGCCGCTTATTCACTTCCCTACCCGGATGAATTGTTTAACGCCCTTAACGCACTGTGTGTAGAGACCGCCAATGAGCTTAATACATTAGCGGTGGCCGACCGATTAGTCGCCGAAGTATTTGCCGAGGCTGTGCATGCTCTGTTAGCGCAAGAAAACCTAGCTGCTAGTGATATCACAGCTGTCGGCTCCCACGGACAAACCATAAGACATCACCCAGACTGCAACGTGCTTTCTCTCAGCTTTAGCAAAGACAATCTGCGCACGTTTACCTGCCAAATTGGCGATGCCAATACCCTTGCCGTACTCACCGGCATTGACGTGGTTGCCGACTTTAGGAAAAAAGATATTGCCCTTGGAGGTCAAGGTGCTCCCCTTGTACCGGCCTACCATAATGCGGTATTCGCACACCCCTCAAAATATCGGATACTGGTTAATATTGGCGGTATTGCCAATATTACTGTTGTTCCACCTGCTTATCAGCAACGTCCACCTTTAGGCTTTGACACTGGGCCTGGCAATACGCTTATGGACAATTGGATCCGCCTACATTTAAACGAAGCGTTCGATAGCAACGGCAGCTGGGCAGCCCAGGGACGCGTGAATCAGTCGCTGTTAAATCACATGTTAAGTGACACATACTTCTCCTCACCTTTCCCTAAAAGTACCGGCAGAGAGTATTTCAATATCGACTGGCTAAGTAATTATTTATCATCCTTTTTCTCCGAGAGAACGGGGCACATTGATGAAAGCAGTAAAGACAACGCTTTTCGCCCCGTCGATATTCAAGCCACGCTGTTGCAACTTACGGCTAAAACTATTACCAATGCAATACAGCAAGTGGTAAGCACTCAGCATACAAACCATGCTGAAAACGCTTTCGAACAAAACGATATTGAAGTAATTGTTTGTGGCGGCGGCACCTTCAATAGCGTATTAATGAGTCAGTTAGCTTCCGACTTAGCTTGCAAGACACCTGCTGAACCTTCTTCTAACTTAGCTGCTAGTTCACTCCCTAACTCTTCTAGCCAACCATCAGGCTACACCGTACTCACTTCTGACCATGTGGGTATTCACCCTCAGCATGTTGAAGGGGCCGCATTTGCTTGGCTAGCGTTTGCTTACCTTCATGATATTACAGGCAATGTGCCGCAAGTTACCGGAGCAAGCAGAGCTGCCGTTCTTGGAGCCCTTTACAAAAAGGGCTAGTGTAATGGCCTAGCGTGCTGATTTTGCATCAATACGAACATTTCACCGGTTTCCTCAGTTACAAAGCGTGCCTTTAAAGACTCAAAACATCTTTAATATATAATTTCGCACTAATATCGCCTATTGAATCAATCCAAGTTACATCCACTTATGTATTCACTACGACTAAAGTAGAAACCATAAAGGATACTTAATGACAGATTCAGCATTATTCCAACCCATAGAGTGGGCAGGAAAAACATTACAGAACAGAATGGTGCTTGCACCAATGACCCGCGGACGCGCTGGCAACGAAAGCATTCCGAATAAAATCATGGGCGATCAGTACGTACAGCGTGCCGATGCAGGCCTTATTATTTCTGAAGCCACATCAATTTCTCCAGAAGGTGTGGGCTGGGTTAATGCTCCCGGTATCTATAACGATGAAATGGTAGAAGGCTGGCGTTCAGTTATTGATCGCGTGCACCAAGCAGGTGGAAAAATTGTGTTGCAGCTATGGCATACAGGCCGCGCATCGCACAGCGACTTTCACAACGGCGAGCTACCTGTTTCAGCATCGGCTATCAAAATTGAAGGCGATGAAATTCACACGCCTAAAGGTAAAAAGCCTTACGAAGTCCCCCGCGCTATGAACGCTGATGACATTCAGCGCACGGTAGAAGATTTCAAAAAAGCGGCAATAAATGCAAAAGCCGCTGGTTTTGACGGAATCGAAGTTCACGCTGCCAATGGCTACCTGCTTAATCAATTTTTAGACAGCCGCAGCAATCAGCGTGACGACAACTATGGCGGCAGTTTAGAAAACCGCTATCGTTTCCTTGCTGAGGTAATGGACGCAGTATTAAGCGTTTGGTCTGCAGAAGATGTTGGCGTACGTTTATCACCTAACGGCGTGTTTAACGACATGGGTGCCGACGACTACAGAGAAACTTTCACATACGTTGCTGAAAAGCTCAACAAGCTTAAAATTGGCTATTTGCATGTAATGGACGGACTAGCTTTTGGTTTCCACGAACGTGGCGAGCCAATGACTCTTGCAGAGTTTAGAGCGCTGTTCGACGGCATTATTATTGGTAACTGCGGATACACGAAAGAAGAAGCAGAAAAACGCATTAGCGATGGCGACGGTGACATGGTTGCTTTTGGTAGGCCGTGGATAACCAATCCAGACCTTGTGACGCGCTTTAAGCACAACTACCCGCTAACCCCCTTTGATGACCCATCTAAATGGTATGGCGGCGACGAAGAAGGCTACACCGACTATGAAACCTATCGCGAATCAAGCGGTAAAGACGCTATGTCGTCGTTAACGTAATAGGATTCGCTTAGGCACAGCCTAAGTACGAGTTACGAATTACGAATTACGAATTACAAAGTAATAAGCGCAGAATAAGTAAGCGCTAATAAAAAACACAAAACGCCTAATCGTTTACCAACGACTAGGCGTTTTTTATTAGCGTGTAATTTGATGTAGCCCTGGGCATGCAACTTTAGCTTAGCGCCTTTTGTTTACTCGCCAACACGGCCAATTTTTCTAAGCATGACATCCATGCGTACTCATGTTGCTGGCACTCTTCTTTATTCACAAAGCCGCTTTGCTCCAATACAACATTAACGTGGCCTTCCTCAACTTCATTAAAATGAATGTTTACTGAAGTTATTACCGAGTCTTCTAAGTCATCTTCCCAAGCCCAAGAAAATACTAATTGCTCGTTAGCTAACAGGGTAACGTATTCACCGGTTAGCGACATTTCAACTCCGTTAGGCTCCATCATTTTAATGCGATATCGCCCGCCCTCTTTAAAATCGTTCATCACTTGAGTAACCGAACAATTACCCGGAGCAAACCACTGTAAGAGGTATTCAACTTCATGAAACGATGCATAAATAAAAGGTAGCGACGCGTTGAATGTGACGTCTATGGTGAACTGATGCATAAGATGGCCTTTGTCATTTGTTTTTACCCCCTAAACTTCTGACGTAAGCGTTAAGGGTTCTGCTTTTCTCATACTGATGTTATCGACCAGCATCTTTAAATGCTTAAACCTTTAGCCCAAGCATTCGCCTACCCCATTTCTACTCGCTGCACTGCCGCAATAAACTAGCGCCGCAACTTCTATCATGCTGTAACCTCTGTATTGGCGACGCTAGCCCAGCTCTGTATCTTTAGTATTACAAAATGCATATAACACAATACATTCAGCAAAAGACACACCACAAATGACACAGGGTAAGCTTACTCGCCCATAAGCGACTGCATATTCGGCTTACTGCCAAAATACTGTGCGCAGACTCTTTCGCTTACCGCTAAATACAGCGCATCAATTGCCTCATTATCCATAAATTTATGACTAAACCCTGGTGTACTGGCATCAATGAAATGACGAGAAGCCAGTATAAAATGTGCGATGAGCTGCTTTACGTTATCGGTACCCATCGCAATGCGCATAGTAGTAAGCTCGATTCCCGCTTTCGACTGCTCGTCTTTGCTTAACTCAGAATGCGAGGTTAACGCAGGGCACAGCACAATCGTGTTGTTCTGACCAATACTCACCTGATGACTAAAAGCAGGCTCTAAGGCATCGAAAAAGCGAGTAAATACGTCTCTCGCTAATCCAGCGGGCGCCATATCGATAGTAAATAGTGTGCACGGCCAGCCATGAGCGTGCTGTTTTTCCCTAAGCCCTGCATTTTCGTGCTCTGGCAGCCCATGGCAATTCACTCTAATGAGCGGATGAGAGCTTAAAAATGTCGTAAACACTTGTGTATTGATAACTTTCGTCATCATTCGCTGTTCTAACGTTTTCATGCCATTTAATACATCAAACGCTTTTTCAGAATCTAAGAAAGCGCCCTTGATGTAGTAGACGTCCCAGAACATGGTTTGCGACCAATCTACACCATCTACACTGCTTCCCTTAGGCTGAAACATGCGGTGGCCTTCCCCTATCACCACACCCGCAGTTGTTGCGCCACTGCCACACAAATCCTTGGTATAGCTGTGAACAACATAATCTGGCCGTGCGGCTTTGTTTTTATGCTGCAGTGGCTGATGCAATACTGGCGTAGCGAGGGTTGAATCAAGCATGACCAGCGCACCTTCAGCATGAGCAAGCTCACTGATGCCTGGCACATCCAGAACATAGCCATGGGGGTTACACGGAGACTCTATATAAACATGCATTGAAGCGCCATTATTTAAGCGCTCAGCGTGCTGGTGCTTGGTGTGTGCCATAAAATCTGCAAAGCTCTCTTTGTCATACCCGTCGAACCAAGCAATTTGAATATCCATCCTATTTTCTCTGGCGAAGAAATCGTGAAGAAGCTGATAAACGCCCCCATACACATTTCTAGAAACAATTAGCACGTCGCCATGACTTAATACATTCGACAACATGGCATCGATTGCTGCCATTCCAGAATTGAAATTCCAAGCAAGATATTGTGATGCATAGGGCCCAGCCTCCATGTCCACAATGGCATTCGCCAGGGAAATATTGGTTGGGTTGAGTAAGCGAGAATATATTTGGTGAGTAAACTCTTTGCCTTGAAATGCATCGTCTACCCACTCTGTGCAGGCATAAACGTAAGTTGCAGTTCTCACCACCACCGGTGTCGCTGAAAATAGCGCGGTAACGTTATCAAACATTGGGTAATGACCTTGAGAGCCATTTCCGCTAGACAAACTTTGATAAGTCGCGCGAAACGGGTTTTGTAATGTATCTAGCACCTTGGCAATTTGAAAAGACAAAAACTTCTTAGCATTAAAATAGGCCACCCTGTCTTCTTTATCCAAAGTTTGTAGTGTGTTGGTAGTAATATTCCACAGCTCCATTACACTTGATTGTGCGCCGTAAAGGTGATGAGCAGTTTGGGCTAGAGCCTTGCCGTAATCGCTAGACGCATCGATGCCAAAATGACTTAGCTGTTCGCTAACTAAATCCTCTGTGGTATTGGCCTCAGTGGTATTGCGTTTAGGTGAAAGTACTTTAGCGTGTTCAACCGAGATAGAATGATTGTGAGTATTATCCGACTGCATGATAGTTCCATTAAAATAGTGAAATTGGATTAGGGCTGTTGGCTAAGCTAAAAAGCAAACCGTTAACTAAAACTTAAAACTATATTTACAATTTGAGAACAAACAGGCGTGCGATAGATGAACATGCACTAGGAAAGAAAAGTTTACTTAAGAGTAAAATCTGAATGAATGAAAGCGCTCAAAAACCATTAAAAGTCGTCATTTTAAGCAACGAGGCAGAGCAAATTGCCGACGCTATTCGTGCAAAAGCGGCACTATTACCCGATACTTTTCAGAACATTGATATAAGCATCGCCACTGAGAACACCGAAGTTATCGACTGCGTTCACACCGAAGTGCTGCTTGCAGATCCCAATCTAGCGGCAAGGGTTATTCCGCGCTGCCAGCATTTGAAATGGTGCCAATCTACCTGGGCTGGCAATGCTCCGCTTCTCAACCTTGAAAAAACTGACTATGAATTAACGGGGCTAAAAGGCGTATTTGGAGAATTAATGCGTGAGTATGTGTTTGCCTACTTACTAGAGTTTGCGCGAAACATACCCGCATTTGCCGCGAATCAAAACGCTGAGCCACCGGTGTGGCGCGCCGAGACGCGCTTTCCACTTAACGGGTTAACACTGGGTATTATTGGTTTAGGTAATATTGGTCGTGCGCTTATTCCTGTAGCGCATAGTTTTGGAATGAAAGTGATTGGCGTGTCGAGAAGCGCTAAGCCAGTGAAAGGTGCAGACGCCATATATATGCCTTCGCAAATTACCCAATTTGCCGAGAATGTCGATCACGTTGTTAATCTTATGCCTGACACCTCGCACACCCAGCAGCTTCTCTCTAAAGGCTTCTTTGATCATTTAAAGCCCCATTCTATTTTGATAAACGCAGGGCGAGGAAGCGCTATAGACGATGACGCATTAATTAATGCGTTAGACGAAAGCCGGCTGGCTCACGCTGTTTTAGATGTTTTTGACCATGAACCATTGCCAGCTACTCACCCATTTTGGCATCACCCAAAAATAACGGTAACTGCGCACACCGCGGCAGAGTCTCAACCTGAAGATGTGGCACAGGTTTTTTTAGACAATGCCGAGCGCTACCTCAACCATCAACCGCTACGCTATAAACTCGACTTTACGAAGGGCTATTAGAGGTGCCAGCGGCTTTACAGTGAAGCTAAGTCTGAGATAAGAAGCGCTAGAGCGAGAAAAAGGGAAAAAATGAAAAGTGATGAGGAAATAAAATAGGCAGATATAAAATGAAAGAAACTATATCTGCCCGTTATTGGGTTTAAGATGGGCGACCTTATACGCTGAAGCTAGCACCGCAACCGCAAGTGGTGGTCGCATTGGGGTTTTGAACTAAAAATCGAGAGCCTTCCAAGCCATCAACATAATCGACAACACCGCCTACTAAATACTGTAAGCTCATTGGGTCAACAACCAATGTTACGCTGTCTTTCTCAATGGTCATATCGCCTTCATTGACTTTCTCATCGAAAGTGAAACCATACTGAAAACCTGAGCAACCGCCACCAGTAACGTAAACACGCAACTTAAGCTCTGTGTTCTCTTCTTCGGTAACCAGCGCTTTCACTTTGTGTGCCGCCGCATCAGAAAACTCTATTGGCAACGCCGTTTCGACTGACATATTTACCCCTAACGTTAATTACTTTTCATGCATTTTACTATGCCTTAGTATCTAATACATCAGTATTTACGGCAAATAACGTGAGTTTAATCATGCTTTTTCGTCGTTCACCTCAAGTACAATTGGCATTGTAATAGTAAACGTGGTTTCCCCTTCTCGTGAATCCACGTCTATTTTTCCCTGCAACATGCCTGTTACCCATTGATATATTAAGTGTAAGCCAAGGCCAGTATTTCCCGATGCCCTAGCGGAGGTAACAAATGGGTCGAACATATTAGGCCTTATGTCTTCAGAAATACCTACACCATTGTCTTTGTGTATAATAATGACGTTATCACCTTCGCGATGAAACGCTAACACAATGGTATTGTTTTGTTGATTTTGAAATGCGTGCTCGATGCTATTTACGACAAGGTTTTGGAGTACCTGTGAGAGCACGCCGGAGTAGCTTGTCAGCATTATGTCAGAGTCAGCATCGAGCAAAACCTCTACTTTCTTTCCTTTCAATAAGGGCTTTATAGAAAGGCTGAGGTCAGTAATTAATTTTTCCAGTGAAAACTGCACAATGTCTTCACTTCCTCTGTCTACCGATACCCGCTTAAAGCGTTTAATCAAATCGGCACTGCGATTTAAATTAGACAGGGCTAATTCACAGGCTTCTTTATTATGCTTTATTAGGCCGTGTAGCTTTTCTAACGTCAGCTTATCTGGAATTAAACTTTCCAGCTCATCAACTCGTCGTTGAATACTGCTTACCATCATGAGCGCTCCGCCTATTGGCGTGTTCAATTCGTGAGCCATGCCAGACACCAACATCCCTAGCGATGCCATTTTTTCAGACTCTAGCAGTTCGTCTTGCAGTATCGTTTGCTCTTCCAGCGCTTTTGAAAGTGCCAGCTTCTCTTCTTCTAACCGATGAGCCAGTAATCCGAGCTGCATTTCCCGGAACTTATCTCTTAGCAAAAAGAAAATAGACACACTGGCTGATAGCACAGATAGAAAAATAGCGAGAGCAAGGGAGTTATAAAAGGCTTGCTCATAGAAATCGCGGTTTGTACGAGCAAAAAATATCAAAGACTCGTCTGAAAACTTATCTTTCGTGCCATGAGTTATTCTTCGGGCGCTATATATATCATCATTACTCCCTTTCACAAGGGAAACGGAGAGCTCGTTATCAAGGGCGCCCCAAAGCACCGGAGCGCTATCCATTGCAAGGCTCCCAGTTTCTAGCTCAACTCCCCACTCCATAGATTTATCGGTATGAAGCAACCAACTACCACTATCTTTTGAAATTAAAAGGTGGTGCTGAGTTGAGCTTAGCGCTCTAAGCTCTTTTAACATATCTGCTAGCTGAAAATTAACTACAAATAAACCTTCACCGTTGGGATGATCTTTAAAATTAATAATGCTTCTAACAGTAGGAACGTAAGGCACTTCAATTTGCCCACGCTCCACGTTCAGGTCGATATCGGATAAAGACACATCGTTAGGGAGTGAGTTAAAGGCATCTTTTACAAAATATCGGGCGCCTTTATTTTGCAGTTGATTGCTAGGAACGATGCTTGCGACACCCTCTTTAAAGTTTATTCTCAACGTCTCATCGCCCGTCCTATCAATCCACCTAATTTGGGAAATTGAGGGAAGAGAAAGCCCTATTGTAGCAAGCGCGTTTGCTGCGGCTACACTATTTGCACCGTGCAAAGCACCTTCTTTTTCATGAGGAGCTTCTGTTTCATGAGGGGCTTCTGTTTCAAGAGGAGCTTCTGTTTCATGAGGGGTTTCTGTTTCATGAGGAGCTTCTCTTGAAAGAGCGTATTCGAAATGGGAGTTTAAAAGTCTAGTGCTGTTTTCTATATCTCCCACACGAGCATTAAAAACTTGATTAGCTTGGCTAAGCAACACATTGTGAGCGGCATTAATCTCAACATACTCTCTGTCTTGCATGTAAAGAAATATCGCCCCCCCAATAGACATTGAAGCAAAAACACTCAGCGCAATCGCTACCATTGCGCTAGGTTGCTTTAGAATAAGAGCAAGTGTTTTGAGCTGCACGTCTATGCGGTCTTTTTACACAATGCTTCGAAATCTTCAATGGCCATAGGTTTGGCAAACAAGTAGCCTTGGGCAAACTCATAACCGCCCTCAATCAGCTTATCTTTTTGCTCTTCAGTTTCTACGCCTTCTGCAATAATGTTAAAGTTAAATCGCTTAGCTAAACGAAACACCATTTCACAAACGGCAAGGCCTGCCTCAGCACACTTTTCATCTGATAGCTTTGTGACAAAGCTTCTGTCCACCTTAAGTGTAGACACTGCTAAATCAGCAATATGCGCTAAAGAGGAATAGCCTGTACCAAAATCATCCACGCTCACCTTTATTCCCATGGACAATAGCTGTTTGAGTACGGGATTCACTTCTTCATAGTCTTCCATAGCCTGACTTTCTGTAATTTCGACTTCAAGTAAGGAAGGGTCTATTCCAGAACTGCTTAACAAGCTAACGAGGTTCTCAATAAAATTCGTTGTAGTAATGTCGCTACAAGTTACGTTAAATGAGATGGGTATATTGATACCTTTGTTACAAAGCCGCTTTATAGCCTCTACTGTTTTTTTCATCACAATTGAGTCTATTTTATTCATCACACCCGATGCTTCCGCAATGGGAATGAAAAGCCCAGGCGGCACCACAGTGCCATCTGGTTTTGTCCATCTTAGCAAGGCCTCGGCGCCTACAATATCCCCCGACTGCATATTCACCTTAGGCTGCAATGCAATTTGAAAAGCGTCTTCCGTACGTAATGCGTGATATAAATCTTGCAACATAATATGTCGCTCGGCCACAGTATCGGTAAAACTCGGGGAAAACTGCACTACTGACTTTCCGCATTCTCTGCCATCAACCAGCGCCATTTCGACGATAGTGATCATATCCGAGGCCTCATAACGCATTAGGCTTTGTAGGTCGGCAATACACACTGTTGATATGATTGTGTGGCTAATTTCATCCACAACAACAGACTGTTCTGTGAACGCTTCCAATTCATCAACGGATGGAGTGTTAAGCCTTGAAAATAACACTGCAAGCTGGTTGTGCTCAATTCTACAAATTGCTTTCGCATGTTTGTAGTTTGCCTTAATACTCTGATACAGCGCTCTTATCATCAGCTCTGTATGGCCATAACCCAACATCACCGTTGCTTCCGGAAAGTTGGAAATATTGATAATAACCATATCCATATTTGCAAGCATGAAATCGTTGGCTTGTTTTAATTCTCTGATAAGCCAATTTCTATTCGGTATATTGAGCTCTGAGTCGTAATAAGCGAGCCTTGATAGCTTGTTTAACAGCGCCAAATTCGTAAAACCAGTTTTCACATTTTCACAAAATACCCTTAACAGGGCGATATGCTGTTCATCTAGCGGATTCGTCGACTCCACCAGCATTAAGTAGCTTCGTCTATCCAAATCCTTTGTTGAGAAATAAAGCACTGAAAGGCCTTGACTAAAAGCATGCCGCTTCTCGTTTTGCGCTATTTTTATTAACTCGATGGCTTTACTTGATGGAATGGGGTGCTTATTGTGAGACAGAACGTCATTGAGTGTTGCTAGACCGTCGAAGAAATAAGACCCAGTTGCCGCCACTATTTCGGTACTTTCTATAGGGTGGTCATCAGATGATATTACACAGGCTAACCCGCCGTTATTTGGCACGCCTGCAATTTTACCAATCTCCTGTAACACCGTCTTTGAAAATTCTTCAACATCGAGTTTTGAGGTAATGACGCGTGATGCGTCAACAATCATCTGCAGGCCGCGTTTGGCTTTATTTAGCTCTGACAGCGAATGCCACGTGCGTATGTTACTAATTACTACTGAGCGCAGCTTTTCTTCGGTGAGGTCGGTCTTCGTCCAGTAATCATCAATATCATATTGCTTCATAAGAGACTGACGTGGGGCATTTACACCCGGCTGCCCTGTCACTAAAACTATTCTGACATTATCGTCGCCAATAACATTTCGAATAGTGTCGACAACGCGCAGGCCTGCGTCGTCACTTTCCATTACCACGTCCAACAGAATAACACTTATATCGCCGACGGTAGATAACACCGCAGCCGCTTCAACCGCAGAGTTAGCCCTTAGTACCTCGATGCCTTTTCCATCAACTTCTAACCCATCTAAGCTAAGCTCGATAGATTTCTGATAATTAATATCATCTTCAACGCTTAATACCGTCCACTTTTCCTGTGATGTAGTGAAAGCGCTTCCTTCTACTTTCCCGTCGAAATTAATTATACTTCTCAATGACATCGCCTCTGTAATTCCTTTGTTTCGCATTCCTATATAAAAAGTAGCTCAGCTCTAAATAAAAACCCACACTTAGAGCCACTTTTTAGCATTAAACTTTAGTATAATCACCTATCAGTAACTCTGATTACACCACATTGAGTTTTACCCCTACCATCTTTGGATCGCTTGATGGGTCTAGGCTAACGTAAAAGGATACGGTTCGTCGGCTTACTGTGAAACACAACGCGTGGACCGTTAGAGTGAAAAAGGTAATAACGTTTAGGAAAGCAAAGGGCCTCAAAAGAGGCCCTATCAATTAGTATGGGGTCTGCAACGAGCAGTGAGCTTGTAAAAAGAGCCTCTGTATAAAGAGGCTCTTTGTAAAGAGGCAGAGTCTCTTATGACTATTCTGGCAAGGTGACGTTTAGCTCTAACACACTGCAGTCATCGTTGTTATCTAGCTGAACAGACACTTGGTCGTCCGCTATTGCCACGTATTTGCGAATAACTTGGATAATCTCTTGCTGCATCATCGGCAAGTAGTCTGGTTCAGTGCGTTTTCTGCGCTCATGAGCAACAATAATCTGCAATCGCTCTTTTGCCACCGCCGCTGTGCTTGGCTTTTGCTTCTTTTTTAGTAAATCGAAAATGCCCATTACTTACCTCCTAGTAGACGCTTGAAGAATCCTTTTTTCTCAGCATCAAGGAAACGGTGTTCAACGGTTTCGCCAAGCAGGCGTTTTACGGCGTCGGTATAGGCTTGCCCTGCATTGGCCTCTTCATCAAGAATAACAGGCTGGCCTTGGTTAGATGCTTTAAGCACAGACTCTGACTCTGGTATTACACCAAGTAGCGGAATAGCTAAGATTTCCTCTACATCTGCAACGCTAAGCATTTCTGCCGTTGCTACACGAGCCGGGTTATAGCGGGTAAGCAGTAAATGTTCTTTTACTGCTTTGCCTTGTTCTGCGCGCATCGATTTGCTTTGTAAAATACCAAGAATACGGTCTGAGTCTCGTACTGACGACACCTCAGGGTTTGTCACTACAATTGCTTCATCGGCAAAATAGAGCGCCATCTGTGCACCTTGCTCAATACCTGCTGGTGAGTCACAGATGATAAAATCGAAGCTTTCTTTCAGTTCGTCCAATACCGCTTGCACGCCTTCAATAGTAAGCGCGTCCTTGTCTCTGGTTTGCGAGGCAGGCAGTATAAATAGATTGCTGGTGCGCTTATCTTTAATAAGAGCCTGTTTAAGCGACGCCTCTTTATTGATAACGTTAACGAAGTCATATACAACGCGACGCTCACACCCCATGATAAGGTCGAGGTTTCTCAAGCCTACATCGAAGTCGATAACCACGGTTTTGTGACCTGCCAATGCCAAACCTGTGCTAATTGCTGCACTTGACGTGGTTTTACCCACACCACCTTTGCCCGATGTTACTACTATAATCTTAGCCATTTACTGTTTTCCTTTGTACGCGCACAAACCGTTAAACCAACGCCTCTATGCGTAATGTATCTTCTTCTAAATATATTTGAGCAGGTTTTTTCCAACACTCACCTTTCACGGTGTCGTGCATAATAAACTGCCCTGCAATTGAAACGAGTTCTGCATCAAGAGACTGGCAAAAAACCCGTGCGCTACTATTTCCTTTTACACCCGCAAGCGCCCTGCCTCGCAGCGTACCGTAAACGTGAATGTTACCATCGGCCAATAGCTCTGCCCCCTCACTGACTGACGCTGTCACTACCAAATCGCTGCCTTCGGCATAAACTTGCTGACCTGAGCGCACTGGGCGCATAATGACTTTTGCCGGTTTTAGGGCAGCGGCAACAGGCGTTGGCTCGGGCTCCGGCGCTTGGTAATTAACTTTTGAATGTGAATTCTGCTTTTCGCTGTCTGCAGTCTCTTTCTTTGCGGATTCGCCTTTAGGCGCGTTTACTTCGCTGTCACTAAACTTACTTTGACTAACATCAGCAAGCCCAAGGTCGTTGATGACGGCTTTTAGCGCTCCCACCTCACCTTTCACTGCCATTGGCTGCAACTGCAAGCGTCGGCAAAGTGCAATAAGTAGTTCAAACTCCGTTGCAGAGAGTGGCTTCATTAGGTGTATTATCAGCGAGGAACGCGTAAAAAACTGAGGTGCACTGGCGACTTTACTCTCTAATTGCGATGTAAATGCATCTGGATCAAAGTCGATTACTTCCAGTACTATGCTGGTAAGCGTAGTACCCTTCATGCGAAAGCACGTTGCTGTCATTTAATTTTCCCGAAAGACTTATAGGACGCTGGCTGTAAAGGCCGTAAAACGCTGCGTCACACTTGTTTGTTAACTGTATCAAAAATCCCCTTTACAGCAACTATAAAGCGAACATCATTCCCATAAACGTCTACTTAATAGGCAATAAATGCAAATAAAAACGAAAGGCTGAGCAATTGTATCGAAAGGCAGGCTTCAATAAATATAATCGATAAGCAAAGCCTTATAGAAAATAGTGATAGAAGCCTTTGCAAAAACGATTATAAAGGCCGTAATTTACTAGACTGCGAGTAAACCGATAGCCCCACATATCAACTATTTTACTCACGGTTTGACGTTAGCTTTTTAGGGTCGAGCAATGCAGTCAGCTCGTCTTTCGGTATATCCGTCATCGCTTCTGCCACCTCTAAAATAGGCTTATTTTCTTTGTAGGCCACCTTGGCTATTTCGGCCGCTTTGGCATAACCAATCACAGGGTTTAACGCGGTCACTAACACCGGGTTTCGGTAAAGCACTTCTTCTAAAGCCTCTTTGTTAACAGAAAATGTTTTAATTGCCTTTTCGCCAATAAGCGAGACGCTGTTCGTCATTAAGGTGATAGAGGAAAGTAAGTTACTCGCTATCATCGGCAGCATAACATTGAGCTCGAAATTGCCAGACTGACCGCCAACGGTTATTGCCCCATCGTTACCAATAACCTGCGCACTGGCCATGGCAACGGCTTCTGGTATAACCGGGTTGACTTTTCCCGGCATAATTGAAGAGCCTGGTTGTAATGCTTCTAGCGCTATTTCACCTAAACCGGCAAGGGGCCCTGAATTCATCCAGCGTAAATCATTGGAAATTTTCATCATGGTGACGGCAAGAGATTTTACCGCGCCTGACAAACTAACCGCGGTATCTTGAGAGCCAATAACAGCAAAGAAATTTTCTGCCGGGGCAAATTTTAGCTCTGTTAACTCGCTGATGGTATCTGCAAATGTAGCAGCGAAATCTGGGTGGGCGTTGATACCTGTACCTACGGCGGTGCCGCCTTGGGCAAGAGATTGAATTGCAAGCTGATGCGAGGACAGTGTACTTACCTGCTGTTTAAGTTGCGCCGACCATGACAACAAACTTTGATCCATTCTTATTGGCATGGCATCCATTAAGTGTGTACGACCTGTTTTGCAGTACTGGGATACCGACTCCGCTTTTTCTTCTATTTGCGCGATCAGGGTTTCAACAGCGGGAATGAGACCCTTTGATAACGCTAATGCCGCACTGACATGAATAGTGGTGGGTATAACATCATTCGAACTTTGACCATAATTGACATGATCATTTGGGTGAATAGTCTCGTTAGGGTGAATAGCCTCGTTTGAGCTAATAGTCTCTTTCAAATAGCGATTCGCCACAGTGGCTATCACTTCGTTGGCGTTCATGTTTGAACTGGTTCCCGAACCCGTTTGAAAAACATCAACCGGGAAATGCGCCATGACATCATCGCTATTAAGTAGCTCATCACAGGCACTTACAATTGCCTTCCCTCTTGATTCGCCGAGGGCTTCAAGCTTCATATTGGCTAGCGCGGCTGCTTTTTTTACGGTGATGAGTGCGCGGATAAAAGGTTCGGGTAACCGCTGACCGCTAACTGGAAAATTATTAATAGCACGCTGTGTTTGCGCGCCATACAAAGCATCATGGGGTACGTTTAATTCGCCCATACTATCTTTTTCCACTCGTGTCTTAGTCATAGCATTTATCCTTTTTGCAATTCAAACATCTCGTTAAATAATTGGGGTTAAACAAGTAGGGTTAAATAAGAAAGGCTAAATCTGTGCGTTAAAAAAACGCATTACATCTAGGTATATTTGCCCCCACTTTTAACCTTACAAGTTTGTAATGTTATTTGACGGTTTTGATCACTTTATCTTTGAAACAACTCTATAACAAAGCCAACAAGAAATTAATGATAACTATTATCAATAAGGTGATCTCTCATTAAGTCACAGCGTAAAAAAGGTAATAAAATTAATAGGCTGGCGTTTGCCGCCTTATGTAGTAAAAAAGGAAAATGTGATGAGAAAATTATTGTTCAGTACAGCACTATCGTTTCCATTGGCTATTGCAGCATTATTGACAGCAACTAACGCGGCGGCTGCCGACGAATGCGCCATAACTGTTGAAAGTAATGATGCAATGAAATTCAACACAGCTAATGTGGTCATTCCTGCAGCCTGTGACGACTTTACCGTCACGTTAAAGCACACGGGACAGTTGCCTAAGCAAGCCATGGGGCACAACTGGGTAATGACGACGAAAGCAGACGGCCAAGCAGTCGCTACTGACGGCATGAGTGCTGGCCTAGCGAATAATTACTTGAAGCCAAATGATGCAAGGGTGATTGGCGCTACAGATGTCATTGGTGGTGGCGAAGAAGCAACAGCAACTTTCTCAGTAAAGGGGCTAGATGCTAACGAAGAATACATGTTCTTCTGCTCTTTCCCAGGCCATATTGGCATTATGAAAGGTACTGTGACGGTTCAAGCGTAGCATAGTAGAGGTGTAAGCGTAGCGTAGTAGAGGTGTAAGCGTAGCGTAGTAGAGGTGTAAGCGTAGCGTAGTAGAGGTGTAAGCGTAGCGTAGTAGAGGTGTAAGCGTAGCGCAGTAAAGGTGTAAGCGTAGCGTAGTAAATGTATTAACCCAGCACAGTAAAAGCGATAACCTAGCGCTGGAAAACCTAAAAGCCAGTTCGCCCCACGCGGCTGGCTTTATTAAAGCGTGCTAACTGGGCTTTGTGAAAGACCATTCTTGCGAACATCTGTTTCGATGTCGTTCCAAAGCAGCACCCGCTCATAATTACCTTTGTTCGTTTTATACCGATACACGGTGGTGGAGAGCGAAAGGGATTCGGGCTCAAAGGCTTTTGGGAGCGAGAAGTCTACGCTGACTGCTTGGAAGTAGCGGAAGCGAAACGTAATGTCATTGCCAATAAAGTTATCATCGTTTGATTTATACGCCACGGCTTTTCCCCTCAGTTCCCCTTTTATGCTCAGCTTAAGCGAGCCGTTAATGACAGATTTCTGCTGAGTAGGCTGCAGCAATACCATGCGCAATTGATAGTTATTATCGCCAAGTGAAAATAGTTCGATATCGTCGGCAACGAATATGCTGTCGGACTTCTCTGGCGCAACTACCCTCTCGTAAAAAGTCAGTAGCTGCTGCTGCTCTTCAAGCTGCTGCTTAATCTCGACAAGTGTTTTTGTCAAAGACTCATTTTCAAGTTGCGTGAGTTCCATTTCTACATCTAACTGATTCACACGCGTGGTCAGCTTATTATTGTCAGTGGACAGGATGGCGATAGTTTCTTTTTGCGCTTTCACAATTAACCCATCGCCTTTGTCTATATAACGCGCTAACTGAAAGCCGAAGCCAAGCATTATCAGCATTAGAAACGCGACTAACAAAGCGAATTTGTGGTTGCCAAGAAGAGTTTTGAGTTGGTCTGTTGTCATGGTTGGCTGTATGTAAATCTTGTTCAATGCTGATTACTGCTAAGACTGTATTCTTAACATTATGAAATTTAAGTGGTTGTGGTAAGCTTTATAACACAATTACTTTACTGTACCACATCATGCGCTTTCAGGCTTTACGACAGGAAGTGGCTCACCCACGCACATCGGTTCAATTATGCCTCTTGGGCATTGTTGGCGGAACCCTTGCTGCGCTAATCATTATTCTGTTTCGCCTGTGCGTTGAATGGATACGCGAAAGTGGCGTGGCTACGCTAAAATCCTGGCTGGTTCACGATTGGCTAGTGTTACTACTCATGCCGCTTATCAGTGTAGCGATTATTCTTTTCATTGCCTTTTTAACCGGTTTTAAGCATTACCGGCTTGGTATTCCATTCGTTATTCACCGAGTAAAATATTTTTACGGCAACATTCCCTTTCGCACCACAATAAACCAATTTTTTGGTGGTATGCTCGCGCTGGCCGGCGGCTTTGTAGTTGGCAGAGAAGGTCCTTCCGTTCACATGGGAGCGTCTAGCAGCGGCCTATTAGGACAGTGGCTGCGCTTGCCCTACAACAGCGTGAGGATACTTGCCGGCTGTGGTATCGCAGCGGGTATTTCCGCATCATTTAACACCCCTTTTGCCGCCGTTATTTTCGTCATGGAAGTGGTATTAAGAGAGTACAAGATTCACATCTTTGTACCTATTATGCTTGCGGCGGCCTGCGGCTCGGTACTTGCGCGTAGCGTGTTTGGTGAGGTCAATGAACTTTCCTTTCTCTCATTCACCGCGTTTAGTCAGTGGATGTACTTGTACCTAGTGGTATTAGGTATACTACTTGGCATGTTAGCGACCTTGTTCAACCGACAGCTAATGCGGGTGATGACGTGGTTCAGACCGGTGTCTATGGTGTGGCGTTTAATTCTTGCCGCTTGTATCACCGGGACCGTAGGCGCACTACTTCCAGAGGCGTTGGGCGCAAACTTTATTGATGTAGAGCACCTGTTTGACAGTGACCCCGGCACACTCTTGTTAGTGTCGGTGCTGGTGTTTAAAGTCATTCTTGCGGTTTTTGCCATTGGGCTTGGGATCCCAGGCGGTATTATTGGCCCAGTGATGGTCATTGGCATGCTCGCTGGCGCAGTGCTGCTATTGCCGCTGTCATACTTTATCGATGTGCCCGAATTTACCAATAGTTTTGCTCTTTTAGGGATAGCAGGCATGCTAACCGCTGTATTGCATGCACCGTTAGCTGCACTTTCTGCCGTAATGGAGCTGTCTTATAGCCCTCAAATTATACTTCCAGCAATGCTTGTGATTGTGCCGGCATACGTTACCTCAACCCAATTTTTTAAAAATCGGTCTATTTTCATTCTCCAGCTCGACTATCAAAACTTGCCTTACGCCATCTCTTCAATTAGAGAAGCATTAGAGAAAACCGGTGTACTGGCAGCCATGAATACAGACTATAAACTGTTTAACGATGCGCCAGAGAAAGCGCTGACTAATCACTTGGAAAAAGAGCCAACCAAAATAGTGGTTCAGCAGTCAAAATTTGAAATTGATGTTCAGTACAAGCTAGTGCAATACAATGTGAGCTTGGAACACGACGCTACAGCGCTTAGCTATTATCAAATGGAAGGCCTCAGCGCACAGTCGACACTGCATGAAGTGTACGAACATCTTAAAAAATCGCGTTCTGGCGCAGTTTATATTTACGACCAAGACTATAACGATATCATTGGCGTTATTACCTGGAATATTCTCCAAAGCTTTTTACAGAAGGCAAATTACTAGTATGCACATTTTATGGTTTAAGGCGCTTCACATCTTTTTTATGTTGGCGTGGATGGCTGGCCTTTTTTATCTGCCTCGCCTTTTCGTTTATCACGCCACGACGACGTCACAGGTAGTGAAAGACGAATTTAAAGTCATGGAGCGACGCCTTTGGTATTTTGTCACTCCCTTTGCACTGCTTACACTAGCCTTTGGCATTGCGCTTATCGTAAGTTACGGCGGCGCATGGTTTAAAGCGTCAGGTTGGCTGCATGTAAAAATTCTTCTTTTACTTGCCATTTATGGTTATCACTTCTATTTGTTTAAATTGATGAAGCAATTTGCTAGCGATGAAAATACTCACACGCCACGCTTTTATCGCATTTTAAATGAAGCGCCGGTATTAATTATCTTCGCAGTGGTATGCCTTGCTATTTTGAAACCTTTTTAACATCTAACCCTGCATAGGCCCCCCACCCTACACAAGAGAGCAAGGTAAATGGATAAGACAATAAGCGGCGAGAACGATGGGATGAAGAAAGTTCGATTTATTGCAGCGTAATGCGTTCAATTACAGTGTCATACTCAAATTCTGGGTCTATGATAAGGAGGCTGACAGTGACTAGGGCACGTTGCCCTCTTACTACATCACTTGCAGCAATGCCTTAGGAACACGAACTTCACGTTCGTACGTAACGCTAAAATACAGGGAAGACCATGGACGACAGTAATCAACACTTGAAAGAGTTATTGAAGCAAACCGACATTGCATTTAAAGCCCTTATGCGTGAGCCCAACTCGCTATCACTTAATCAGCAGTACGAAGAGGCGAAAATAGCGCTCGATACCTACACCTCAACACTCAAACAAACACTCAGTGACAAATGCCTTCAACAACGACATCGCTAGCTGTCGCTACAAGGGCTGTAACCTAAGACTGATTGTCCGTTGGCTTATTCTCCGTTGACTTACTAAAGGTTTCGAACTGATTGGGCAGAGCGCACGCTAAATCACCGGCAAGGTTGGTGTAGTCTTTAAGTAGTGCAGGTAACTGCTGCATAAGTAAGGGCAAGTTCTCACTAAGTTGAGCGACTTGTTCTGCACGCCTTTGCTGATACGCTAACTCTATGTTCGCCAGCGTTGAAAACATCTTCAAACACCGCGTGAGTCGTGCCTCCGGTGGCTCACTTGAGCCCGTTTCAGCATTGCTCTCCTTTTTTTCTGCTTGTTGCCACGCGTTTTGCCATACTGATTCCACGTTTCTGTGAACGAACAATAAACCGGTTAGCCATTGTGATAGGGCATAGCTTGGCCTTTTGGTATCACCTTTAGACTCAACACCCTCCATACAATAAGGCGGCAATGCAATACGACCTTGACGCATATAGTCTAAATGAGAACGCAAGCCATTCATCAGTGTATCGGCCAAAATATCCACATCGCTGTCTACTAGTCGACTAGAGCCGCTTTGAATAAGCCAGGGCATCCATTGTTCTGGCATCGGAATTTCAGGGCATGCAGCAACGGCAAAGATCATTCCATCCACCTTCTCTACGCAAGGTAACACGCTGCGAAAACTGTCTTGTTCTATTACAGGTTTTATAATTTCTATTGGTAATGACTCATTCACGGCGTCTTCTCATTTTCGTTTGCGTTATGATTTTTGAAACGTTAGGCTGCGCGCCTTTTTTAACACTGATATCAAATAGCGCAGACTGCTTTTTATGTCTAGGGCCAGTCTACCTATTGTCTGTCTAGCTGTTATCATACTGGGGCGTGTTGAGCTTTGCTGCAAAATGCACAGCAAAACTCAACACGCCCTATCAAAACATAACTAAGAGTCGTTGCAAATGGCAAAAGATAAATCAGGATATATCATCGCAGCCGCCTTTATTGGCCCCGGCACTGTTACCACCGCCAGTTTAGCAGGCGCAAACTTTGGTTTTCATCTTGTATGGGCGCTGATTTTTTCTGTTTTCGCAACGATTGTTTTGCAAGATATGGCCGCTCGACTCGGTGTTGCAACTGGTCAAGGCCTTGCCGGTGCTATGAAAGATATGGCCTATAAGCCGTGGCTTAAAACCGTATTTGTTGTGCTTATTGTGAGTGCCATTGGCATAGGAAATGCCGCTTACGAATCTGGAAACTTAACAGGAGCCGCTATTGGTCTTGATGCATTTGTCAGTATTGGTATTGGCCCCTGGGCCAGTATTTTAGGCGCCATTGCCATTATTCTGCTGTACTCTGGTAGCTACCAGTGGATAGAAACCGTGTTGGTCTATTTAGTCTTTATTATGGCCGGGGTATTTTTAATAACCCTACTCGTAGCCAAACCCGACCTTTCGGCTATGTTCAGCCAGTTAACATCACCTAAACTTAATAGCGATGCCATTACTACCGTGCTGGCGTTAATCGGTACAACCATCGTCCCCTACAATTTGTTTTTACACGCTAGTCTTGTTGCTAAATCATCTAAGGGACAAGATAAGCAACAGGCGGTTGTGGCCTGTCGAAGCCAGTCAGCAAGAGCCATAAGCATGGGCGGCCTTATCACGCTTATTGTAATGGCAACCGCCATGATGGCATTTTTCAATCAAGCCGCCACCATGGATGCTAGTAATATGGGTGAACAGTTAAAGCCTGTTCTTGGCGATAAAGCGCAGTGGTTTTTCGCCTTAGGCTTGTTCTCAGCGGGTTTAACAAGCGCGATTACCGCACCGTTAGCTGCGGCCTATGCCGTAACAGGTGCATTAGGCTTAAGCGATGACATGAAAAGCAAAAGCTTCAAAGCGGTGTGGATGGTGATTATTTTGGTTGGAGTAAGTGTGGCCGCTCTTGGTTTTAAACCTTTACCAGCCATATTGTTCGCCCAGGCGACTAACGCGCTGTTACTTCCCGTTATCGCTATTTTTCTACTGGTAGTTATGAATAAAAGTCAGGCTTTGGGCGCGTTTAAGAACTCTTGGAAGAGCAATGCTGCCGGTATTATTGTGGTGAGCACTGTTGTGGGCTTGGGCTGCTATAAATTGATCAACGTTTTTAGCTAGCTTACTTTTTATAAAAGCGCTTTGACCGTAATAAATGGTTTAGCTGCAACTGAGACACAACGGGCGCAGCGATTTATGCCAACGTGATATCAACACAATTTCACGCAACTCAGTATCACCAAAAAAGAAAGCCTTGTCGCTATGACAAGGCTTTCTTCGTTGAACTTATAGCGTGAGGGCTAGTTTAAACGCTCTTTTTAAACGTTCTTCTTAAACGCTCTTTTATATAATCTTTCAAGCGCCCAGACGAGCCAATATATCGTCTAGCATGGCACGACTACAGCCAAAGTTTATTCGAAAATGGTCAGCCTTGTGAAAGTCTATGCCCGGAGATGGACCCACGCCTTTTTGTTCTGCCCACGTTTGCACATTGTCAACGCCAAGCCCACTTGCATCGACCCATGCCAAAAAGGTAGCGTCCGCTTTAAGCATGCTAAGCCCGTCGATATTATTGATAGCCTCAAACACTCTGTCTCGATTGCCACGAAGGTAGTCGAGTTCTTGCTCGTGCCAGTCGTCACATTGTGTGAAAGCTGCTTCAGTGGCGGCTAAACCCATCACATTGACCCATGGGACAATGCCTGCAGCCGCGTTAGTGAATGACTGTCTAAGAGTTCTATTTGGAATGATGGCAAAAGACGTTCCAAGACCTGCAATGTTGAACGTTTTACTTGCCGCCATAAGGGTAACGCTATTGTCAGCGAGTGACGCTTCGCGACCGGCTGGAATATGTTTCTTCCCTTCCTCTAAAATGAGGTCGCAATGAATCTCATCAGAACATAGTTTCACATTGTTCTTACTGCAAATATCAGCAACTCGATCCATTTCCGCTTGCGTTAACACCGTACCTACAGGGTTCATGGGGTTACACAAAATGAAGAGCGTACATTTTGGGTCGGCAGCTTCGCGTTCAAGGGCATCAAAATCGAGTGTGTGACGGGGACTATCACCATCACTTTCTGTGTCGATAACCGTACCAATATCCACCCGCTCTAACCCGTTAAGCTTAGGAGCAGCTAAAAGCGGTGGGTAGTTAGGGGTTTGAATGAGTACTTTGTCACCCGCACTGCAGTATGCTTTGCACGCTGTGTTAAACGCCGGCACCACGCCTGGCGTCCATACCAACCACTCAGGTTCAATATGCCAATCGTGCTTCTCTTTAAGCCAACGTACTACTGCATTAATAGCACTGGTATGTTGTGCAGGAAGCATGTACCCCATGTTGCCATGTGCTACTTGCGCCGAAATAGCATCGAGTATGGGCTGGGCACAAGAAAATTCAGTATCCGCTACCCAAGCCGGAATAATGTCTTTGCCTTTATATTTCTGCCATTTAAATGAATGGGTATCTTTACGAGAAGGAGTATTATCAAATAATGCGCTCACACTACATCCTGTTGCCGAGAAAGTTATGACTTGAGTGTAAATTTTTGCATCATGAGAAACTAGGGCAAACAACAAGTTTCCCTATAACAATTTGTACTTAATTAGGACTAGCTGGAAAGTAATGGAGCGTATCGAGGTCTACTGTAGGTCTTTTGTAGATATGCACTGAACCTATGTATCTCAGATTTCAGTATTTGCATGGGGGCTTTTTTAGCGCTCAGATTTTTTTAGCTAATGGTTTTTTAAACGCTCAGGGCTGTTATTTGGCTCAGGGCTGTCTTCTCGCTCAGGGCTGTTACTTGGCTCATGGCTGTTTTCTCGCTGGGGCTGTTGTCTAGTTTAACGCTGAGGTCACTTTGCTAGACGTTGCCACAAGTTCTTCCATTCTAATTGGTTTAGCGAGGAAGCCAGCGACCTTCAGTTTTACAGCCGCTAACACAAGCGCCTTATTCGGGTCGGCGCTTATCAGCAGAAAAGGAATATCTAACCCTTTCGCACGGCATACCTTTAACAGGCTCAACCCGTCATAATCAGGCATGACCTGGTCGCTTATAACCAGATTAAGGGAATCGGGGGTCTGCTGTAACAGAAAGTCTCGGGCCAATTTGCTTCTGCTAAATGGATAAACCGTCGCATTAAGTTCAGTTTCAAGAGTGACAGTGATTAAATCGAGAGTGATGAGATCATCTTCAATAACAGCGACAGATAGCATTACAAACCTCTCAAAAAATGCCCTTTAGTCAGGCAGTCCATAGCAACAATGGCTTAAAGTGTAGGGTCAAATAGCCAAAATGGCTACTCGCCTTTGGTAGAAGTTTGCCAATTATTTCAGCCACTGCGCTTTTAAACATCGTACTGTCAAACGCCGTGCTTTCAAACATCATGGCTTAAAACGTTATGGTTTTAAGCACCGTGCATTCAAATATCAGAGAAGCAAAAACAAAAATGCCAACACTAGGTTGGCATTTTTTAACGTTTAAGCGATGAGATTATCGCGTTAACTATTTTGGCGCTCGTGATGCACGCTTACGTTCGTTTTCTGTAAGCAACTTCTTACGAATACGAATAGATACAGGCGTAACTTCTACCAATTCATCTTCATCGATGAACTCTAAAGCTTGCTCTAGAGACATTTTGATTGGTGGTACAAGTGTTTGCGCTTCATCAGTACCAGAGGCACGAACGTTAGTAAGCTGCTTACCTTTCAACGCGTTTACCGTTAGGTCATTGTCACGGCTGTGAATACCGATAACCATACCTTCGTAAACTTCAACACCATGACCGATGAACAAACGACCACGTTCTTGAAGGTTAAACAATGCGTTAGTTAGTGCTTTACCGTTAGCGTTGGCAATGAGAACACCATTTTTACGCTTACCAATAATGCCGCCTTTGTAAGGGCCGTAGTGATCGAATGAATGATATAGCAAACCAGAACCAGACGTCATTGTCATAAATTCTGTTTGGAAACCGATAAGACCACGACTTGGAATAACGAAGTCGATTCGAACACGACCTTTGCCATCTGGAGACATATCAGTCATTTCTGCTTTACGAAGACCAAGCTGCTCCATAATAGAACCCTGATGCTGTTCTTCACAGTCAACGGTCAGTGTTTCAAACGGTTCAGTTGTTTTGCCGTCTTCTTCTTTCAGAATTACTTCTGGGCGAGAAACGGCAAGCTCGTAGCCTTCACGACGCATATTTTCAATCAGTATGCCTAAGTGAAGTTCACCACGACCTGATACGCGGAATTTATCCGGATCAGCTGTTTCTTCAACACGTAGCGCCACGTTGTGAACTAGCTCATCTTGTAAACGCTCTAGAATATTACGTGAGGTAACGTACTTACCTTCTTTACCTGCAAACGGAGACGTGTTGACTTGGAACGTCATCGTAACCGTTGGCTCATCTACCGATAATGGAGGAAGCGCTTCAACGGCGTTAACGTCACAAATGGTATCAGAAATCTTAAGTTCACCAAGGCCAGAGATAGCGATGATGTCGCCAGCGCTTGCGCGTTCTACTTCGTGACGGTCTAGACCAAGGTAGCCATAGACTAGGCCAACTTTACCGTTGCGAGTTTTGCCATCAGCAGTAACGATAGTGACCTGTTGGTTAGTTTTAACTGAACCGCGGCTGATACGACCTACACCGATTACACCCACATACGAGTTGTAATCTAGCTGTGAAATCTGCATTTGGAAACCACCGTTGGCATCAGCATCTGGTGCAGCAACTTGGTCAACAATAGTTTGGAAAAGCGGTGTCATATCTTCTGACGGTGTGTCAGCATCGTTAGACGCCCAACCGTTTAGTGCAGAAGCATAAACAACTTGGAAATCAAGCTGCTCATCAGTAGCGCCAAGGTTATCGAACAAATCAAATACTTGATCCATTACCCAATCAGGACGAGCGCCTGGCTTGTCGATTTTGTTGATAACAACAATAGGCTTAAGGCCTTGAGCAAACGCTTTTTGAGTAACAAAGCGCGTTTGCGGCATTGGACCTTCTTGGGCGTCAACAAGCAGCAGCACTGAGTCAGCCATTGACATTACACGCTCTACTTCACCACCGAAATCAGCGTGTCCAGGAGTATCAACAATGTTGATACGGTAATCTTGCCAGTTAATTGCAGTATTTTTCGCCAAGATGGTGATACCACGTTCTTTCTCGATGTCATTCGAGTCCATAACGCGCTCTTCTTGTACGCCGCGAGATTCCAACGTTCCAGATTGCTGAAGAAGCTTATCTACCAAGGTAGTTTTACCGTGGTCAACGTGGGCGATGATTGCGATATTACGCAACTTACTTATATCAGTGGTATTCATGCTTATATAGAGCCTGTATAAATCGATACATACCAACACGGTATGCATGAGATTTCGTGCAAAAATGCAGATGGAAATTTTGCGCGGATTGTACAGAAAAAACGCGCCGTTTGCGCATCTTTTTTCACTTTGCAGTGAATGTTTACAGTTATCTTATGGTTTTAAAGGCTTTTAGCCCGATTTACTTCTCACCATAAATCCGCGCGCACTAGAAAAACGGTGGCAAGGGATGAAAAAGTATTCTAGTCTAAATCTCTAGGCGCCTGCGCAATGCACCAAAAGGTAGCTATTTAGCACCAAAATAGTGCAGCAGGGATCATAAATTCAGTATCTATCCTTTCTCACGTCACAAAATACGGCGGTTGGATAGATGGCATGATTATCGCTTTCACATTTTCACTGTTGGAGCGAGCCTGATCGCTCTGCATTTTTACATTAAACCTGGAGGACACGATGTCAATAGAAAAGGCATTAGAGCTGATTAAAGAAAGCGAAGCGAAGTTTATCGATTTACGTTTTACTGATACTAAAGGTAAAGAACAACACGTATCTATTCCTGCGAGCCAAGTTAATGACGATTTCTTTGAAGAAGGAAAAATGTTCGACGGTTCTTCAATCGCTGGATGGAAAGGTATCAACGAATCTGACATGGTTCTTCTTCCAGACGCAGACAGCTGCGTAGTTGACCCTTTCGCAGAAGAAACGCAAGTTAACATTCGTTGCGATATCGTTGAGCCTACTACTATGGAAGGTTACGAGCGCGACCCACGTTCTGTTGCTCGCCGCGCAGAAGAGTACCTTAAATCAACAGGTATCGGTGACACAGTATTCTTTGGCCCAGAGCCAGAGTTTTTCTTGTTTGACGACGTTCGCTTCCACACTGACATGGCGGGTTCGTTCTACAAAATTGATTCATCAGAAGCAAAGTGGAATTCAGGCGAAGAGTTTGAAGGCGGAAACATGGGCCACCGCCCAGGTGTGAAAGGCGGTTACTTCCCAGTACCTCCAGTAGATTCAGCACACGATATCCGCGCTGCAATGTGTATGGTTATGGAAGAGATGGGCCTTGTTATTGAAGCGCATCACCACGAAGTAGCGACTGCTGGTCAAAACGAAATCGCGTGTGAATTTAACACTCTTGTTAAGAAAGCCGACGAAATTCAAGTGTACAAGTATGTAGTTCACAATGTGGCACACGCATACGGCCAAACAGCTACCTTTATGCCTAAGCCACTTGTTGGTGACAACGGTTCTGGTATGCACTGTCACCAGTCTATCTCTAAAGATGGCAAAAACATCTTTGCGGGCGACAAGTATGCTGGTCTGTCTGAAGAAGCGCTGTACTACATTGGCGGTATCATTAAGCACGCTCGTGCAATTAACGCGTTTGCTAATGCATCAACTAACTCGTACAAGCGTCTTGTACCTGGATTCGAAGCACCGGTAATGCTTGCTTATTCTGCACGTAACCGTTCTGCATCTATTCGTATTCCTTATGTAACAAGCGACAAAGCACGCCGTATCGAAGTTCGTTTCCCTGACCCAACAGGTAACCCATACCTTGCATTTACTGCAATGCTTATGGCTGGCCTTGACGGTATCAAAAACAAGATCCACCCTGGCGATGCAATGGATAAAGACTTGTACGACCTACCGGCAGAAGAAGCAGCTGAAATTCCAACAGTGGCGAGTTCACTAGAAATGGCGCTAGACGCACTTGATAGTGACCGTGAGTTCCTTACTGCTGGCGGCGTAATGACAGATGACATGATTGATGCGTATATCGATCTTAAGTCAGAAGAAGTCACAACGCTTAACATGACAACTCACCCTATCGAGTTCGACATGTACTACAGCGTTTAATATCGTATCTACACAGATATTTTATTAGAACAACTATCAAAGCCCGCTTATGCGGGCTTTTTTATTGTCCAAACATTATCTATTATGAAGACACACTACTTTCAGGAATAACTTACATGACTCATCTAACAAAACGCGCTTTGCAGCTTTTATCGTTGTCGTCATGCTGCTTGCTCCTGAGTATGCAAAGCGCACTCGCATGGCAGGATGCTCAAAAAGCACCAGAACAGCCACCCGCTAAAAGCGCCCCACAAATATATAAGGTCGTTAACGAAGACGGCTCAGTGACCTATACCGATACGCCACCACCTAATGCAGATATCGTTGAACTCGATGTAAAGACCCGCAACGTGGTGTCTGCAATGAAAGTACCTAAACCACAAAAAAGTAAAATTACAAAGAAAAAGCCAGACTACAGCGTCAGTATTATCAGTCCCGCTCCCGAAGCCACAATTAGAAACAATGCGGGAGACTTTGTAATAAAAGCGTCGCAAAACAGTGCATCAAAGGCGCCTTTGTATCGCTTAGTGTTTGATGGCGCCCCAATTCAGCGCAATTCTTCGGGCATATTTAAGCTAGAAGGTATCAATCGTGGGGCACACGATTATAAAGTTGAACTCACCAACAATACGGGCAAGACTCTTGCATCGTCTCCTATACAAACCCTTTACCTACATCAGGCATCGGTGTTTATTAATAACAACTAGCGTGCAGTCCTTACAAACAAGCGCACCACAGCGGTTCATTCAAAATAATTTTTGAGAGAATCCGAGGCGGTCTTCTTAGCTGTACGCTACAATGCACAAACTTGGTGCAAAGGAGACATGCTCGGATGGTATCTACCGAGTCAGAGACACAGCTGCTATTAAATAGCTTAAACACAGCGCTCGTTACCGTTGATAGTAGCCTTCGCATTGTTTACGCCAACCATGCGGGTGAGGCGCTATTTGAAACAGGCATGAAACAACTTCAAGGGCACTTTCTGCCAGACTTCTTTTTGCCTGATACTATTGAAACCACACGACTTAAAGCGGCTATAAGAAAAGGCGAAGACTTTACTGAAAACGAAATAAAGCTCGCGTTTAAAGATAACCGCTACGTGTCTGTTGATTTAACCGTAACAAATATCACTACGGCAAATGGCCCCGGCCTACTTTTTGAAGTTAAGAAGATTGATCAGCAAAAGCGAATTACCCGTGAAAACCTGCAAAACGCTCAACATTATGCGGCGCGAGAGCTCGTGCGAGGCCTAGCCCATGAAATCAAAAATCCGTTAGGGGGCATCCGCGGCGCAGCCCAGCTTCTAGAAAAAGAGCTACCCGAGCAGCATAAAGAATTCACCCGTATGATTATTGAGCAATCTGATCGCTTGCGCACATTAGTAGACAGATTATTAGGCCCCAACTCCCTACCCCGCTTCGAGATGAGTAACGTTCATCAAGCACTAGAGAAAGTTCGAAGCCTGATGTTGGTAGACTCAGTAAATCCAATATCAATTATTAGGGATTACGATCCGAGCATTCCCGATTTAAGAATCGATCCGGATATGATTCAGCAGGCAGTATTGAACATCGTCAGAAACAGTATTCAGGCGTTAAACGAGCACAATACGCCAAACCCAGAAATTCAATTGATCACGCGTATCGAGCGCCAGATGACCATTCAGTCTGAGCGCCATGCATTAGTGGCTAAAGTAAAAATTATCGATAACGGGCCGGGTATTCCAGCAGATATCAAGGACACGTTATTTTATCCCATGGTAACCAGTAAGCAGAATGGATCGGGCTTAGGGTTATCAATATCGCAAACCCTTATTAACCATCACGGCGGCAAGATAGATGTGGATAGCCACCCGGGTTATACAAAATTCGTGATATACATTCCAATTAACAGCAAGGAGACAGGCGATGACGAATGAATCAGTATGGATTGTCGATGATGACAGTTCTATTCGTTGGGTGCTGCAAAAAGCCTTACAGGCAGCTGATATTAGCTGCTTAAGTTTTGAAAACCCTGAAGACTTGCTGCGTCAAATCCAAAGCGGTCAAGCCCCTGAAGTGATTATATCGGATATACGTATGCCGCAGATGGATGGCATGACGTTATTAAATGAAGTACACAGCTCTCATCCGTTGCTTCCGGTTATTATTATGACTGCGCATTCAGATTTAGACAGCGCGGTGAACGCTTACCAAAAAGGTGCGTTTGAGTATTTACCCAAACCCTTCGATATAGATGAAGCGGTAACACTGACCCAGCGTGCATTGGACCATTCCAGAGAGCAGTCTTCAGCCACTAAGGTACAGCCTGATGAAGTGGTCACTGAAATCATTGGTGAAGCCCCGGCAATGCAGGAAGTCTTTCGCGCTATTGGCCGACTTTCGCGCTCATCAATCAGTGTGCTCATTAACGGACAATCTGGAACAGGTAAGGAACTTGTTGCTCACGCCCTTCACAGACACAGTCCACGCTCAAGCAAGCCGTTTATTGCATTAAACATGGCAGCCATTCCCGCTGACCTCGTAGAGTCTGAATTATTCGGGCACGAAAAAGGGGCATTTACCGGTGCACAAGCAGCTCGCCAAGGAAGATTTGAACAGGCCGATGGTGGAACTCTGTTTCTCGATGAAATTGGCGACATGCCGTTAGACGTGCAAACCCGGCTTTTAAGGGTACTAGCTGATGGCCAGTTTTACCGCGTTGGTGGTCATCAATCGGTGAGCGTTGATGTGCGAATTATTGCAGCAACCCATCAAAATTTAGAAATTAGGGTTGCTGAAGGTAAGTTTCGCGAAGATTTATTCCATCGTCTCAACGTAATTCGTGTGCACCTGCCCTCACTTTCTGAGCGCCGTGAAGATATTCCGCTGCTGACTCGTCACTTTTTGCGTCGCGCAGCAAAAGAGCTCGATGTTGACGCCAAAAGCATTAGCAAAAACGCGGAGCGAGTTATGTCGCAATTACCGTGGCCTGGTAACGTTAGGCAGCTAGAGAACGTATGTCGCTGGCTTACCGTAATGGCTAGCGGGCAGGAAGTCATACCGAGCGATTTACCCCCTGAAATTCACAGCGATGGTAGTGTCGAAACCGCTACCGCAACCGTGGGCGACTGGCCCGAGCTTCTCGCTAATTGGACAGACAAACAGCTAAGAGATGGCCGCAATGACATATTAAACGATGCCATGCTGACATTTGAAAAAGTGATGCTAGAACGTGCGCTTCAACACACCCACGGTCACAAACAAGAGGCGGCCAAGCGATTGGGATGGGGACGCAATACGCTTACTCGTAAATTAAAAGAGCTTGGGATTAACTAGGGCACATTGCTCAAACGTTTTCTTATAGTCTACTTTAGAGTAACAAAAGGGCTTAATGCCCTTTTGTTAATAATCCCGTCATGCCCTGATTAAATAAGCGTACCCACTTCATACTGAACTGGCCTTTCGCTTGTTTGTTGATATGAATAACCGCGTCTTTTTTCGACATTACTTTGTCTTCACTGTGCGCTCTAGCATGCGTTAGGGCATCATACGTATCAATAATTGCCAACAGTTTTGCGCCTTCACAGATATCGTCTTCTTTTAAGCCCAGAGGGTATCCTGAACCATCCGTACGCTCATGGTGCTGCATAACAATCTTTCTCGCTACATCCCATTCGTCTAAATGCTCCAGCAATCGGGCACTTTTATAAACGTGAGAACGCATCAAATTAAATTCATTTTCACTCAAGGTATCGCCCTTGGTGAGCAACTTCATGGGCATAAACGCCATGCCAAAGTCGTGAACATAGCTGGCCACCGCAAGCTGGTCTTCATCAATGATATTATCGGCAACGTCGTTGATATACATAGCCAGTTTAGCGATGCGATCGCCCTTACCCGCCCAGAAGTTTGAACGGCGCTCTACCGTTTGCATTAGCTCTCTAAAAAACAAGACATCTTGCTTCTTTTCACTGCTGATGTCTTTTGGAATACCCGTGGATGCCAGTACTGGGGCTTTTGCTTGGCCTGCGGTCGTCGCAGTGCTGTCATTTTTTGCTACATCGAGAGCCGGATTTAACAGTAATACTGCGTCGGTAAGCAGGCGCTCGTGTTCAGTTGAGTTTTCAGGTGAAACTCGACTTATCGCAAGCACTAGCTGCTCGTGAAGCGTGTTGTCATAGTCAGCTTTACCCCGCTGCATCACTTCTTCAACAAACGCTTTCACCCTGTCCATGGTTAACAGAACAAGGTCGCTCATGGTGCTGGTGTAATCAACCTGGCCTTTGCGAAGAAAGTCGAGTAAGTCTTCCACGTGCTGCAGAAGTGGGATCATAGGAGAAAAGTTAACTAGCCCTAAGTCGCCCTTAATAGTGTGGATTGAGCGAAACAGAGCCCGTTGCAATTCGTTGTCTGCTGGGCGTAACTCAAGTTCGATTAACGTTTGCTCACTTGACTCATAGAGTTCGTTAATTTCTTCCATGAGATCTGCAAGAATATCTTCTTCTAGTTCGTCAGGGGTAAATGTCAACATACTTATTGGTACCAACTACGGTTAGGCTGCACGTTCTTCTCTATTGTAATGGGCTATCGATAAAAATGCTTCATACTAAAGGTGATAAAACATCGTTTTTACGCAATTCGCTTAGGCCGTGTTTACTTTTGCTGACGGCATGATTTTGAATTTAAGCGGCTTGCTACCTTGATTGATTTAGAAACACATTGAAATACACCCATGTGGAGCTAAACCTATATAACGCACAAAGTCACAAGGCGCAGCCGTTAAGTGTAGACTAGATTAGAAACTTCACTATAAAAACTCATCGGACAAGTGTACGCTGAAATTTCTTCTATACTGCGCGCACAATTATTCGCTAGGAGTTGTTTTGATAGCATTGTTCCGTATTCCCATTCTTCTTATCGCATTCTTGGTTATTAACCTATTGCTGCTATTCGTTTGTATTTTACGCCCGTTTCACAAAGATAACGTTCAGGCCGCTGGAGCACTGTATTCTCAAATGGCCAAGGTTGTGGGCTTAACAATTATTATTAAACGAGACCCAGCGGTGAAACTGAATGAGCCCTATGTGTTTATCGCGAATCATCAAAATAGTTTCGACATAATGACCATTTGTAAAGCCGCACTCCCCGGGGTTGTTACCATTGGCAAGAAAAGCCTCAAGTGGATCCCCATATTCGGTCAAATATACTGGCTATCAGGCAACATCATGATAGACCGCAAAAATTCTGGCGCAGCCAGAAACACCCTCGATATCGCTGCAAACCGTATTGCCAAAAAGAAAACCTCAGTGTGGCTTTTTCCAGAGGGCACCCGCAGTAATGGCCGAGGAATTTTGCCATTCAAACAAGGCGCGTTTCGTTTGGCAAAAACCACCAATGAGCCAGTGGTGATGGTGACGGCGAGTAACCTACACAAGAAGGTTCGCTGGAATAAGTGGAACAACGGTATTGTTCTTATCGACATTAGCGCTCCCCAGCCTTTAACAGAAGAGCACTCTATTAAAGAGTGGATGGGAATATTTAACGAGCAAATGAAAGAAAAGTTCGAACAGTTGAATGAGCAGGTCGATGATTTAGAGAAAAGCAGGTAAACTTGCAGCCAATTTCAACGCATAGGTTAGGCCGAAAAAATGAATCAATTTGACGAAAGAGAAGAGTGGTATGAATTCAATCAAGAAACGATTGATGCACTGCTAGAAGATGGCAGCCAAGCCGATGCCGATTACGCCATTGAACATCATTTTGCGAGTACCGACTTCGATGTGCTAGAAAAAGCAGCAGTAGATGCTTTCAAAGCAGGCTTTGAGGTTTCTGATGCCGAAGAATTAGTGCTAGACGATGGTGAGGAAGTATTTTGCTTCGACGCCGTCGTGGAACGTAAACTCGATATCAGCGTGCTTAACGAAGACATTGATAAGCTATTAAAGATAGCCGACAAGCACGATGTTACCTACGACGGTTGGGGCACCTATTTTGAGCCTCGCGAAGATGGCGTAATGGACGGTGAAGGTGAAGGTGAAAGTGAAGACGAACACCACCACTTAAATGACTAGCACGCACTCTATTTACCCACGGTAACTCGCTAGCGTTTATAGGTAGAGAAAGCGCTAGCTAACCGTAAAACTTTCTATTAAGTTTTGCTTCAGCTTTGGTTCATCTTTTTCCGTTAACAATGACAGTGTCATTATTGATTGGAAAAGGATGTACACATGAAATTATTATCTGTTGTCACCGCACCACCCAAAGCTGCTTCTTATAGAAGTAACCCATGCAGCAACAGCTCTTATAGCAGCGCCATTAATAGTAAAAGCAAGCTAGGCGTTAGCGCTCCCCTTTTAAAAGTATTATCAGCACTTACATTTTTAGCACTGCCTGTGGCATACGTACATGCAGCAAATACTGCGGAACATGCTGCTCAAAGTAATGAAGAAAGCACCTCTGCTAAAAAAACGGTAACGTCTAAAGAGTACCGCTACAACCAGCCTTATATTGGGGCAGAGCAAGCAGCCGTAGACGATAAAAGTGATCAAGTAAGCGAGCAAGAAAGCGCTAAAGAGGCGCCTCCTGCCCCAAGCCAAGCTAACGCTGAAGCGTTGCCAACTCAGCCTGGCAATTATGAGAGCGACGCTGAAGCTAACGCCGTCTCTACACTGAGTATTTCAAACACCTCACCCATTGGCTCAAAACAAGCTGCCCGTGTTGAGCAGCATGCAAACACAACAAAATCATCAAGTGATATTGTCATTAGCAGTGTGAACGAGTTTTGGATTTACGATAGCTGGTTAAGCCTGCAGCATGATTTAGATTACGACGGCTACTTCTCTACGTTTTCGGTGGAATTTGATGCCGACACAATTTTTGTCGATGCGCCTGTCTATGCAGTACTTTATTTAGGTCAAAACGGCGTTTATGACGCTATCCATGTGTCATCAGAATTCTTTATTTATGGCGAAGACTCAAGCGACAGCTTTGTTATAGAAAGTACCTTAGTATCGGGATTTCAATCTTACGATTACGATATTCTACTGGAATTATACGATGCCCAAACTGAGCAGCTTGTGGCGTTTTCTGACGGCTACGACAACGCTGAGTTTGCTTTTGTACCGCTAGAAAGTGAAACGAACGAGTATATTGTAGAAGACACAGTCGTCATTGTTGAAGAACACGGTGGCTCGATGTCGTGGATCGCGCTTTGTTTTATTATTAGCGCAGCAGGGCTGAGAATTTTACCAGCCGGTGCATTGCGAAAATGACTTAAACACTAGGACATGCCCTAGTTTCAAAACCCGTTGGTAAGTTTAAGAAATCAGTGCCACACTACAAAAAGTTAATGCTTTGAAAGTGATAGTAGGGACATGACGCAGAAGAAAAGTAAAAGTACACCATCTGTCTTCACTCGCCGCAGCGTGATCAAAGGAAGTCTCGCTCTTGGCATTACGGCCGGAGTTACTCCATTTGCCATTGGTAAGCCTAAACCCACGCTTAAGGTAATGGGAACCCACGTAACGCTTCAGGAGGCCATAAGACAGCAAGCAATGGAAGATTTGGGTATCAATATTCAGTTTGAGCCCGGCGGCAGTGCAACCGTACTGCAAAAAGCATCGATGGACCCTACTTCTTTCGATTTGTACGAGCAATGGTCTAATAGTATCGGCGTACTGTGGCGCGCAGGTGCTATTCAGCCTATTGAGAAAAAGCGCATTGGGTATTGGGAAGAAATTAACGATCTGTCTAAAACAGGCAAACTCACTGCGAATGCGCGAATGGGAGCAGGAGATGCCCCTCATAAAATTTTAAATATTCAAAATGATGGTACTTTGGGTGCTAACTCTACTGATAAAGTAAGCTTCCTGCCCTACGTACACAACGTTGATTCTTTTGGTTACGATAGAAGACGTTTACCTAAAGATATGCAGGGCGAAGCTGAAAGCTGGGGATGGCTGCTAGATAGCCGTTACTCGGGAAGCGTTGCTATTGTTAACGACCCCACTATTGGACTTTTCGACTTAGCATTAGCCGCCCAAGCTAAAGGCTTTGTAACATTCAACGATGTGGGCGCCATGACCGAGCAAGAACTTGATAACTTGTTCAGCGTGCTAATTGAGCTGATGCAGCTTAACCATTTTAACGGCTTTTGGACTTCCGTGCCGGAATCGGTACAGTTTATGAAAAGTGGCAGAGTGGCCATTGAAAGTATGTTTTCGCCTGCGGTTTCAGCACTCAATGGGCAAGATATACCAGTCACCTTTGCTGCGCCTAAAGAAGGGTATCGCGGATGGCATGGCGTGATGTGCCTCTCCTCTTCCTCCACGGGGCGTAGTAAAGACGTAGCCTATGAATATATGAACTGGTGGTTGTCGGGCTGGCCTGGCGCATTTATCGCCAGACAGGGGTACTATATCTCTAATCCTCAGCGTTCAGCGAAATACCTATCTCGTGCTGAGTGGGATTATTGGTATGAAGGTAAACCCGCATCCTCTAACCTCACCGGGACAGACGGTAAGATAAGTGTTTTAAAAGGAGCGCAACGAACCGGTGGCAGTTACGAAAATCGCTTTAGTAATGTGGCAGTTTGGAATACAGTAATGCCAACCTATGAATACAGCCTACAAAAGTGGTACGAATTTATTACCTCTTAGTCGATAAACAAAAATAAGGCTTTCGCGCTACATGCTATCCTCAATACGAACTCAGCTTGTTATCGTTCTTGCTGCACTTATTGCATTGATACTTGTTCAAAGTTATATCGCCCATGAGAACCAAGTAGTATTAAATCGGGGGGTAGACTCTGCCAGCGCTGCAATTACTGCGGTAGGCACTGTAAAAGAACTAGAACGTGATGTAGTCGACCTACAGCGAAATGTGCTGATCTTTAAAGAAAATGCTAGCTCATCAGCCATTACCCGTTTCACCCGTTTAATGGCTTCGATAGATGTAAAGCTCGACACGCTAGCGCAATCAAACATCGTGTATTCAGAATCCGACGAGAATCATGTACTTACTCGAATGCATGAGCATCTCGATGCGTACAAGGATAACTTTTCTCAAGTTGTTGACGCTCGAGCAAAGCGCGATAACTTAGTCTCTGAGGGCACCCTTGCCAACATTATTGCCTTACAAAACCTCACAACTCGGCTTGTAGAGCAAGGCGAAATAAGCGTTACTACTTTTAACGAGATTAAAAGCCAGCTCATTCTTGCCGAAAACGCCACACTTAAGTATCTGCAAAAACCAGATATCATTTTTGTTAACGCCTTTAACCAGGCACTGCGCCCGTTTGCCTCAATTGTGAAGACAGAGAGTGATAGCTCAGCTGAGCGTATTACTGCAAGAGTGGATAGACTTAAAGCCGACTTTTTAACCCTGACTCAAATTACTCAAGGAAATTTGTTTTTAGTTAATGTGGTGATGGCTGGTTCGGCGAGAGAGTTTCTGTACTTAAGCGGCGAGTTAGCAAATAACGTATCGGCACAGTCTGATGCTATCACTATGCAAACTTATGAACTTGCAGCAAGAACCCAGAAAAACGGTGAGCTATTTTCGTTAGTTTCAATTTTATTAGCCCTTATAGCCGCCATTTTTACCATGGTAAGAATACTTGGGCCTATTCAGTCTATTACCCGTGTTTTTAACAAGCTCTCTCAAGATGTGCAGATTGAAAATATTCCCGGTAGCAAACGCATTGATGAAATCGGCAAACTGTCGAGAGCCGCGATGGTATTTAGCGATAAAAACAGGCAGACCCAAAAGCTACTAGAAGATGCACAAAATTTAAACGTTGAACAAGAGCGTCTTAATCATGAACTGAGAATATCAAAGCTTAAAGCGGAACAGGCCACCGCATCAAAAAGCATCTTTTTAGCTAACATGAGCCATGAAATTCGTACTCCTATGAATGGCATTATTGGCTTAATCGAACTTGCTCAAAAGCAGCCCCTCAGCAGTACGGTGAGAGATTACCTTGATAAAGCCGCCTATTCCGGTCAAATTTTACTAAGCGTGATTAACGATATTTTAGATTTTTCAAAAATTGAAGCAGGCGAATTAAAGATTGAAGAAGTGAATTTCTCCCTTCATTCACTGTTTGATAACTTAATTGCCGTAATAGCGCTTAGGGCGAAAGAGAAAAACCTTTCAGTTCGCTTTTCAGTTAATCCTTCTCTGTATTCACAAATTGTTGGCGACCCTTTACGCATTGCTCAGATCATCATGAATATAGGTAATAATGCGGTTAAATTCACCGAGCAAGGGCGCATTGAAATAGATTTTGACGGTGCTTTAAGTGATTCTGGTGACGTATTCAATCTGACTATGCGAGTGTCTGATACTGGCATAGGTATGAGCCAAGCCCAGCTTGGCAGAATATTTAAACCCTTTACGCAAGCAGACGGCTCAACAAATAGAACCTATGGCGGAACGGGCCTAGGCTTAGCCATTGTGAGCCAACTTGTTGAACTCATGCACGGCGAACTGCACGCCACATCAGCCTTAGGTAAAGGCAGCGAATTTGTTATCACCCTTCCGCTTAAAGTGATTAATCAGCAGAAAGGCGTGTTGCATCAAACCCCAGCGTTACCTCATGACAGTCTATATGTGACTGACTCCACACTGCTACCTCAAGCTTATATTCAACATGTTCAGCTTTCGTCACAGTCAATTGTGACGATTGAGCAAGGGAAAAATAGGGCTAATCTACCCGCGCATATCCTTATTGATGTCCCCGACTTTGCTACCTTCAGACAAAATTTAAGCTGGTTTAAAACGCTGGTTGAAGAAGGTAAATCTGTGGGCCTAGTGATGGAAAGTGCGGGTAGTGCGCTGCAAGCAAAATATGCCTCCCTTTGGGACAATCCGCTTATTATGCATCCGTTTACACCGGTTCAATTTGAGCGGTTTATTAAGCAGGTGATAACAAAAGACACATCTGAGAAATCTCAGGTCGTCAAAGACAAAGAGAATGAAGAGAAAAACGTACTCTTTGAAGGACATGTTCTTCTTGTAGAGGATAACAATATCAATCAACTTGTAACGGGTGAAATGCTGACCAATGTAGGGCTAACCTTTGATGTGGCTGAAGATGGTAAACAAGCCCTTCGCAAAATTGAAAACTCTTCGGAATACGACCTTATTCTAATGGATGTTCAAATGCCGGTTATGGACGGTTACGAGGCGACCAAAGCACTTAGGGCAAAAGGCTTTACCGACATTGTCATCATTGGCCTCTCTGCTAATGCGATGAAAGAAGATAAACAAAATGCCATTGATGCAGGAATGAATGACTATCTGACTAAGCCTATCAAACAAAAGGCGCTAACCGTGAAACTTGCGCAATTCCTAACGGATAGAGCTCACGACGGGGATAGCAAAAACGACTATCGCATTTAAGCTTTTATATATAAAAACGGGGCCGACTGTATACGTATAGCGTACAGTGGCCCCGTTTTTTATGGCTTATTTAGCGTACTGACTAACACGAGTACTGAGCCTTTAAGGCAAAGGTAAACGTCGTATAGGCATTAAAGGGGCTAAGCATTAAAGGGGCTAAGCCTTAAAAAGGCTTAGCGTTAACAAACGTCGTTTAACTAATCTGAATATTCGTTAGCTGAATCATTCACTTAGAGTGCAGCAATAGTATCGTACTGCTCTTTAAGCTTAGCCAGTGCCTTTTCACCTTCGTCTAATTTTGCGCGCTCTTTTTCAATAACCGCTTCAGGCGCATTGCTGACAAACTTTTCATTACCCAGCTTTCCGCGAGTTCGAGACACGTCTTTTTCTACTTTCTCCATGGCTTTAGTGATACGAGCAAGCTCAGCATCTTTATCAATCAGCCCTGCCATGGGAATAAGAATTTCCATCTCTCCCACTAATGCGGTAGCACTCGCTGGCGCAGTATCGTCTTTGGTTAAAATAGTCACGCTCTCAAGCTTAGACAGTTTGTCTAAGAAGCCTTTCGCTGCGTCTAAACGTAGCGCATCAGAATCACTGACATTCTTCAACAACGCGTTTAGCGGCTTATTCGGTGAAATATCCATTTCCCCTCGAATATTGCGAATACCGACAATAAACTTCTTAACCCATTCAATATCAGCGAGAACAGTATCGTCTTGCTTAGCGGTGTCTACTTCTGGGAACGGTTGCACCATGATGCTAGCACCGTCCTCTATTTTAAGCGCACTTAAAGGCACTACACGCTGCCAAATAGTGTCAGTGATAAATGGCATTATTGGGTGCATTAAACGCAAAAGGCTTTCTAACACATTGATGAGCGTATGACGGGTTCCGCGCTTTTCAGCTTCGCTACTCGCGTCGTTGCTCAATACCGGCTTAGTCAATTCCAAATACCAGTCGCAGAACTGATTCCACGTAAACTCGTAAATTGTTTGCGCTGCAATATCAAAACGGTATTCAGACAATGCCTTTTCAAATTCAACGAGAGTTTGCTGGAACTTCGCCCAAATCCATCGATCGGCCAAGCTCAGTACCATCTCACCGCCGTTAGCGCCGGTATCGTGCTCTTCTGTATTCATTAATACAAAGCGCGATGCGTTCCAAATTTTATTGCAGAAGTTGCGGTAACCTTCAACGCGAGACATATCAAAATTAATGTCACGGCTCGTGGATGCCATTGCAGCAAACGTGAAACGAAGTGCATCTGTTCCGTAGGCATGAATGCCGTCAGGGAACTGTTTGCGGGTGCGCTTCACAATTTTTTCTGCTAGCTGAGGCTGCATCATTCCGGCTGTGCGCTTTTCAACAAGCGACTCGAGGTCGATACCGTCAATCAGGTCGATAGGGTCAAGTACATTGCCTTTTGACTTCGACATTTTATCACCGCTCTCATCGCGAATAAGACCCGTGATATAGATGTCTTTGAACGGAATTTTGCCGGTAAACTTCTTCGTCATCATGATCATTCTGGCTACCCAGAAGAAAATAATGTCAAAGCCAGTTACCAATACTGAGGAAGGAACAAACGTTTCTAAATCAGGGGTTTCTTTAGGCCATCCCATTGTTGCAAATGGCCATAATGCGCTTGAGAACCAGGTATCAAGTACATCGTTATCTTGGGAAAGCGTTATATCATGGCCAAGACTGTGTTTTGCACGCACTTCTTCTTCTGTGCGTCCTACATATACCTTGCCGCTTTCGTCATACCATGCGGGAATTCTGTGTCCCCACCACAGCTGCCTAGAGATGCACCAGTCTTGAATGTTGTTCATCCACTGGAAGTAGGTTTTGTTCCAATTCTCTGGAACAAAACGAATCTCTCCACTTTCAACAGCTTCAATGGCTGGCTTAGCAAGTGACTCTACCGCTACATACCACTGGTCGGTAAGATACGGTTCGATAACCGCGCCGGTGCGATCCCCACGAGGCACTTTAAGTTTATGCGGTTCAATCTTAACCAATACACCTTGGCTGTCTAGGTCGGCAACAATTTGTTTGCGCGCATCGAAGCGATCTAAACCGCGATACGCCTCTGGCGCCTCTTCGTTAATCTTAGCATCGTCGGTGAGAATATTGATCATGGCAAGGCTATGACGCTTACCCATGTCATAGTCGTTGAAATCGTGAGCCGGCGTTATTTTTACACAGCCGGTTCCAAATTCCATATCTACATAATCATCAGCAATAATAGGAATTAAACGGCCCGTAATAGGCAGCTTAATGTCTTTGCCGATAAAATCTTGATAACGCTCATCGTCAGGGTGAACGGCTACTGCGGTATCACCTAACATGGTTTCGGGGCGGGTTGTGGCTACCACAAGCTCACCACTGCCATCGGCAAGAGGATAACGCATGTGCCACATATGGCCGTCTTCTTCTTCGTTTAGCACTTCAAGGTCAGAAACGGCGGTGTGAAGAACAGGGTCCCAGTTAACTAAGCGTTTACCGCGATAGATAAGCCCTTCTTCGTGCAGTTTTACAAACACTTCGGTTACTGCTGTTGAAAGGTCATCGTCCATAGTAAAGACTTCGCGAGACCAGTCTGGCGAGGTGCCCAATCGACGCATTTGGCTAGTGATTGTGCCGCCACTGTGTTCTTTCCATTCCCAGATCTTTTTAATAAAATCTTCTCGACCTAGATCGTGGCGAGTTTTGCCCTGAGCGTTTAGCTGGCGTTCAACCACCATTTGCGTAGCAATACCAGCGTGGTCGGTACCCACCTGCCATAGGGTATTGTCGCCCTTCATGCGGTGATAGCGAGTAAGTGCATCCATAATGGTTTGCTGGAAACCATGCCCCATGTGCAGGCTACCCGTCACATTCGGTGGAGGAAGAAGAATACAATAGGGGTCGCCGCTACCAGATGCTTTAAATAAACCCGCCTCTTCCCATTTTTGGTAGCATTGCTGCTCAATAGACTGCGGTTCGAAGGTTTTATCCATTACTGACTCTCGTTTAAAAGCTGATGTAAAAAAGTTGACGACTGTAGGCGATTTTTGTTGTTTCGCTCAAATCTAGTCATGCACTGTATAGATTTGCGTTGAATAAGCGGTACCAAGTACGCTAAGTCACACAGACTTAAACTGCATATTACATCCAGCTTGCTGATAGTTTTTGTATCTCACCCGCGCTGCTTGTTTAGCATTTTCATCCACGGGCACAAAATCGATGATTTGGCGGTGCTGGTTAGGCGATGACACCATCCCTGAACCCACGTTGACCACCATTTGTCGTCTGGCAACCTGCTCAGGCTGCCAGCATATTTCTACCGGCGTGCCCGCTTGCGGTCCTTCACCATAAAGGTTGTGAGGAACAAAACGGTTCGCCGGTAGTTGCCACAACAATTCATCAACTTCTTCTGCTTGTGCTTGTGTATCACAAAGCACGCTAATTTTTTGTTTATTAGCAAAAGCGTTAGCAACGACTTCACTGGCTTTACCCGTTACGCCGTTGTCGCTAGCACTGAGTTGATAAAAAATAACCTGTGGCATAGAAGATTAATCCTCTAGCTTAATGTCGGCACGATTCATCAAGAATTGTGACAACATAGGTACTGGGCGTCCGGTGGCGCCCTTGTTCTTGCCACTGCGCCATGCTGTTCCTGCAATATCCAGGTGGGCCCAGTTGTACTTTTTCGTAAAGCGGGACAAGAAGCACCCAGCAGTTATACTGCCTGCAGGTCGTCCACCTAGGTTTGTCATATCAGCAAACGGGCTTTCTAGCTGCTCTTGATAGTCATCCCATAGCGGCAGTCTCCACGCACGATCTGAACTTTGCTCAGAAGCATTTAACAGTTCATGTGCAAGAGGGTTATGCGTACTCATGACCGCCGTAGCATGATGACCTAGCGCAATAATTGCCGCGCCAGTGAGCGTTGCTACATCAATGACTAACTCTGGCTCATAACGCTCTACGTAGGTAAGCGCGTCGCACAATACCAACCTACCTTCGGCGTCTGTGTTAAGTACTTCAACGGTTTGTCCCGACATAGTAGTCAGTATGTCGCCAGGGCGATAGGCGTTGCCACTGGGCATATTTTCACAACCAGCCAGCACACCAATAATGTTGATTGGCAAATTCAGCGCAGCAATGGTGTGCATGGTTCCCAATACACCGGCAGCGCCGCCCATGTCGTATTTCATTTCATCCATGGCTTCGCCTGGCTTAATTGAAATACCACCGGAATCAAAAGTAAGGCCTTTACCTACCAGTACAATAGGCGCTTGATCTGCAGGACCGCCGCGATGATGCATAATACTCATCATGCTTTCATTTTCTGAACCGCGACCTACAGCCAAATACGCCTGCATGCCTAGTTCGGCCATTTGCGTTTCATCCACCACTTCAGCCGTAACGCTGTCATAACGACTCGCGAGCTCTTGGGCTTGTTTCCACAAATAGTCTGGATTACAGATATTTGGCGGCATATTAGCCACGTCTTTGGTGACTTTAGCACCGCGAGAGATAGCTAGACCATGATCTACTGCGCGCTCACCTACTGTCAATTCACGACGTGTAGGCACATTGAACACGATTTTACGCAGTGGGCGGCGAGGCTCGCCTTTTTTGGTTTTTAACTGTAGAAAAGTGTAAAGAGAGTCTTCAGTAGCTTCTACTGCTTGACGCACTTTCCAGTAGGTATCACGACCTTTTACATGAAGCTCGGTTAAGAAGCACACCGCTTCCATTGAACCCGTTTCATTCAGTGTTTGAATTGTTTTAGCGATAATATTTTTGTACTGGCGCTCGTCTAGCTCTCGCTCTTTGCCACAACCGACAAGAAGCACACGCTCGCTTAATACGTTTGGTACGTTATGCAGTAGCAACATTTGCCCGGCTTTACCTTCAAGGTCGCCGCGGCGCAACAGGTTGCTAATGTAGCCATTGCTAATTTCGTCAAGCTGCTCTGCTACTGCCGTTAATCGGCGTGGTTCAAAGACACCTACAACGATACAGGCACTACGTTGTTTTTCGGGGCTGCCACTTTTTACACTAAACTCCACGATATTACCTCGCTTTTCGTCGTTTATAGTTTGCACGATGACTAAAATCACGTAACGTTTCGCGCTGCTTTATGTTTTAATACGCAGCATAACTTTTTAGTTCACTGCAATTAACGCGTTTGCCAATAAACATAGGCCAATTTTGCGTCAAAACATCATGCAAACGGTTTATGATTGCAGGCAAAACTTGTAAAAACGGTAAGTTTAAACAAAATTGTGCTTTCTTTCACTAAAATTCCTAATTATCCGGGCAGACTGAGATGCTGATATTCCGCTATTTACTTAAGGAAACGCTTAAATCTCAGCTAGCGATTTTCTTTATCTTAATGGCCATTTTTGTCACTTTACGCTTTGTTCGCGTTTTAGGTGACGCTTCTGATGGCGATATCCCAGCCGGGCTCGTTTTAGGCTTTCTAGCGCTTTATGCCCCCATACTATCATCTCTTGTTCTTCCGATAAGCGCTTATCTTGGAATAATGCTGGCTCACGGTCGTTTATACGTCGATAGTGAAATGACCGTCATGCGCGCCTGTGGTATCAGCGAATGGTACATTACCAGAGTGATGCTGTTCCTATCGGTGCTGATCATGATAGTGACTGGTGCAATCACCCTATACTTTGCGCCCCTAGCAGCAGAAAACGAATACCAACTAAGAGAAAAAGCGCGCAATGAAGCAGGCATTTCCGCCCTAATGCCCGGCCGTTTTCAACAAACCGGGAACGAAAAGGCGGTTATTTTTGCCCACGATGTAGATGAAAACGATAAGCTTCAGCGAGTATTTTTATCGCAAAACCAGAGCGACGATAGCAAAGAGCAAGTTCGTGTGGTTTACGCGCAAAGCGGTGACGTGGCAACCAATGCCGACGGCACCCGAAACCTTATTCTCAAGCAAGGCGTGCAGTACGAAGGCGCTCAATCTGGCAAGGCCTATCGAAAAGTAGAATTTGACGAATATCAGATTCAAATTGCAGATAAGCCCGCTGAAGAGCCCCGTAAAAAGGTAAGCGTTTTGCCCACGGTAGAGTTATGGAACGACAGCAGTATTGAAGCACGAGCAGAATTGCAGTGGCGCATTGCTATTCCACTGTCTATCCCGTTTTTAGTGCTCATTGCTGTGCCGTTAAGTGCCGTTGACCCAAGACAAGGGCGCTTTGGAAAAATGTTCCCTGCCATTCTTCTTTATTTGGGCTACTTCTTATTATTACTGGCTAGCCGCCGCGTATTAGAAGATGGAAAGATGCCTCCTCAGCTGGGCTTATGGTGGGTTCATGCTGTCATGTTGGTTATTGGGTTTGTGTTAATTGTGCGCGATAGGAAAACCGGCACGCAGCTGCGCGCTTGGGTACTGGGGAAAAAGTAAATGTTCAAAATCCTCGATTTATATGTCGCTCGCACATTACTAGGCACGGTAACCGTAACCTTAAGCGTGTTGATTGGCCTAAGCGCTCTCATCAAATTTGTAGAGCAGCTACGAAAAATTGGCGAGGGCGACTACGACATGCTCGTTGCCTTTCTCTACGTGATACTGAGCTTACCTCGTGACCTAGAGCAGTTTTTTCCTATGGCTACCCTACTCGGTGGTTTAATAGGCATGGGTGTACTTGCCAGCAACAGCGAACTGGTAGTGATGCAGGCTGCGGGATTAAGCCGGTGGAATATCATTAACTCTGCCATGAAATCCACCCTCGTGATGATCCTTGTGGTAATGGCAGTAGGCGAATGGGTAACCCCCGTGAGCGAAACAAAAGCCAAACAAATTCGCACAGAAGCTATTTCTGGTGGAAGTTTGTTTTCGTCTGATAAGCTGGTATGGGCGAAAGATGGAGAGCGTTTTGTCAGCATTGGCCAAGTACTCAGCCAAGACGCATTAAAGGACATTCGCATTTATACTTTCAACCCAGACTTGTCCTTACAAAGCATCAGCTATGCAAATTCAGGGACATTTGATGATGACGGGTGGTGGCTAAATAATGTAGATGTCACGTCTTTTACCGAGCAACAAATTACCAGCGAAAGCTTTGAAAGAAAGCGTTGGAATTCCACACTTACACCAGACAAATTGGGCATTGTTGCTGTAAAACCAGAGGCGTTATCGATTACCGGGCTTGTTGATTACGTCAATTACTTAGAAAGTAACGACCAAGACCCTGCTCGCTACGAACTGGCCCTATGGCGCAAAATACTTCAACCGGTTTCTGTTGGTGTGATGTTGCTCATGGCGCTGTCTTTTATCTTTGGTCCACTGAGAAGCGTGACCATGGGTGCTCGGGTTATTATGGGCGTGCTGACAGGCTTTGGATTCTTTATTTTAAATGAAGTGTTCGGTCCGGTGAGTTTAGTGTATCAGCTGCCTCCGTTCTTAGGCGCTATTTTACCAAGTCTACTGTTCGCTGCCGTGGCAGGCATTATGCTCAGGCGCTAAAACGTTGTGGCTTGAGCTGGTATGCACTAATCGGTTTTGAGCTAAGTTTGGCATTCTTATTTGTAAAACAGCCTGTTTTGGACGTATTTGTTATAAAACAGTCATTAGGGGCCAAGTCGTTTTGAGCCAATTTTTCTGGATCAGGGCAGTGTTACTGCCCTTTTTTATTTTCAGCTTTTTGTTTATTTAACTGTTCTACCAGCTTTTGTGATCGTTAGCTTCTTTAGACAGCTTTAACACTTCAGTTTTTGCTAGCCTATCTTGAAGTGACTGCTTTTCTTTCACATCAAATAGAACCAGTAACGTACCTAGCCCGAAAAGCGAACCGACCAAACGCGTTATCAGTCGGGTCATTGTTACCGGCTCTTCTACCGTGCTGAATATGCGTAAACGCCATGCTCGCATACCTAAAGTTTGGCCACCTCGTTTCCAAAACCACAAGAAAAAACCCGCTACCCAAAGCCCTACCCAGCTTTGAATTAATAGCTTATACCCCGTAGAAGCTTGAATGAGGTCTGCTGGCTCAGCAAAGCCTTGCATATCGAGCCCGCCATTTTTAAGCATAACGATTAGCGTCACTATCATCACCATTGCTGCACACATACCTACCGCAACCGCCACGAGCACGTCATATACCATGGCAGCAAGGCGTCTAAAAAAACCTGCCCTCTCACCAAAATCATTGGCAGACTGGGTCGTATTCGGCTCAGCGCTAGCACTTTTTTCACTTTTCTCACTTTTATTGCGAACTCGTTGTTGAGATCTCGTTTTGTTTTTTGCCACGGTGTTCTCTTTTCACTACTTAGGTGCTGATATTATCACGGTGTAGTGTGACACAAGCTTGAGTTTGCATAAACACGCACACCGCTCAATTACGTGCTTTTCATATTTATTGGGTTTTAGAGCTACGCGTTTTATTAAAAAGAGGGTTAAACCTAAAAGCACTTCGAGCGTTCTGAATACACAATGAATAAGAAGCGAATAGAAGATACAGGCACGACACACAAAATGTGTGCTGGCAATTATCAGGAAGCAATGACAATTGCACAAAGCATGCTATTGTCATTCTTACTGGTTTTTGCATCTTTTAGTGCATCTAGATGCGCGCGACGATCGTTATATATTAAAAACGTGTAAGTCTTATTATGGCTAACATGGCTAACAACAATAAATAAACGTACGGCAACGGGCCTAGCTCACATAGCTGTACTCAAGGAGCCAAAATGGAACACGAAATCCTGTTTCCGCTGTTATGTAAAACTGCTGAAGGTAATAAAACCGCCTTTGCCGAGCTTTATAAAACAACCAGTTCACAACTTTACGCAGTAGCACTTAAAATGCTTAAGCGGCCAGAACTTGCGGATGAAGCAACGCAAGATGCCTACATAAAAATTTGGCACAATGCAGGAAGCTATCAACGAACTAAAGGTACGGTATTAACGTGGATGGTGAGTATTGTGCGCTATCGAGCACTCGATTTGATGCGCTACCACAATGTACGCAATGAAGTTGAGCTAACTGAAGATGCTACCGCTATTCCAGACACTCCACAGGCTTTTAAGTTAGGCGGCGAGCAGGAGAAGCTCGCCGCTTGCCTAGATGAACTCGACGGACCACAACGACAAGCTATCCACCTTGCTTACATTAATGGCTTATCTCATCAGGAGGTGGTGAATTATTTATCGTCGCCGCTAGGCACAATAAAAAGCTGGATTCGAAGAGGATTACAAAGCCTTCAAAGGTGCTTATCACTATGAATTATTTAAAAGAAGAAACGCTTAACGCGCTTGCAGCGGAATATGTGGTAGGGACACTACGAGGAAAGGCCCGCGTTCGTTATCAAAAATTGATGATGCAGTATCAAGCGGTGAGCGACGCCACTGCGCAATGGGAACAATATTTAGCGGGTTTCAACGATGCGGTTACCCCCGTTCAACCGCCAGAACGGGTATGGGATGTGATTCAACAGCGTTTGGGGCATTCAGATTCTAAGGACACATCAGCGCAAATTGTTGATTTTGAGCGTGCAAAACGCAATCGCTGGAGGGGCTTGTCTGCACTGTCTACCGCTGCTGCATTAGTACTTGCTGTGTTGCTTGTGGTCATGCAACCTTCTCCTGTTGAAGAAGTATCGCATATTGCTGTGGTGAATAACGCGGATAATACTCCACTGTGGGTGATTGAAGTATCACCAAGCACGTTGGACGTGAAAGTGACCGACGCCTTCACTGCACTTGCTAATAAAGACTACGAACTATGGATGGTTCCTGCCAATGGTGAAGCGCCGATATCACTTGGACTTATGCCTGAACTGGGCAGTGATAGTAGAAACACGCCGGACATTTTACTTGATAGCAGCATAGCCGCCCTCGCGATTAGTTTAGAAGAGCCAGGCGGCTCTAAAACTGGTTCGCCAACCGAAGTACTTTATATCGCGCCAATCTTGTCGGTATAAAATATTTTTCAACTGCTCTAAAGGCCGCATTTTTACTAATAAAAATGCGGCCTTTTCTTTTTATTTACCTTTTTTAAACAATTATTTTAATTATTTTTGCTTTTTTTGCATCTAGTAACGCATCTCACTCGTTTAACTCTATGAACTCATCAAACAGAGAGATACACAATGACAATCTTAAAACGCAAAACACTATCGGTTGCAATAGCTCTCACTTGCGCTGCCGTTACTGCTGGTGCCTTCGCATCAAGTCACAGAGAAGCGCCAAACATTACACGCGCACCTGCTGTAGACAGCACAGATTTTTACGCTTTTAACAGTTATGAAGAAGGCCGCGACGGCTACGTAACCTTTATCGCCAACTATATTCCACTGCAAGATGCTTACGGTGGTCCAAATTATTTTGCTATGGATCCAAACGCGCACTATGCCATTCACATCGATAGCGATGGTGATGCCGTTGAAGACGTAAGCTTTGTATTTAATTTCACTAACATGCTTGCTGCCGATAACGAAGGCATTGCCCTTCCGATTGGTCCAGAAGGCAACCAAAAAATGGTGAAAGTACCGCTTAAAAATATCGGCGGTATCAGCGCTGATGATTCAAGCGCGGCAAACTTCTCTGAAATGTACTCGCTAACGATGGTTTCTGGCGACATGCAGAGCGGCGAGCGCACTACATTAACGCCTTCAATGGGCGATATGTTTAAGAAGCCGCTTGATTATATTGGTAACAAAACCTTCACCAGTGAAGCTGAATATGCTCGTTATGCAGAAAGCTTTATCTACTCGTTTGCTATCCCTGGCTGTGATGACATGGCTCGCGTATTCGTAGGTCAGCGTAAAGACCCCTTTGTAGTTAACCTTGGTAAAACATTCGACTTGGTCAATTATGTACCTGTTGAAGGTGATAGTGCGCCGGGTGCTGGCGATGGAGAAGGTTTTCCTGGCGGTATTACACAAAGCGAAAACAATGATGACTTACTCGATAAAAACGTAACGTCACTTTCTGTTGAAGTACCTGCAACGTGCGTAACCGGTGATGGCAATGGCGTAATAGGCAGCTGGACTACAGCAAGCTTGCCACAGGCAACAATCCTAAACCCAGATGCAACGTTCGCAAAACCATCAGTAAGTGGTGGTGCAATGACACAGGTATCTCGTTTAGGCAGCCCGCTAGTGAATGAATTAGTTATCGGTATTGGTGACAAAGATACGTTCTCAAGTGCGCACCCAAGTGATGACGGTCAGTTCGCTGATTACGTTACTCACCCGTCGCTACCAGAACTACTCAACATCTTGTTTAAAGACGCGGTTAACACCACGCTAGGAACGGATATTGAAACATTAGCGCCAACAAATTTCCCGAGAACCGACTTGGTAACAGCGTTCCTTACTGGGTTCCCTGGTGTTAACCAGCAAGCAACGGTAACACCGTCTGAAATGCTTCGTTTAAACACGGGTATTCCAGCCACACCAGCAGCGTCACAATCGGCATTTGGTGTAGCAGGCGATGATTTAGCTGGCTTCCCGAACGGTCGTCGTCCAGGTGATGATGTTGTGGATATTGCGCTTCGCGTAGTAATGGGTCGTTTGTGCTACCCAATACCAGTAGCAGGTGAAGATACAGATCTAGGTTTGTGTGCACCTGAAGATGCAAGCGTAGGTACAGTGCCATTTACTGACGGTGCACCTGTGGATGCAAGCATGATTGATTCATCATTCCCATACCTAAGAACGCCTATTGCTGGCTCTGAGTAAGGAGCACAACTATGAATAAACCTATTGAAAAAAAATCAAATAGAAACATTCATCGAATTTGGATCGCTACATCGTTGGCACTAGCTCTATCGGGTTGTTTTGATAGTGATGATGACAACAAAGCGCCTGAAATCAATGAAGCACCTGTTGCAGTAGATGACATGCTGACAACGCAGGCAGACATTGCATTTGAAGGGACGCTTGGCGCTTCTGACCCTGAAAACGATCCACTTTCGTTTGCATTGGAAGAAGATGGTTCGTTAGGTTCAGCCGCTGTAAACGCAGACGGTAGCTTCACCTACACGCCTAACGCTCAGGTAACAGGCTCAGACAGCTTTACCTTTAGTGTTAGCGATAACTTTAATCAGAAGGTGACTGGAACCGTCACTGTGACAATTGAAGCTCAGCAACTATCAGTAACAAGCTACACCAGAGCGGCGTTTAATCAGGCCCCAACTGATGAGCCTCTTCCAGTCAATGGACGGGAGTTTACTCAGGATGCTGATGATGCAGCGTTTGACGATCTATTAATCGATTAAACTGTCTTTTATCAATTAGACTGTCTTTTATCAACTAGATTGACCAACAATCTTTTTGACAGCACGTAATAAAAGGCTGATTAATAAATCGTTGTAAAAGAGCATAACCGCAAGGCCAAGGATGGCCTTTTTTTTAGGGAATTTTCATGTTCAAACCTATACCTTCATGTGTCACTTTCTGGTCATTTTTAATCACGGCAAGCGCTTCATTACTGCTTTTAATGCCAACAATAGTTAATGCAGAACCTGAAAGTAACGACGCTACACAAGAAGTATCTAAAGACACCATCATTGCCACTTGGCAACCTACTACCACAACACTTTCTACTATTTCTGATGCAGAGAAACTTTTGACCGCAAGTCGTTTCTTATCAGCATCGGGAAATGAGCGCCAGCAAGTTACCCAGTTCGTGAATAGACTTCGTTCATCAAAGGCAGAACTTAGCTACGAGCAGCGACAGCGCCTGGTAATACTCGAAGCCAGGTTGATGCAAGGCGTACATAAATTTGATGATGCTCTTCAACATCTTAATACCATTGATACCACGCACTCTGGAGCTGCGCAGTTACTACTGGCAGATATCAACATTCAGCGAGGTCAAAGCGACAAGGCGAAACAACACTGCGAACAGCTAATGGGCAAAACCAGCTTTCTTCTTGCTTTTGGTTGTGTGTTAAATGCCGATTTCTCCATAGCGCCTTCAGAAGATGTATATAACAAGCTGCAAAAGTTTGAGCGTTACTCATCACTTACGAATGCTGAATCGATTAATGAAGCTGAATATCTATGGTATAAAGAAACCCTAGCAAGCATGGCGCTAGCACTTGAGAAGCCAAATCTTGCCGTTCAGCAGCTATCAGAGTTTACTTTATCAACGCTGCCAGTAAGTGCTTTGATAACATGGGCCGATGCCCATTATGCTACTGGGCAATATGACACTATAACGACAGTGCTTGGCCAGGAAGTCAGTGATATATCCCGCTTAGACGATGCACTGTTGTTAAGATGGGTGAAAGCACAAAAGGCCCTAAACTTAGATGACACAAAAGAGATGCGCCTTTTAAGTAAGCGCATGCAAATAAGAGCATGGCGAGAGGACACATCACATGCTGCCCAAGTAGCAAGCTATTACCTAGATGTAGATTATCAGCCACAGCTAGCGATAAAGTTTGCTCGCCTAAACTGGGAATATGCCCAAACCAAACACGATGAACATTTATTGAAACGAGCGGAACATGCCCTGAGCACGAAGGACGCAGAAGCTGCCCAAGCAACACATGTCTCTGAGGCTTCTTAGAGCTTTCAGGTCTCTCAGACATCTCAAATCACTGAGAGCTAGGGCGTTTTTACAGTTAAGCTAACGGAGTTAGAGCTAGGTTATGCAACGAGTAGTATTATTTTTCTTCATTTTTTTTAGCACACAATGCGTGTCTCATGAGTTGAGCAGTGGATATCTTACATTGAACCAGCAGGAAGCTGGCGTGTTTCAGGGCGAGTTATTACTCAAGCCAGAAGACATCGGCCAAGCCGCTAATTTAGACACTAATAATGACGGCAAGTTATTGTGGAGCGAAGTGTTAGCGAACCAACAACAGGCTGCCGCCTATATTGCCAACGCGCTACAGATAAAGCAGGGAAGCGGCAAGTGTCGTGTTACTGCTGCCCCTCCCACTACGCGTTCTATCTCCGCCGAATCTCTTGTCGTTTATCCTTTGTCGGTTAGTTGCCAAGCGCGTAATAGGGAAGACGGCAGTGAAGACAGCAGAGTAATCAGCATTAGCTACGAGGGTATTTTTGACATATCGCCAACCCATAAGCTTCTTACTACGGTAAATGTGCAAGATGAAACCCTGACATCGGTGATTGCCGAAGACAAACGCATACTGACCCTGACGCCTAAAGCACTGTCGACCACGTCGCAAATTTTTGAAATGGTATACCAAGGCATTTGGCATATTTTTATTGGTCTGGACCATATTCTCTTTCTCGTGGCGACCTTACTTACTGTGAACCTAGCTCGACATCAACGCTCATGGAAAAAAGAGGACAAGAAGCGCGATATTGTTAAAAACACGGTAATTTTAGTGAGTGCCTTCACCCTAGCTCATTCTATTACGCTTACCGCTACCGCCCTTGATATCATTACGCTAGACAGCAGATGGGTAGAGCTGGGCATTGCAATTTCCGTTATGCTAACGGCACTTAACAATATATTCCCTGTAGTATTTAGGCTCGGCTTTTTAACCTTTGGCTTTGGTCTTCTTCACGGCATGGGCTTCGCCAGCGTGTTTGCAGAATTAAACGCACAATCAAACAGCCTAGTAATGAGCGTGGCCGCATTTAATATTGGCGTTGAAGTTGGGCAGCTCGCCATAGTATCCCTACTGCTGCCCCTACTGGTATTAATGCGAAACTGGCACGTGTATGCCAAAACCATCATGCCTATCGCCTCATCAGTCATCGCGATTATTGCATTAAACTGGACTTTACAGCGCTGGTAGCCTCAAAAGAAAACGCCCCTGTTTGATATCTATTTCAAACGGGGGCGTTTCATTTTCTGTAACCTTGTTCAACCTATGCCGATTTTACAAACTCTCTAAATCGTACACGCCTTGCTTAGAAAGCTTTTCATTTAACGGCGCAATTCGCTCGTTAAATAAGGTTTGTAACTTCACCTTATATTGCTGCCATTTTGTTTCAAGGTCGTCTAACCGCTTAAGCGCGCCGGCTTGCGCTGGTGCCCCCGTGCTATCAAAGTTATCCATTAAAAAGCGCACTTGTCTGTCGAGCATATTCGGCCAATTAATGTCGTCTTCGAAGGTTTGATGTTTGGGCTGGATAACTAACGATTCCCATTCATCTATTTCACTCACAATGCTTTCGATGGATGTTGACACGTCGTTCGCTAGCATGACGTTAGACGCTGCCACATGCTTAAGCCGGTCACGGACATCACGGGCTTTTTGAAGGTGGGCGAATAATTCATTAAGCACATCTTCACTCGCCTGAATACTTTGCTCTACTTTTTGTAATTCCGCCGGCTGAGCATTTTCTCTTGGGTCGGGCAACACGTTAAAGGGGCGCGTTTGCGACACCTCGCCTACCGTGATTGTTGCCTTGTATTCCCCCGGCATGACTCTCGCGCCATTCCAGCCACCGAATAATTTTACGTTATCAATACAATTAAGGGGCTGACGACGTAAATCCCACTCAAAAGCGTTAAATCCAGCATCGGTAGGTGGATGCGTAAACTTCAGCGGACTGCGAATGTCTTCATTTCCTTTCGCGCATTTTTCAAACGCACTTGCTGAAGAAGATAACGCGCGCACCAGTTGGTTATTGGTATCAAATATATCTATACGAAGGGTTTCGTCTTCATCTAATGCCTCATTTAAGAAGTAGCGAAATGTGGCTCCTCTCGCAGGATTTTCTGCTTCTAATTGACCACTTATATTGCCTCCAGCTAGAAGGCGTATCCCATCAACTGGGCTAAACTGGAACAACGCTTCATCAACCAAGGTATTGTTAGCCTCGCGAAGTGGCGCTATGTCGTCCAATATCCAAAAGCCCCGCCCTTGAGTAGCAACCACCAAGTCATCGCCTTTCACCTTGAGGTCGGTTATTGCCACCGGCGGTAAGTTGAGCGAAAGCTTTTGCCAATTTTCACCATCATCAAAGCTGATGAACATTCCGCTTTCTGTGCCGGCAAACAACATGCCCTCTTGCTGACTATCTTCACGAACCACTCTTACAAAAGCGTCTTCCGGTAAGCCTTTATCGATGCGCGTCCAGCGTTTACCGTAATTCGTCGTTTTATAAATATACGGACTGTAGTCGTTAAGCTTGTAACCAGTAACCGCTACATAGGCTTTTCCTTCGGCATGAGGGCTTAGTTCTATGGCATTTACCTGCGCTTCTTTTTTATGGGGCGTAATATCTATCCAGTTTTTGCCTTCATCTTTAGTGAGATGCAGTTTGCCGTCATCGGCGCCAACCCAGAGTTCACCAGCATTAACAGGCGATTCAGCAATATAGAAAACCGTATTGTAATATTCAGCGCCCGCCTGCTCGTTAGTAATAGGACCGCCATTTAGCCCCTGCTTTTCAGCATCGTTACGGGTAAGATCGGGGCTAATTTCTTGCCAATTTACGCCTCTGTCCGTGGTTTTTAGTATCATCTGTGTCCCGTAATACACCGTATCAGGGTTATGTTGTGACACTAAAACTGGCGCATTCCAATTAGTGCGATACTTTTGGTCTTCTGCATTACGACCAAACACGTATTCAGGGTAAGGCATGATAGGTCGGGTTAACCCACTGCTTCTATCAAATTCAGTAAGCGTACCGTTAATAGTAGTGGCGTATATAAGCGAAGGATCGTCGGCATTAAACGCAATATGAGCGCTCTCACCACCGCCAACGGCAAACTGTTCCTCTATGCCTATGCCGCTATCGAAGGTAGCAGAGGGCGTCGCCATAGTGGTATTGTCTTGCTGGCCACCATACACATAGTAGGGTTTAAGGTTATCTGTGGTCACACGGTAAAACTGTGCGGTAGGTTGGTTATAAATGCTCGACCACGACTCTCCGCCATCAAAGGTGATGGTTGCGCCGCCATCGTTAGCGTTGATCATGTTTAAGCTATCTTCTGGGTTAATCCACATGTCATGGGTATCACCGTGAGGCAGCGACTTTATTTCAAAGGTTTTGCCACCGTCGATGGATTTGTGTAGCTGAACGTTCATCACATAAAGCGTGTTGTCGTCGTTAGGATCTACTTTGATATGATTGTAATACCACGCCCTGGCTTTCAGAATATTGTCGTCATTCAGTAATGTCCACGTTGCGCCCGCATCGTCACTGCGATACAAGCCGCCCTCATCGGCCTCAATAATAGCGTACAAACGCTTAGGATTAGAGGGTGATACATCGATACCGACTTTGCCAATGAGCGTAGGCAAGCCTTTTTCAAGTTGCTCCCATGTTTCTCCGCTATCGGTAGATTTGTATATACCGCCGCCTTCACCACCAGATTTTATAAACCAAGGGGTTCTGCCGTGATGCCACATACTGGCGTACAGTACCCTAGGGTTAGACGGATCTAAGGCTAAATCCGCTGCCCCTGTATCGCCATTCACTTTTAAAACGTGTTGCCACGTTTTGCCGCCGTCAGTGGTTTTAAAAATACCCCGCTGCTCATTAGCCGACCAAATATTGCCTTGAACTGCAGCCCAAGCAATATCTGGATTAGTGGGGTGAATACGTATTTTTGGAATTTGACCGCGACTTTCTAAACCAACGAGTTCCCACGTTTCACCGGCATCACTAGACTTATAAATTCCCTTGCCATGACTTGTGGTTACACCTCGAATAGGACCTTCGCCGGTGCCAACATAAATAACGTTATTGTCTGAGGGCGCAACGGCAATAGAACCAATGCTCCCTACAGCGAAATGTTCATCCGAAATTGGCTTCCACGACAATCCCGCATTAGTGGTTTTCCACACCCCTCCACCTGCTGTGCCCATGTAGTAAAGTTGAGGTTTTCCATCAACTCCGGCAACGGCGACAGAGCGACCGCCGCGGTATGGACCAATAAATCGGTACTCCATGTTGTCGAAAAGCTCTGCGCTGACGGTTTCTTCTAATGCACTGGTTGAAAATGATGTACTTAGTAGTGTGGTAATAGACACAACTAAAGCCACTAATGCTCGTGGTGATATCATTGTTGAACGCCTTTTTTTGTTTTCAATAAAAACTGACACGGACCGTTTTCAGCAATATTTATTTTTGGTGGGACTCTATACTGCAATGGAGTCAGGCCAAAGGCAAAGGCTTTAGAGCAGATTATCTGCTAGGTAAGGGGTTTTGAAAAAATCATTATGTATACCGAGTGTCGGCGTGAAAACAAAAGCTAGGTGAATATAGTGTCGAGCGTGGCTTTCATAACGTCTGTATTTGCTTCAAGACCAGTCCAATATTTGATACTCAAACGCCCTTGGTTTACCAGCATCTCTAACCCATTAATAGTTTGGCACCCCCTATTTTTCGCAGTTTTGAGTAGATTTGTCTCTGGAGGATTTGGGATAACATCTGCAACAACAGTGTGCGAATCCATGAGCGATAGATTAATATTAACGTGCTGGCTCGTGTGTGGATATAACCCGATAGTTGTGCAGTTCACTAGGATATCGATGTTTTGTTCTACGGCAACGGTGTGGTCCCACTCAATAAAATACGCATTCGCTGACGTATTTTGATTGATCAAACTCACCAAATCTCGGCCACGGTCAGTATTTCTATTAACAATGCCAATATTTTCTACTCCGGCTAACGCCAACTCAACGGAAATTGCTCTTGCGGCACCACCCGCGCCTAAAATTAATACCCGTTTGTCCTTGATATCTAAGATATCGGTGAGTCCTATCAAGAATCCTTTGCCGTCAGTATTCTCGCCTATATACAGGCCGTCTCTTTCTACCACTGTGTTAACCGCGCCTATTAGCTTCGCAGAATCGCCCAAACCATCGAGATGCTCGATAATCGAGACTTTATGCGGAACTGAGCAGTTAAACCCTTTCCAACCCATTGCTTTTGCGCCTTTTACGGCATCGTTTAGATTAGACGGAGAGACTTCACAGTTTATGTACCGCCAATCTATCCCCAAATCCTTATAGGCTTCTTCTATCATGACAACCGTTGGATTTTCAGATGCGCCCTGAGAAAAGGAGCCTGTTATGCTTGATAAAAAGTGTAATGACATATTTTCCTCCTGCTAAGGGTTAAGTTCTCTGTTTTGCTTTGAGGTCAAAAATAGCGTAAGACGCTACAATTAAAAAACACCCTGCCGGCACAACATAGGAAAACGCAGCACTATAGTTGTCGATAAATGAAGCCTGTAGTAGTGGTATTAATGCCCCACCAAGGATAGCCATTACAAGACCTGCTGCACCAAATTTTGCGTCATCTTTTAAACCATGTAGCGCTACCGCATAAATGGTGGGAAACATCAAAGACAGGCAAGCCGATATTCCAATTAACGCCCATATTCCATATTCATTCGGCATAGCTACCATACAGACGCAAAACGCAGAGGCCGTCATTGCCATTACTGTAAGAAGCAATGCAGGTCTAATAAAACCCATTATCCATGTCATCACAAAACGGGATACGAGAAAGACCAACATACTGTATTGAAGAACTTTGCCTCCAGATATTTCATCTCCCCCTTGCACCTCCATCACGTATTGAATGGTGAAAGTCCAAACACAAGTTTGAGCCGCAACGTTGAAAAACTGAGCCACAACACCAAAGCGATAATGACGATTTTTAAACAGTCTTTTGACCGTTGCCTTAAAATCTACTTTCGAACTAGATTCCTGCGCCTGACAGACTGTAGGCGTTTTCGTCATCGCAATTGCCAACCAAATAACGACAAGAACACAGGCAAACCCTACATAGGGCACCATTACGGCTTCCAATTCCGCACTCATCACCGCAATGATTTGCTCTGCGCTCATACTGCTTCGCTCGTCAGCCGTTGCTTGGTTTAGTTGAGGCAGAATTAGCGTTGCCGCTAAAAATACACCTAAGTTAGTACCAACGGGATTGAATGATTGAGCAAAGTTTAAACGGCGCGTTGCCGTAACTTCGCTTCCCATACGCATAACATAAGGGTTTGCTGAGGTCTCTAAAATCGATAACCCACCGGCTAAAATAAAAAGCGCAGCGAGAAAAAAGCCATACGTCATCATCTGGCTTGCCGGGTAAAACATAAACGCACCAACGATGGCACACCCCAAGCCTGTCAGAACCCCTGTTTTATAGGAAAATCGCTTGTTAATGAATGCAGCAGGGATCGCCAAACAAAAGTAAGCACCATAATAAGAAAATTGAACGAGAGCCGATTGAAGTGACGACATAGTAAAAATTTTACTGAACACTTTAACCAGCGGATCGGTCATATTTGCCGCAGTACCCCACGCTGCAAAACACACCGTAAGGAGAATAAAAGGCAATAACATATCGCGGGAAACTAAGGGGGCTTTTTGTTGCATGGGTTACGGTCGCATGTTAATTTTTGGTTAACGCATTTAAACAACAAAAAAATACCGTGTCAATAAATCAACTTTATTTATTTAATTGATTAGCTCCGGATTAACCTAATGGGCCTATTTTCATAGAGCAGCATGTACCTTGTGTGTGGTATTTTCAATCTCCCTACCGTTGAAGTAAGCATAATGACCGATAAAATAAAACCCCAGCAATCGTCTCGTAACAGCCGAGGCCAATCCGGTCTCAGGGTGCAAAATGAGCGCAAAATCATGTCTCTCATTCGTCAACATAATGCATTGCCAAAAGCCGAAATCGCCAATAAAACGGGACTTTCTGCACAAGCAGTCACGGTTATAATTAAGCGCTTAGAAGAAGAAGAGCTTTTAGTTCGAAAAACTCCACAGCGGGGCCGGGTAGGTCAACCTCTAGTGCCCTTTTCGCTGAATTCAGAGGGTGCTTTTGGTATTGGACTAAAGGTAGGAAGACGAAGCTTCGATCTGACATTAATTGACTTAAATGGCAATGTTCGCGCCACGCTTCATGAAAACTTCCAATATCCCAGCGTTACAAAATTATTATCGTTTTTAGAAAAGGGCATTGAAGCCTTAACACTAGGTTTAAGCGACAAGCTACGAGAGAGAATAATGGGTGTAGGTGTGGCAACCCCCTATGAAATATGGAGTTGGGCTGAAGAGGCTGGTGCGCCTTCTAATATTCTTGATGAATGGCGAGATTTTGATTTCACGAAAGGAATCAAGAGTATTATCAACTTGCCAGTGTATGTATGCAACGATGACACTGCAGCCTGCTCTGCAGAGTTGAGTTTCGGCAACCCCGGTCATTTTAATGATTTCATGTACGTTTTCATTGGCACCTTCATTGGTGGAGGAGTGGTTATTAACGGCTCTCTCCTCACAGGTAAAAGGGGTAACGCTGGTGCGATTGGTTCGTTGCCCCAGCCAATACTGAACAAACAAGGGCAACTTTCCTCACAGCAACTTATCATGCAATCATCGTTGTATATTCTTGAAAAGATGTTAGTCGATGCCGGCTACGATGGAAAAGCACTTTGGCAATCCAGTGAATATTGGGGAGAGCTAGGCTCAACCCTTGACGGCTGGATAGACAAAGTGGCTGATGGTCTCGCTTATGCAGCATTGTGCTCGATGGCTATTTTTGATTTTGAAGCTATTGTTATTGACGGCGCGATCCCTGTCTCAGTTCGAGAAAAGATAATTAGGGCTACCGCTGAGAAGATCAGTGTAGCCGATACTAGAGGCCTATCTCCTTGCCAAATAGTGAATGGTACTATCGGCGGTAAAGCTCAATCCATCGGATGCGCTAACCTACCGTTATTAGTCAACTTTTCTCAAGACAGCCAAAACTTATTTAACTAAGCCTTTAACCTCTCTTATTGACTACCGGCAAGCCGCATAACGCGGCTTGTTTTCTTTGTATTTTCCACCAATGTCAAAACTGTCGCGATAACGAAAAATAAATTAGTTCAAAAAATATTAAATAATATTAGTTGATTTATTAATTTCATTAATCTACATTTCGTTAACAATCTTGTTACCACTGTTAACACAAAGGCATATTTTCAATTAACAGGATTTACTAACACTAAGAAATCAATCTTAAGAGGGACACACTATGAAATGCTCAACCAAAATTACACTTATCGCGGCCGCCGTCACTGCGTCTATTTCACAGTCATCCATAGCACAAACCGCCGAGGAAGAAGCCAGTAAACCTAGCAGTTTAGATTTTGAACAAATTATTGTTACCGGTACGTCTCGACCAAAAGAGAAAATTGAATCTACTAATGCTATGACAACGTTTGGTGAAGAAAAACTAGAGCGTTTGGCGCCTTACAGTGTGGGTGAGTTGGTAAGAAGCATTCCAGGATTTCATGCAGAAGACACGGGGGGTGAAACAGGTAACAACGTGGCTCCTCGTGGTTTTCCTCTTTCAACGCAAACTGAATTTACCGCTCTACTTCGCGATGGCATGACGGTCTTTTATAACCAAGATGTATTATTTACGCAAAACGACCGTTTTACTCGCCTTTCTAATTTCATAGGTAATGTCGAAGCCATTAGAGGTGGTGCCTCCTCCATTTTCGTCGGTAGTGCACCAGCCGGGTTCATCAACTTCTTATCACGTGAAGGCGGTGATGATACTGAGGGAGATGTATTTTTTGAAACTAACAGCAACAATCGTTTAGGGGCACAGGCGTGGGTGAGCGGCTCGATTAACGAGCAAACTGTGTACGCCATTGGCGGGTGGTATCGAAAAGGCGATTCTGCTCGCGACCCGGGCTATACCGCCAACCAAGGTGGAGAGCTAAACGCTAATGTAAAATACTTTTTCGAAGACGCGAGCGGCTTTACCCGGTTCGAGTTTAATAAACAAAACGATAAGTCATTTTTCTTTATTCCCCAACCACTGACAGGCTCTACAACTGATGCTCAAACGATCCCTGGAGGTATGGATATACGTGACGGCACTACAGGCAACTCTGCAGGTGCGCGCCTGCTGCGCTTGGCGAACACGCCTAGTGGCGACATAGATTTAGATGTTACCGACGGTAACTTCGCCGACGTAACTTACTTCGGTAATACGACGGAAGTAGAGCTTAATGATGCTTGGACGTTTTCAAACCAAGTTCGCTACACGGATATGCTGACAACGTTTACAGGCATAATTAATGTTGGCAATGCTGAATCACTTTCTGGCAAAGCACAGGCTATTTTCGATAACAACGAGCAGGCACTTGCCGACGCGGTATTTGGTGGTGAATTAAATTATCGTGTCGTCGACGCTGGTACCGGATTTGAGTTAGCGAACAACAGTAATGTTGATAGCTTTAACACCAATGGTTTTGGTATTAATGCTGGATTCTGGCATCGCCGTTTTGAAGGGGACAACTTACAAAACGAAACAAAAATGCGCCATATTTATGAGGGTTTTGATGAGGGTACATTCTATTCTACTTTCGGTTTGTTCGTATCGAATATAAATGGACATGTCACTGACTATCGTATTAACACACTGCAATCTGTTGAGCCGTTGCCACAACGCCTCGATATCGCCTTCATAGATGCCGAAGGAAATGATATTGCAAGTGGAACCTATAAAGGCATACAAGCCGGTTCTCATGGTTTTGCTAACATTGTTTACAATGAGTCAACCATTGCGCCTTATGCAGACTTTGAATATGAGATTAATGATTTAACCTTAAACCTTGGTGCGCGATATGAAACATTGAGAGCCAATGGTGAAGCGGAAAATCCGGGGAATTATGAAATTAGCAGCTTTACAACCGACTCGGATACGGTGAATGGCAATATCATTCTTCCCTTTGGTGCAGGGACATACAGAAATTTTGATGTTGAATACAACGAATTAGCGTGGACAGTCGCCGCAAACTACATAGTCAATGAAGATTTTGCTGTATTTACGCGATATGCAGATGGCTTCCGTATGCCAGATGTAGACAAATACATGGCGATTACGGACCTTTCAAGTCAAGAGGAGATAGACGAGTTTAATCGCTCTGAACGTCGAGAAACACAGCCGGCATCCACAGTAATGGCCGAACTGGGCTTTAAATATAACTCAGGCGACGTTGCAGCGTTCTTAACAGGTTATTATGCTGCGGCAGACGATCTTTTCTTTAACGTTCCTACGGTGGTAAATAATCAGGTAGTACAACGCCAAGCATTCCGCAATACCGAAACGTTGGGTCTTGAGGCTGAATTTAATCTGCAAGTAACAGAAGGATGGAGCGTTGGATTGTCTGCCACGTATCAAGATCCAGAATTTGTTAATACCCCTGCAGCCGAATTTATTAATAGCGATGGTAATGTTGATACAGTAGATATCAATGGCAATATGCCAGTGCGAGTACCCAAGCATTTTGGACAGCTTACTAGTAGCTATGAATTCGAAGATTTTGCTTGGGGCGTAGCAAGTATCAACGCGACTTACTCATGGAGTGGTAAACGCTATGCGGACGACGCGAATACTGCAGAACTGCCATTTTACGGAATGCTAAACTTAGGCTTCGCTATTGAAAATGAAGATGGCTACTACCTTCGGGCTGATGTGAAAAATGTTAATAATTCTGAAGGCTTATCTGAAGGTGATCCTCGAGCAGGTGAAACAGTTGCAGGCCAAAGTACAACATTTAACGCACGAGTAGTGCTACCTCGTACCTTTACAGTGAGCGTGGGTAAGCGTTTCTAAAGTAAGTTTCGCAAAAATAGTAGCCTGCCTGTTAGGCAGGCTACTTATCTTTAAATTCCCGTTAATATCCCTTCTTAATATCCCCACTTATTATCCCCACTTATTATCCCCACTTATTATCGCCACTTATTATCGCCATAGCGGCCATCGCTACTTTCCAACCAACAATAAAACTATGAATTTAACTCATATAAAAATGAAATTAAGTCATTTTTATTCATGGTTTTAATTGCGTATAACATGGTTATTGTTTTCAGCACCAAACATAGAGCCAACACCGCGATGACTAACGAATTTGAATTTACTATCACTCGTACTCGTTTTGATGAAGACTATCAGCCTTCTGACCATACTCGAGTAACCACCAATTTCGCTAATTTAGCGAGGGGCAAGCAGCGAAAAGCTAACCTGCGCAATGCACTGCAAATGATAGACAATCGATTTAACGCACTTGCTACTTGGGATAATGCTGCTGCAGATAGATACACTGTTGAGCTTGATATCATATCGGTTGATGTGGATGTCGAAGGCAACGGAGAGAGCTTTCCAACCATTGAAATTCTTCAAACCAATATTGTTGACACAAAAACGGGCAAACGCTCGCAAGGTATTGTTGGCAATAACTTCTCATCGTATATACGCGATTACGACTTCAGTGTGGTGCTGTCTAATCACAACAAAGGACAGTCGCATTTCAGTGTGCCTGATGACTTTGGCGAGCTGCACGGAAAACTATTCCAGCACTTCGTACACTCTGAGGCCTACAAAGCGCAGTTTACGAAGTCGCCGGTAATATGCATCAGCGTGTCAGACAACAAGGTGTATCACAGAGCAGAAAATGAACACCCCGTTTTAGGCGTAGAATACACCCCTAACGAAACCTCATTAACCGAAAGTTATTTTAAAAAGATGGGACTGAACGTGCGCTATTTTATGCCGCCTAATAGCGTCGCCCCCTTTGCCTTTTATTTCTTTGGCGACCTGCTAAACGACTACACCAATTTAGAGCTTATTAGCACTATTAGCACAATGGAGACGTTTCAAAAGATTTATCGGCCTGAAATATATAACGCGAACGCTATCGCGGGTAAACATTATCAACCGAATCTCAATCATCAAGATCATTCCATTACCCGAATTGTTTACGACAGAGCCGAACGCTCTCAACTAGCGGTGGAACAAGGCAAGTTTGTAGAGGAAAAGTTTATTAAACCCTATCAAACCGTGCTGACCCAATGGTCACGACAATGCGCTTGGTAAAGGCAGGGCTGCCTTGTGCCAGCTAGCTCGCTGTCGATTTTCTCATTTTCACTATTTCTGTAGCCGCTTTAGTTTTCTAAAGATTTAAGTTTTCTATGGGAATAGCTCAACTAGGTTATTATTCAAAAATACATTATGAAAACACTATTACCCACTTCCACCTCAGGCAGTCTTCCTAAACCCGCATGGCTAGCGCAGCCTGAACAGCTTTGGTCACCGTGGAAACTAGCGCAAGATATTTTGCCTGAGGGCAAGCACGATGCGTTAAAACTGTCCCTGCACGAACAGCAGTGCGCCGGCATTGATATCGTGTGTGACGGAGAGCAAACTCGTCAGCACTTTGTTACCACCTTTATCGAACACTTAAGCGGTGTGGATTTTGAGAATCGAGAAACGGTGACAATTCGCAATCGCTATGAAGCCAGCGTACCAAGGGTGATTGATGCCGTTAAACGCACTCGCCCCGTATTTGTGGAAGATGCCAGGTTTCTTAGAAGCCAAACATCTCAACCCATTAAATGGGCCCTACCCGGCCCAATGACTATGATTGATACGTTATATGACGCTCACTACAAAAGCCGGGAAAAGCTGGCATGGGAGTTCGCTAAAATTCTGAACCAAGAGGCCAAAGAATTAGAAGCGGCAGGCGTCGATATCATTCAATTTGATGAACCTGCTTTCAATGTGTTCTTCGATGACGTTAACGAATGGGGTGTGGCTGCTTTAGAGCGCGCAATTGAAGGGCTTAAGTGCGAGACTGCGGTGCACATATGCTACGGCTATGGCATAAAAGCGAATACAGATTGGAAAAAAACCTTGGGAGAAGAATGGCGTCAGTACGAAACCATTTTTCCAAAGCTTCAAAAATCAAACATCGATATCATTTCACTGGAATGCCACAACTCTAAGGTTCCGCTGGAGCTGATGGAGCTTATCCGCGGTAAAAAAGTGATGGTCGGCGCGATAGATGTAGCCAACCATGATATTGAAACCCCTGAGGAAGTAGCCACTACGTTAAGAAAAGCACTGAAATTTGTGGATGCAGACAAATTGTATCCCTGCACCAATTGTGGAATGGCCCCGTTACCTCGTCATATAGCTCGCGCAAAGTTAAGCGCACTGGCAGCAGGTGCCGAACTCGTGCGGCGAGAGCTACTGAAATAACAGCTAAGCGGTCAGTACGCTGCGAAGTAAATCGTACAAAACCGTGAGTTTTACAGGCTTAGCCAAATGCGCATTAAACCCGACCTTGGCGTAGTGCGCTATGTCTGTGCTCATTACATTTGCAGTAAGTGCTATAACGGGAACACTCTGATTTAGCTTTTGTATTTCAGCAAATGCCTGAAGTCCGTCCATTTCAGGCATTTGGATATCCATTAGCACTAGATCAGGTGTATTTTTTGAAAACTGCTCAAGTGCCTCAACCCCATTTTTAGCAAAATGTAACTTTGCCTGAGTCTGCGCTAGCATAGATTCGATAACAAGGGTGTTTATATCGTTGTCTTCGGCAATAAGAATTGTCTTACCTGATAGATTAGGAGCATCGTCCGTTTGGGAAGCAGTTTTTTTGCCTTCTAAGTTTGCGTGCTCAAGGGGTAAGGTTACCGTAATTGTTGTACCCTGATTAGGAACGCTATCAACTTCAATGTTGCCCCCCATCATTTGAACCAGACTAACAGTGATTGACATACCCAATCCTGTGCCACCAAATTTACGAGTTGTGGATGAGTCAGCCTGAGTAAAACGTTCAAATATCCGTGCCTGCGCTTCTTCAGACATGCCAATACCCGTATCCTTTACGGTGAAACGTAACGCGTCTGAAGAATAAGAACTGTCGTTCATCAATGCTATGCTGACTTGCCCCGATTTGGTGAATTTAACGGCATTGGCGCACAGGTTAAGAAGAATTTGCCTCACCCTCACTACATCGCCTTTCCACCCATCAACAAAATCTTTGCTTATACTGGATTTTAACGCTATTTGTTTTTCAGTGGCTTCTAGGCTTAATTCTGAGTGCACATGCTCCATCACATCACACATTGAAAAAGGCTGCTTTTCTAACGTCAGCTGGTTAGCTTCAATCTTCGAATAATCCAGAATATCGTTGATGATTGTAAGCAAACTCGTCGCAGAGAAGTTTGCTTTTGATATAAGCTTCTGTGATTTTGAATCTAAGTTTGAGCGTTCTAACAACTGAAGCGTTCCGAGCACGCCATTCATCGGGGTTCTTATTTCATGACTCATATTGGCCAGAAAGTCACTTTTAGCTTTAGTGGCCTGCTCGGCTTTAAGCTTTGCTTCTTGCAGTTTTTTTGATGCTTTCTCGCTATCGGTTACATCTTGAAACGTGCCAAACAATCTTGTACATTTATCTTCGACGAATTCTGCCTCGCCCTTCGTGACGACCCAACGACGCTGTCCCTTCATCGTTGTTATCTGTGCTTTGAGATCCCACGGTTTTCCTTGCCTAATAGCCGATTCTACTGCTTTCATTAATTCGTTTCGGTGTTCGCCAGCGGTATAGAAGTTAAACGCCTCTTCAAATGTTGGTTGGTAATGCTCGGGAGCTTCGTGAATTTGCCGAGTCTGGTCGCTCCATTCCACATTGTTACGGTTAAGGTCGACTTTCTCCAAAATACTATTTTTAATTTTAGTCTTTTTTGTTTCTAAACTTTCGACGTTGATAGACCAAGAGCCTATCTTCCCTACGTTCTCTAGTTTTGCGAGGGTCGATGCTTTTGATTTTAACTGTTCAAGCACTTCTCTTCTTGAGATTTCTGAACCTAACCACTGAGCAAATAACTCGATAAACTCATAGCTTTCTGACTCAAACCGGTCGACAGGTTTAGCAGCAGAGAAATTAATGGTGCCAAATACCGTGTTATCAGTAATTATTGGGGCAGCGAGATACGCCTCAAGCTTTTGTGCTTCGTAGCAGGGGTGGCTAGCAATTTCTGAAAAGCCTACGTGGTTAAACCCAACCACTTTGTTTCTATTAATTGTGTAATGACAATAGGTTAAGCCAAGGTCGAAATGCATTCCGGCATCAAGACCATCAACATTATTAACAGTTCTAAATACCGTATAATCATCATCCACGATTTGACTCACAATACCAACTTCCAAGCCAAACAGGTCGAGACCAAAGCGCAGTAGTGCATCCACTTTCTCATCAAAATCTAACGACTGATTAGATACGATATTGTGGAAGTTTCGTAGTGGGTTCACTTTTTCCGCTTTCATTGAGGGCCTTCCATTGAATTGAACTTCACGCGGGGTAAATACTGTTTTAAGTGTGTGCTTTTCAGGCTGGGAAATGTTCATCGTTGATACTAGCTACCGTGCGATACATCGTAAATAAGAGTTCCAGTGGCCTTAACAAACCTACTAGCGTTTTAAACGAGCTGATTGGATCAGACAGCAATCTTGATGTAACAGCACTGGTGTAGTGTTTAAAATGTGAGCATAACACCTGCCCACCAGCTTCCCTATTCCCAATAAGTATAGATATGGCCTTTAATGTCACTCATAAGACCACATTGTGAGACCTTTGTTTAAGCGTGATGTTATTTGCACTCAATGTATAAACTTTCAACACTTGAAGGTAATTCACGAAAAAAAGTGTTGTATGCGCGCGCTGCATCGCTATAATGCATCGCATTGGCGCTTAGCCATTACAATGTGATGCCAGAGTGATGAAATTGGTAGACATGACGGATTCAAAATCCGTTGCTAGAAATAGCGTGCCGGTTCAAGTCCGGCCTCTGGTACCATTCTCTAAACCAACTTTTTAGTTGGTTTTTTTGTATCTGCGGTTTGATTAATCGGCACGCTGGAGTACCGTCCGAGTGTCGGCCCAGTCGAAGTCCGGCCTCTGGTACCATTCTCTTTAAATAGAGAGCAAACCGACTTTGAGTCGGTTTTTTTGTGCCTGCGATTTGGGTAAACGGCACGCTAGCGCACCGTCCGAGTGTCGGCCCATTGCGTAGCGATCAATCAGCTCCCCGGCTTTTGGCACCATTCTCGTTAATTAAAGAGCAAACCGACTTTAAGTCGTTTTTTTTGTATCTGCGGTTTGAGCAAACGGCGCGCTGGCGTGCCGTTCTTATGCATTTCTCTAGCCTATTCAGCGCTGCCCAGGCCGATACGTTTCCTCGGCATTCGCCGTAATATCTTCATCGTAAAAATAAACATCTCGCAGTTTGCCTGATGCGTATACAGCAGCTTGGTCATTGTAATGTGGAGAACTCGGATCGTTACTTAAGCCACCAGCGGTAATTGCCTTAGCTTTTAACTTTTCACCAAACTCGACCGCTGCAACAAAACTGTTTCCCCGCGTGCCGTAAATACGCTTTGTCTCGCCTTGGCCGTAGTTTTGCCCATAGGCCGCTAACGCTCCCCAACGACCAGATGCGAAACCAACGGGTAAGCTGGGGGCGTTGTCGTCAAAGTGCTGTCGAATATCAGGGCTTATTCGCTGGAAGCGATTTATCTCGCCCCATGGCGTTTGCCACGAGCCGAAATCGGCCTTAAGTTTATTTACTGCCGCGCTTAAAGACATCAATCGCTCTTCATGTGATGCCGCACTTTCCATATAGGTATAGACATTAAGTCCCGCGCTTCGCGCTTTACCGCGCACCGACTTCATAAAGTCCATAGCCCAATAAACGGCAACGGAAGTAGGCACGCTCTCAACGCCACTGCGATTATCCCATGTTTGTAATGCTGCTATAGGTGCTGCCAATGACTTCTTTCGTGGGTCGGAGGTTGGCAGTGAATTGAAGGCTTCGAACAAGGGTGGTAGCAACACATCAAAGCCAGTTAGGTGGCTATCGTAAGCGGCATTAATAAGACTATCGACGTCAAAATTAGTCGTATTTTTGAGTAAATTAATGGCGTGAATACCGCGATAGTTTTCAGTAGTACCCGAATAATACGCAGGATAATCCGCCTTTTTAGGGCTGAACTCTGCCGCCGCGCTGTAAGGCCAGTTATTGGTATTTTGAATCCAGCCATTACCCGGGTTTTTAATATGGATATGCTCTTCTAATGGATGAACACCTTGCCAATCTGTCGCGGGGTTACTTCCATCTACTGGTTGAGTAAAATCAAAAGCCGTATCTCGACGAGGTACAAAATTACCGTGGAAGTAAGCAATAGTGCCATCGGCGTCAGCATATACCGTGTTGTTAGACGAGTTTGTTAAGCCTTTCATAGCCGCATAAAACTCATCGTAATTTTGCGCTTTTGTGCGCGAATAAGACTGTATCAACGCTTTAACTGGCTCTTCCATCAAGCGCACCGACACCCACTTGCCGTTATGAGAACGCACAATTGGCCCACGATGGGTAAAGTAAGCGGTCACTTGCTTTTGCTTCATGCTGCCATCTTTGGCTTTAAAGGGAAGTTCAATGAGTCGTGTTTCGAGTTTACGCTGCTCGTTGCCGTATTGATAATACAGAGCGTCATCTTTTTCGATGACTGTCTCAGCGTATTCGTCTATTACATCTACGTAGGTTGATGTATGCATCCACCCCACTCGCTCGTTAAAGCCCTGGTAGATAAAGAATTGCCCCCACGTAGATGCCCCATAGGCATTTAACCCTTCTTCTGATTGCACATGCGCCTCGTGCCTAAAATAAAAACTGGTATGTGGGTTTACTAAAAGAAGTGCATTACCGTTTTTCGTACGACTCGGTGCAATGGCAAAACCGTTCGACCCCCCCGGCTCTGCGTTTAACGCCTCAGGTGCATTTACTGAGTCTGGCACAGAGGATATGTTTGCCATATCATCACCGTAAAATTCGGCCAATCGAGCCATGTTTACGCCCCGCTCAATATCGCCACCAATACTGCCCTCACTAAAGGTGAGCGCCATCCACGGTTCAAAACGCGTTATTACTTTGGGTTTTACCTCGGGATGCGTGTAAAGGTAATAATTTAGGCCATCGGCAAACGCGACCATTAATTTTTTAAGCCACTCAGGGCTTTCTTCATACTGCTTTTTAATTTGCTTAGGCTGAATAAACATCTTCATGCGAAGGTCTCGGTATAGTTCATCCTCGCCGAGATCTTCAGCTAAACGGCCCATGGCATTAATGTAATTGCGCTCTATTCGATTAAAGTCGTCTTCGGCCTGGGCATAGAGCATTCCAAACACTGCATCTGCATCAGTTTTCCCTTTAATATGGGGAATGCCCCAGTTATCGCGGGTAATAGTCACGTTCTTTGCCGTTGCTTCCCAGCGCAAGACGTCCCTTGATTGATTATCAATTTCCTGATCAACTGCGGGCGTCTTATTATCCGACGAGCACGCGGAAATAAACATAGTCACAAATACAGCAAAACAAACCGACAGGCACTTCATGTGCTTTTCCTTATTTTTAGTTGTAAGCAAAACCTACTACTCATTAATTCAACTGTAAAGAAAGCCCCCAGTATTGATGTGTAAAGTGCCCTCAATGTTGATTAAAGCGCCAGCGGCTTAGATTAAAAAGCCCGCGGCGCTGATTTTTATGAGCATTATTGGCTTTGCTGCAAAGGGCTTAGCCTAAAGTATAGTTTTAAATACCTATATATCGCCCAACATGTTTTTGTTTTTGCGAAGGTGGCGTTTAATACAACTCAAGCAACGACGAGTGAGTTGCAAAAAACATTAAACAATTAACCACAGGAACTTTAACCATGTTGAAAATAGTTAAAACCTCTATCATCATCGCAGCATCTACACTTGCTTTCTCTAACGCAGCACAAGCAGACGGCATCAACGATGCACTAGCTAACATCTGTACTATCGTACAGGCTGACGACAAAGGTGAGCTTCGTAAGAAAATGCGTAGCGTACAGTCAGATTACCGTTTGAAACTTCGCGATTACTACGCAGGTGTTTCATGTAACGGACAAAGCCTTATCCGCACAGCGGTAACGAGCAATGCGGTTGAAGTTGGCACTTTATTGGTTAAGAAAATGCCTAGCAAAGACCTTCAGGCGCCAGAAGCAGACGGCAAAACACTTCAAGCGTGGATTGCTGAACAAGGTCTACAAGACTCACCCATTTCGGCAGAGCTTAACGGAAGAATTTAATTTCTAACCGAACCTAATACATCACACCATGTGAGTAACAGTTTCAACATGGTAGCGGCTCCGGGCCGCACTAGAGGCCCCTTTATTGGGGCCTCGCCTTTTCTGCCATGCACCTATCACCTCTTCCCAACATAATTTTCTATTTTTTCATCCACTCATTACATTCCTCAATTCAACACATTGCCAACACAATCGAATAAGTATAGATTAAAAAAGAATAAGAGGGCTTTTTTGTAATTTCTTATTTTGATTAATTGATGATTTAACTTGTAAATCTTTTTTAAATACCAAGGCAATGAATATGAAAGAAATGTGGAACGAACGCTATAGCTCCCAAGACTATGCGTATGGAAAAGAGCCCAACGAGTTTTTTCTTCAGACATTAGAAAAATATCAGCCTCGCGGCAAGATATTACTTCCCTGCGAAGGCGAAGGTCGCAACGCAGTTGTGGCCGCAAAAAAAGGCTTAAGTGTTTTTGCTTTTGATATTAGCGACGAAGGAAAGAAAAAAGCCATAGCGCTAGCGAAGCACGAAGGTGTTGAAATTAACTACGAGGTGGGAAATTTTGTTGATGTTAACCTAGAGAATCACGAATTCGATGTTGCTGCATTGATCTTTGCTCATTTCCCAAGCGAGTTACTACACACCTGCCACCGCAAAATATCGCGAGCACTAAAGCCAGGCGGCTTGGTTATTATTGAAGCCTTTCACATTGAGCACTCCGTTTTCCAAAAGTCGAACCCGAACGTTGGTGGGCCAAAAGACAAAAGTATGCTGTTTATGGAAGAAACAATAGAAAGAGATTTTCCGGATTTCACGACAGTCACATTAGACGTGCATGAGATCAACTTAAGTGAAGGCAAATTTCATAACGGCACCAGTAAAGTATTACGCTATGTTGGAATAAAACAATAAGTCTATTTTCGATTCAAAAACTAACCAAAAGTAAGCCTTCAGATTTAACTCGGCAGTCAATTGACAGTATTTTTGGTTGCCTGCCTTATACCGTTAAAGAGAACTCCCTCGACATTTTAAGCGAGTAATTTTCACTCAAGAGAACACTAAGGGCCCTTTAGCTTTTTTCAACTGCCCTTCAGTGGTGCCCCTACAGCTTCAATCTGGTAACTCAATTCAAGTAATCATCAAATTAGATTAGATATAACTTATATTCCTCGCTATATTAAATGTGCATTTTAAATACACTTTAAACAGAGAGAGCATTACTATGACAACTGAAAATCAAAGCACAGTTACATTTCCACAGCTTAACCGCCCAGCACCTGACTTTTGTGCAAAAACAACTCACGGTGAGAAATCACTTTCTGATTACAAAGGTAAGTGGTTAGTACTTTTTTCACATCCAGCAGACTTTACTCCGGTATGTACTACCGAGTTTATCGGCTTTGCCAACGCGTCAGACAAGTTTGCTTCTTTGAATACTGAATTGCTGGGCTTATCTATTGACAGCACTCACTCACACATCGCTTGGGTACGCAATATCAAGGAGAAGTTCGGTGTGACAATACCCTTCCCTATTATTGCTGACCTTTCAATGGAAGTGGCCAAGTCTTACGGTATGGTGCAACCTGGAGCAAGTGATACTTCAGCGGTTCGTGCAACCTTCATAATCGACCCAGAAGGAATTTTGCGCGCCATGGTTTACTACCCAATGAGTAACGGTCGCGCTATTAATGAATTTGTCAGACTTGTTGAAGCTTTACAAACAAGTGATGAGCACAGCTGTGCTACACCTGAAAACTGGAAGGTTGGTGAAGAAGTTATTGTACCACCTCCACACACTGTAGAAGACGCTGAAGGTAGAGACACTGCAGGCTACAACTATGTAGATTGGTACTTCTGTAAAAAGTCTCTGTAAGTTTTAACTAAGCACGACCTTACGTTTTGAAGATTTATCAGTGATATAGAATTCCTATATCACTGAATTTACATGGAGATTACGATGAGCATACAAACTGAAATCACGTCATTTTTAGATAACGACAGTGAGACATTTACCTATGTAGTGGAGGACAAGTCAACATCTAAAGCCGTTATCATTGATCCAGTTTTAGATTTCGACTATAGCGCAGGCCGTATTCATACAGAAAGCGCAGAGAAAATTGCACAGTTTATAGAAGACAGGGGGTTACACGTTGAGTGGATTTTAGAAACCCACGCACATGCTGACCATTTGTCGGCCGCCCCTTTTTTCAAGCGCAAGTACAATGCAAAAATTGGCATTGGTGCTCGTATTACAGAGGTTCAGAAAATCTTTAAAGCCCTGTTCAATCTAGAAAAAGAGTTCCTACCCAACGGTGCGCAATTCGACAGGTTGTTTGAGGAAGGTGACACTCTTGAAGTGGGCAACCTACACTTTGAAGTGATGCATGTACCTGGCCACACACCAGCTGATATTGCTTATTTACTTAACAAAGAATCGATATTTGTAGGTGACACAATGTTTATGCCTGACGTAGGAACCGCTCGCTGTGACTTCCCAGGAGGTAGCGCAACCACGCTCTATGAATCAATACATCGTATTTTGGCATTACCTGAAGAAACGAATATCTACGTGTGTCACGACTATCCTACACAGCATCGCACCCACGAAAGCAAAGTCACAGTGGCTGAGCAAAAAGAATACAACATTCACGTAAAAGATGGAGTTTCTCAATCAGAATTTGTTCAAATGCGTGAAGCAAGAGACGCTACATTGAACATGCCCAGGTTGATACTTCCTTCGATACAGATAAATGTACGAGCAGGTGAATTACCGCCAGCCGAGGGTAACAATGTAAGCTATATCAAAGTACCTATTAACCAACTTTGAGGCAATCCAATGAAAACACCAAAGGTTTACATTAGTGAAGTAAAGGCCTCCGTTGAAGAAGTTACCGTGGACGACCTTATGATTGCGTTAACGCAACCAGATGTCATTTTAATCGACGTTAGAGAAAACGAAGAGTATCAACACGGTCATATAACAGAGTCGGTTAATATGCCAAGGGGACTACTTGAGATGAAGATAAGTAGTCACCCGCTTTTGTCACATTATTGTGAAGAAAGAGATGCTATTGAGGAGTTAGCCCAACGAAGTATCTATTTAATCTGTAGATCTGGTGGACGCTCGGCGTTGGCAGCGAAGTCTCTCTACGAAATGGGTCATCGATACGTATTTTCTGTAGCAGGCGGTATGGATGAGTGGCATAGAAAAAGTTTGCCGGTAAACACTAATCGGTAGAGCATAAAATGCGCTTCAACAAAAAAGCGGGAACAATCGCGTTACTCCTTTTAGTGTGTGTTCCCGCACCATCAGCTGCATCGGGCAATCTAATTTCTCAAGAGCCAAACAGACAAAAGCCGGCATCTACAGGCATAACGCCTCAACAATCGCCCCCCTCTAACAAAGGGTATGCGTCTATAGAAACAACCACAAATATTCGAACAAGATATGAGTATTTCGATGACCAGTTCGGCGCTCAACAACAGACGGATGATGTTATCGACACCAGAATTTCTTCAAGGCTAACCTTCAGAAAAGGCCCATTTGCACTAGATGCTGAGCTAGTTGATAGCCGAATATTTCGAGCGAGTACATTTACCCCTCTTGGCACTGATGACATAAATACAACCGAGCCTATTCAGCTATCTATATCATGGAAAGGTCAGCTTAACGAACGCGATAGAAGCGACGAGTTATCACTAAAAGCTGGGCGATTTACGATGGATATAGGAAGCCGCCGATTTGTAGCGAGGAACCGATTTAGAAATACTCTGAACACCTTTGATGGGTTAAAAGTCGATTATCACAAAGAGGGTTTATCTACTACTTTCTTCTACACATTTCCTGTTTCTCGACTTCCTGAACGCTACACCGAAAAGAGCACTTCAGAGTTTGAACTTGATAAGTCGTCGCGTGACCAACGCTTTTATGGTGTTTTCTCAGAAATAGAGACAACCCGTGGCAACCTAGCTTTTTATGCTTTGCGAGATGATACGACCCAAACCGATACTCAAGTACATACGCAAAGAAATACCTTTGGTCACCTAGCACAGCTCTCTTTGATGAAAAACATTGCCCTTGATTATGAGATTGCGTTTCAACGAGGCAATAGAGGTTTTCAAGCAATTAAAGCAGGATTTATTCATACAGCTGTCACAACATCTCTCAATAATTTAACTATGCAGCTCTTCTATGACAAGGCGACTGGTGATGATGTCACTACCGATAAGTACGAAGGGTTCAGTACGCTTTATGGTGCTCGCAGATTTGAATTTGGACCTACTGGGATATTTGGTGTGTTTGCTCGAGACAACATGAGCTCCCCAGGTATTTCAACCACCATCGCCTTAAGTGAAGATACAGAATTACAACTTAAATACAGGCAATTCAATATTCACAAGAGTGGTGACTCAGGACGGTTAAATGGAGCGGTTTTAGAAAATAGTGCTTTTTTAGGAAGTCTTTCAGAGCTCCGTATGCGAGTGAAACTAAGTGACAACATAGGAATTGAAGCTGGCTTTGCGCGCAGTCGCTTAAACAGCGTGCTTGCCCTAGGGAATTCAATAAACAATTATGGGTATTTACAATCTTCTTACTTCTTTCAGTCAGCTTTTGACTAAAACTGATTTGCACAACGTTGGATATAGCCCCCCAGATTACACAAATTTAATACTTCCACAATTGAAGCTTTATTTTCGCTGTTGTTTTTTCAACATTTTTTATAACTTCACACCAACTTTTAATATGCATTTTAGATATACATTAAAAGGGAATTGTAGTACATTTAACACATAGTTCCCAGCTGGTAATGAGGGAACGGTACCTAATACGTTATCGCCAATTATCTTACAAAGAGGTTTGTGCTATGGAATTGGATCCCCTCGTCTTATCGAGAATACAATTTGCTTTTGTGGTGTGCTTTCACGCCATATTCCCCGTCTTTACAATTGGTCTAGCAAGTACAATTGCAGGATTCGAGACGCTTTATTTTAAAACTGAAAACCCGATATGGCAGCGACTATCTAAGTTTTGGATTCAAGTTTTTGCCGTAGTTTTTGGCATCGGTGTGGTTTCAGGTATTGTTATGTCATTCCAGTTTGGCACTAATTGGAGCAACTTCTCATATGCCACTGCTAACTTCTTAGGGCCGGTATTAAGCTACGAAGTAATAACAGCATTCTTTTTAGAAGCTGCATTTCTGGGAGTGTTACTTTTCGGTCGAGATAAAGTGCCTCAGGGCGTCCACCTTTTTGCAGCCATTATGGTTGCAACGGGAACCTTCATCTCTTCTTTCTGGATTCTATCGGCTAACTCACTACTGCAAACACCAGACGGTTTAGAGCTTATAAACGGCATGTACCACGTGAAGTCATGGACTGATGCATTGTTTACCGCATCATTTGGCTATCGATTCACCCACATGGCACTGGCCTCTTTCCTAACGGCTGCCCTCGTTGTTGCCGGTGTAAGTGCATGGTTCATATTACAAAAACGTGAATTAGAAGCGAATAAAAAAGCACTATCTGTCGCGCTATGGTTCCTACTTTTCCTTGCTCCATTGCAAACTGTTGTAGGAGACTTCCACGGATTGAACACAATGAAACATCAGCCCACTAAAGTGGCTGCAATGGAGGGAAACTGGGAGACGAGTACAGGTGTTCCACTACTGTTGTTTGCCATTCCAGATAAAGAAGAGCAAAAAAACCATTTTGAAATAAAGATACCGAAACTAGCGAGTTATGTGCTTACTCACGATTGGGACGGTGAAGTACCAGGGTTAAAAGCGGTTCCTGTTGAAGAGCAACCTCCTGTATTTATCGTATTCTGGTCTTTTAGAGTTATGGTGGCGTTAGGCCTTCTTATGGTGGTATTTGGCATCTGGGGGCTCATCTATAGAAGAGGCGGTAAAATTTATACTTCTCCTGTCTTTTTACAAGGCTTAAGAATGATGAGCATTAGCCCGTTCTTAGCGGTACTGGCAGGATGGGTAGTGACTGAAGCAGGCCGTGCACCGTGGCTTATTTATGGTCAAATTACACACGCAGAAGGCCTAACGCCTTCACTTACAGGCGGTATGGCACTGTTTTCATTAATTGGCTACATCACAGTTTACGCATTGGTGTTCAGTGCCGGCATCTATTACCTCCTTAAAGTTTTCAAAGGTGGCTTAGAAAAAGCCAATGCACCTCACGAGATGGATGAAATAGAAAGACCGGCTCGTCCTTTTTCTGCAGGCCATGTTGCCATTGATGGAGACTTATAATTATGGAACAAACATTTGATTTAACACTAATCTGGGCCGGCATAATTGGCTTTGGCATCATGATGTATGTCCTCATGGATGGATTTGATTTGGGGCAAGGTATCCTCTACCCCTTTGCCCCAGATGAAAAAGCACGGGACAAAATGATGAATTCTGTTGCCCCTGTATGGGATGGCAATGAAACATGGCTAGTATTGGGAGGCGCGGGCTTACTCGCCGCCTTTCCTCTGGTTTATTCCATCTTTTTGCCCGCTTTATATATAGGCGTATTTCTATTGCTTGCAGGGTTAATTTTTAGAGGCGTGGCGTTCGAATTTAGGTTTAAAGCAAAAACCTCTAAATACCTCTGGAGTTGGTCATTTTCTGTCGGTTCGTTCGTTGCTTCATTTGCGCAAGGGGCGGTTGTAGGTGCTTACATTCAGGGATTTGAAACCGAAGGGTTTGCTTATTCAGGAGGCCCTCTTGACTGGCTTACTCCATTTACCGTGCTGACCGGCTTTGGCCTCGTCATCGGCTACGCGCTTTTAGGTAGTACGTGGTTAATTATGAAAACCGATGGTGAAGTTCAACAGTGGGCCTATAAAATAACGCCAAAACTTCTGTTCGGCCTGATGGCAATTTTTGCGGCGGTTTGTGTATATACCCCGTTTGTTGATAGTTCGGTAATGACACGTTGGTTCGATGGCATAAGCCTAATATGGGCGTTACCCGCCCTCGCGTTATTTTGTGCAGTTATTGTTCTTCGCGCAGTGAAAAAGCAACAAGACGGCATGCCTTTTGTGGCAACCATGGGAATATTTCTCTTTAGCTATTTGGGCTTGCTAGCAAGTAAGTGGCCCTACATTGTGCCGCCTAAATTTACTATTTACGATGCAGCGTCAGCATACAACTCACAGCTATTCCTTTTACTTGGCTTCTTATTTGTCATTCCAATTGTCTTGGCATACACAAGCTGGACATATTGGGTATTTAGAGGAAAAGTGGGCGACGCAGGTTACCACTAAATTATGAAAGATAAGCCCGCTCTTGCGCCTGATATGACAAACATATCAGGCGCCCAGTTCCTTAAGCAGGAAGTTACTAATCAGCGTGCTCTACTTAGCCGCTCTGTTGTGTTCGGGGGCGGAGCCTCGCTGTTTATGATTGCGCAATGGCTGCTGCTTGCCTTTATAGCGCATAGCGTACTCGTCGATGACTCTAGCTTATCTAGTTTATGGGTACCTTGGTTACTACTAGTCATTGTAAGTGTGGTTAAGCCATGGCTTAGTTTTCAACAAAGTAATCTTGCACAAGATGCAAGCGCGCAAGTAAAACGCAGTATTCGCACCACACTACTGAATCGCTGGAATAAGACAAGCCCCATTGCGCTGCAAACCCTCTCCGGCGGGGCTATTGCATCGCAATGGGTTGAAGACATAGAAGCTGTTGATGGCTACTTTTCACGTTACTGGCCTCAGCAAATGCTTGCTATTGTTTCGCCAATGTTGATTATAATCGTCGTTGGCTGTTTAAATTGGCTTTGCGCAATATTGCTGCTCGTCTCTGCTCCACTCATTCCGCTATTTATGATTTTAGTCGGTATGGGCGCTGAGCATATAAACGAAAAGTATTCACTGCTTCGACAACGTCTCGCCGGGCATTTTCTTGATCGGATTGCCAACCTTTCAACCATCTCTTTATTGGGCGCCCAGCAAACCATGTCGGACGAAGTAGCAGCCCGAGGAGATAATTATCGGCATGTTGTTATGAAAACACTCAAGCTTGCGTTTTTATCTTCTACTGTGCTTGAGTTCTTTACCAGTGTGGCCATTGCCAGCCTCGCCATTTACATCGGTTTTTCACTTTATGGTGCTATTGACTGGGGCCCTGCTCAGTCGCTTAGTCTATTTTCAGGCCTTGCTATCTTACTGTTAGCGCCAGAATTTTTTAAGCCACTGCGAAACCTATCAGCCTTCTATCACGATAAAGCAAGTGCAGTGGGGGCTGCCAACAATATAGTAGCGTCGTTATCACACCTGCAGTCTGAAGAAGAGCAATACGGCAAAAATGCCTTACGAAAGGTTACGCTATCTGAGCATGATGCAAAACTTGAACTGCATAATCTTGTGGTGGGCTACCGGTCTCACTTGCCGTTAAACAACAGTGTTACCACTTGCATTTCAAAGCGCGGTTTGCTCGTGTTTTCAGGAGATTCTGGCTGCGGTAAAACCACCCTTTTAAACACGATTGCAGGTTATCTTCACCCTATTTCGGGGGAAGTCAACTTATCCCTTAAAGACACGCATTCCATCGCCTACCTACCGCAAAAAGCGTGGATTAAAAATGCTAGCATCCGACACAACCTTGCGATAGCGGCTCCAAATGCCAACGAAGCTCAAATGCTGGCTGCTTTAGACAAACTCGATTTGACGAATGAGATCACCCTTAAGCACCAAGGCCTCGACACCGTATTAGGTGAGCACGGTCAAGGCCTATCAGGCGGTCAAATGCAAAGGATATCTTTGGCCAGAGTGTTGCTTAACCCTGCTCAAATAATTTTGCTAGATGAACCTACTGCGAGCCTAGATCTTAAAAGTAAAGATTTGATAAATGACGCTGTTAAAGAACTCAAAGAAAGGGCCCTGATCGTTATTGCGACCCACGATCCAATGATAATAGCGATGTCCGATATCCATATTGACCTAACCAAAAAGGTTGAAAACGAACAATGAAGTTTTGGCTATCGATAATCTATCAGAGCGAACGTAAGCGACTTTTCATTGGTCTTTTTTGGTCGCTATTAACCATGCTATCAGGAGTTGGGCTACTGGCTCTATCAGGCTGGCTAATTACCGCCACTGCACTAGCAGGACTAGCTATAAGTGCAGGTTTGATTGTAAAACTTGATATGTATATGCCAGGCTCAGGTATTCGTTACTTTGCCTTAAGTCGAACTGTCGGCCGCTATATCGAAAGGCTTTATAATCACGACACAATTTTGCGGCTTATCGCTACGTATAGAGTGACAATATTTAAAGCGCTTTCCCACAAGCCGCTTCACGAAATAAGACAAACTTCCGACAGTGAATGGTTAAGCCGCCTTACCTCAGACCTAGATGCCTTAGACGGTATTTTGATTCGCTACACAATACCAACACTTGCTACAGGGCTGGTCATCTTATTGGTCAGTGCATTTTTATGCTTTATCTGGTTTGATTTTGCCGCTGTATTTTTTCTTACAGCAGTACTCTCTTGGATGTTGCTGATCAGATATTCTGTTTCACAGACTAGAGGTGCTGCGAAAGCTTCAATTGCTCAACTTAATCGCACGAGAGAGTCTTTAATAAGCCATATAAAAGGGGCGTTTGTTTTATCTAGCCAAGATATGATGACTGCACATCAAGCCCATACTCTCGGTGAATTATCACTGTTTGAAGAGCATCACTCTGCATTACAGAAGCGCGTAGCGAAACTACAGTTTGTTACTGACAGCCTATTTGGTATTGCGCTTTGCGCGGTTTTCTTTTCTGGTCTTTGGGCGGTGGGCAATCAAATAATTGAAGGCCCCACAGCCATTATGTTAGCGCTTTTATTTATTGGAGTATCTGAGTTGCTGCAAACCATACCGGAGCAATTTAGCACTTGGGGAAAAACAGAGTATGCAAGTGAGCGGCTCAAAAAACTGGCGTCCACAGAAATTGAAACGGATTTAACCCATATCCACTACATACAAGCGATAGCGTGTAAAGTAAATAACCTCTCCACTATTCCGGCAAGTTTCCAAAGAGAGATATCTTTTACCCTTACTGATACTAAACCACTTTTTATAACGGGTCGTTCAGGCGCCGGCAAATCCACACTTGCGAAGCTTTTATTTAAGCTTACTCCTGCAGCTCAACCCGGCGTTAACATAGAGATTAATGAGCACTCTTTAACTGCAATTTCATCAAAAAGTTTATACAAGGTTTGTAGTTATCTAGAGCAATCTCCTAGCTTATTATCGGGAAGCCTCTACTACAACTTAACGCTCGGTCTTGAGGATGTAGATGAACAAAGAGTATTTGATGCCCTCGCTAAGGTTGAGCTTCTTAAATGGGCAGATGCACTTCCAAAGGGCCTTCATACTTGGCTTGGTGAAAGCGGGGGACAGGTTTCAGGCGGGCAAGCGAGGCGCTTGTGCCTTGCAAGGCTATTACTCAGAGACCCCGCCATGGTTGTATTAGATGAACCATTTAATGGGCTAGATAACACCATGGCCAAACGTATTTATAACCGGATATCGCCATGGCTTGAAGCGCGCAAATCTATTATTTTGCTGCATGAAGTGCCTAGTTTTGTTTTAGGTAAAGGAGTTGATTATCAGTACTTGGATGTAGATTTGAAATAATAGCGATTAAAAATCGAAGCCCAATGCTAAACCAGCTACCACTGAGCTACCGTGCCCAAAGTGATAATCTACGTGCAGCTGTGGCGATACTGTATATCCATGATAACGATATTCATAAAGCGTCCCCAGTCGTGTGACTGCGAAATCATGTTCACTAGAGTGTTCAAAACCTGGCCCCACCTGCACAATAAATTGCTCGGTAAGATGTATATCAGCGACCGCAAGCACAGTGAATGCATCTAAAGAGCCATAGGCATACTCGACAACGCTTCCCAGCCCCAAAAGAGGAGATAGTCGGTATTCGTAATCAACGCCCAGCGTTAAACCGCTACCATGCTCAGAAAAGTCAGTATTCCCGGCGAACACCGATAAATGGTTAGGTCCGTGGTCTTGTGCCAAAGAGTGAATGGGAAATAGCACTGCAGCTAAAGACAGCGTTGAAGACAGAGCTAGAAACCAAAGGCCTTGAGAGCGCTTTTTGCAACACAAAAAGCCGATTCTCTTGCGTATTTTCATTAGATATCCTTATTAAAAATTTTAGCCAATTGGAGAGCTGTTAATTTTTGGAGTAAATCAATAGTTATCGTGCAACCGTCTTTCCTTTCCATTTGCCGACTAACAATTTCTCAAGTACCCGCCCGGCTAAGTAAAGGCCAACCGAGAAAATCAAATGAGATAGCAACACTTTCGATTGAAGCATGGTAGGGGCCGGCGTTGATAATCCGGCGATACCATAGCCCATTCCAGGATACATAATAAAAAAAGGAATGCTGCAGGTCGCAAGACCCACAATAAAAGCAGGTAAAAATGAAGGTGCTTGTATCCATTTTAAACCGGTAAACGCTAACAAAAGCGCGGCGAAGGCAACCCCAATTCCGTAGTGGCCTATCCAGCCAAGCAGTAATTCGCCTACTCGAGGCTCTGCCGCCTTGATGGATTGATGAGAAAATATACCGTCAGTCAAATAAATAACCCATCGCCCGATATATTCATATCGAGTTAACGGCTTATTGAAAACAACATATTGTAAGTAATTGATAATATCGAGGAAGGCTGTAGCGAGAACCCCCAATACCACTGCGGCGGCAATAATTCGAAAGCTATTTACTTTGCTTGATGCATTTGCATTCATAAGGTTCTACCTAAATTGAACCGACATACTTAGTAGAATATTTCTGCCCATGCCTAATGCATAACCTTTATAAGTGTCTACAAAATCTCGGTAAGTTTCGTTTATGAAGTTATTAATTTATGAGGGTAAATAATGTATATCATCCGGAGGCTAAACCATTAAACGACCGGATGTTGTGCAGTATGAGAACAGAAAAACTATTGCGGTGATTGTGGTTTAGGTTTTGCCATCCACTCACGTCCTTTAAGCATTCCTTCCCAGTAAATCGGCGGTAACAATTTTTCTTTTAAGTACCATGCAAGGCGTGATGGTTTTGTGCCATCAATGACCCATGAAGGCATACTATTTAGAATCTTCCCACCGTAGCCAAACTCTGCGAGTACGACTTTACCTCGCTCCACCGTGAGTGGACAACTTCCGTAACCGTTGTATATCGCCTTACCCGTTTGTACACCGCGCTCATACAGCAAATTATTTGCGACTACCGGTGCTTGCATACGAGCAGCTGCTGCTGTTTTTGCATTGGGTGAGTTTGTCGCATCACCTAGGGCAAAAATGTTATCGAAAGATTTGTGCTGCAACGTCGACTGATCTACATCTATCCAGCCATTACTATCTACCAGCGGACTTACTTTAATAAAATCGGGTGGCGACTGAGGAGGCACTGCGTGGAGCATATCAAACTCAGTCTCCACAAGCGGAGCATCCGGCTGCGCAACATTTTTGAATGATGCTACTTTTGACTTACCGTCAACTTTTACTAATTGGTGCTCAAAGTTAAGGTTTGCATTGTACTTTTTAACGTATTCCATTAAGGCAGGCACGTACTCTTTAACCCCAAAAAGAACCGCTCCCGTGTTATAAAATTGAACATCAACCTTATCCAGTACGCCTTCTTTAAGCCAGTGATCACACGATAGGTACATGGCTTTTTGAGGTGCACCAGCACACTTTATTGGCATTGGCGGCTGAGAAAATATCGCTTTCCCTTTTTTGAGATTTTTTACTAGCTCCCATGTATAGGGCGCTAAATCGAACCGGTAGTTAGAGGTGACGCCGTTCTCACCAAGCGTCTCGCTGAGTCCTTCAATTTTGCTCCAGTCGAGCTTTATACCAGGACACACGACTAGATGTTCGTATTTAACTGTTCTACATCCATCGACCACAATCATATTTTCTTTCGGAGAAAACGCTGCCACTCCTGCTTTTATCCATTTCACATTTTCCGGAATGACCGATGCAACAGTTCGAACAGTTTCATTTGCGTTAAATACACCGCCCCCAACAAGCGTCCATCCAGGTTGGTAATAATGCACCTCATTTGGCTCAACAATAGCAATATCGAGTTCTGGACATCGTGCTTTGAGGCTCGATGCCACCGCAACGCCACCTGCCCCCGCACCGACAATAACTACCGCATGGGAGTAATCAGCATGATCAGTGGGCGTTTCTCCACCGTTTTTAAGTCGCCTTACCACCCCACTTAAGTCATAACCCGCTTTTTGAGATAAACACAGTACTTCTTCAAATGATAAGGTTTTGACTGCGGTCATAGCCCATAACGAAATGGAGCGAGTCCCCGTTCTGCAATACGCAAAAACAGGCCCTTCCAATTTTTGTAGGTTTTCTTCGAATTTTACGGCATCTCCCGTGGTTACCTTCCCACTCACTACGGGTTGATAAACGCAGGGAATACCCACAGAGGTTGCTTTCGCTTCTATCTCAGAAAATGTAGGCTGATCTGCGCCTTCACCGTTTGGCCTATTGCAAACAATTGACTTAAACCCGGCAGCTTTAATTGCCTCTATATCTTCAACTAAAATTTGGGGTGAAACTGAAAGCTGTTGTGTAACATTAGCGTATTTCATATTCCACCTCCTAAATGGCGTTTACAGGAATTTTGATGAATTGTTTACCGCTCTTTGAAGGTGCGCCAAATTGTCCATTTCTCAGGTTCGCCTGAATGGCGGGCAGCAGTAGCTTTGGTACAGCGAGGGTTGCATCTCTCGCTTCACGCTTTTCAACGTATTCTGCTAAAGGCACATCAGGGCGGATTTGCTTATTGGTTTCTTTTGCTTCTTTGATGGATAGGGTAGAGAGTGGCTCGTTACCTTCTTTCGGGTAGTCGTGCCCAAGAAAGACAACGGTCTCTTCGGGCAGAGTAAAAAAACGTTGAATGGTGTTATAAAGTTGCTCTGCACTACCGCCCGGAAAATCACATCTCGCTGTACCTAAGTTCGGCGCGAACATGGTATCACCGACAAAAATCTTCCCGTCGACTAGAAAGCTCGCACATGCTGGAGTGTGACCCGGCGTATGCCATACCGTCACTTCATATTCACCAATGTTAAACGTATCGCCTTCTTCAAATAAAACATCAAACTGACTGCCATCATTTGGCGTGTCATTTGAAATTTCGAAAACGTCTAACCACGTATCCAGAACCTCTTTGATTCCAGAGCCAATGCCAATTTTGCCACCGACTTTTGACTTTAAATAATGCGCTGCTGTTATATGGTCTGCGTGTACGTGGGTCTCTAAAATCCATTGATTAATAAGCTGGTTATCGTTAATAAATGCAATAACTTTGTCGGCACTTTCCATCGATACTCGACCTGAAAAAATGTCGTAATCGGCAACCGAATCTATAACACCGCATTCTTTGGAAATGGGATCGAAAAGTACGTATGTAAATGTTGCTGTCTTGTTGTCGTAAAATGTTTCAACGTTCATGGTATTCCCCTTAAAGAAGCTCTTTTGACATAATAAAAACGGCAATAACTAGAGTGAAAAATGCAAAGAACTTTTGTAAAGCTGCACCATCTAGTTTCCCCGCTACTTTTGTGGAGATTGCCATCCCAATAAACGTCGCGACCAACATAAGTGGCAGCAAAGGCATCTCCAATTGAATTCCGGTTTGTAAATCGCCAACAAAGCCAAGCAACGACTTGAGCGCAATGATAAATAGAGAAGCACCCACGGCATTTTTCATGGGCATTCCTAAAATTAGAACGAGTGCTGGAATGATAAGAAAACCGCCACCGGCACCAAGTATTCCAGTTATCAAACCAACAACCGCTCCCTCTACGACAATGAGTGCAATATTGGGAGAGGTATTTTCAGTATTTTCTTTGGCGGGACCTGCTTTGCTGTACGCTTTTTTCAACATCATTGCCGCAGAGGCCAGCATCAAAGAGGCGAACAACACCATGATGCCCAAATTTTTATCTATCGATATTGATTGAAACTCGATGGTCTCTGGTATTGCGGGCATTAGGTAAGCACGAGATAGGTAGACCGCTATAATGGAGGGAATGGCGAACAATATGGAAGACTTCACATCGACCAAGCCTTCTTTGAAATAGCGCACTGCACCATAGGCTGCCGTAGCACCGACGATTAACAATGAATATCCAGTAGCTACATCTGGAGTAACTCCCATTAAATAGACCAATATGGGAACGGTAAGTATTGAGCCACCTCCGCCTATTACGCCTAGTACCAACCCCATGAGTACAGCTGCAATGTAACCAAGAATCATCATTATCACGCCACCTTATTACATAAAAATATATCTTAGAACAAAATATACAATAAAGTATATTCTAAATATATATTTAATTTATCCATTACGGTAAAATTTAGAAATCACAGCAATCGGATTTTTAGATGACATATGAAAATAAACACGTTTACTAACTTGGCATTTCGAGTTCTTATTTATTTAGCTTTACGAAAAAATAGAACGGTGAAAACCAGTGAGATTGCTGATGCATACTTTGTTTCATACAACCATTTGAAAAAAGTTATCTCTTTACTCATTGAGCACGGATATATCTTGGGCACTAAAGGGCGTGGTGGCGGCATCAGGCTCGCCTTAGAGCCGAAAGATATTAATATTGGGAAAGTGTTCCGACTTACGGTAGAAGATATTGCACTGGCTGAATGCTTTGCTTCACCAACCAATCAATGCGTCATCTCCCCCACCTGCAGATTAAGAACGATTCTTGAGGACGCAACAGCTAAATTCATTGCAGAATTAGACCAATATTCTCTTTACGACCTAGTTGAAGGAAGAGAGGGGGCGTTGGCAATGCACCTTGCAATAGATTTTATTGAGCTAGAATAGCCCCTTTCTTTTCTCAACCCTCACCCACTTTTATCTGCACCTTGCGGTTGATGGATGAAAATTTTAGACATAGCTCTTCAAGTATACTGAAACAGGCTATAATGGTGTGCTGATATCAATAGGAAATAGTATGAAAGTTTGTGGTGTAGATTTAAAAGGTAATGAAGCGACGGTATGTCTTCTGTCATTAATAGACGGCTTGTTTCATGTACCTGACTGCCGAACCCGCCGTTTAACGCTGGCCGATACCAGTGCGAAAGGTCTTAAAAGTTTTCAAAGTACGTTTGAAAAATTAATGGCCGACTACAAAATTGATGCTGTCGTTATTCGTCAGCGCCAGAGTAAGGGCAAATTTGCTGGCAGCGCCATTGGGTTTAAGCTTGAAGCGGCTATTGAATTAATAGATGGGCTAGAGGTTGTTGTATTTGGTCCCACTGAAATTAAAGAATCGTTGCGCAGAAACCCGGTTGCAGTGCCATTTTCAGATACAGGGTTAAAACAATTTCAAGAGCCGGCTTTCACCACGGCCTATGCCTGGTTAATGAAACGTGCTCATCAAGAATAATAGCATTAAGCGCCTGCAGTTATTACAGGCGCTTTGCTAATTAATTGACGACTATTGCCCAGTTAGCATCATCTTCTGACGCCGACCAATAGAAGTTGATAGGCACCGCTCCTTCTTCAACAACCCACACTTGAGCCACTAAATTTTCAACATCACCACCTATTGTCAACTGGTACTCAGCAGAGCCTGAGGGCAAGGTGGTGCGAAGTTGGCAGATTTTGAATCACAGCTGAAGCTATTAGCTAATAGGTAAACGCCTTATGACGTTAAAAGGTAGACCTCACACAGCCTTTAATGTCTACTATGTGCCAACATGAATGTAAGAAGAGAGTAGATGTAATGAAGTATTTATCCCTATTGGCCGCCATTGTGTTTTTGAATGGGTGCGCAGCACTGTCTCAGCTATCTGTGTATACGGTTTCAAATGCAGATGTTGAGCAGGTACTAGGTAGTCAGCTAGATAAACTTCAGCAAAAAGCGTCGCTTGCTGGTATTCCTTTACTGTTAGAGGTAAACGACATATCGGTAAACATTGGCCCCGAAGGAAGAAATGTTGTTCAATTAGGCACCGATGCCACAGCCAGCATAAACGCGTTTGGATTTAGCTATCCAGCCAAAATACGCTTGTCTTTAGAAGGCACACCTTATTATGACAGTGAGAAAAAAGCGATTTTTGTTCACTCATTGTCGTTGCTTGATAGCACTGTGGATGCGGCGGGATATAAAGGCAACCTCGCACCTTTAAGCAAAGAAGTGATGCAGCTTATCAATGGCTACTTAGTGTCTAACCCCGTGTATAAATTAGACACAACAAATAAAACGGTTAACCTTCTCTCTAGTATTCCCATCACATTATCTGTTGAGCAAGGAAAGCTGGCTCTTCGCCCTCAGCAGGGCAAGTAGAATAGATAGAAAAGTAGAGAAGTTGACCTAGCTTAGATATTCGTACCTAGATTTTACAACCACATCATTATAAGAAGAGTATGAACACGACTACGCCCTCAAAAGAATTCGACATACTGTTATATGGCGCCACCTCCTTCGTTGGCAAAATCATGATTTCCTATCTTGCTAAGTACGCTGAAGAAACCTTTTCTTGGGCTATTGCAGGAAGAGATGAGCAAAAGCTTCTCGCATTAAAAAAAGAGCATGGCTTAACATCAGTCCCTCACTTTGTTGCTGATGCCAGCGACGAAACCGCGCTTACCGCGTTGTGCGAGAAAACCAAGGTTATTATCTCCACTGTGGGGCCTTATGCGCTATACGGTGAGACTCTAGTAAAAGTATGTGCAAACACCGGCACAGATTACTGCGACTTAACCGGTGAGCCTCAATGGATAAAAGCGATGCTCGATAAATATGAACCTCAGGCACAAGCCTCAGGAGCTCGTATTATTAATTGTTCAGGATTCGACTCAATCCCATCAGATTTAGGGGTTTATTTTTCCCAGCGAAGCGCTATTGAAAAAACGGGAAGCCCTGCCACGCAAATAAAGATGCGGGTATATAAGATTAAAGGCGCAGCATCTGGGGGCACTATCGCCAGCATGTTAAACGTACTTAAAGAGGCCAGTGACAACCCAAGTCTTAGAAAGCTTTTGGTAAACCCTTATATGCTTTGTAATGCTGGACATCCTTTTCATTTACGCCAAAAAAATCATAAAAAAGCAGAATACGATAACGACCTTAGCATTTGGACAATGCCCTTTGTTATGGCTGCCATTAACGAGCGTATTGTTCATCGCAGTAATCAACTGCTTGGTACCATGTATGGCAAAGACTTCAAATACGATGAAGCTATGTCGAGCAAAACCGCGAGCACGGCATGGATAACTACCCTTGGTTTAGGTGCATTTGTAGGAGCGGCCAGTTTTGCGCCAATAAGGAATTTACTCGCAAATCACATTTTACCAAAACCTGGTGAAGGCCCATCGGTTGAAGATCAAGAAAACGGCATGTTCGACATGCGCTTTTATGCTGAATTAAACAATGGCAAGAGGCAGGTGGTACAAGTTACCGGTGACAAAGACCCAGGGTATGGCAGTACTGCAAAAATGCTTTCGCAAGCCGCGCTTTGCTTGGCAAAAGATATCCCCGATGTAAAAGGGGGGTTTTGGACCCCCGCCTCAGCACTCGGTGATGCCTTGATACATCGTCTGGGCAAGCATGCCGGTGTTTTTATAAAAGAATTATAAAAGCACCATAAAAGAATCGTAAAAGAAATGAAGCCCGCAAAATAAGCGGGCTCATAAAATACGCAAGTTATACGGTAAAATATGATTGTCGCGCGTTTTACTCACTTGCATGACCTTTCAAGTAGGCTCGTACAAATGAGGTTTTCGCGCAATAATTTTTGCTATTACTCGTCTTCCATTGCCGTTGAGATAGAACGAAATTCTCTAATACGGTGACTAGCATCATTTACACTTTCAAAGGTATCGGTAGCAAGTTCGCTAACAGAACGAGTGGCATCTCTTGACTGCTGAATAGCTTCATTTACTTCCGCAATAGCCTGCTGGTTTTGCGTACTTGCCGTCACTACCTGCGTCATTTGTACCGCAATGTTTGATATCATCTCACGCATGGATAAAGTTTCTTGCTTAGACCTTTCACTGTAGTTACTGCAGCGTTCAGCTAGCTCTATTTGCTCGTTCATTTCTTGCTGCCATTGATTTATCGAGTCAGCGATCGCTGTGATTGTTTCTTCAATTTCATCCACCGCCTCCTGAGTGCTTTTAGAAAGCGCACGTACTTCATCAGCTACAACTGAAAACCCCCGACCGCTTTCTCCTGCGCGAGCCGCTTCAATAGCTGCGTTTAGTGCTAGCAGATTAGTTTGCTCCGCTATCGTGTCTATCTTCGAACTAAATCGTTTCGCTGCCTCACTTTTCTCAACGAGTTCTGATGTCGCATCGGCGCTTTTTGAAATATATGACGCTAATTGAGTCACACTTTCCGATGCCTCATCAATTAGGTTTGCCGACGCACTAACAGCCTGCCGTCCTTCGTCACACGCCTCTGCGGTGCTTTGTGCCGAATGATGAATTTCTTCCATAGATAATGCCATTTGCTGTGATGCAGTTGATACCTGCTCCGAACTTACTGCTAACTCCTCGGCCGCGCTAGCTAATTGCTCAGTATTTTCCTTTGTATTACCTAACGTCGTCGCCAGCTCCGACGTTCCGGCATCTACCCGAGACATCGCCGCATAAAGTGCTCCTTGCTTTAATGCTAGTTCATAGTCTGTAAGCGCCGAAGCAACAGACTTGGCAAAAATTTGGCGTTGAATAGGAAAGTGTTGAGCATCTAAATCCTGCTGATCTTTAGCATTGTCTACTCTGATAAATTGTCGCGCTGTAAATCCAATCGCTATCGCAAAGGTTGATATTAAGGGGTAACTCCAACTTGGCAGTGATAAAGCGCTCACCGCAACAATAAGTGTGGCCATAACTACCGCTACAATTAAACCAATATTTGTTGCTTTGATATTACCTGAATAGACATATTGCGCTTTTTCGACATAATGACTTTCCGGCTCTGACAACATCCATTGTGTGCCTACAACCTTTCCACGACGAAAAACGGGCCTAACAAACGTGTCTTTGTATACTGTATTGCCTTCTACTTTAAACGGCACAATACCGCGCCAGCATAGTTCTGTTGAAAGCACGGCTTTAATTTCGTTTATAGCATCTGTTGGCATTACACTATCTATAAAGCCAAGTGCTCCTCGTCCATTCCCCTCTTCTTGCGAGACCTTAAAAAAGCGCTGTGCAAATGGGAGAATACGCATGAAGTTAAAGTCTACATCCAAAGAATAAACAATATCTGCATCGCTCAATGATGTCGTGTTACTGAAGGACTGGTTGTTGGCTTGTGAGCTGCCATGTGTGTTGCTTTGAGCAACTGAAGAAGCAGTATTTGAGGTGGAAGTATCAACAAAAAAAGCGGTAGAAGACATAAAAATCTCAGATTAAATAATGAAATCTTTTAACGCTCCTATACTAGGAACGATCACATATTTGCCTGCTCTACCGCGTTTAAATAAGAATAAGTTTATAAAACAGTGTACTTACGCCCTAGTGATATTCCACTCAAAATAGGGCGCTATTAATATTTAAAACGCAAGTTAACGCCCCAACATTCCGCGGGCAATGACTTCTTTCATAATTTCGGAGCTGCCTGCATAAATGGTTTGCACCCGTGCATCTCGATAAAAACGTGAAATAGGATATTCATCGGTATAGCCATAGCCGCCGAATAATTGCAGACATTCATTCACCATTTTCAGCTGCATCTCGGTGGCTGCCAATTTAAGCATCGCTGCATCGGTTACCGTCATTTCGTCACGACTAAACTTGTCCATGTGTTTTTCTAATAGCGCTTTACACATTTCAAGTTCAGTCTGACATTCGGCCAATTTAAACCGCGTATTTTGAAATTGCCCTACTGTTTGACCAAACGCCTTGCGTTGGGTTACGTAATCAATGGTAAGGTCGAGTGCACCTTGTGCATGGCCAATAGCTTGCACTGCGCAACCCAAGCGCTCTCTAGGTAGCTCTTGCATTAAATAGGCAAACCCACGTCCCTCTTCGCCTAATAGTGCGTTAGCTGGAATTTTCATATTTTCAAAAAAGAGTTCGCCAGTATCGCTGCTGTGCTGACCTATTTTGTGAATGGGTTTTCCGGTAGAAAACCCAGGAAGACTGGTGTCGACCAAAAACAACGACACTCCTTTAGCACCTGCTTTTGGGTCGGTCTTGGCGCAAACAATGATCATATCGGCCTGGTTGCCATTGGTGATAAACACCTTTGAGCCGTTGAGAATGTAGCTATCACCCTCTTTTACAGCATTTGTTTTCATGCCTGCCACATCGCTGCCTGCATTAGGCTCTGTCATTGCTAATGCGGTAAGCACTTCCCCTGTGGCCATTTTCGGCAACCAGTAGTCTTTTTGCTCTTCGGTTCCGATGTTTAACACATAGGGCGCTACAATATTGGCGTGAATATTATAGCCCGTTGCTAAACTGTGCAGGCCGAGACGACACATTTCTTCTTGAATCATCTGACAAACATCAAAACTAGCATCAGCTGCCCCATACTTTTCAGGCATATCAACAAGCAACATTCCCGCTCGTCCCATGGTATGCCACACTTCCCGAGGCATATGATGGTCGTCTTCCCATTTTGAATAATGGGGCAGTATTTCTTGGTCCATAAAACGCAATACCATGTCTTTGAACATCGTAAGCTCTTCATTGATTGCAGCATTATTGTCAGACATCACTTTACCTCATGAGACTTAGTCGGGCGGCAATTCGCCCTTTATAATTTACAACTTTTTTACATTGCGATGAGTGTAGAGGATCCCTCTGAAGGGTTCGAATGATGTTTATCTAGTATGCGTAATCACTACAATTTATTGACCGGTATGAGATAGGGTTTTAAAAGCCGCTTAGTCATTAAACGGCTCAGTGATTGATTTACTTGGCTCGGTAAACCATACAGGGCCGGTGTCAGTGACATAAAAATGATCTTCTAAACGAATGCCAAACTCACCGGGCACAACAATCATAGGCTCGTTGCTAAAACACATACCGGGCGCTAATTGATGAGGATTGTCTTTAACTAAGTACGGCCATTCATGAATGTCCATCCCAATGCCATGACCCGTGCGGTGAGGCAATCCAGGCAGCGTATAATCTGGCCCTAAGCCTTCAGCTTCTAAGCTGTGCCTTGCGGCTGCATCTACGTCGCCGCATGTGTTTTCCACCGTTGCCGCATTAAACGCCGCTATTTGCGCTTGTTTTTCACTAATCCACAGCAGTCTTTGCTTTGCACTTGGCTCGCCAAAGCAATAGGTTCGCGTAATATCTGATAGGTATCCATGCAGCTTGCAGCCAGTATCGATTAAAACAAGATCGTTGGCTTTTAAAACCTGGGGATCTTTCACCCCGTGTGGAAATGAGGTGGCCTTGCCAAACAAAACGATACAGAAATAACTGCCACTTGCCCCCACTTTCCTGTGGGCTTCGTTGATGAAGGCTTCTACTTCCGTTGTTGTCATTCCTTCTTTAAGCATACTCGCGGTTGCCTTATGAACCGCTAACGTCATATCCATGGCTCGCTGAATAAGTGCCAGCTCATGAGGCGATTTGTGCATACGGCAATGGGCCGTCACTTCGCTACCATTGATTATTTCAATGGTATTTGGCAAGGTTTTACTGAATCCATCCACAATGAAAAACTGTGTTGATTCGTCGACTGCAACCTTACTGCCATTCGCGGTATCAATGTCGCTCAGTAGCTTTGCGAATAAGGCGTAGGGGCTCTCGTGCTCTTGCCAACCTTCTATGTGTCCAGCAATAAGCTTACGCTCTTCTAAGGAATCAATCTCAAAGGTCGGGGCAATATAAACAACGTCTCCACGAGCTGGCAATATGGCGCCAACTAAGCGCTCGCTGGCGTACCACTGCATTCCCGTAAAATAGGCTAAATTAGTACCTGCATTGAGATAAAGGGCGGCTATATTATTAGCCTGCATGTAGCGCTGCGCTTTTTCTATTCTGCTTGTGTGCTCTGAAACAGAAGGTTGGGACATATCTGTTGTCATGTCGCGCAGTGTTGCTAGTGCTTCTTGCTGAGTTTTTCCGCCAATTTGCATGCAATGTTTGCCTCGTTACGTCAAATGCAGTGTGGCTAATCTACATGATTGGTAACGGTGCCGATAGGAAAACGCTATAGAGGACAGAATGAAAAAGATACAACAATGGAAACTGGTTTTTACATGACTGGTTATAAAAGCGGTTATAAAACGGGTTTTGCAGGGCCTTTTGCGAGTAATTCTGAGCTTACATCATCGTCGCATTGGTGCAGCGTTAATGTGGGTGGCGACATTTGAATACCAAACGGTGCTGCTCTGCCCAACACTTCCATTCCGAGGATATTGTGCTGATTGTCCATTACAGCCACCTTAACATTATCAAAATGACAGTCTGCACTTAACGCCAATGTAGGTATGGTGTAAAGCTTCACCTTGTGCTTTTTACCGTTCGCTAGTTTAGCAATGACCACGCCTTCTTCAGTCACATTTTGCTGAGCTGCAAAAACCTTAAAGGTGGCTTTATTCAAAATAGTTAGGGAAGAGCCAGTATCAATGAGGTAGTTGAATTCGCGCTTGTCCGCATCAAAACTTTGTAAGTACAAGGTTCCGCCACTGCTGCTTGTTAACGAAAACGAATTGGCGTTAGCCACACTACTGCTCAATATATTGCCTGTGAATACTGCAATAAAGATCGTCAACAATGTGCTTATTGAAAGGCGCTTAGTGTGTATTTTCATATATCGTAATTAGCTTCATTCGCAGCAATGAATGGTATGAAGATAAACACAGCAATAACGAAGCCAAATAATAAGCCTATGATTTTGCGATAGTTACTTTATTTTTCAGCAGCACTTCGCACCAGCAGCGTGCAAAGGAGCACATAAAACGTGCACTTCCCCTGTTTGTTGATAAAGCCTTTTTGCCATTACCTTCTTAACTGATAGCTTTTATCTATCGCGAGATAGGGTTATTTTTTTGTCATCAAAAGTTAGACTTTAGACGTACAAATCAGTGATTATTCGCAAAATGAGGGTTTACCATGAAGAAACTTGTACTACCTCTTTTATTGCTATCTTCGATAGCCGCTGTACCGTTCGCTACTGCTGTTGCCAACGAAGGCGCAGACAATACGAGCATAACGAAAATGATTATTGTGGATCGTACTGGCAAGCCGCCTTTTAAGCGCAAACTTGTTGAAGTACAGGAGCACGATGTGGCTCAGTTTGAGCTGCTAGGCGCTGCCACTGAATGTGAAAATAGAATGAGCGTGGACATGCGTGGTAAGCCGCCATTTAAACGCTCAGTTGAATGCATTCCGGTTATTGACGTTGCTCAATTCGAAACCATTGAAGAGAGCAGCAGCTCAACCAACTTTAGCGGTCATCCTCCATTCAAACGCCGTTAATAGCTTATCGGCTATGTTAATTTGAAGCGGTGTCAATCTGACACCGCTTTTTCAAATCTGTCTTTAAATCCAGTCCGTTTTGCCCATACCGGGTAAGCATGAATAAATGTAGTCAGCGCTTTGCTAATATTAGGCACTGATTGAGAAGAAAGCTGAAGTAGTGCTAACGCAGCCTCTGCGTTGTGGCTATTTACCATTGGGTTAACGGTGTTGAGCGATGGGAAATGGGCGCGAATAATATCAAAGCCAACACTTTCTTGCTGTGTCGCTATGTATCCCTCGGTAAGCATTGGAATAACACTGAATGCTTGCGTCTGCTTTTGCAGAAGCGGCTCCATAAGCGCGATATCTGTATTGCTAATCGCCTCCCTCTCTAGCCTGTCTCCATGGGTTTTCCAGAACCTGGCTGTAGAGGTATCGCCTAGCAATGACGCGGTATGGGTAAACCACTGGTTCGCTTTATTTGCATTGCCCTGCACTGAATAAAGCGTGCCAAGGTATGCGGCGTTAATCGTTGAAAATGGATCGATGGTCAAACAGGCTTCCATCATATCGATGGCGTCATTATTGTTGCCCTGTAACGCTAGCACCCTAGCCTTCCACACATAAGCCCATGTGTAAGCACTATCTAACTCCAATGCGTTATCAAGCGCGGCCAGCGCTTGCGTCGTTTCACCTCGCCAATAATGGACAATAGCAAGGTTAACATTCACCCATGGCGATAGAGGCTCTATCTCACGAGCTTGTTGTGCAAACGACAGTGCTCTATCGGGTGATAGCTGCGCTAGCGCTAACTCTGAATGTAAGTAAAGACTCGTTGCATTGTCTGCACCCTCGCTAAGCACACGATTTAGTGATGCTGCTGCTTTTTTAAAGTCAAAACTTAAGGTTGCCAAAATAGCTGTGGCATTATGTGCATTAGCGTCGTTTGGGTTTAAACGCAATGCATTATCAATAGCAGCCCTTGCCTTAGGCAACGCCTGCTCTTGGGGTATATATAAATCATAAAAATTATACCGCGCATAAATGTACGCAAGACTGCCATAAGCAGCAGAAAACGCAGGGTCGTAATTAACGGCGTCTAAAAACGCGGCTTCGGCTTTGCTAAACCACTCGCTGGTAGTGCCATTCATCCACCAATAGGTGCCTTTTAGATACGCTTGGTAAGCAGCAGCATCGTCGGTGATCCCTGCCTTTATTGGCGCCTTAGATGAAGAGTGGCTGCTGGAAACCTGCGCAATAATTGCATTAGAAATTTCAAGCTGCACTTTTAGTAAGTCATTGTTGGTGACATCGTACTGAGCGGTCCATAAGGCTTTGTCTTCAAACGGAGCAATCAGTCGAACGGATATTCTAAAGCTTTGATTAATACGCCTGACGCTTCCCTCAAGGGCATAATTGACGTTTAAAGCCGTGGCAATGTCGGCAAGAGAAAGTCCCTGTTTAGTCAGCGCCAAAGTAGAATATCGCGAAGGTACGTTAAAGCCAGGAGTCGTAGACAAGCTCGAAATTATTTCCTCGGTAAGCCCAAGTGAAATATACGATGAGTCGGTATCATCTGAAATCTGACTAAAAGGCAGTATTGCAATAGAATTGCTCTCAACCGACGATTGCTTGGTGCTGTCTACCAACGGGTTATCAATCCCTGTGAATACCCATGTGACAGCGGTTGCGATAACAGTAACCACCAGCACACCAGCTAGCAACCAAAACCTCTGATTCTTTTTCAATGTACTCTTCTGTATAGAATGATGAGCGCTTTGGCGAGTGCATTGATGAGAGCTTTGACGAGGGCTTTTTCCACTTTTCACAGAAGACTCTTCGGCCTTCTCACTGTTGGGCGCCGACTCAATATTCGCAGCGCTCTCTGGTTTTTGTATACTTTCCGTTGAGCCTGCGGCTGCTCCTGTGCTTGAGTCTGTGCTTGGGTCTGTGCTTAAGCCAGTGTTGGAGTCTCTGCTTGAGACTTTATTTGCATCTTCATTTATAAGTGACGCGCTGCCTTCGATAGATGTAGTTGCAGACTTTTGGTTTTGGTTTTGGTTTCTGTTTAGGGCTGGGTTTTGGTCCAGGCTTTGGTCCAGGCTTTTGTCCTCGGTGTTGCCATTGGTTTCAGCATTCATGTTAACTGCTGCTTGCGTTGTTGGGGTACTTAAAGAGGACTTATTCGCAGACGGCGTATTTGAAAGCTGATTATTTGAAGCGCTCAAAGCGGCTGATAGCTCAACAGGCGTTACCGTAAGCTTATAGCCTAGTTTGGGAATGGTTTTGATCAGCCGCTTCGATTTATTATCGTTTAGCGCATGACGCAACTGAGAAATAACGCGTGACAGAGCTTCATCAACAACAATTCGTTCTCCCCACACCACCTTGTGCATGTGCTCTCTACTCACTGCCTCAGGTGCATGTTCTGCCAAAACTTTTAACACTTTTATACATTTCGGCTCAATTTTCACAGTGCTATCGTCGCTGGAGATCGTATTATCCGCGGTATTAACAATATAATTTTCAATACTAAATAGCGTAGACGGCACCAAGCGACCTCATTTCAAAAAACATAAATAATTGAATTATTTGAACTAAAACAGAAAAATAATGAACATTAGGTTTTCATTAGAAAGAAATTTGTTCGTTATTATCTTTTCATCATGTAATTAAATCGAATTTCACTATTCTCCACCCATCGTTTAACAAAACGTTAACCAGCGTCTGACTCACGGCAACGCGATTAGACTAAAAGCTATTCAACTAGCGCGACAAGTGGAAAATTATCATGACTAAACTTTTAACCCTAGCAGCCACACTTCTTTTTGCGACTACTGCGTTAGCGCAAAATAACAATAACGTTTATAAGCTTCGTACTACCGTGGAAAATGTGTACGGCGTTCAGGAAGTAGAGAACGGCAATTATACAGATGGCATTCGTAAATTAAATGCGCAACTAGCGCGCACTACGGTAATGACCAAGCAGGCTCCTCTGCACACAAACCTATGTGTGGCACACATCGCAACAGGCAATTTAGAAGCAGCCCAAACCCATTGTGCAAAGGCCGTTGACCAGTCAGGTAATAAAAGTATCGCCCTAAACAACCTAGCAGTATTGAATTGCTTAGAAAACAAAGCCACGCTGTGTGTTGAGAATTTCGAGCGTTCGGTTGCAGCTAATAAGCTCAACCGCTTCTCATCAAATAACCTAACGCTTGCGAATACTCGCCTTCAAATTTCTAAAAACTAACACAAAGTTTTGCTCTTGACTTGAGTAAGCCTATTTAGGATAAAGCGTAGAGCAACAGCATAAGGCAATGGCGTAAGTCATTGCCTTTTTTGTACTAGCCATGCGTTAAAATACCAACTTAACATACACTTTTAAAATGCAGCATTAAAGCACGGGCCTATAGTGCGGACTTCCAGGCTTTCTCAGGCAGCAAGTAAAGCCCGCTTTGATGTGTCGAGCCCTCGCCTACAATATGCCCTATGCCTGACGCCATCACAGCCAGTGTGACATCAAACGCATTCAGGCTGTCGCCGTAACCTGCCGTTAAGTTAAACATAGAGCCATCTGCTAATAAGAAGATGGTTTTGTCTTTGAGCTTATACGCATTGACATAAGGCATGGGCTCGCTGTGACAGCTATTGTCTTTTAGATAGGCAACGTCAATCTCTTTAGCCACATGACCCACATTTAAGATAAACGAGTTATCTTTCATGGTATCTAAATGCCTAGCGCCAATAACCCCTTCAGCGCCTGTTGCCGTGGCAATGATGTCAGCGTCTTTAACCGCTTCTTGTAAATCTATCACCGGCCAGCCGTCATATTTTGCCTGCAGCGCTCGAGCTTGATCCAACTCTGCAACCTGAACTTGTGCCCCAAATGCTTTGGCTGACGCCGCCACACCTTGGCCAACTAAACCGTAACCGACTACCACCACTACTTTTTCGTGCAGCGTTAGGTGTGTGGTTTGAAAAAAGGTTTGCCAGGCGCTAAGCCCTACCATGTGCCGATTATGTAGCCCCTCTTTCACGGGCAAGTCGTCCCAATTAAATATAGGGTAGCGTGGTGCCATACCGTTTAAACGACTAATACCAGAGCCTGTGGCTTCCAAACCCGCTTTTATAGTGGGTGTAGATTCTCCTTTGTCGGCATTGTCATGTAAGCGAGTGGTGAGATCTGCGCCCATCTCGCATAAATGGGTTGGCTGCCAGCTCAAGGCTCTATCGAAGGACGCCGACCACTCAGTCTCGCTCATATCACGCCATGCATGTGCTTTTGCACCCTTTTTAACTAAGTAATTTACCACGTCGTCTTGCACGGTAGTGGGGTTACAGGTTGTTAAAAATATCTCGCACCCTTGCGATAGCAACCCTTCAACTAAAGGAGCCATTTTTAAGTCAAGATGCATATTACAGGCTAGTTTTACATTGCTTAAATCGGGTAATGAAGAAACAGCTCGCTTGGTACGAGGCATGTGAAGGCTTGCCCAGTCTAGCTCGGCTTGAAAATTTTGATACATGGATGATGGCCACAGAAAGAAAAAAGAAAGCATACGCTAGAACGCCAATGCTCAACAATGAGCAAACACATAAAAAGCGCTAAAACTTTGCGCTTAAAGCGTTTATCAGCCTACTACCACGCAATTTCTTCCTTTCTGCTTAGCTTCATAGAGTGCTTTGTCGGCTACTTTAATGAGCCCTTCAATCTTGGTCTCACCCGATTCTTGAGCGCTAAATGCCGCAACACCAATACTGGTAGTCACTGTAGTAATGAATTCACTGGTTACCTCTTTTACACTCAAACGCAGGTTTTCTGCGAGTGCTTTGGCATCACTCACACTGGTGTCTGGCAAAAATAGTAAAAACTCTTCTCCTCCCCATCGAAAAACCAAATCAGAGCTGCGTACTCTCGCCTTGATAGTTTTGGCAACTAATTCTAGAACAGCGTCACCTGCGTCATGTCCAAATTCGTCGTTAATTTGTTTAAACCAATCTAAGTCGATTAACACAATCGACATGCGCTGCTTTTTACGAACGCCCAGCTCCCAGATGGGATACACTAATTGCGTAAATGCTCTGCGGTTATACAGGTTAGTAAGTGGATCGATTCTAGACGTAAACTCTGCGCTTAACCGAGCTTTATATACTTCTTTAAAATTAAACCCTAAGGAAACTGACAGTAGCGACATTTCCAGCAGCATGCCAAGCTCTATACCTCTAAATGCCCACTGTGAGTAGGGCACAACGCCCCATGTTGCCAAGCTCGATACCGTCGCACCACCAGTGCCAAGTACAATTGCTGGCACAAAAAACGCCGCTAACACATTACCGTTTTTGTAACACATTACGCCAATAAGAAGCATCCACAACGACAGCGTGGTTAAAATAACCAGCTGCGACATAATGGCAAATTGCTGACTGCCATAGGCCAGCATAACGACGGCTAAGGCAAGCAACCCTGCGTATATGAATTTGCGTTTGGCAAACAGCGAGGGTAAGTACTTCTTAACGTTTAAAAACTCAATAGTGAAAGTTACACCTGCGGTTATGTAACACAGCATAAGAGTGGGCATGAGCCATTGCTGCACCGATGGCATCTCACCCCAAAGCCACCAGTAACCATGGCCTGTATAAGTGAAATTAAAGGCAGTAAAAGCAAGTAAATAGCAGGAATAGAGTAAGTATCTGCGTTCTCTGAGGTAGGTGTAAAGCACCAAGTTATACACCAGCAAAATAAGCAACGCACCATATAAAAAGCCATAAAAATAGGCATTTTCAAGCATGACACTGTTTGTTGCACTTTCGCTGCTGAGGTAAACCGGGATTGTCATGGGATCTTGAGACATCAAGCGAAACACGACAAAGGTGTCGCCAGTAGGAAATACGTAGCTTACTGAGGGCATTCTAGCGTTGTATGTACGCCCGCTTATCGCCTCAGTATCGCCTAGCGACTCCTGCCTCACTATTTCATTACCGGAAATAAAAAAGATATCGACAACATCTAGCCACGCATTGTCAATTTCGATAACACTAGATAACCCGCAATCCCTAGTTGTATCCGCTTGAATAGGTAATACAGCCCACAGCACCTCTTCAGTAAAACCAAAACTCACTCGATTAGCGGTGTTTTCAATGAATTCACCGCCATTGAATGCTCTCAGTGCTTGTTGAGCGGTAGTAATAGTATTGTCAGGCTTACTTAAAAAGAGTTTACTGTTTACCAGAGAGCGGTGATCGTCGGAGGGTGAAATAACTACAAACTTGCTGTCTGCGCTACTTTTGATATCGGTATCGGTGTTTAAGTTAGAGTTAGTATCACTGTTAATAGTGTTAGGTTGAGCAGAGGCATACCACGAGATAAACCCACAAACGAAATAAATCATCATTGTGAAAAAGGCGCGAGCACCCTTCAATCTATTTTGCTGGCCCACCATACTTCCCTTAAAAAGCCGATTAATGAAATTTACTCTTTTTGTAAGAATTTGTGAATATTTTTTAATTGATAAGTTAGTTTAAGCAAAAAATAAGTACGAGCTTACCCTCTTTCATCGAGAAAACCTCCGTGTAAGTCAAAAGTTTGGTACGCTGATTATTCCCGTCGACCACTTAATTTTTCCAATGCTTTCATTCATTACCAGCACCTTATTTCCCGTTCTCATCCTATTACTTCTGGGTTGGTACTTTGTACGCATCAAATGGCTTAACGATGGCTTTGTAGAATCTGGGTCTAAGTTGGTTTTTAACTTAGCCCTACCTGCGCTGTTGTTTCTCTCTATTAGTCAGTCTGATTTTTCCAAAGCGGCTAACCTTCCATTGGTTGCTATCGGTCTTGTGGGTACGTTGGCCATGTTTACTGCTCTTGTTGTTCTTGCGCACTTTACTGTTACCGAGGCCAATGCAAAAGGCGTAGTTGTACAGGGTGGGTTTAGGGCAAACATGGGCATTATTGGCCTTGCATATGCGGCTAATACCTACGGGCAGGAGGGGCTAGCGGCTGCCTCGGTATACATGGGTTGTATTACTATTTTGTACAACGTGTTATCGGTTTTTATTCTCAATTTTTATCAAATAGGCTTGAGTGCGCCAATTAATCAAATAAAGGGAATTGCTAAAAACCCGTTAATTTTGTCTATCGTTATGGCCCTGCCATTTTCTTACTATCAGTGGCAGTTACCTGAAGTGGTACTTAAAACTGGGGAGTACTTTGCTCAGTTAACGTTACCGCTCGCGTTAATCTGTACTGGGGCTTCGTTGCAATTTCGGTCTTTCTCGAGCGATTGGTACAACATTGTCGTCACGACAATAAGTAAATGTATTGTTTACCCTGCGCTGTTAGTTGGAATGGCATATTTGGTGGGCATACGAGGCATGAGTTTGGGGGTGTTGCTGTTACTTTCTATTGCTCCTACGGCAGCGGCCAGCTATATCATGGTGCGAAATTTAGGCGGCGATCATCGTTTAGCCGCGAGTATCATTGCAGTAAGTACCCTCGCCTCTTTACCTATTACGGCTTTGGGATTCGGCACTTTGTCAGCGCTTGGGTTGGTGTAGCTCAAACAACCAGACCGAATTGACCTAGCTGTCGCAGAAACGTTTACTTTCCTTTTTCACCTCGTCAGTAAGCCAGTTAATAAAGGCCTGAAAACGAGCTTGAGAGTGGGTTTCTTTGTGGGTAGCCAACCAAAACGTGCGTTTAATATGGATATCTTTTTCTAAAAGTCGAGTAAGCCCTTGCTGATGCTCTGCAATGAACTTAGGCAATATGCCTACCCCAGCGCCGTTAATTAACATTTGGTATTGAGCATGAATACTTGTGCTTCTTAACGCGCTTAGTTGAGATAATGCGGTTTCCTCAATAAATTTGAGCTGTGGGGCAAATACCAGGTCAGGCACGTAACTAACTAAGTTAAATTGGGCGAGTTCACTAAGAGACTCTGGCTTCCCCTCTTCAACTAAAGACGCTTTGGTATACAAATATAGACAGTATTCAGTAAGCTTTTGAGTAACGAGTAATCCTTTACTTGGCTTCTCAAGAAGAATGGCAATATCCGCTTCTCGTTTATTCAAGTTTAAAAAACCGCTCGTTGCCACAAGCTCAATACAAATACCAGGAAACAGACGCTTAAATTCGGGAAGCCGCGGGGCTAAAAACCAATTGCCAAACCCTTCTGATACACTTACTCGAATAGTACCCGCTAGGTGTGAACGCTCATCATGTAGCTCATTTTGCGCCTCAAGAAAATAATGCTCGGCTTTCTCGATGTAGTTAACTAGCTTAACGCCATGAGACGTTAAAACGTATCCCTTGTTCGTTAACTCAAATAATTTGCAATTTAGAGAATCCTCAAGCTTTTTTACACGGCGTATAAGTGTAGTGGGATCTAACTCAAGTCCTTTAGCTGCAATTGCTACCCGACCGTTTCTCGCCAGCCCGAGAAACAGCCTCATGTCATCCCAATTCATCAATACACCTGCATTTTTACAGCACCAAGCTGTAAGTATATGTATTGATCTTGCAAACACAAGGTTTCAATATTGTAAAAAAATCTAGGAGTAATTACGTGAGACAAATTAATCATTATATCGCAGGTAAATCATACAGCGACGAGTCAGAAAGCACTGCGTCAGTTTTCGCACCAAACACAGGCGATGTTCAAGCTGAAGTATTCTTAGCCAATCAAAATACATTACAAAAAGCTGTCGATTCTGCGCTAGCAGCTCAAACTGAATGGGCAGCGACTAACCCGCAGCGCCGCGCACGGGTAATGTTTAAGTTTAAAGAGTTGCTTGAAGCTAACCGCGACCGACTAGCGCAGCTATTATCGAGCGAACACGGAAAAGTATTAAGCGATGCGCAGGGCGACATTCAGCGCGGTTTAGAAGTTATCGAATTTGCTTGCGGCATCCCTCATGCTCAAAAAGGTGAATATACCGAAGGCGCAGGGCCAGGCATCGATGTGTACTCTATGCGTCAGGCCTTAGGCGTGGTAGCAGGTATAACACCGTTTAACTTCCCTGCCATGATCCCAATGTGGATGTTTGGTGTGGCAATAGCGTGCGGTAACTCGTTTATTTTGAAGCCGTCTGAGCGCGATCCATCTGTACCGGTAGAGTTAGCGAAGCTAATGACAGAAGCGGGTTTACCCGACGGCGTACTCAATGTGGTTCACGGCAACAAAGAAGCCGTAGACGGCATTTTAGACCATAAAGATATCAAAGCAGTGAGCTTTGTAGGCTCAAGCGACATTGCAAACTACGTTTACGAGCGTGGAGCACGAGCTGGCAAACGAGTTCAGGCCATGGGCGGCGCTAAAAACCACGGCATTATTATGCCCGATGCCGACCTTGACCAAGTTGTCGCTGACCTTGTAGGCGCGGCATATGGCTCTGCGGGCGAACGCTGTATGGCGCTGCCAGTAGTAGTGCCTGTAGGTGAAGAAACGGCAGAGAAGCTCAAGGCAAAACTCATTCCAGCAATCAAAGACATTATGGTTAGCCATTCTGAAGATCCGAATGCCCATTACGGACCTGTAGTTACCGGCGAGCACAAAGCGCGAATTGAAGGCTACATCGACCTTGCTATTGAGGAAGGCGCCGAGCTTGTTTACGACGGTCGTAACGCGCAAATCCCCACTGACAGCAAAGGCTTTTTTATCGGACCTACGTTGTTTGACCATGTAACTAAAGACATGCGTTCTTACCAAGAAGAGATTTTTGGCCCGGTACTGCAAATTGTGCGAGCTAACGACTTTAATGAAGCGGTTAATCTTGCCAGCGACCATCAATACGGTAACGGGGTAGCCATGTACACCCGTAACGGTCACGCGGCCCGTGAATTTGCCCAGCGAGTCAACGTGGGCATGGTGGGTATTAATGTACCTATCCCGGTGCCTGTTGCTTATCACACCTTTGGTGGCTGGAAGCGCTCTTCATTTGGAGACACTAACCAGCACGGTATGGAAGGCGTTAAGTTCTGGACGAAAGTGAAAACTATCACGCAGCGTTGGCCTGATGGCTCAGACACCAACGATAACGCGTTTGTCATCCCTACCATGGGCTAATGAGATCACACGCCCTCGATAACACGTAGGATAAGGAGTTTAAACGATGACTACAGTTGCAATTATTGGCCTAGGTAACATGGGTTCTGGCATGGCCGACAACCTGGTTAAAGGCAATTTTGATGTAACGGCGTTCGACCTTAGCGAGGCCGCGCTAGACAGAGCTAAAGGGGTTGGCTGTAAGGTCGCATCTTCTGCGGTTGACGCTGTAAAAGGCGCTGAAATTGTAGTAACCATGCTGCCTGCCGGAAAGCATGTGCACGATATCTACGCCAATCAAATACTGGCTAATGTGGATAAAAATACGTTGCTTATAGACTGCTCAACCATTGATGTGGGCACAGCAAAGGCAGTATCTGAATTAGCCGAAAGCCACGGATTGAAAATGCTGGATGCCCCTGTTTCTGGTGGAACAGCGGCGGCTGCGGCGGGAACGCTTACCTTTATGGTGGGCGGTGATGCCGATGCGTTTGAAAAAGCGCAGGGCGTGCTCGGAGCAATGGGCAAGAAAATTGTCCATGCAGGAGGCCATGGCGCAGGTCAGGCAGCTAAAATTTGCAATAACATGTTGTTAGGTGCCTCAATGATAGCCACCTGCGAAAGTCTGCAGCTGGCGCAAAAGCTAGGCTTAGACCCTCAAGTGTTTTTTGATATTGCGTCTAATGCCTCCGGTCAAACGTGGTCATTAACCACTTACTGCCCAGTAAAAGGTGTAGGTCCGCAAAGTCCCGCTGATAAAGATTTTGCTGGCGGCTTTGCCTCAGCACTTATGCTTAAAGACTTAACGCTGGCCATGCAGGGTGCTGAAGGAGTTGATGCTCAAGTGCCTATGGGCGAACTTGCGGCCAAGTGGTTTGAGCAACACTGTGATGAAGGCAATGGCTCACTCGATTTTTCATCCATTATCAATAAGCTTGCCTAAGCTAACCTGTAAACTTCAAGCTTCAGAGCTTAAAATATTTAAAAACTAGGCCACAAAAAAGCCGATATTGAGTGTCACATTGTGGACATATCAATATCGGCTTTTTTTATTTTTAACAGTTTGAAGTCTGTTGTTAAGGCTTGTGGTTAACACCGCTTAGCTAAACCTACTCCTTTAAAAACTACTTCTTTATAACTGTCTCTTATAACTGCTTAGTCGTGACCGCCACAACAGCCACCAGCTTCATCAGCCCAGTTTTTAAACTTCGTAGTTTTGCCTATACCTGGGTTAAAGCTATTCGTTGGGTCGAGCTCTCGATAGAAGTTACGCAGTGTTTCTTTGGCTGCATACTCATGCCCCACATTGTGCTCTGCTGGGTATTCCGCCTTGCGCTCGTCAAAGGTGGTTAATATTTTATTTTTTAGCACTTTTGCATCAGCGCCTTTTTTGACAATATAATTTTGATGCATCACGTGGCAAAACAAATGGCCGTAATACAGCTTCGTGTCTATCTGCTCATCAATATCTTTAGGGAGTACTTCAAACCATGCAGGGTCGTTACGACGAAGGGCCACATCTATCGTCATCATAGCGCCCACTTCCTTGCCGTGCATAATATGATAACGACCAATTGCACCACCCGCTACAAAGCGATGAAGTATGGCCTTATCGGCTTCATCTTCGGTACATTCGAAATAGCCACCTTCGTTGGTTTTGAAAAATTCATTGAGGTATTGGCGAGCTTCATCAACACCATCATTACTCATTTCTAAAATCCAGTGGTGCTGGTATTTATCTCTGAATTCATCCATGCGTTTGGGCAAATGATTGGGAAACAAATAGCTAAAGGTCTGCATAACACGGTCTGACATTTTATTGGGTAAAAACCCTAGTTTATCCGCAAACGCATCGAACTTACGTTTAAACGCAAACAGTTGAGGAATAAACTTTGCTCCAAGTTTATTGATAACAATAAACATGTCTTTACCGTATTTCTTCGACACGTCATAACAGTCGCGATGCAAATACTCACCGGAATCTGGTAAATGTTTAAAAGTAGAGAGGATATCTCTGCGCACCGAAGTAAACACGTTCGCATCGTTTGAACCCACATAAAACACCTGCTTTTTATCCGGTATGGGAAAGGTGTCTAAACGAACGGCAAATACGGCAAGTTTTCCCGCACATCCAGAGGCATCATGCAGTCTGCGACCATCGTTGTTATAGCGCGATGGTGTGTCTGAATCGACGTCTCGCACCCTAGCATCGTATTCATTGTCCGACGCCCTTGCATCAGGCTGCTCTACATCAGCATCTGTCCAACGTTTGTTTTCTAGATTCTCAAGGATTTCTTCAGGATCATTGCCCAATTTGATGCCGAGGTTATTCACCAGTGAGAGCGTACCGTCCGCGTCAATTTGTGCAAATAAAGCAAGTTCGGTATAGGCTGGTCCGCGCTTAACAAGCGCCCCGCCAGAATTATTACAAATGCCGCCCACTATTGATGCGCCGATGCATGAAGAACCAATCACTGAATGAGGCTCTCGGCCATAAGGCGCTAGCTGCTCTTCTAAACCGAATAACGTACTGCCTGCAAGGCCAACTATTTGCTTGCCCTCGTTCACTAACTGAATATCGTCGATACGCATAGTGCTGATGATAACAAGGGGTCTATCGTATTCTTTTCCATCAGGCGTAGAGCCGCCAGTAAGGCCTGTATTTGCTGCCTGCATAATGACTGCAACGTCTGCATCGACACACAGCTTTAACACTCGCCAAATTTCTACCAGCGAACCCGGTCTTACCACTGCTAACGCTTCACCAGAGCCAAAGCGAATGCCTTTACAGTAAGGCTGCTTTTTGGCTGAGTCGGTTAGTAAATAAGATTGTCCAACAACATTTTGCATAGACGCAATCAACGACTGGGTATCAAGGTGCACGGCCATGGGTCTCTCTACGTTAAAAACAGGAATTTCTTGCTGGTGAGGAACTATACACGAATGCGAAATAGAACAAAGAGGGAACCGTTAGGTTCTTAATACAATTTACTTATATTTAATGAGGCTAAAACCGGTAACCGCATAAGCTTTTTTAAAGCGTAGCGTTGAATATGCGGTTCCTTGTTGAGTTGTGATACATTGAATGCAGACAACATATTCATATGACAACAAAAAATGAAATCAACAGCTCAGCCCTCTGCCCTATTCCTTTTAACCGCACGCCTATTAACCGCACGCCTGTTATCCGTAATGGTGATAACTGTCCTATCTTCACTGCTATTTGCTACATCAACGATGGCGGCCAATAGCAAAAGTAGTGATAAAAGTACGCTCTCTTATGCGCCTAGCGAATCCCCTTTACAGGATGTGATTGATGCACAAGAAAAGGCAAAAAATAACGACACGCTTTTATTGGTAGTGCTAGGTGCTCAGTGGTGCCATGACAGTACGGGACTGGCCTCACACTTTGAATCGGAAGCACTTCAGCCTATCTTAGAAAAACACTATACAACCTTACTTGTGGATGTAGGTTTACTTGAGGATAGACGCAGCATCACTGAACGGTTTGATTACCCCATTTATTACGCGACGCCCACTGTGATGATTGTTGAACCTAACACAGGAGCCTTACTTAATCGCGCCAGTATGGCGAGGTGGGCACATGCCGATAGCATTCCGCTTATTGATTATGTTGAATATTTTACCGCTCATGGCGAATTAAGTGAGCAAGAAATCGCTGTATTGCAGTCTTATACTCCCACGCCTGAAGAGATGTCTTATAACGCGCAGTATGCTGCTCGTTTGCAGGAAGCTTATAAAGAGCTATCACCTTTGTTAAAAGATGATATCAGCGGTGACTTGGAAGGTGACACAGCTGACAATTTTTACGCTATGTGGAAAGAAGTACGCCAGTTTCGCGCTACCCTACAAAAGGAGCTAATGGAACGAACTCAAGCACAGCTAAACCCAGGTGAAGGGTCATTAGAAACCAAAAAGGCCACACTCACTGAGCATGGCCCTTTTTCATGGCAGTGACCCGTCCTAAATAGCGTGCTAAATAGCGCCCTAAGCGTTTTGGGGCTTTGAGCGTCTGGCGGCAGAATGACTGCTGCCGTTACCTTTAGACTGACTTTGGCCCGCAGAATTACCGCGATTGCCACCTTCCGTATTTGATGAGCTGCGTCTCTTATTTTTAAACTGAGCCCCAGTTTTATTTGCACCGCTCTTATTAGCACCGCCTCGGTTTGCGCTTCGTCCATTCTCAGAACCCTGAGATCGATTTGCACTATCGGACGTTTTTGCCGCTTTAGGCTTCTTAGGCTTTTTCGGCGCAGACAGTGTGGTGGCTGGAACCGGCACCTGAGGTGCAAACCCTTCTAACGTCTCTCTTGGAAGCAGTTTTTGAATGAGGGTTTCAATATCTTTAAGACTTTGAAGTTCATCTACACTGACAAAAGACCATGCTTGTCCGCTTGAACCAGCGCGTCCTGTTCTACCAATTCGATGAACGTAATCTGCAGGCGTATTTGGCAAATCAAGATTCACAACAATAGGTAGTTCACTGATGTCGATGCCTCGAGCGGCGATGTCGGTTGCTACTAACACATTAATGTCGCCTGATTTAAAATCTGATAGTGCTTTAGTTCTCGCACCCTGGCTTTTATTACCATGAATAGCGGCTGCTGGAATCTTCGCTTTCGACAATTTGTCGGCAACACGATTGGCACCGTGCTTGGTACGGCTAAATACGAGTACCTGGCTCCACTTTTCCTGCTTAATTAAGCTAATAAGCGCTGACGTCTTTTTAGACTTGTCTACAGTAATCAAATGCTGCTTCACTGAGTCTACGGTGGTGTTTGCTGGCGCCGTAGAGATGTGAACTGGATCGCGAGTGATCGTTTGCGCTAATGCTGTAATTTCTGGTGAAAATGTGGCAGAGAAAAGTAGGCTTTGACGCTTCGCGGGCAACAGTTTTAGTACTTTTTTAATGTCGTGGATAAAGCCCATGTCCAACATTCTGTCAGCTTCATCTAATACGAGTACTTCTAGCTGAGAAAACTTCACAGCATTTTGTTGATATAAATCGAGAAGACGACCAGGCGTGGCGATAAGCACATCAACACCTTTTCTCAACTTCATCATTTGCGGGTTTATACCTACACCACCAAATACAACTGCCGTCGTTAACGGCACAAAAGTGCTAAACGAACGAATACTTTCTTCAACCTGGGCGGCTAGCTCTCGAGTAGGCGTTAGCACTAAGGCTCTAATATTGTTGCCCGACGCTTTTTTACCATCTAATAGATTGTGCAAAATAGGCAAGCCAAACCCTGCAGTTTTTCCGGTTCCGGTTTGCGCAGCAGCAAGTACATCCTTCCCTTCCATCACGACGGGAATTGCTTTTTCTTGAATAGGTGATGGTTTGCTAAACCCTTGTTTTTCGATTGCTTTCAACAACGGCTCGGCAAGCCCTAGCTGGGAAAATGACATTAAATAACTAACTCCTGAAAAATTGTTGCTTTGTCTGATAAAGCAGTAGGTACCTGTGGGTGAAGCGAGAATGCCGTTTTGCTAACCGATGGGCTATTTTGCTAACCGATGGGTTTAAAATATAAAGGGGATGACCAAGGCACCGAAGCGACTTAAAAAGCTCTTTTGATTTATAGTACAAGATGGAATAAACGCACGCTACTATCCTGTCAAAGCGCGCGCGGAGTCTATCATTTATAGCATGTGATAACCAGCACACTTTTTAATCATGGCGTTTCTGCGCTTCATTATTTTTCGCTTTTTCGGCTATTTATTGACTGTGCTAGACTAAGGGCTGTTTATCTATGCTGTACGGATTTTGGCAACTTTTTTTGGCAACTATGAACTTTGCGCTCTCGCTACGTTTCCAGAGGTGCAATTATTCTGTATTAATAGCATGCAATAAAAATAAACAGCCACTGTAAAAAATAAAACTTTACCAAATCAAAGATACAGTATAAAACGCGTTTGCTGCATACATAGTCGTATGCTTTTGGAGAAATAAACAGAATGAACATAGAGCACTTTTATCAAGCGGTAGAAAGTAAGCTACTCATTATTGAGTCGTCGTTGCTGTCGACTAGCTTTTATATTCAACTGATGATTATTGCTTTTATCTATTTAAGCGCGTTTTTGTTTTCAAGACAGATTGAAAAGTCACTCAGATTTACCAAAAGCAAGCCGCAGCACGGGGCCCATACACTGCATGGTTTTTTGTACAACGCCGGCCGCGCCCTATTCCCTATCATTACTATCAGTTTACTCAAGTTTTCTACTGTACTTGGAGAACGGTTTCAGTTTGACGCATGGCTATTAGATATCGCCGTCGTAGTTGCCGTGCTCATTTTTGTGAATTCTATTATTAACGGTTTTGTAGAAAATAAATCTACTGCGCGGCTTATGCGAGTTGTGGGTTTGCCTATTTTGTTTTTACACCTTATTGGGCTACTCCCTATAATTAATGAGGCCTTGGCATCTATTGCTATTTCGGTGGGCAATGTTCAGATTTCTGCTTATGGCGTTGCTCGCGTTGTGCTTTTTGGTGGACTTCTCTTTTGGCTAGGCCGTAGCTCCAATGCCATTGGCCAAGACATTATCAGAAACCATAAGTCGCTAGATTTATCGACAAAAGAAGTGTTTGCAAAGCTTTTTGAAGTAGCACTATTTTGCGTAGCGTTTATTTTGTTGCTCAATGTAATGGGCATAAACCTAACCGCATTAGCCGTATTTGGTGGAGCCTTGGGTGTTGGACTAGGCTTAGGTTTACAGTCTATCGCCTCAAACTTTATCTCCGGTATTATTATTCTACTCGACCGCTCATTAACCGTTGGCGACTACGTAGAGCTAGAGGACGGACGAAAAGGGATAGTTCGCGAATTTAAGATGCGTTACGCAGTATTAGAAACCTTTGATGGCAAAGATATTTTAGTGCCCAACGAAAAATTCATCAGCTCACTGCTTATCAACTGGACGCACAAAGATTCAAAACAGCGCTATCGCATCGATTTTTCAGTGGCGTACAAAACCGATATCCGCGCGATGGTTGAAATTGTGAAATCTGCTGTTGCTGACCATCCGCAGGTGATAGGCGGTGAAGGCATTCCATTTGAAGAACAGCCAGACTGTGAAATTGATAGTTTTGGCGACTCAGGGGTTAATATGTTCATTGAGTTTTGGATGGAAGGGGTAGACGACGGCAAAAATCGCGTGGGTGGCGACTTGCTATTGACGGTTTTTGAAACCTTGAGAGAACACAATATTGAGATACCTTTCCCTCAACGTGAAGTACGTGTACTCAATGAAAGTGACGCAGTGTCTAAAATGAGTATAAAAACTTCTGAATAACGCTTGGCTCTAGTTATATAGATCTGGTTCATAACATTGTTACCTGCGCGCTACTGGCTTAAAACCGAGCGCGCAGTGTGTCCCACTGCCACTTATCAGCAGTAAGCCCTAGTAAGCTGCAAAACACTTCATAGTCTTGCTTGCCCATGGCCGAGGCCACTGTTTTTAGTTGTGATTTAGCCTTTATTGCCTTCACTTGCAAAAGCTCTAATCGAACATCCGCATTGTTATCAAAGTTATTGTTAATAATTGCATCGGCTTTAAGGGTTGCGTCCCATGCTGTAAGAACATAATTCAACAGCTTCATGTATACCGTGATCATGGATTTACGGCTAATGGACTGTTCAAAAAGAGAGCCGACAAAAAGGCGTTTCATTGCAGCTTCCGATTCTTGCTGCACACTATCGTTTAACTGATTGAGCTGTACTAAGAAATCGCTGAGTAATTTGAAATGAAGTTCACTGTTAACCTGTGAGTCGTTCAGTAGGTTTATATCGTCACTCAACATATCTAGCGCGACGAGCGTACGCTGTGGGCTTGTCATAAATTTATTGCCTGTTAACGACCAAAAGCACCGAATGCAGTGCTGTCTTCGACCTATTAATACCACAGGCCTTAAATAAATTGATGATAATCGTAACTATCATGCATTTAGCTGTAAAGCGGGTTAACTGAAACCAGAATACGCCGTTTGAAAAGCACTGTATTTTAGAAAGAACATAGGGTCTTAAAAAGAATATCGTGTTTTAGGAAGATCATAGGGTTTTAGAAAAGGAAAACGGGGCTAATGCCCCGTTTTTTACTGCTTAGTGTTTAATTACATTTCTAGCTTTGCGGTAACATCGTGACGCAAGTCAAATCTGTCTAGCGTCATCACCTTTGTCCATGCATCAACAAAGTCAGTAACAAAGCGCTCTTTGGCATTGTCATAAGCATAAGCTTCTGCAACTGCGCGTAATTCACTGTTTGAACCGAACACTAGATCAACTGGCGTTCCTGTGTAAACCACTTCACCTGAGCTGCGATCTACGCCTTCGTAAACAGCTGGATCATCGGTCTTTCTCCACTTTGTCGACATGTCGAGCAAGTTAACAAAGAAATCGTTGCTTAACGCGCCAACGTTGTCCGTAAATACGCCGTGCTTGCTATCTCCAGTGTTGGCGCCAAGTGTACGCATTCCACCGATAAGTGCCGTCATCTCTGGCACAGTCAAGCTTAGCTGATCTGCTTTGTCTACTAGCATTTCAGTTGGCGAGCGATAGCTTGCTTCTGCATCGTAGTAGTTTCTAAATGCATCTGCTGTTGGCTCAAGCAATGAGAAAGCATTCACATCTGTTTGCTCTTGCGTCGCGTCGGTACGGCCTACCACAACAGGCACTTCTACACTAACACCTGCATTCGATGCTGCTTTCTCTATAGCGGCAGCGCCACCGATAACAATCAAATCGGCTAACGATACTTTCTTCTTCGAAAACATTTGAGAATTAAAGTCGTCTTGCACTTCTTTAAGCTTAGCGATAACCGACTTCACCAATTCTGGCTCGTTCGCTTCCCAACTTGCTTGAGGCGCAAGCGCTAAGCGCGCACCGTTTGCACCACCACGGTAATCTGAAGCTCTGAAGCTCGCTGCAGAAGCCCATGCTGTTTTAACAAGCTCTTGTACTGAAAGACCAGTATCTAAAATTTCGCCTTTCAACTCTTTCACATCGTCCGCTGAAATGGCTTTGTAATCTGCAACGGGTACCGGGTCTTGCCAAGTGAAGTTTTCTTCTGGAATATCGTTACCCAAGTAGCGAGCCTTTGGCCCCATATCGCGGTGCGTAAGTTTAAACCAAGCTTTCGCGAATGCAGTTTGATATTCTTTTGGATCTGCTAAGAAGCGTTCTACAATTTTGCGATACTCAGGGTCGTATTTTAATGCAAGGTCGGCAGTGGTCATCACTGGCGCGTGCATTTTGCCTTCAACGTGTGCATCTGGAACAGACTGATGTGCAGATTCGTCTTTAGGGATCCACTGTACTGCACCTGCTGGGCTGCGCGTTTGCTTCCACTCAAAGCCCATCAAGTTTGACAAATACAAGCTAGTCCATTTCGTCGGTGCCTGTGTCCAAGCTCCTTCCAAACCACTGGTTACTGTATCTTCAGAATGCCCTTTGCCACAGTTGTTTTTCCAACCCAAACCTTGCTCTTCTAAACCCGCAGCACCCGGCTCGCCTTCTAGGCAATCGGCAGGTTTGTGCGCACCGTGCATTTTACCAAAGGTGTGACCACCGGCGATTAGCGCTACGGTTTCTTCATCGTTCATCGCCATACGTTTAAACGCAGTTCGAATGTTTTTCGCCGAGCCCATAGGATCAGGAACACCCTTAGGACCTTCTGGGTTTACGTAAATTAGACCCATGTGCGTTGCACCCAATGGACGTTTTAGCTCGCCATCGCGCTCTTCACGATCACTTGCCAGCATTTCCACTTCTGGACCCCAGTACACCATGTCCGGCTCCCAGTCGTCTGTACGACCGGCTGCAAACCCGTATGTGTCAAAGCCCATGTTTTCCATACCTACGGTACCAGCAAGTATCATTAGGTCGCCCCATGAAAGGCTTTCACCGTACTTTTGCTTAATTGGCCATAGTAAGCGACGTGCTTTATCTAGGTTACCGTTATCTGGCCAGCTGTTAAGCGGGTTGAAGCGCATTTGACCGCCATCACCGCCGCCTCGACCATCTAGTGTGCGGTAGGTACCTGCGCTATGCCAAGAAAGACGAATAAAGAACGGGCCATAGTTACCGTAATCTGCTGGCCACCAGTCTTGAGACGTAGTGAGCAATTCGTTAACGTCTGCTTTTACTTGGTCTAAGTCTAGCTTTGAGAATGCTTCTGCGTAGTTAAATTCATCACCAAGGGGGTTTGACCGGCTGTCGTGGTCTCTAAGCGCAGATAAGTCTAGTTGATCTGGCCACCAGAATTGATTGGTCTTAGCTTGGAATGGTTTGGTCATTCCAGTGCCTTTAGCGCCTGCTGGCTTGCTGATTTCTTGATTAGCAATGGCGCCTGTTGCACTTAACGATAATGCTACTAGTGCAGATAGCGTTGTTTTTTTGAACCTTATCATGGTCATATTTTCATCCCGTTGGTGCTAGTTGTATCAAAACGAAAAAAGACAATTCTTCTTTCGAAATTCAATTAACAAATCATTTACTTTCAACGACGATAAAGATAGTCAGAAGTTTCAGCTTACGATAGTTAATAAATTGGATTCACCTAATAGTATTTTCCAATCAATAAATTTATTATTAAATTTCATGGAGTTATGATTTAACCAACGCAATGACTCGCATCGACCTCACATTTTAATCGAGATTATCGTTTACAGATTAGTACCGACTGGGTTACGCGTGACGGTGACTTGCTTTTCCTTGCTTACCTATTAAAAGAAGTAAAAACGAAAACGGCGTGCTTAACACGCCGCGGCAGGTATTATCCGTCAATGCCTTTGATTAACTTAGCGAGTTCTTCAATTTTCGACACCGTCGTTTTAACAAGATTATCAATTTCATTTGATGAGGATTGAGAATTACCGGCTAAGGTTCTTACTTCATCAGCAACCACTGCAAAGCCCCTTCCCATCTCACCGGCGCGTGCAGCCTCAATAGCAGCGTTCAGCGCCAGTAGATTTGTCTGTTCCGATATAGAGTTAATGGTACCGACAATAGTGCTTATGGTCTGACTTGTAGTGAGTAGTTCTTGCATTGCCCCTTGTGTATCGTTAACCGCTTGTTTGCGAGAAGACACATTAATAGCAAAAAATACATATCGGGTAATTTGCCCATTAAAGTTCTTCAATGCACTTACTCTCGAGTCAAACGCTAAGTATTTGTCATTGTTCTTAAACTCTAAAATCTTAGATACAAAGCCGGTTGAATTCAGCTGCGATAAATCCTCAGTGGTAAGGCGAGACATAAGCTCTCGTGCAAATTCTTTAGAATCGTAAGCACCATTAATAGTCTCTTTGAGTAACTTATTGGCTTCTATTAATTTACCATCTGGTTCCATTTCTAAGAGCACAAGCGCACTACCAATGGCATTGAGTTTATTGGTAAAGTCGAGGGCCATTTGTTTAACGCGAGTGATGTCGGCCTGAACGGCAATAAAGTTAACTAACTGGCCTTCTTTAAAAACCGGATTGATAGACAGTGACGTCCAGTAAGGTGAGCCATCTTTGCGATAGTTGAGGATTTCATCGTAAAACGCCTCGCGATTTTTAAGCTTCTGCCGAATAACGTCTACGGTTCTGTGGTCGGTCTCTTCGCCTTGTAAAAACGAACCTGGTTTTTTACCCTTAACCTCGTCTAAGCTCCAGCCGGTAAGTCGATAGAAACCGTTGTTTACATACTCAATTAGCCCATCGGCGTTTGAAATAATAACCGCGTTGTCCGTTTCATTAGCAACTAAAGACAGCATGCGCTGTAATTCACGTTGCTCTACTTCTTCAGTAACGTCCCTCACAAATGCGGTGTACAGCGTTCTATCTGCTAGCCGAACCTTGGAAAGAGACAGTCTGCCCCATAATTCTTTACCGTCTTTTCGCTCTACTCGTACTTCACGACTAGTACCAACAATTTTATCCTGCCCAGTCTCTCTGTTTGCGTTCACATAGTTGTCGTGATTTGCCTGAATGGCTTGGGGAACCAACATTTTGACGTTTTTCCCAATCACTTCCTCACGACGATATCCCCAAAACTTTTCAGCCGATGCATTAAACAACGTCACCTCGTTGCGTTCATTAATACACACCACTGCATCAAGGGCCTGCTCTAGGGTTTGCTCTACGATTTCTCGAGCTTCGCGTTCTTCCGTAACGTCCCGTACAAATGCGGTGTAGTGTTTCTTTCCACCAACGATGACCTGGGAAAGTGCTAATTGCACCCATATCCGCTGCCCAGACTTAGTCTCTAGCTCTACTTCTCGAGAGCTACCAACTATCTTATTCACATTCGTATTACGGTGGGTATTCACATAGCTGTCGTGATTTGATTGATGCTCTCTTGGCACAAGCATTTTAATGTTTTTGCCCAGTACTTCAGAGGGAGAGTACCCCCATAACTGCGTCGCAGCGTCGTTGTAAAACGTTATATTATTATTTTCATCTATCGTTACAACCGCAAGTATTGACTGGGATAATGCTTGTTTAGCCGCATTTTCTCGGGAAAAAAACGCCATCTTATTTAACTCCGAACTATTAGTACCCAAATATATAGGCGAAAAATGATGTTTTTACCAACTAGAACGAAAATAAGACCCCAGAACGTGAAATTATTACAATAAAGTGGCTAGGGGTTCAGTATTTAATGAGGCTCCAAGTGAAAAATACCCGCTTAAAAACAAAACCTTAAAGTAATAAAGAGGACTTAAAAGAAACGGAACGATTTCTGCAACTACCCTTCGTTAAAGGAAATGATTAGCCAAAGGGTAACGTAATGACATCGCACAATAATATATTTGAACCGGGTGAAAACTGTTGGGTAAAGAGCAATGCTACGTTTGCTGCGCCACTGATTGACTGCGGGAATTATTACAAAGCGTTGCACAGTGCGATTGTCAAAGCAAAGCACAGTATTTTTATCGTTGGCTGGGACATCGATAGTCGAATTCGCCTCCTGCGTGGTGAAGATGAAGAACAAAGCGAAGCGCCAAGTAGAATAAGCGACTTGCTAAAATGGAAGGCTGAGCAAAACCCCGATATGAAGGTTTACCTGCTTCGCTGGGATTCTTCATTGGCCTTTTTTGCTCAGCGAGAAATGTGGGCAAAAGAAGCGTGGGATGAAAAAACCCCTGACAATGTAAAAACCGAACTCGACGACACCATTCCAATGGGCGGAAGCCAACATCAAAAGATTGTACTTGTTGATGACGAACTGGTTTTTTCTGGCGGAATGGATGTTTCAACCAACCGTTGGGATACAAGGGATCATCCTGTTGTGTCTGAAGAGCGTGACGGACCAGACGGCGAGTATGGCCCCCTGCATGACGTTCAAATGGTATCAAGCGGTCCTGTAGTGGCCGACTTCTCTAAACTCGTTCGTTGGAGATGGCAGCGTGTAGCAAACGAAACTCCCATTGTGGTGAGAGAGGATGCAAATGTAAGTATAGATGCGCCTATTCCACCATCATGGCCGCAAGATTACCCCCCTATTTTTGAGGATGTTGAGTGTGCACTTGCTAGAACCATCCCATTTATGGATGAAGTAGAACCCGCGCAAGAAGTACGCAACATGCTACTCGACCTCATCAACGAAGCTGAATCGATTATCTATATTGAAAATCAGTTCACCACCCGCCAAGAAATTGCAGAAGCATTAAATAGGCAGCTCAAATTAAAGCCTGACTTAAGCGTGTGTATTGTGAGTTCTTACGAGCCCAAGGGAAAGTTTGAATGCGAAGCGTTCTGGGCAAGTAGAATACAGTTTAAATCTATCTTAGAAAAAGGCATCGCTCCTGAGCGAGTAAAAGTTACCTACTCGTCTATTGAAGATATGCAGGGCCGCAGAGCATACAAGCGTATTCATTCAAAGGTAATGACCATTGATGATAAGTATCTCGTTATCGGCTCATCAAATTTGAGCAACCGCTCAATGACCTTAGATACTGAAATTGACACCATACTGTTTGGTAATACACCTCAAAATAGACAAAGCATCGCCCATGTGAGAAATGACCTTTTAGCAGAGCATACGGGCAGAACGATAGAAGACATGGAAACGATTCTCAAAGAATCACAGCCTGTTGACGCCCTTATGCGCGGCCAAATTGCACACGGTTACATATTAACTGAAGTGCGAGATGAAATATTTACTGAGCAGTCGAGTAGCAATCTTTTTCGATCATTGTCAGACCCCGAAGAGCCGCTTATTTCTATTCCCACTTTAGGCGGCGCTGTGACACCGGCTAGAAACCCAAGACGCCGCAGTATAATGATAGCCATCGGCTTAACCGTATTGGCGGTACTGGGCGGTCTTATGTTTTGGGCCAGCCAATCTATTTCTTGGCTAAGTGCCGATAGCATCAATGCATTTTTAGAAGAAAGTCGCGGCACCTATTTTGCCCTACCCACTGTGCTTCTTGTTTATGTAATAGGCGGCATTCTCTTTTTCCCTGTTACCGTATTATCCCTCGCCGTTGCGGCCATTTTTGGCCCTATTTGGGGCCCTGTTTACGGGATGATGGGAGCATTGTTAAGCTCGGCCATACTGTTTGGTATTGGTAAGCTTTCGGGCAATGCCGGCTTACGAAAACTGGGTGGGCCTAAAGTTGCTGCCGTTGATGAAAAACTTAAGCGCAGCGGCATAGTAGGTGTTGCCGCTATACGTATGCTGCCTGTAGCCCCTTTCAGCCTAGTGAACTTGGTAGCAGGTATTTCATCTATCGGTATTTTTCAATTCTTGGTAGGGACCTTTCTTGGTATGTTTCCACCGATGATAGCGAAAGGCTTAGTGGGAGACTCTATTACTCAGATTTGGCGTAACCCGTCTATTGAGTCGATTAGCTACCTTGTAGCAGGCATATTACTTTGGGCGTTTCTGATATGGGGCTCGCAAAAATTTGCACGCTATTATCAACAGAAGAAACAGGCCAATGCGTCTGATAAACAGTCGGAAAACAGTGAGAATGAAGAATGTGCCGCATAGTTTCTTATAATATTCACGGTGGCATAGGGACAGATAAGCAGCATGACTACAAAAGGATTGGGCAGTATTTAACACAACTTGGTGCTGACATTGTGTTATTGCAGGAAATGGATACCCGCCCAAGTGACAGGGATACGGCGCAGGATATTAACGATATCTGCGCCAACAATGCGTTTAGTCTGACTGCATCGCCGGCGCTTACTGAGCTCGATGGGTGGTACGGCAATGCAGTGTTGAGTCGCTTTGACGTTTTGTCTACAGAAACATTGGATGTAAGTCAGGACGGTAGGCAACCGCGAAATGTTCAGTTAGTTGAACTTCAAACGGAAAAAGGCCCGTTAACAGTGGTAAATACGCACAAAGGGCTTAAAACAAAAGAGAGAAAATCTCAGTTCTCGCTGTTGCATACCTATTTAGAAAAGCGGTTGGAGAGTCACCCAACACCTATGGTGCTTGCCGGCGACTTTAACGAGTGGCAGTTTTTCTCAAAAGCGTTTACGTCTTTAAATACATTGCTACACCAGCAAAAAATGGGGGCGACATTTCCTAGTGGCTTCCCTGTTTTTTCACTCGACAGAGTGTGGGTATCAAGTGATATTCGCGTGCAGAAGTACGGCAAAGTTAAGGACAAGAAAACCGCAGTAATGTCTGATCATCTTCCTGTGCTTATCGATATCGAATTACCGGAACAAGGTTAGTAGCCAGTTATCATCACTATCTGCAACTAAGTAACTGATGTGGCAAATTCAAGCTTGCCGCACCAGTGCTGAAGGTCATATTCGGCGCTAACCACCTTTTTGATAGTACCCAAGGCTTGTTGAATATGCCGTTGTTTAACTGCATTTTTGTCTGTAAATGCGAACACCGTGCGGTGCATATCTGGCTCTACGATTTTAACTGACTCGACTAGGCCAGACTCTTTGAGATGAAAAATAGCGGATGTAGGCAGAATCATTACGCCTTCACCATTAATAACTTGTCGCAAGCCTGTCATTAATTGTCCGGAATAAGCGTGATCGTGATTTAACATTACACCTGTTTTTTGTTCGTAATACGCAATTAACTGCCCTAGTGAATCTTTTATTCCCGGCGAGAGTAATGGAATCTCCCGCAACTCACAAAACGAAACTTCTGCTCGATGACGAAGAAATTCAAACTCTCGCTTTTCAGTGGATGCAGAAAACACCAGGTGCATTTCTTCTTGAATCAAAGGGGTAGCATGTGTGCTTTTATCATCGACAGCTTCTCGATAAGTTAACGCGATATCGATGTGCTTTGATTCAAGCCAGTCTTTGATGGTGTAGGAAGGCCCTGTACTTATTTCTACTTTTAATCTTTCACTCGATTTACCCATTTCAGTAAGCAGCGGCAGCGAGACCACATTTCCAATAGAGGGAATAACGCCAATTTTAATCACTCTATTTTGCGAGTGACTTTCCTCACTTACTGCATTTTTGGCAACATCCATTTGCTCTAACAGTGCCGTTGCATGAGTAAGGAAAATTTCGCCAGCAGCAGTGAGGGTTATGCCCGAAAAACTGCGGTTAAATAAGGTGGCTTTAATCTCTCTTTCTAAGCTTGCCAATTGCTGACTCACCGCAGGTTGAGCAATACTGAGCGCTCGTGCTGCAGACGCAATACTGCCTTTCTTCGCGGCGGTAACAAAATATTCCAACTGTTTTGAATGCACAACACCACCTCGGTGAAATTTATGAATCAACACACCGATGCATACTTGCTCACGCATCCGCTGTGTTGAATAGGTAGTAATAAGCCGGCAATTTATAGCTAAGTGGTTTATCGCCAGAGACTGTTCTCAATAAGGCCGTTTACAGCAAGCATACTTAGCATTGCTCTTTTGTATAGACGAGAGCAGCAAAGTATATGCCACCAAATTTGCTCCCAAATTTGTTCACAAGAACCTCTCACGTACAGCCGTATCTATCGACTACGACATACAGCATGGTTTTTTCTGGCGTCTCATCCCTAAAAATTTAAAGCATCGATTTAACTAGCTACAGACCAATAAAATCAATGGTTCGAGGACAGGCTCAATACTTTCCTTATACCCCTAAATAATGTTCTTTCTTCCTCGCTGGTAAAAGAGCTTTTAGCCTACGAACATGAAACGCATTTTTTTAAAATGGGCGTAGGCTGGAATAGTCGCTTTGCATAGCGCCTTTGTTGTGCATTGTATTGCTTAAAATCAGTGCATATAAGCGACATAAATAACGACACTTATAACAGTACATATAGGAACGCATACAAGAACGCCAAGCCTGGCTACTGTTAAACGCTCAAGTTCATCAATTTATCAGTGCAACAACTTTCAATGGAGCAAAAGCGTTAATGGAAATAGAACTACTGCTGTTTGTAGTTACGTTATGTGCAACAGGTGCAATTGCGGGGATAACTGCAGGCCTGTTCGGCAATGGTGGAGGCTTTGTTGTAGTACCTGCCCTTTTAGCAGTATTTCCTTTCTTCACTCCTCCTTCAGAGGCATTGGTAAAAGTGGCCATTGGAACCTCGTTAGCCTCTATTGTTGTTTCAAGTGCTCGTTCTGTCATGGCCCATAAAGCTAAAGGCGCTGTGGACTTCGACATACTTCGCTCGTGGAGCATTTGGCTTGTGCTGGGTGTAATAGGTGGAGTGGCGATAGCAAGTTATACCAGCGCTAACGGCCTCACCGTAGTATTCGCAGCCGGTGTATTATTGTACTCGGTGTATTTTTTATTTCCTGAATTCGTCGTTCGACCAGGCCTTGTATTCGCGATGCCCACGGGAAAGGGTAAAGCCTTGCTTGCCTTCGTACTAGGAGGCTTTTCTGCATTGCTGGGTATTGGTGGCGGCACACCAACTGTTATCACCATGGTGATGTGCAAACGCAGTATTCAGCAAGCGGTAGCTACCGCTGCAGGCGTTGGCTTTTTAATTGGGTTGCCCGGTGCTATAGGCTTTTTATTTATGACGCATTCCCAAACCGGTGCACTGCCGTTTGGTACCGTTGGCTACATTAATCTACCTGCCCTTGTGGCTATTAGCATTGGCGCTATTTTTACCGCACCTATTGGGGCCAAAATGGCCCATAACTTTAGTGAAAAAAGACTGAAGCGCTTATTTGGTATCTATCTCGTCCTTGTGTCTAGCGCTATGTTTTACAAGGCAATGTAGGCGAGTAACAAAAAAATTAACGATTAAGAAAAAGGAATAACACCATGACTATGAATCGCTCAAGACGTTTATTTCTTGGCGGAAGCGCCGCGGCCACGGCTGTAGGAGCAAGCGGCATTGTTACCACCCTAGGCGCTCAGGCAGCAACCGCTCAGGCATTAAAAAATCAACCGCCACTTCGCTATGGCCCTAAACCTGGCGTAGCTAAGCTTAATGCCAACGAAAACCCATTTGGACCGAGCACCGCTGCACTTAAAGCCATATCGGATGCTGCAGCGCAAGGTGGTGCATACTATGCCTACCCTGCAGCCATGAGATTAATAGACATGATTGCAGAGCGACACGGCATTGAAAAAACAAACATATCGCTAAGCGCAGGCTCAAGCCCAATTTTATCTTATACCGCGTTAGCGGCTAGTCAAAAGGGCAATATTTTAGGGCCTGATCTATTTTGGGATACCACATCCAAAGCGCCTGAAAAACAAGGGGGTCGTGAAATTATCCGCGTAGCTAATACGGCCGCGCTAGATATCGATTTAGACGCTATTTACAACGCTATTGATGGCTCTATTGGTATGGTGCACATATGTAACCCTAATAACCCAACTGGAAAAATTTTAGACCCTAAAGCGCTGAGAGAGTTTTGCATTAAAGCCTCTAAGAAAACGCTTGTGCTGGTAGATGAAGCATACAACGAACTTACCGATGACCCATCGGCACATACCATGATCCCACTAGTTAAAGCTGGCCACAATATAGTCGTGGCTCGTACCTTCTCGAAAATTTATGGCCTTGCGGGTATGCGGGTGGGTTACCTAATAGCATCAGAACAAAATACTGAATGGGTAAATCAATACGGGATGGGTAATTACACGTTGAACCAAGCCGGTCTTGCGGCAGCGATTGCAAGCTACAACGATGATGCATTTCTCACATTTTCGAAAGATAAAATTCTACAGGGACGCGCGATGGTGATGGATGCTGTGAAAGCTAACGGTTTGACAGCCGCATCATCGAGTACTAATTTTGTATTTGTCAATTTAGGAAGTGGAAATGCTGAACACTTCAGACGTGCAATGGCTGAAAAAGACATATTGATCCGCGGTATTTACAGAAGTTACAACAATTGGTCTCGAGTTAGCATGGGCACAATTAGCGATGTGCAAAGGTATATTGATGCAATACCAGAAGCCCTAGAAAAGATGGAAAAAGCCCAAAACGCGTAATCACTAACGCTATTCATGTGCGCTGAATATCGCGGCGCACACATCCATACCTCTATAAATATCTTCATTTGCCTCTTTAGCGCCACTTTTAGACTTAAAGTATAATACGCACAAAAGTCACTTTTGCCATATAATCTCAATTATTGAAAGTACGGCTAACTGCAAACTTTTTCTCATAGATTGTTGCAGTAACGCTAATCTTGCACATACTTTACTACTGTGCAGACACGATGGATGCCATCTAGGAGATTTTTTAATGTCGATATCTGTTTTAGTTGCTGATGATTCTAAGCTGTCTAGACGCAGTGTTATTCGTGCATTGCCACAAGATTTAGACTATACCATTAGTGAAGCAACGAATGGTCAAGAGGCCATAAACTTGCTAGCAGAAACAACGTTTGATCTACTATTGCTCGACCTCACTATGCCTGAGGTAGATGGCGTTGGCGTGTTGGAATACCTTCACGAACAAGAAAGTACACTTAACGTCATTGTTATCAGTGCTGATTTTCAGCCAGAGAAACAGAAGATTGTGATATCCCTTGGCGCAAAACGCTTTTTGAGAAAACCACTAGACAAAGAAGAGCTCGCTATGGCGATGTTCGAATTGGGGTACTTATGAGTATTGTGTTACCACTTGACGAAGATCAAAGAGATGCGCTGCAAGAGTTGCTCAATATATCAATGGGGCAAGCTGCAAATTCACTGGCTCAACTCATTGAAACGAAAATTGACATTTCTATCCCAAAAATTTCTACGGTGACGCCAAACGAACTGTATGGTTTGCTGTTTGAAACAAAAGACGCCTTTTATACGCGCCAGTCATTTTTGGGTGATATCCATGGCGAAGTCATGTCGGTGCTATCACAGTCTGGCCTGGCTGAAGTGGCAAAGCTGATGGACTACGAAGAGCCTCTTACAAAAGAAGACATTCAAGAAATCATACTCGAGCTTTGTAACATTCTTGCAGGTGCTTGCTTAGCAGGGCTATCTGATCAGTTAGAGCTGACCACGAACTTGAATATGCCAACCCTATTTCAACCTGAAAAGTCCAACTTTAGCGACCTGCAGTGGCAGCATACCTTAGTGATGGAGGTGCAATTTATCATTGCCATATCATCATTCAGTATGCGCGTTGTTTTTTGTTTAGACGATGAATCTCTCATCAGAATGAAAGACACATTGGATGAGTTACTCGGGTAATGTTCGAGCAACTCGTTAGTAAACTTCCCGTCGGGATCGGCATTGTTGACGAAGCATTCAACGTGGTTTACTTGAATGACTTTTTTTTAGACCGCTTGCCACACGAGTTGCGAAAAGATTACAAAGAACAATCTGTTACTGAATTATTCAAAGGCCAAGGAAAGTTTCTTAAACGGCGACTTAAGTCAGTGTTTGTGTTGCAACACCCCAGCTTTAGTTATTGGGAGCAACGGCCACACATTTTCCCGTTTAAAAGTAGCCGCCCTATTACGGGCGAAGAAACCCAGATGTATCAAAATATGGAAATTATTCCTATAAAAGATAATACATCCGGCAGAAAACTAGCCTGTATATTCCTTCAAGACGTAACGGCCCAAGCCAGCTATTTTCGTGCCCAGCAAAAGCTCTCTCAAGCGCTTAAAAAAGAACACGCTGAGCAGCGTAAGCTCATCAGAAAACTGGATACCGCACAAAGCCAGCTTATTCAAGCTGAAAAAATGGCTTCTACCGGACAGTTAGCTGCAGGTATAGCTCATGAAATCAATAATCCTATTGGCTTTGTTACTGCAAACTTAGATACCTTGTCTCAATATGCGTCACATCTTTTGGCAATATGCGATGGTGTGGAATCTCAGATTACTCATTTCACAGAAGAGATGCAGGAACAGGTGCAATCTCTCTATGAAAGTAACCACTATGCAATGCTAAAGGACGATATTACCGAGCTTATTGACGAATCGAGCGAAGGTTTGAGCCGTGTGAGAGACATCGTTGAAAACCTTAAAAACTTTTCTTTAGAGACTGCGGATGGTTATCAAAACATTGAAGTTTGCAGCGTGGCAAAACAGCTTATTACATTAATATCAGCGCAGTATGCAAAGCCTGAGTATAAGTTTGAATGTGCTAAGGAAAAGCTAGAAGTCATCGGCGACCCTGGCACGCTTAAGCAAGCGCTGATGAACGTGATGGTTAACGCAGCCCAAGCCATTGAAGATAAGGGCTTTATAAAGCTAAGCATTATCGAAAATGACAATGATATTGCGTTTAAAATTTTAGACAGCGGGTGTGGTATTGCCGAACAAAACCTAAAGCGTATATTTGAACCTTTCTTTACTACAAAGCCTGAAGGGCAAGGCCAGGGGTTGGGCTTATCCGTTGCCTATACCGCAATAGAGAAACATCAGGGAAAAGTATCTATAAGCAGTAAAGAAGGCAAAGGCACCGTTGTGCAAATTACGATTCCAAAAAGTCCCCCGCAATCTTCCACTACTGATAATTCAGAGCCCGCGACTGAAGCGCTTTCAAAATAGCGCTAACGAAAAAGCGACTTGCCTGGATTCTCGCTGAGTTGGGGCATCGTTCCTGGCTAATAGCTCTTTGCTAACAGCTCTTTGCTAATAGTTTCTTGCTAACAGTTTCAACACATTTTGTGAGGTAGCGCTGGGCTCAACACCTGTATCAGTCACGTAAAATAAACACGTAATACGTATTTATCTAGTTATACATTCGCCGGTTAGTTTAGCCGCTCTCAGTTAGTTGCTGTCAGTTTAGCGGCCAAGGGCTGAGTAAACGTTAATACACTGTCATCTAGTAGCGTTTTTGTTAGTTCTCCCTCGGCAACCAAATAATTTAAATGGGCGTAACACTCTGCCACAGCAAACACCATATTTCTACTTGAGAGCTTTCGCTTAAACATCACGGGCAGTAGCTGAGCCACCGTTTGTGGTGTGGCACACGCACTTTTTAATGCACTAAGGTGTTGATGGTGATGCGCAAGTAATTCATCAACCCGTTGGTGCAAGCCTACAAACGGGAGCTTGTGAGCGGGTAATACAACTGTATCTTCTGGGAGCGCTTTGAACGGAGGGAGCGTGGTAAGGTAGTCATTCAAAGTAAGCGCGTCAGGCTCGGTAGAGTAAGCGCCAATATTTGGCGTTATCATGGGCAGTATGTGATCGCCTGAAATCAACACCCCTTTACTTTCGCAGTACAGACAAGCGTGCTCTGGAGAATGTCCCCTTCCAACCAATACTTTCCACTCGTTATTATCAAATGACAGCACATCGTTGTGCTTCAATCGCGTATAACTGACTGGAATGGGTGATACAACTTGGCTAAACCCTTTACCATCTCCCTGAGTAAGCTTTTCAACTAGCTCGCTGTCTAGGCCAGCTTGGCTAAAATAACGGACATCTCTTTTATTCGACGCACCATTTTTGCCTGCACAAAACGCTCTAGCAGTGAAGTACTCAGTTTGTGACATATAAAAAGGAACATCAAATTCGTCGGCAATCCAACCCGCTAACCCGATGTGGTCGGGATGAAGATGGGTGACGATAACAGCGGATATATTGCCATCGAGCTTTTCAAATATCTGTTGCCACAACGCTTTCGTTGTCGACGTACCAATACCCGTATCAACAACCACCCACTTGTCTTCATCTTTAATGAGATAGAGATTAATGTGGTCAAGTTCAAACGGCAAAGGCATAGTTAGCCACATAACACCGTTCGCAATTTCAACAAGTTCACCAGGCTGTGGCTGTTTGTCTGCTAGATATTGCATGGCATACCTCTTTTAAAGATACAAAACTGATTATACGGGATGTTACTTCTAACGCGGCTTAAACGTAAAAACAAACGTATCTCTCGAATGGACATCTATAGTGGTAAGTTATAGCAATGGGCTGGCTATGAAGTTAATGGAATGAGGATAACCGACAGCGAGGTGCGGTATACTTAGCTTTTCTGGCTGGGAATCGGGTTTCTAATACCTAATTAGCACCAATAGGTTTTGAAAAGTGGTAGTAGCTCATTGTTAAAAGTTGATAAACAAAAGAAAAGCATGGCGTGATTAAACAAGGTTATATTCTCAATAAGAGCACGTTTACCGAAAAGGGTAAGGCGTTTGTTGAGCTATGGGTGAAAACACACGAAAAGACGGTAAGGCTAGTGTCTGCCCCTCAGCAGCCCACTTGTTTTGTTGCTATGGATAATAAAGACAAACTTATTAGTGCCTTAGCCGCTTCAGGTGTATTGCACCGTGATGTGTCCTTTCCCTCTGACCACTTTAAAACGCTAGAGCAAATACGGGTTGTTACTGTAAAAACAAACACCGAAAGCCAAATGCACAAGCTCAGAAAAATTGCGACCGAAAATAGTATCACGCTCTATGAAGCCGATATTCGGTTAGCCGACCGATATCTTATGGAACGTTTCATTTATGGTGCTATAGAGTTTGTTTCTCCTAACAACGACAATGAAATAATTAACGCTCGAATTAGACCATCTAACTATTTGCCAGCATTTACGTGGGTAAGTATTGATATTGAATGCGATGAGAACGAATCACTATTTAGTATTTCAATCGCAGGTGAGAGTCATAACGAAGTCATCTTAGTTAGGCCCCCTACTTTCGAAAATAAGGTATTAGCATCAACGAGTCAGCATTACACGTTGGCGGTGGTTGATAGCGAGAAAACGCTGCTTAACGTGTTTTTCTCCCGAATCTGCAATATCGACCCTGATATTATTTTGGGCTGGAATGTGAAGCAGTTTGACTTCGCTGTTATAGCGCGACGTGCAAAGCGCCTGAACGAAAAGCTATTGATGGGCCGACAAGGCAGAGAGGCCACGGCGAGAGAATGGGATGACCAAGTACTGGTCAATATACCGGGCCGCTGCATTGTTGACGGTATAGAGGCGCTCAAAACAATGACCTATCACTTCGACTCATTTTCTTTAGACAATGTAGCCGAGCAGCTTTTAAACGAAAATAAGCTTATTCAAGAAGACGATAAACTCAAGGCAATCAAGCATCAGTATTTGCACGAGCCCTTATCTCTTGCCGACTACAACTTTAAAGACAGCGAACTTGTAAACAGTATCCAACAAAAAACCCAGTTTATTGATTTTTTAACGCTGCGAGGCACGTTGACGGGACTTGAGTTAGGTAGACCCGGTGGGTCAGTTGCCGCGTTTTTAAACGTATATTTACCAAAGCTGCATAGAGAGCATTACGTTGCTGGCGTGCGACCGTCAAATGGCGGGCTTGCAAGCCCTGGTGGATACGTAATGCGTTCTTTACCAGGACTGTATGATGATGTACTGGTTTTAGATTTTAAAAGCCTTTATCCGTCAATAATACGGACATTTAATATCGACCCTTTAGGTTTAGCTGAAGGTTTACTATCTCCCGAAAAAGCCATTCCTGGCTTCAAGGGAGCTGTTTTTAGCCGTACCAAACACTTCTTACCCGACATTATCAAAAATCTATGGGCACAACGTGACGAAGCCAAGCGTCAAGAAGACAAACCCCGCTCTCAGGCTATCAAGATCATCATGAACTCGTTTTATGGCGTTTTAGGTAGTGGCGGTTGCCCCTTTTACGACCCAAGGCTTGCTAGTTCAATTACCCTTCGTGGGCATGACATAATGCAAACCACTGCGAAATGGATTGAAGAGTTAGGATATACGGTTATCTACGGTGATACAGACTCAACCTTTGTTCACTTAAATGACAATATTTCGCTCGGTACGCCAAAGGAGACAGGTAAGCAGCTTGCTACAATCATAAATCAACGGTGGCAGACACTCATCGCTGAAGATTTTAACCTCACCTGTGAGCTAGAAATTGAATTTGAATCTCATTTTACCAAGTTCTTTATGCCTACTATCAGAGGTTCATCAGAAGGCAGCAAAAAGCGTTATGCCGGCATTCGAGATACTGGTATAGAACATACTGAGCCTCAACGAGCATCTAACGACGATGACGGTACCACTTTCTCTGAAAGTAACATCGGTGAGAGTAATGAAAACGAGGAGTTAGTCTTTAAAGGGCTAGAAAACGTTCGCTCTGATTGGACACAATTAGCAAAAGACTTTCAATATGAATTGTATAGTAAAGTGTTTAAACAGCAGCCTGTGAAACAGTTTATACGAGATACGATTGATAAAATTAACAGCGGAGAAGTAGACCAACAGCTGATCTACAAGAAGCGTTTAAGAAAACCTTTATCGTCTTATACGAAATCCCATCCACCTCATGTGAAGGCGGCTATTTTGGCCGATAAGTTAAATGCAGAGCGCCAAGCACCATTACAATATCAACGTAATAGAACCATCGCTTATGTTATTACACTAAACGGCCCTCAAACCAGCGATATGGTGAGCTCCCCCCTAGATCATAACCACTATATTGATAAGCAAATCCGCCCCATAGCAGAGAGTATCCTGCCTTTAATCGGAATAGATTTTAGCGACATCGTCGACGACCAACTCATGCTCTTTTAAAAATTGGGGTCAGGTCCACATTCTTTGATCGTTTATCTGTTGTAGGCAATGCAGACGACAATATTGGGTTCTGCCCCTGTTTTATGTTCGTTAGATTCGGTGTGCTGGATGTAATTGGGAGATAAATGCGGAACTGACCCCATTTATGTTTTTTAGGTTGGATGTTATGAATGTAATCAGGGGGATTAATGAGGACCTGACCCCATTTATTTTTTTGGGGCAGAAAACAAAAAAACCGCCGTTAGGCGGGTTTTTCTTACTGGGACCTGGCAGTCTGGAGGGCCAGCCCGTCCTACTCTCACATGGTGAAACCCCACACTATCCCTGCGCCGGTCACCGGTCGGCGCTAATACGTTTCACTTCTGAGTTTGGAATGAAGTCAGGTGGTGCCGTATCACTATGGCTGCCAGGAAGAGCTGGTTAACAATTTAGGAAAATCTGATATCAAACGATAACTAGGC